>DAOOJE010000008.1:0-108182 GCA_035384965.1 Thermoanaerobaculaceae bacterium
ACCACGCTCTGCCCCCACACCACCCCGGCCGATAGCACGACCACGGCGAGAAGCAGACGCACCGACACACCCACAGCCTGTGCTCGCATACCGAACCCCCAGTTCGCACGGCGATCACCCATCAGCCGGGATTATGGACGAAACCCGGGCCGCGCGCCCACCGCTGCGTGGCTGCGCGCTCGGCAGCGCCACCTTCACGCTGGTGCGCGCGCACCTCCGCGCCGCCCCGGGCGGTCGGTCGGGGCCAGGCGGGGTGGCGGTGCGGGGGTGGTTACGGGTGGGGGGTGCGGGGGAAGGCTCTCGACTCTCAACTCTCAACCGGGCGGGCGGGCGGCGGGGTCACTCCCTCCAGGTGGCGAACCCCTGGCGGGCGAGCGCGCGGCGCCAGGGCCACTCGCGCTCCTCCATGACCCCGCCCGAGGCGAAGTACGAGGAAAGCACGCGCAGCCAGTCGCCGCTGCGGGTGATGGCCGCCATCGCCGCCACGTCCTCGGCGATGCGGGGTTCCGAGTAGTTGCCGTAGCGGTCGGTGTGGACCATCGACTCGAGCGCCAGCCGCGGCCGCACCGGGGGCTGTTCGGCCGGCCACCCGAGGCACAGCCCGAACAACGGCACCACGCCCGGAGGCAGCGCCAGCAGCTCGATCAGGTCCTCGACGCCGTCGAGGATCCCGCCGATGCAGCAGGTGCCGAGCCCTGCCGCCTCGGCGGCGTCGACCAGCCGCTGCGCCACGAGCGAGGCGTCCACGGTGGCGAAGAGGAGGCCGACCCCCGGGAACTGGCCCGGAACGAGGCCGGAGGCGGTCAGGATCGTGTGCAGTCGGTGGATGTCGGCGCACACGACGAAGAACTCGGCGGCCTCGCACACGTGCTCCTGCTCGCCGGCGAGCGCGGCGACGCGCCTCCGCAGCTCGGGGTCCTGGACGCGGATGAGCGTCGCCATCTGGGCGGTGGCGTCGGTGGGAGCGTGCTGGGCTGTCGCCAGCAGGCGTTCGAGAAGGGCCTCGCCGACCGGCTCCGGACGGTAGGAGCGGATGGAGCGATGCACTGGCAGGATCGGATCGTCGTCCACGTTCATCGCGTGCAGTCCTCGTGTCGGTTCGCGCCCGCGCAGGCCGGCAGCCCCGCCCGCGCCGCCGGCACGAGGGCCGGGCCGCGATGGCGGCCGGTTGCGGACGCCGGCGGCGCCTCGGTCTGGCGTCCTGTGTCCACAGCGGGTGTATTGTACGCCGTTCGCGCCGCCAGGTTGTGGCCTGGATCACCACCGACGCCGGGCCAGGGTCGCCGCGGCCGCGGCGCACAGGCACAGCCCGCCCAGCACGAGCCCCATCCGCACGGCACCCAGCACCGGCAAACCGAACAACCCGAGCAGCGCCGCGCCGAGCGCCGCCCCCAGCTCGTCCGCGGCGAACCCGCGCGGCGCCCCGAGCGGTTCGCCCCGCCGGTCGCGCAGCGCCGCAGCGCCGGGGAACGCGGCGCCCGCGGCGCCGCCCGCCAGCAGCAGCAGCGGCGGCACGGCCCACGCTTCTCCGCCCCACACCCACCACGCGACCATCGCCGCCGAGACGGCCGCCCCCGACGCCAGCACTCCTGGCAGCCGGCGCTCGGCGAGGTGCGGCCGCCGGCCAAGGCCGAGCGCGGCGGCGCCCAGCCCGGCCATCAGGACGGCGTTGAGCGCCCCGACCTCGGCGTACACGGCGCCCCGCGTCGCCTGCCACGCCGCCAGCATGAGCAGCCACCAGCCGATCGAGCAGAGTCCCACCGTCGCCAGCAGCCCCGCCCGGCTCACGCGCCGCCGTAGCCCACCCAGCACCAGCCACCCTCCCCACGCGGCGAGGCCGGCCGGCAGCGCCCACCCGGCCGGACGCTCCAGGCGCGCCAGCGCCCGCCCCAGCCGGCCCTCGGCCCGTCCCTCGGCGAGCGCTGCCGCCAGCAGCACGGCGCGCGGCCAAGCGGCGGTGGTCGGCGGCGAGGCTGCCTGCCGCAGGAACGCCTCAAGCGTTTCCGCCCGCGCCCGGTCCAGCAGCACCGGCAGCACGCCCGGGTGAAACAGTGGGTCGTCGAGGCCCCGCTCGTGCCAGCGGTCCGCCAGCGTCTCGGCCGACAGCCCCAGCTCGTCCCGGCTGGCGACCAGCCAGATCTCCTCCCCAGGGATCGCTGCCAGGACCGGGAGTTCGGCCCGCACCGTGGCGGCCAGCGTGGCGAGAAGGGCGCCTCCGGCGCCGCCCAGGTATGTGTCGCCGGTTCCGACGCGTACCGCCAGCACGCCGCCCGCCGCCATCGCGCCGCGGCACGCAGCCACGAACTCGCGGCTCCGCGTGCGGTGCGCGCGCAGCGTGGCGGGGTCGGCATCGGCCAGGATCACGAGGTCCCACGGCCCCCCTCGCCTCACGATCCGCAACGGGTCGCCGGCGGTTGCGTACCGCCGGGCCGCCTGCTCCGGCGGGAGCGCCGGGGCGAGGTGCGTCTCCTCCACGAGCCTTGCCAAACCGGGGTCCTCGACCGCCACGTCGAGGCGCTCGACCGGGTGGCGCAGCAGGTACGGCTCCAGCTCGCCCGGCACGGCGCCGACCACGAGCACGCGCGCCGGCCGCGGGTGCAGCAACGCGAGCAGGTGCGCCCGCAGGGCGGCCCGGTACGGGTCCGGCAGCTCGGCTGCGAGCCGGCTGTCGGCGTACAGCGCTGCCGGCGTGCCGGTGGACACCTCCAGACGCTGCTGGCGGGTGTGGCGCGCCACGGCGAGAGTGCCGGGGCGGCCCGACCACCTCCACGCGCGCTCGGCGAGCCACCGCTCGGTCGGGCTGGCCGCCAACAGCAGCGCCGCCGCCCAGCCCACCGCCAGCCAAACTCGGCCCCGGCCCGCAAGCGCCGCGAGACCCACCGCCGCGGCTGCCGCCAGGAGGGTGGCCGCCGAGCCCAGCGGCGCGAGCGCGAAGGTGAACGCCAGCCCTCCCGCCACGCTGCCGAGACTCTCCCAGGCATACGCGGCTGCCCCCCCGGCACCGGCGGCCAGCCGCGAGAACGCCCACCCGCCGACGCCGGATGCGGGCAGCACCGCCGCAGCCCAGGCCCACACGGCGCGCGCCAGCGACAGCACCTCGCCCGGCGCCCTCGCAGCCACGGCCGGCGCTGCCCGCAGCAGGACCACACCGACAAGGGCGAGGCCCAGCGCCAGCACCGGGCCGGCCGGACCGCCCGCCCCCCCCCGACTGCCAGCGCGGGCCCCGGCCGCCATGCCACCCAGCCACGCCGCGAGCACCACCCCCCACGCCAGCTCCGACCCCCCGAGCGCGGCCATCGCCTCGCGCAGCAGCACCGCCTGGCCGATGCCCGCCGCGAAGCCGAGCGAGAGGAGGTCGGCGACCGCGACGGAGCGAGGAGGCAGCGGAAGCATGCCCCATTATCGACCCGTGCCTCCGCCCGCCCCCCGCCCGGTCGAGGGTCGAAGCTCGAAATTCGGGAGCGTCCCGGGTCTCCCACCTGGCACGGTCCCGCTCGCCGGTCGCCGCCTCACGCTGTGGAAAAGGTCGAATGCTTCGTCGGCTCTCTCCACCTCCCGGGAACGTTCGGCCTCGCCGTGCTCCACCTCCGGCCCGACCCCAGCCGGCGGACGGCCCTGACCACGCCCCCTCGACCGGACGGGCCGGCTGCGGCTAGAATCGCTCACCGCTGCGGCGGGCGACAGGGGGATCCAGCATGGCGGACATGCAGCACGACGTGGTGATCATCGGCTCCGGGCCGGGCGGCTATGTGGCGGCGATCCGTGCCGGCCAGCTCGGCCTCAACGCGTGCGTGGTGGAAAAGGACCCGTTTCTGGGCGGCACCTGCCTGCATCGCGGGTGCATTCCGACCAAGGCGCTCCTGCACACCGCCGACCTGCTCCAACACGCTCGCGACGGTGCCCGGTTCGGGGTCGCGTGCGGCGAGGTCAGGCTCGACCTGGCGGCCGCCCACGCCCACAAGAAGAAGGTCGTCACCAAGAACGCGAAGGGAATCGAGTTCCTCTTCCGCAAGAACAAGGTGACGTGGGTGCAGGGCACGGGTCGCGTGCTCCGGGCCGGGCTCGTCGAGGTCGCGAAGGCGGACGGTTCGCGGGTCACGATGGAGTGCAAGCACATCGTGCTCGCCACCGGCTCGCGCTGCGGGAACCTCCCCCACATCGCCGCCGACGGCGACCGCATCCTCAACTCCGACCACATCCTCGAGCTCGCCGAGGTGCCGCCGCGCCTGGCCGTGCTGGGCGCCGGGGCGGTGGGAATGGAATTCGCCTCGATCTTCGCGCGCTACGGCTCGAAGGTGACGGTCATCGAGCTCCTCGACCGCGTGCTGCCGCTCGAGGACGCCGAGGTCTCGGCGGAAGTCGAAAAGGCGTTCCGCAAGCAAGGGATCACGGTCCACACCGGAACGCGGGTCGAGCGGGCGGCGGTGGAGGGGCAGGTCGTGCGCTGCACGGGCGTCGACGCCAGGGGCCAGGCGATCGAGGTCGAGGCGGACCGGCTGCTCGTGGCGGTGGGGCGCGTCGCCGTGCTCGACGGCATCGGCCTCGAGAACACGAAGGTCCAGGTCGAGCGCGGCCGCGTCGTGGTCGACGAGTTCGGCCGCACCCACGAGCGGGGGATTTACGCCATCGGCGACCTCACCGCGACGCCGTGGCTCGCTCACGTGGCGTCGATGGAGGGCATCGTCGCCATCGAGCATCTGGCCGGCCGCAGCCCCCGTCCGATCAACCCGCAGCGCATCCCCTCGTGCACGTACTGCTACCCCGAGGTGGGCTCGATCGGCCTCACCGAGGCGCAGGCCAGGGAAAAGGGCTACGAGGTCAAGGTGGGCACCTTCCCGTTTTCCGCCATCGGCAAGGCGGCAATCCTCGGCGAGTCGGCCGGCTTCGTGAAGATCGTGGCCGAGGCGCGCTACGACGAGATTCTGGGCGTGCACATCGTCGGCCCGCACGCCACCGAGCTGCTGGCCGAGGCCGAGGCGACGCTGGCCGGCGAGCTCACGGCCGAGGAGCTGGCGCACGTCATCCACGCCCACCCCACGCTGCACGAGGCGCTGCACGAGGCGGCGGAGGCCGTGCACGGCCTCGCCATCCACATCTGAGATGGCGTCGAAGGTCGAGAGTCGATCGCTTCTGCCCGGCCGCCCGGCCCGGCAGGAGGTTGCCTTTCGGCCCTCGACCCGGGACCGGGTGGCGGGGGCGCTGGGGAATGACCGGCCGGGAGCCGGGATTGACCACACTGGCGGTGCGAGGAGGGCCTAGCGATGCCGAGCAACGTGCTGATGCCGCAAATGGGCGAGTCGATCGCCGAGGGGACGATCGTCCGCTGGTTCAAGAACGTCGGTGATACGGTCGTCAAGGACGAACCGCTGCTCGAGATTTCCACCGACAAGGTGGATGCGGAGGTTCCGGCCCCCGCGTCGGGTGTGCTGGCCCAGATCCTGCACGGGCCCGGCGCGACGGTGGCGGTGGAAACCGTCATTGCGGTCATCGCCCAGCCGGACGAGGAGGCCGCCACCGCCCCGACTCCTGCACCCGCGCCCGTCGCGGCGGCACCTCCCGCCCCGGCGGCCCAGCCTGTCGCGGCCCCGCTGCCGCCGGCTGCGCCGACCGCTCCGCCTGCTGTCTCCGAGCCGCCTGCCCCGGCCGCCGAGGAGGCCGAGCTCCTGCGCCAGCGCTCCTCGCCGCTCGTGCGCAGGATCGCTCGCGAGCACGGGATCGACATCGCGTCGGTCCCGGGCACCGGCATCCACGGCCGCGTGACCAAGGACGACATCATGGCGTTCGTCGAGCGCGGCGCGACGACGCCGGCGCCGGTGGCGCCCCCCGCACCGGTCGCACCGCCCGTGGCGGCCGCTGCACCTGTGCCGACCCCGCCACCCACCCCCGCCATGCCAGCCGGCGCCGACAGCTACCGCGAGCCGATGTCGATCATGCGGCAGCGCATCGCCGAGCACATGGTCATGTCGCGCCGCACCTCGCCGCACGTGCACACCGTGTTCGAGGTCGATGTGACGAAGATCGTGGCCATTCGGGAGCGCGAGGGCAAGGCGTTCGAGGCGCGGCACGGCCTCAAGCTCACCTACACCCCGTTTTTCCTTGCCGCCGTGGTCGAGGGGCTCAAGGCGTTCCCGGTCGTCAACGCCTCGATCGAGGGGAACGACGTGGTATACCACCGGCACGTCAACCTCGGCGTCGCCGTGGCGCTTCCCAACGGCCTCATCGTCCCGGTCATCAAGCACGCCGAAGAGCTCTCGCTCATCGGCTTGCAGCGGGCCCTCACCGACCTCGCCAGCCGGGCTCGCAACAAGCAGCTCAAGCCCGAGGACGTGCAGGGCTCCACATTTTCGGTCACCAACCCGGGTCCGTACGGCGGGCTGTACGGGCTGCCGATCATCAACCAGCCCAACGTGGCGATCCTCTCCACCGGCGGCATCCACAAGCGCCCGGTGGTCGTCACCGACGCCGACGGCAACGACGCCATCGCCGTGCGCAGCATGATGTTCATCGCGCTCTCTTTCGACCACCGCCTGGTGGACGGCGCCACCGCCGACCAGTTCATGGCCAGGGTCAAGCAGGTGCTGGAGACCGCCGAGTTCAACCTCGCCTGAACCCGACATCGCGCCGTTGCCCGTTTGACGGGGCAGGGTGGAGGTGCGGGCTGGCGATTGCCAGAGTCGGCCCCTCGCCTGGCGTGCCTTTCAGCCGCGGGCGAGGATGACGCCGCGCTCGGAGGCGCGGATGAACTGCAGTACGCGCACGGCGTCCGGCGCGCCAGCGAGTTCGGCTTCGATGCGGGTCAGCGCCTCGCTGGTCGTCAACTTGGCGTTGTGCAGCAGCCTCCATGCGCTCTTGATCGCCTCCCGGCGCTCGGCGGAGAACCCCTTGCGTTCGAGACCGATGCTGTTGGGACCGAAGCAGCGGGCCGGACGGCTGCCGACGGTCTTCATGAAAGGCAGGCAGTCCTTGGTGGCGATCGTGCCGCCGCCGATGAACGCGTACTCGCCCACGAAGCAAAACTGGTGCACGGCCGACAGCGCCCCGATCGTCGCGTGGTCGCCCACGTGCACGTGCCCGGCGAGGGTGCCGTTGTTGGCGAAGATGACGTAATCGCCGACCTGGCAGTCGTGCGCGATGTGGGCGCCCACCATGAACAGGCCGTGGCTGCCGATGCGTGTCACGCCGCCGCCGCCGGGGGTGCCGCGATGGAGCGTCACGAACTCGCGGAAGAAGTTGTTGTCGCCGATCACGAGGCGCGTGGGGTCGCCCTTGAACTTGAGGTCCTGCGGCTGCACGCCAACCGAGCAGTGGGACATGAAGCGGTTGCCCGTGCCGATCGTGGTCGGCCCCTGCAGCCGGCAGTAAGGGCCGATGTGCGTGCCGGCGCCGACCGTCACCCCGGCTTCGACGATCGAGTAGGGCCCGACCTCGACGTACTCCCCCAGCTCGGCCGCGGGGTCGACGATCGCCGTGGGGTGGATGCGGGTCGACATCACGCTTGCCCTTTGGGCCTGTCGACCATCGCGGACGACAGCTCGGCCTCGGCGGCGATCTCGTCGCCGACGCGTGCCACACCCTGCATCACGGCGTACCTGGCTCGACGCCGCAGCAGCCGCACCTCGAGCAGGAGCTGGTCGCCCGGCACGACGGGGCGGCGGAACCGGCACTTGTCGATGCCGGTGAAGTAAACGAGCTTGTTCTGCCGGTCCGGCACCTCGGAAAGCATCATCACGGCGCCGGCCTGGGCCATCGCCTCGACGATGAGCACCCCGGGCATCACCGGCGCGCCCGGGAAGTGGCCGGTGAAGTGCGGCTCGTTGAACGTGACGTTCTTGAGGCCCAGCACGCGCTCGCCGTCCATCTCGAGGATGCGGTCGACAAGCAGGAACGGGTAGCGATGCGGGAGGACCTCCATGATGCCAAGAATGTCGATCATTTCGTGCTCCTTGCCATGAGCGCCTTCTCCAGCTCCGCGATCCGGCGCCTGAGGTCGTCGATCTGGTACAGGTGGGCCATCGCCTTCAGCCACTCGCGGTGCGGCCGCGAGGGAAAGCCCGAGACCGTGCTCCCCGGCTCCGTGTCCTCGGTGACACCGGTCTTGGCGGTCACGACCGTGCGCTCGGCGAGGCGAATGTGCCCGACGGCGCCGCTCTGTCCGGCCATCACCACATGGCGCCCGAGCTCGGTGGAACCCGAGATCCCCGACTGCGAGACCAGCAGGCACCCCTCCCCCACCCGCACGTTATGGGCAATCTGGACGAGGTTGTCCACCTTGCTGCCGCGCCCGATCCGGGTCTCGCCGAGCGTGGCGCGGTCCACGCAGACGTTGGCGCCCAGCTCCACGTCGTCCTCGATCACGACGATGCCGGTCTGCGGCACCTTGCGATGCTCGCCCTCGACCGTGGCGAAGCCGAAGCCGTCCGAGCCGACCACGACGCCGGCGTGCAGAATGCACCGGGCGCCGACCCGGCATTGGGGCTCGATGACCACGTGCGGGTGCAGCCACGTCTCGGCCCCCACCACCGCGTCGTCGCCGACGTAGCACCCCGCGCCCACAACCGCCCCCTCGCCGATCGCGGCCCGCTCGCCCACCACGGCGTGCGGGCCGATGGCGGCGCTCGGGGCCACCTCGGCCGAGTCGGCCACCACCGCCGTCGGGTGGACCCCGGCCGGCGGCCGCTCGAGCGGGTGGAAGAACTCCAGCACGTCCGCGAGCGCCGCATAGGGCTGCTTGACGACCAGCAAGTTGCGGCCCGCGAACCCTTCCGCCGAGGCCACCAGCAAGGCGCCCGCCCGCGATTGGCGGGCGGCATGGAGGTAGCGTCGGTTGTGGTAGAAGGACAGGTGCTCAGGGCCGGCGTCGCCGAGCGGGCGCACGCCCGTCACCACGAGCCCGGCGTCGCCCACCACCGCGCCGTCGAGCCTGCGGGCCAGCTCGCCGAGAGTGACCGAGGGCATGTCCTCACCCCTTTCCGACCGCCGGGGTGGGCACCCCGGCACCGCTCACTTCGCGGGGGAGCTGGTGGTCACCTTGGTGTTGAAGCGGCGCAGCACCTGGTCGGTGATGTCCACCGCGTCGTCGGCGTACACCAGCCCCGACTGGAACTTGTTGAAGATGAGCAAGAGCTTCTGCTCGCGCCCCAGCTCCTGGATGATCGGCATGATTTGCTTCTCGAGCCCGCCGAGCTCGTTGGCCTTGGCCTTCTCGAGCTCCTGCGTCGCGTCGTCGTCGTAGCGTCGGATGGCGATTTCCTTGTCCTCGAGCTGCTTGCGGAGCTCGGCCACCTTCGCTTCGGTGAGCGTCGCCGCCTGCGTCGCGAGCTGCTTCTGCAGCGCCTCGTACTCGTCGGTGAGCTTCTTGCGGCCCGCCACCTTCTCGTTTTGCAGCTTGGCCAGCCGGCCCCCGGCCTCCTTGCCCGCCGCCGACTCCTGCACCAGCACCTGGACGTCGATGACCGCCACCTTCGGCGCCTCTTGCGCGAACGCCTGCAGGCCGGAAAGCGCGATCACCGCCACCACCGTCAACGCTGCGTAACGCTTCATTGCACGCTCCCTCTCGAACCGGCCTCGCGGCCGGAGCGCGCATTGTACCAGGGTCGCGCCCACCCACCCGCTGCTCAGGCTGCGTCCACGAACCACGTTCAGGACCACGCCGGGCGATCGGCGCGAGCCGGCGCACGCTCGAGGGTTGCAGGGGCGGGGCAGGTAGGCCAGAATCCCGCCCTGTTCTGGAGGCTGCATGTCCCGTTTCGATGCCCGCGACCAGACCGGCGTGACCGCCCTGCGGATCCTCGCCATCGACCAGGTGGAGCAGGCCCGCTCCGGACACCCCGGCTTGCCGCTCGGTGCGGCACCGATGGCGTATGCCCTGTGGCGCCGGCACCTGCGCTTCGACCCGTCGAGCCCGACCTGGGCGGACCGCGACCGCTTCGTGCTTTCGGCCGGGCACGGGTCGGCGCTGCTGTACGCGCTGCTGCACCTGTTCGGCTTCGACCTCCCGCTCGACGAGCTGCGGCGCTTCCGCCAGCTCGGCTCGCGCACGCCGGGGCACCCCGAGTACGGTCTCACCCCCGGCGTCGAGACCACGACCGGACCGCTCGGCCAGGGGCTCGCCGCCGCCGTCGGCATGGCACTTGCCGAAAGGCACCTCGCCAGCCGCTTCAACCGGCCGGGGTTCGAGGTCGTCAACCACCGCACCTGGGTCATCGCCTCCGACGGCGACCTCATGGAGGGGATTTCCCACGAGGCCGCCTCCCTGGCCGGCCACCTGCGGCTCGGCCGGCTCGTCGTGCTCTACGACGACAACCGCATCACGATCGAGGGCTCCACCGAACTCGCGTTTTCGGAGGACGTGGAGGCACGCTTCGCGGCCTCCGGTTGGCGCACCCTGCACGTCGAGGACGGCAACGATCTGGAGGCGATCTCGTCGGCGCTCGACGAGGCGGCGGGCGGCGAGGACCGGCCGGTGCTGATCCGCGTGCGCACCCACATTGGCTACGGCAGCCCCAAGCAGGACTCGGCCGCGGTGCACGGCTCGCCGCTCGGCCCCGAGGCGTGGCGGGCCACGCGGGCCGCCTTCGGCTGGACGCACGAGCCGTTCGTGATCCCCGAGGAGGTTCGCGCGACGTTCCGCGCCGCCGGGGCGGCAGGCGCCGCGGCCAGGCAGGCATGGATGGAGTCGCTGTCCCGCTACCGCGAGACGTATCCCGACCTCGCGGCCGAGCTCGAGCGGCGCCTGCGCAGCGAGCTACCGGCGGGATGGGACGCGGCCCTTCCGGCGTTCGACAACGCCACGCCGCTCGCCACGCGCGAGGCCTCGGGCAAGGTGCTCAACGCCTTCGCTCCGCGGGTGCCCGAACTCGTGGGCGGCTCGGCCGACCTGGCGCCGTCCAACAACACCTTGCTGGCCGGCGAGAGCGACCTCGCCGCCGGGGCGTGGGGCGGCCGCAACATGCACTTCGGCATCCGCGAGCACGCCATGGCCGCCATCGCCAACGGAATGGCGCTGCACGGCGGCGTGCGGCCGTACGTGGCCACGTTCCTCACCTTCGCCGACTACCTGCGCCCGTCGCTGCGCCTGGCCGCGCTCATGAAGCTCCCGGTCACCTATGTGTTCACGCACGACTCGGTGTTGCTAGGCGAGGACGGTCCCACCCACCAGCCGGTCGAGCACACCGTGTCGTTGCGCATCGTCCCGAACCTCGTGACGCTGCGGCCCGCCGATGCCCGCGAGACGGCCGAGGCGTGGCGAGTCGCGCTCGCACGCCGGGACGGCCCCACGGCGCTGCTGCTCAGCCGGCAGAAGCTGCCGGTCCTGCCTCCGCCGGCTCCCGGCGCCGTGGCCCGGGGAGCGTTCGTGCGCGCCGAGGCGTCGGGCGGCGAGCCCGAGGCGGTGCTGATCGCCACCGGCTCGGAGGTGAGCACCTGTCTGGAAGCCCGCGAGCGGCTGGAGGGTGTCGGCGTGCCGACACGCGTCGTCTCGGCGCCGTCGCTGGAGCTGCTGGCCCGCCAGGACGAGGCGTATCGGCGCACGGTGCTCGGACCCGCCTCGGCGCTGCGCGTCGCGGTGGAGCTCGGACGTGGACAGGGGTGGCACCGCTGGGTCGGCGACGGCGAGACGGTCGTGCTCTCGCGCTTCGGCGAGTCCGGCAAGCCGGAGGATCTGGCACGACACTTCGCCTTCACGTCCGAGGCGATCGCCGAGCGTGTGTTGCAGGCTCTGCGAGCGCGCCGCGCTGCGCCGATCGAGCTCGCCCTCCCGCCCGCTTCGGCGGCGGCCGCGTCCGCGGCCAGGCAGCGCCTGGTCGACGGCGCCGTCATCGAGCGCCTCGTGGCGCGCGACGGCGCGCTGTTCGGCGACCGCCACGCCGGCAACGTGGGCAAGCGGCTGGGGTGGCTCGACCTGCCGGCTCGCAGTGGCGCCGTGCTGCCGGCGCTGCGCCGGCTCGTCAACGGTCTCGCCGGTGATGGCGTGGACACGCTGTACCTGCTCGGCATGGGCGGCTCCTCGCTCGGCCCCGAGGTGCTGCGTGCGATTGCAGGCTCGCCCTCGGGGCGGCGGCTCGTGGTCGCCGACACCACCGACGCCGATCGCGCCGCAGCCATGCTCGACGGCTTCGAGCCGGCGCGGTCGGCGGTGCTGGCCGTGTCCAAGTCCGGCACCACCGCCGAGACCGCTGCGCTGCTGGCGATCCTGGCCGCTCGCTTGCGCGAGGCGCTGGGCGGCGGCGCCAGCCGGCGGCTGGTGGCTCTCACCGAACCGAACACCGCGCTGGCGCACACGGCCCGCTCACAGGGCTGGCGCGCGGTCGTTCCCCACCCCGTCGACGTCGGTGGGCGCTTCTCGATCCTCTGCGCCGTCGGGCTGCTGCCCGCGCTCTGGCTCGGGATCGACGCCGACGCCTTCCTGGCCGAGGGCGCGTACGCCCTGTCCGGGCTCGACGTCGACCACCCCGGCGTCCGGCTCGGCTGCCAGATGGCCGCGGCGTGCGGCGAAGGGTGGGGCAAGCTCGCCTGGTGCGCCTCGCCGGCACTGCGGCCGTTCGGGATGTGGGCCGAGCAGCTCGTGGCCGAGTCGACCGGGAAGGAGAAACACGGGATTCTCCCGGTGATCGTGGCCGATCCCTCGGCGATGCCGGCCTGGCCGCACACGCTCGTGCTCTCGCCGCGCTTCGCCGACGAGGACGTGGCGGCACTCGATGCCGCCCTCGATCGGCTGGTCAGCCGAGGCGTGCCGGTCGTGCGCTGGAAGCTCGGGCGCCATCAGCTCGCCCAGCTCTTCGTGGGTCTGGAGATCGCCACGGCGGTCGCCGGCTGGCTGCTCGGCGTCAACCCGTTCGACGAGCCCGACGTGGTGCGCGCCAAGGATCGGGCGCGCGCCGCGCTGGCGGCAGGACACCACGAGTACCCGGCGGCGACACCGGAACCTGCCGCAGCGCTCGCCGCGTTCCTGGAGGGCATCGGCGCCGATGACGCCATCGTCCTGCTGGGGTGGCTGCCGGAAAGCGCGGAGAGCGCCGCCGCCCTGGAGCGCCTTGCCGAGCGGCTGGCCGCCCGCCACGGCGTGCCGGTCACGACCGGGTTCGGCCCGCGTTACCTGCACTCCACGGGCCAGCTCCACAAGGGCGCTCCCGACCGCCTGCGCGTCGTGCTGCTGTCGGGCGAACCCTCGCGTGACGTGCCGATCCCCGGCCAGACGCACACCATCGGTCAGCTCCGCTGGGCGCAAGCGCTCGGCGACCTCGCCGCGCTGCGCGACGTCGCCCGCCCCGTCGTGCACCTCCACCTGGGCCAGGGCGCCGTGGAGGCACTCGCGTCGCTGGGATCGTGACCGGTCCCCGGCAGCGGGCCGGGCAGACCCAGATCTCGCATTTACCCTGCCGGCGCGGAGACCACGTCAATCTCGACGCGGGTCTCGCCAGTCGCACGGTGGCGGAGGCGATAGCGCCGCCCTTGCCCGTCGACGACGACCCAGACGGTTTCGAGAGGAGCGCCGGCCTCCAGGGGACCCTCCACCCAGTGCCTCTCCTCCTCGACCTCGCGGCGCTCGTTCCCCACGAGCACTGCCAGCGGGCGCTCGACGGCCTTGCACTCGCTGCGCCACTCGATCCGCGCGATGAGACCGACCCAGCACCTCGCCACCAGCCAAGCCTACACTTCAGCTGGCCCGGGCGGCCTGATACAGTTCCGCCGGCCGCTCTGGCGGCGGCCGGGAGGGCACGATGATCGGGGCCAAGATCGAGCAAGCGGTGGGTATTCTCAACGAGCTGGACATCGACGCCTGGATGCTGTTCGCCCGCGAATCGGCGACGGTGCACGACCCCTCGTTCGACCTCGTGGTGGGCGGCAACTGCACCTGGCAGTCGGCGTTCATCCTCACCCGCGACGGCGAGCGCATCGCCGTGCTCGGCTCGCTCGACGTGGCCGCCCACAAGGCCCTCGGCCACTACACGGAAATCGTGCCGTACGTGCAGGGCGTCTCCGAGCCGCTGCGCGAGGTGCTGCGCCGGATCGACCCTCGGCGCATTGCCGTCAACTACTCGCTCAACGACGAGATGGCGGACGGCATGACACACGGGATGTATCTGCTGCTGCAGGACATCCTCAAGGACACCCCGTACGCCGCGCGGCTCGAAAGCTCGGAGGGGATCGTCGGGCGGCTGCGCGCCCGCAAGCTCGCGCCCGAACTCGAGCGCATCGCCCGCGCCTGCGCCGAGACCGTGGATCTTTTCGCCCAGCTCCACCGCCGGCTGCGCATCGGCCTTACCGAAAAGCAGATCGCCGCCATCATGGTGGAGATCATGGAGGCCAAGGGGCTCGAGCGCGCCTGGGACGCGGACCACTGCCCGGCCGTCTTCACCGGCCCCGAGTCCGCCGGCGCGCACGCCGGGCCGACCGACCGCGTCATGGAGGCCGGGCACCTCATGAACGTGGATTTCGGGATGCGTGTGGAGGGGTTCTGCTCGGATCTCCAGCGCACCTGGTACTGCCTGCGCCCCGGCGAGACCGGCCCGCCCGCGATCGTCACGAAAGCGTTCGAGGCTGTCCGCGACGGCATCCACCAGGCCGCGGCGTTCCTGCGGCCGGGCGTGAAGGGCCACGAGGTCGACGCGGTGGCCCGCGGGCACATCGTGGCGCAGGGGTTCGACGAGTACCCGCACGCGCTCGGCCACCAGATCGGCCGCCAGGCCCACGACGGCGCCGGCCTGCTCTGCCCGATCTGGGAGCGCTACGGCGCCAAGCCGTACGCGGTGGTGGAGCAAGGCCAGTGCTACACCCTCGAGCCGCGCGCCGTCGTGCCCGGGTACGGCGTGGCGACGATCGAGGAAATCGTCGTGGTCACCGCCGACGGCTGCCGGTTCCTGTCCGACCCGCAAATGGAGATCATGCTGGTCGCCTCGTAGCGGCCATGCCCTGCGCCCGGCCGCCGCGGTCCCGCTGGCCCGCAGGGCGAGTGGTGCAAGGCGAACGGCAATTTCGGACCACACGCCACGCCTCGATCCGGGAAGACCTCGTCGTCACCTGCTGTTGCCGTTCGTGTGGGAGGTGCGAGGTCATGAAGCGCAACGTGGGCGGAGTCGATCGGGTCGCGCGGGTGCTCGTCGGCGTGGCGATCATCGGGGCCGGTTTCTACTTCAAGAGCTGGTGGGGCGTCGTCGGAGTGGTGCCGCTGCTCACGGCCGCAATTGGCTGGTGCCCGGCGTACCTGCCGTTCGGGCTTTCGAGCTGTCGGGTCAAGCGGTAACAGCCTCCTCTCTGGCCGGAGGCGCCGTCCACCGAACAGGCCGCGGGCTCCGGGCGTGGTCGAACCCGCCCGGCCCGCGAGCTACATCGACTACCTGCCCATTCGCACGACGTTGTCGTCGTAGATCCAGCCCAGGGTTCCGTCGGGGGTGCGCACGAGGTAGAAGTCGCCCTCCTTGTCGAACGCCACGAGCTCGGTCCCTGAAGGCGCCACCACCTTGACGGTTCCGTACTCGGTAGGATCCGATTTGATCTCCGCCTCGCCCACGTCGACGAACAGGTGCTCGGGCTCGTCGTCGCGCACGGCACGCTTGAAGACGAAACCCGTCTTGCCGTCCTGCAGCCGGACGCGGTAGAAGTCCTTGACCTTGTCCAGGCGGGTCATCCTGGTCCCCGCCGCCAGCTCGGCCACGACCTCGCTCAGCGGCGAGGGCCCGGCGTGCACGGTGGCGCTCATGGAGCGCACGTACAGCGCCCCGGGCGGGTCGTCGTCGAGGACATCCTCGTGGATCCAACCGGTGCGCCCTCCTTCGAGTTCGATGCGGTACCAGTCGTCACGCTTGCCGATAGGGCGCACCTCCGTGCCGACCTCGAGGGTGGCCACGACCGGCGAGTACGCCCCCGGAGAGCGGTGGACCTCGGCGACGCCTTCTTCCACCCACAACCGCCCCACATCCTTGGACGACACGAGTTCGTCGTAAACGAACCCTTGGGTGCCGTCCGCCAGCCGCACGCGGTACCAGTCGTCGACGTGCTCGAGCGCCTCGATGCGGGTGCCGAAGGCGAGCGTGCCCACGACCTCGCTCTTGACCGTGGGGGCGCTGCGGAGCCGCGCCGTGTTGACATTCACGAACAGGCCCTTGGGCTGGTCGCCGGCCGGCAGGACCGCGCCCATCAGCAGGAGGGCGGCCCCCAGCCCGGCAGCCAGCAGCGATCGATCATGGATCCTCGGACGAGTCATGACAGCCTCCTTCTCGTCAGTGCATGGACGTCACCATTCCCTCGGACAGCGGGCGAGCGCACCGCTCCTTTCGCCGCGAGGTGCCGGCCTGCCGGTGCTCAGTCCCACTCCTTGCCGTGGCATGCAAAGCAGCCGCGCACCTTCCCCGCGCCTCGGAGATCGCTCCCGTGGCACGCGTCGCACACGCCGATCGGCCGCTTGTAGCCGGGGCGATGGAGGGCACCGTGCTTGTCCCTGGTGTGATCGGCCGGCACCGCCACCTCGACGACCACCGCCGGCGGCGGCGGGGGCGCCGGCACGATCACGGCGGGCGCACACGCCGCGACCGCCACGGCTGCCCCGGCCAGCATCGCCCTGCACCTGCGGAGCGTGCAAAGCCCTGTTCTCATGTGACATCCTTTCCCGCCGCGGCGCCGCGGGCCGCTCATCGTCCGGAGACCTCCGTGGACCAGATCCTGGCCTCGATGAAGACCCGCACGAGGTCGGGGTCGAGCATGCCCTGGCGCGCCTCGTCCTCGATGATCGCCAGCGCCCGCTCGGGCGGTACGGCCTTCTTGTAGGGCCGGTCCCCGGCCGCCAGGGCGTCGTAAATGTCCGAGACGGTCATCATCCGGACCTCGGGCGGGATGCGCTCGCCCGGGAGCCGATTCGGATACCCCGAACCGTCGAGCTTCTCGTGGTGCCCGTAGGCGATCTCGGGTATGCGCCCGTACCGCTTCGGCCACGGGATCGTGAGCAGGAAGTCGTACGAGTGCACCACGTGCGATTCGATTTCCCGGCGCTCCTGCTCGTTGAGCGAGCCTTTCGGCACCGACAGCACCGCCAGCTCCTCCGGCAGCAGCAGCGGCAGCTCCTCGCCGTCGAGGCCCGAAAACCGCGCCTGCTCGACCTCCACGAGGAGGTGGCGCGTCTGCTGATTGAGCACCGCCGGCTCGTTGGCGCGCAGAATCGCGCCGAGATACGAGTCCATCTCGTGCCGTGACCGCTCGATCGCCTCCACGACCCTTTCCATGTCCCGTGCGTTCGGGGGGCGTCCGTCCCGGCACAGCTCGTCGAGCAGTCGCCGGAGGATCGCCACCTCGTGAGCACGCCGGGCATGCCGGAAGCGCTCGTGGACCAGCTCGAGCCTCTCGGGGAAAAGCTTCTTGCCCTTGGTGAGCACGGCCTCGCGCACCCCGACCTTGCCGAAGTCGTGCAGCAAGCCGGCGTAGCGAAGCTGGGTGATCTCGTCCGGTGAGAAGCGCAACCCGCGATAGGCGGGTGGCGGCGCCTGCTCGATCGCCCGGGCCAGCCCCACCGTGTAGTGGGCCACGCGGAGCGAGTGGCCGGAGGTCGAGGGGTCGCGCTGCTCGATGGCCGTCACCGAGGCTCGCACGAAGCCCTCGAAGAGACTCTCGATTTCCTTGACCAGCCTCGTGTTCTCGATGGCCACGGCGGCCTGGGCGGCGAGCGCGCGGAGGACCGCCACGTCGTCGTGCCCGAACGGCACCACGGCCGCGTCGGCCGCTGCCGCCGAGGTGATTCTGGCGCCGGGGTCGGCCTTGCGGTTGAGGAGCTGCAGCACGCCGATCACCTCGCCGGCCCGTGTGGCCATCGGCACGGTGAGCAACGACCGGGTGTGGTAGCCGGTGGCGACGTCGAACTGGGGGTTGAAGCTGTATGGCACGTCGGGCGGCAGGTGGCGGACGTCCTCGACCCCGACCGGCTCGCCCGAGAGCGCCACGTACCCGGCAAACGACGTCCGGTCCACCGGCACGGTGAACGACGACAGACTGGTCGGCACCGAGTCGTTTTGCGACAGCACGAAGCGGAGGGCGCGGATCCCCTCCCTCGACTCGATGAGGTAGAGCGAGCCGGCGTCGGCCGCTACCAGCTCGCGCGCCGTGGACAGGATGAGCGACAGCAGCGTGTCGAGGTCGCGCTCCGCAGTCAGCGCAATGCCCACCCGCGCGAGATCGAGCTTGCGGTCGCGGGCGAGCTTCAGCTCGCGCTCGGTGTCCTCGAGCCTGGATCGCAGCCGCACCGCCTGCATCGCGGCGTCGAGGGCCGAGTCCAGGACCTCGGGCGGGACGACGGGGGGAAGGCGCAGGAACGGCCGCACGTGCGCGGGGAGCACCCCGTCGCCAAGCACGACCCACACCCCGGCCGACAGCGCGCTCGTGGGCTGGGCGACCGCGGCGCCGGCGCTCGCCAGCACGACGGCATCGGCGGGAACCGGGAGCCCCGGCTGCAGCAGCCGCTCGCGTCGGCCGCTGCGGCCCGCCAGGTCCGGCGACACCAGCAACGGGATGTCCATCGCTTCGAGTATACCCGCCAGGCACGGCACGACCGCCACGCCAGGCGGCAACCCGGCAGCGTCCCGTCACCGCGCGGGGTAGTAGCCGGCCAGGGTGCGGGCCACGAGTCCGTCGCCCTTGACCTCGACCGTCACCGAACGGAACTGGTCCCGGCTCTTGCTCGACGGCGACCGGTACGTCAGCAGGTACTGGCTGCGGAGTTGGGCATCGATGCGCGCGTACACCGACTCGAGGTCGCCGGATTTCGGCGCCTGGAAGTACTCGCCGCCGGTGGCCTCCGCCAGTTCGCGCAGGCGCCGCTTGACGAAGACGTCGAGCGCGGAGAGCTGGAAGCCGATCGGGAACACCGGCGTGCGGACAGTCTTGACGAAGCGCAACGCGACATCCCAGGCCGTGCGGGAGGTCGTGTCGTCGCCGTCGGTGAGGACCACGAGCGCCGACCGTCCGCGCCGGGTGCGGAACTGCTCGAGGCCGCGGACGATCGCGTCGTGCAGGGAGGTGCCTCCTTCCGGCACGAGCCGTTCCAGCGCCGGCGCGATCGCGCGCTTGTCGCCGCTCCAGCTCACCTTCACTTGTGGCTCGAACGAGAACGTCATCAGGAAGTAAGAGTCTTGCGGGCGCAGCAGGCGCTCGGCGAAGCCGGCCACGGCCCGGCGCACGGCCGGGAACGGTTCGACCATCGAGCCCGAGGTGTCCACGACGATGCCCACGTTCAGCGGCAGGTCCGCGGTCGTCCCGAACGCCTCGATCGCCACGTCCTGCCCGTCCTCGAGGACCCGGAACGCCTCGCGCCCGAGGTGGCCGACCGGAGCCCCGGTGCGGTCGAAGACGTTGACGGGCAGCTCCACGACCTCCACCTCGACCTCGGCCTGGAACCCCTCCAGGCCCGCCACCCGCACCGCCTCGCCGCGCCTGCCGCCGGGGCCCTCCACCTCGGCCGAGAGGACCTTTGCCGCGGCAACCTCGGCGCTCGGCAGCCGGACCACGCACGGGCAGGACCGCCAGCGCGCGGCCGGGCGGTCGTCGAGCTTGAGCGTGACGCTCTCGGTGTCCTCGCCCCGGCCTACCGCCACCGTGATCGGGGTCGTGCCGGCGTCCATCGGGCCCACGAGCAGCTCCACCGCGATCTGCTGCGGCGGAGCGTTGAGCACGATGGCATCCTCGCCCAGGAGCTGCCCGTCGGCAGCGTACGCCTGGGCCGTGATGACCGTGCGACGGGCGACCGCGCCGAGGTTGACCGAGACCGTCCAGGGGGCCCGCCGTCTTTCGCCGAGCGGCTCGCCGTCGCGGGCGAACGCGACGCGGGCCGTCTGGGGACCTGCCTCGACCTCGAGCTGGAGCGCCCCGAGGCCGCCGCTGCGGGGCGGCGGCAGGAACCGCACCGCCCCCTCCGCGGGCGGCAGGGCGGCCAGTGCCACGGCTTCGGCGGGGGCGTCGGGCGCCGGCTCGAACGGCGTTTCGAGGAGCGCAATGCTCACCGGCCCGCTCCAGCGCCCAGAGGCGCCGCCCTCGAGCGCCTCGAGGAGCACCCGCACCTCGCCGTCGCCGGCCGGCCACTCGCGGTACACCATGGCGCTGCCATCACCGTCCATGCTCACCACAGAGGGCCGGGAATCCACGGTTTCTCCGGCACGCACGAGCGCGACCGAAAGCTTCACGCGTTCGCCGACGCGGGCGCGGTCCTCGGGCGCGACCTGCACGGCAACCCCGACGATCATGGCCTGGGGTCCCTTGCCGAGGCTTTCGACCTCGACCCGGAGGGCGACGGGCTGGGTGGCGGCGACGAGCAGGACGGCAGCGAGAGTCATCATGTGCGAACGATAGCGCGGTTTCCAGCCTGGGCATCGGGTACGAGGCGGGTCGGTGACATGCGTCGTATTGACTAAGATTTTGAACTCTAGTGATCCGAACCCTTGACATCGTGGCACTCATGTCCTATATTGCCCATCGAAAGCCGCACCGAGGCGGCGGAGGAAAGGAGAGCAGATCATGACTGGCATCATCCGTTGGGACCCCTTCCGTGAGATGGTCGGGTTGCAGGAGCGCATGAGCCGTCTCTTCGAGGAGGCCACCGGCCGCCGTCGCACGTCCGACGACTTCATCACCGGTTCCTGGATTCCCTCGGTCGACGTGCGCGAGACCAAGGACGCGCTCGAGATCTCGGTCGAGGTGCCGGGCATCGAGCCCAAGGACGTCGAGGTCTCGGTCGAGAACGGCGTGCTCACGCTCAAGGGCAGCCGCAACTTCGAGAAGGCCGGCGAGGGCGAGACCTACCACCGCGTCGAGCGGTCGTACGGCGCCTTCGAGCGCTCGTTCACGCTGCCGACCAACGTCGACCCGGACCGTGTGAGCGCCGTGTACCGCCACGGCGTCCTGCATCTGACGCTCCCCAAGCGCGAGGAGGCCAAGCCCAAGTCGATCAGCATCAAGGTCGAGGACAAGTGATCCCCCTCTTTCCGCGTCCTCGCGACTCGCGCCGGCTCGTCCGGCGCTTTTTTTTCGCGCCCGCTCGTGTACCCTCCGTCCATGCCCAGCATTCGTCTGCTGCCCGACGCGCTCATCAACCAGATCGCCGCCGGCGAGGTGGTCGAGCGGCCCGCTTCCGTGGTCAAGGAACTGGTCGAGAACGCTCTCGATGCCGGCGCCGGCCGGGTCGTGGTCCGCCTCGCCGCCGGCGGGCGCGATCTCGTGGAGGTCGAGGACGACGGCACCGGCATGCAGCCCGACGACGCTCTCCTCGCCCTCGAGCGCCACGCCACCTCCAAGATCACACGCCCCGCGGATCTCGAGGCAATCCGGACGTTCGGGTTCCGCGGCGAGGCGCTGCCCTCGATCGCCGCCGCCTCGCGCCTGACCCTCGAGACGGCGGCCGAGGACGGCGCCGGCACGCGCGTGCGGGTCGAGTTCGGCCGCGTCCTCGCCAGCGAGCCGTGCGCGCGCCCGCGCGGCACCCGTGTCAGCGTCCGCGACCTCTTCGCCCAGCTTCCGGCCCGCCGCAAGTTCCTGCGCAGCGAAGCCACGGAGCTGCGCCACTCGCTCCTCGCCCTCTCGGCACTCGCCTTCGCCCACCCGGCCGTGACGTTCCGCCTCGATCACGGCAGCCGCACCCTGCTCGAGCTGCCAGCGGCCCGCGACGCCGCACGGCGGCTGCCGGACCTCGTGGGCGCCGAGCGCGCCCGCGCCGCCCGGCCGGTCCGGCATCAGGCCGGCGCTCTCGCCGTGGAAGGGTTTCTCGTGCCCTCGCGCACGGCCCGTGACATCGTCGTCGCGATCAACGGCCGCATCGTGCGCGATCGCCTCCTGACCGCCGCCATCAATCGTGCCTTGCGCGGCCCTTCCGGGGCGCTCGAGGCCGAGGCGTACCTCGACCTGCGCGTGCCGCCGGAGCAGGTGGACGTCAACGTACACCCCACCAAGGCCGAGGTTCGGTTCGCCGACCCCGGCGCCGTGCTCGCGGCGCTCGCCCAGGCGCTGGCCGCCCCGCGCCACCGCCTGCACGAGCCGGCGCCGGTGCAGCGCATCGTCACGCTCGGCGCAGGATCCGAACGCCAGGCCCCTCTCCCCCTCTCGGACCAGCCCCACGCCCCCCAGCCGCCCCCCCGCATCGCGGAAGCTGCACCCGAGTGGCCCGCCGCGGCCGCTTCCCCTGCGGGGCTCGGGCGCTACATCGGCCAGTACCGCGAAACGTACCTGCTCGTCGAGGGCGACGAGGGGCTGCTCCTCGTCGACCAGCACGTGGCCCACGAGCGCGTCCTCTTCGAGGAGCTGCTCGCCAGCCAGGCGGCGCCTGTCGCGCAACGCCTGCTCTTGCCGGAGGTGGTGGACCTGCCCCCGCAGCTCGCGGCGCTCGCCGAGGAGGCCGCGCCGGAGCTAGCGCTCTTCGGCCTCGAGGTCGATGTGCTCTCCGGCTCCTCCCTCCGCGTGCTCGCCGTGCCGGCCAGCCTGCCCGCCACCGCTGCGGGTCCCCTGGTCGCCGCGCTGCTCGCCGACCTCGCCGAGCCCGCGGCCGCCGGGCCGCCGCTGCGCGAGCGCGCCGCCGCCTCGCTGGCCTGCCATGCTGCAATCAAGAAGAACCGGCCGCTCCCGCGTCCGGAAGCCGAGCACCTGCTGGCCCGGCTCGCGGCGCTCGCGGACCCCAACCGCTGCCCGCACGGCCGCCCGATCATGCTGCGCCTGCCGCTCGCCGAGATCGAGCGCCGGATCGGGAGGCGGTGAGCGTCCTGCCCGGCGAGGAGGGACACGCCTGTCTGTGCCCGTCCGCTCGCCGCGGATTCGGCCAGGGCTACCGCGCGTACGAGGTCGGGTCGGGGACACCGGCCTCGGCGAAGCCGGCGCGGCGGAGTCGACAGGCGTCGCACGCGCCGCAGTGGACGGCGGGCGCCGGCGGGTCGTAGCACGAGAGCGTGGCGGCGTAGTCCACGCCGAGGGCGGTCCCCAGCCGGACGATGCCTGCCTTCGAGAGGTGCAGCAGCGGCGCGTGGATCTCGAACCGCCCCCCGGCTGCGCCGAACCGCGTGCCGAGCCGGGCGACCTCGGCGAAGGCGTGCAGGAACTCGGGCCGGCAGTCGGGGTAGCCCGAGTAGTCCTGGGCGTTGACGCCGAGCACGAGGTCGCGCGCCCCGACGACCTCGGCGAGGCCGGCCAGCAACGCCAGGAACACCGTATTGCGCGCCGGCACGTAGGTGACCGGCACGTCGGCGCCGATTTCCGGGCGGTCTTTCGGCACCTCGAGGTCGGCGGTGAGGGCGGAACCGCCGATCGCTCTCAGGTCCACCCGGAGGACGCGGTGATCGCGAACCCCGAGGCTGGCCGCAACGCGACGCGCTGCCTGCAGCTCCGCCGCCTGCCGCTGGCCGTAGTCGACCGACAGCGCCGTCACCTCGAAACCGGCCCCGCGCGCCCACGCCGCCGCGGTGGCTGAGTCGAGCCCGCCCGACAGCAACACGGCCGCGCGCCTCACGCACCCACCCCCGCCAGCTCCCGCGCCCTCGCAGCCCGCGCCAGGACCTCGCCCCATTCGACGGCCGGCGCCCCGCCCCGCCCGTACGCCGCCAGCCGCCGCCCGGCCGCCCGCAGGGCCGCGGCCAGCTCCGGATCGTCGTCGGCCCGGCCGCGCACCGCCTCGACCACCGCTCGCCGCATCGCCAGGGCGTTGCAAACCAGCACCTGGTGGCACCCCGCACCGAGCGCCGCGGCCGCACGCTCCGGCAGCGAGCCGAAGCGGCCGAGCGCTCCCATTTCGAGGTCATCCGCGATCACCGGGCCGCACGGACACCCGGCCAGGCGCCCCACGAGCGTCCGGGACAGGGAAGCCGGGGCGTACGCCTCGCCGAGCGACGGCGCCATCGCGTGCGCCACCATCACCGCCCGTCCCGGCGCAGTCAGCCGCTGGAACACCCCCTCATCGGCCGCGGCCGTCTCGCCGAGTTCCGGCAGCGCGTGGTGCGAGTCGACCGGACCGGAGCCGAGCCCCGGGTAGTGCTTGAGGCACGTCGCGACGCCGAACCGCTCGATCCCCGCCAGGTACCGGCTCGCCGCCTGCACCACCGCCGCGGGGGAAGTCCCCAGGCACCGGCCTTCGCCTCCCACGTAACCGCCCCGGTCGACGTCCACGACCGGCGCGAAGTCGACATCGATCGCGAAGTGCGCGCAGGCGGCCCCGAGCGCGTCGCCGAGCGCCGCCACCGCCTCGGCGCCGGCGGCGGCCGCCCGGGCCGGCGCCGGCAGCTCCCCGATGAGACATCTGAGCCTGTTGACGCGCCCACCCTCGAGGTCGATCGCCACATACGGCCGTCCGGGCAGCTCGTGCAGCGCCGCCACCAGCTCGGCGAGCTGCTCGCGGTCGCGGACGTTGCGGGCGAAGAGCACGATCCCGCCCGGCGCCAGTTCCGCGAGCTCCCGCCGCTCGTCGGCGTCGAGCTCGTGCCCGCGCACGCCGCATGCGAGCCACCCGCTCATGGCCTTCCTCCCTGCCAGGCGGGAGCCCCCTCCCCTGTCTTCACTCTTCCAGCTCCCGCTTCAGCTCGGCCAGCACGTTGAGCGCCTCGAGCGGCGTCAGCGACTCCACCTGCAGCTTGCGCAGGCGCTGCGCCACCAGCTCCTCCCCGGCCGGGAACAGCGGGAGCTGGCGCGGCGCGCGCGACGGGGCGGTCGCCTCGACCACCTTCAGCTCCTGCCGTTCGAGCTGTTTGAGAATCGCCTGTGCTCGCTTGCAGGTTGCCTCCGGCACTCCGGCCAGGCGGGCAACGTGGATGCCGTAGGAGCGGTCGGACGGCCCCGGCACGACGCGGTGCAGGAACAGCACGTGCCCCTGCCACTCCTTGACCGCCACGGAGGCGTTGACCACGCGTTCGAGGCGCTGCGCGAGGTCAGTGAGCTCGTGATAGTGCGTTGCGAAAATGACGAGCGGCCCGCCCTGGCTCATCGGCGGGTCGTGCAGGGTCTCGACCACGGCCCAGGCCAGCGAGAGGCCGTCGAACGTCGCGGTTCCCCGCCCCACCTCGTCCAGCACGACCAGCGAGCGCGGTGTGGCGTGGCGCAGGATGCGGGCCACCTCGGTCATCTCGACCATGAACGTCGACTCGCCCCGCGCCAGGTCGTCGGCCGCGCCGACGCGCGTGAACACCCGGTCGATCTCGCCGATCTCCGCCGCCTCGGCCGCCACGAACGAGCCGGCGCGCGCCATGATCACGGCCAGCGCCACCTGCCGCAGGTATGTCGACTTGCCGCCCATGTTGGGGCCCGTGAGCAGCACGATCTGCCGCCCGGTGGCGTCGAGCTCGACATCGTTGGAAACGAACGGCTGGCCGGAGACCTCCTCCACCACCGGGTGGCGCGACGCCTGCAGCTTGATGCGCGGCCCCACCACCAGCACCGGCCGGCAGTACCGCCAGCGGCGCGCCCGATCCGCAAACGCGGCCAGCACGTCCACGGCGGCCAGCGCCCGCGCCGTCGCCGCCAGCCGTCCCGCCTCCTCGGCGCCCCGCGCCAGCAGCTCGGCATACAGCGCCTTTTCGCGCTCCTCGGCCTCGGCCTCGGCGCCGACGATGCGACGCTCCAGCTCCACCAGCTCCGCGGTCACGAACCGCTCGCCGCCGGCGAGCGTCTGCTTGCGGGTCCACCCCTCGGGCACGCGGTCGAGGTTCGCGCGCGACACCTCGAAGCCGTAGCCGAACACCCGGTTGTACCGGATGCGCAGGCTGGCGATGCCCGTGGCCGCCCGCTCGCGCGCCTCCAGCTCCCCCAGCACCTCCTTGGCGGAGCGCGACAGCCGGCGCGCCTCGTCGAGCGCCGGGTCGTGGCCGGCCCGAATCGTGCCCGGCCCCAGCACCGCCGGCGGCTCGTCGGCCAGGCAGCGCTCGAGGTCTTCGCGCCAGGCCTCCATCGGGTCGACCTGTTCGCCGAGCGTCGCCACGAGCTGGCACGGGGAGGCGGCCAGCTCGGCCCGCAGCGTCGGGAGCTTGCCGAGCGCCGCTCGCAGCGCCGCCAGCTCCCCCGGCCTGAGCTGCTGCAGCCCGAGCCTCGCCGCACTGCGCTCGAGGTCGCCGAGGCCGGTGAGCTGTTCCCGCAACGACGCGAGCACCGCCGTCTCGTCGTGCAGCCACGCCACCGCTTCGTGGCGCAGGGAGGCGAACGCCGAGTCGGCCAGCGGGCGCAGCAACCACTCCCGCAGCAGTCGCGAGCCCATCGGCGTGACGGTATGGTCGAGCACGCGAGAAAGGCTGGCCCGGCGCTCGCCTGTGGCGTCCCGCAGCAGTTCGAGGTTGCGCACCGTGGCGGCGTCGAGCAACAGCTCCGACGCCCGGTGGCGGCGTTCGAAGTTCCCCAGGTGCCGCGCCGCCTGCCCTTGCGTTTCCCGCAAGTACTCCACGAGCGCCCCTGCCGCCCCGATTAGCGCCTCTCCCGGTTCCAGCTCGAACGCCCGCAGGGAGCCGACGCCGAGCGCGCTCCGGAGCAGCTCCTCGCCGCGAGCCGGTGCGAACCAGCCGGCGGGCCGCCGCGTCTCGACCGGCCTTTCGAGTTCCCGCGGCCACGCGGCGTCGAGGTCGAGCCCTTCCGCCGCCAGCACCTCCCGCGGCTGCAGCTGCGCCAGCACGTCCCGCAGCTCGTCGGGTCCGCCGCACAGCGCGCCCCCCAGGGAGCCCGAGGCGGCCTCCAGCCAGGCGACCGCCGTGGCGGAGCCGTCCGGCACCAGCGCGACCACCCACCGGCGCTCTCCCTCCGCCAGCAGCTCCGGCTCGGTGACGGTGCCCGGTGTGAGAATCCGCACCACCTCGCGCCGGACCAGCCCGCCGGCCTGAGCCGGATCCTCCACCTGCTCGGCGATCGCCACCTTGAAACCGGCCTCGAGCAGCTTCGCCACGTAGGACGCCTTCGCGTGATGAGGAATCCCGCACATCGGCGAGGTCACCTCGTCGTTGTGGCGCCGCCGGGTCAGGACCAGGCCGAGAATCGGCGCGGCGGTCTGCGCGTCCTCGAAGAACAGCTCGTAGAAGTCCCCGAGCCGGTACAGCAGCATGGCATCCGGGTGCCGCGCCTTCAGTTCGAGGTACTGCTGCAGCATCGGGGTCTGCTTCATGCCGCGTGCATTGTAGCCCGGGGCCGCGCCAGCCTTGACGCGCCGCGGCGCGACGACGAAACTTGGCCGATGGCAGCGATCCTCGCCATTGTGGGGTGCGGGCCGCGACTGGAGTCCGCGCTGCAGGCCCCGGGGATGGCGGCGCCCGGCGTGGTGGCCCTGGCCGGCCCTGTCCCCCGTTCGGAGCTCGTGATGTCGGCCGTGGATCTCCTGCTGCGGGCTGCTGGCCTCGAGCGCGCCAGCCTCGGGCTCGTCCTCGCCACCCGCGGACCGGGCTCGTTCACCGGCGTCCGCGTGGCGCTGGCGACTGCCGGGGGTCTGGCCGCGGCGCTCGGGATCCCGGCCGTCGGTGTCCCTTCCCTGCTCGCTCAAGCGGCGCGGTGCGCGGGCGAACGGTGCCTGGCCGTCCAGCCGGCACGGCGCGGCCAGGTCTACGCCCAGACGTTCCGGCGCCTGGCCGATGGCTGGCAGGCCGAGGACGAGCCGTGCGTGCTCCCGCTGAGCGAACTCGCCGCGGCCCGCGATCCCGTCGTGGCACCGGCCGGTCTCGAGCTTCCCCCGGGTGCTCGTGCAGCCGCTGCCTGCACGACCACGGCCGAGGCGCTGCTCGCGCTCGCTCCGCTCGTGCCCACCGTTGGCCTCGACACCCTGGCGCCGCTTTATCTCGAGCCGCCCCCCGCCGTGCCCCCTACCAGGACTGCCAAGCCATGGCCGCCGTCCCCGCCGGCTACCTGAGCCGCCCCGCCACCGTCGCCGACGTCCCGGCCGTCGCCAGGCTCGAGGCCGAGGTCTTCGTGGACCCGTGGCCGAGCCACCTCTACCTGCAGGAAGTCGAGCAGCCTCTGCGCTTCCAGCGCGTCGTGGTCAGTCCCGACGGCTCCCTTGTCGGCTACCTGTTCGCCTGCTGGCAGGTGGACGAGCTGCACGTCCTCAAGGTCGCGACCCACCCGCTGTTCGAGGGCCGCGGCATCGCCTCGGCGCTCATGGCCGAGGCGCGCGAGGAAGCGGTCCGGGGCCGGGCCCGCGGCCTCTTCCTCGAGGTCCGCCCCTCCAACCGGCGCGCCGTCAAGCTCTACCTGCATATCGGCTACCGCATCATCGGCCGCCGCCCCGGCTACTACACCAACGGCGAGGACGCCCTCGTCATGTTTTTCGACCTCGGCGCGCCGACCGCGCCCGACAACGTCTGACGCCGCCCTCTCTCCCGCCACCACCGGCGTGGGCGCGATCTCCGTCGGCGCGCGGGTGGGTCGTCCGGAACCCGGGAGGCCCGAACGGCTACCTCGGGGGACGCTCGTCCCTGGCGCCGCGGGCTTGCAGGTACTCGGCTACCGGCGGGAGCGGCTTCCGCTCGCCAGCGGGCGGCCGCTGCTCCTCCCACCGCTCCAGGAGGATGCCCAGGACGCTGTAGCCGTCGTTGTCCCTGGCATTGAGGTCAGCCCCGCGCTCGACGAGCAGCTTGATGAGGTCGAAAAGCCCTGCCGCGGCAGCGCCGTGCAGCGGGGTAGCGCCCCGCCCGTCCACGGCGTCGATCGGCGCCCCCGCAGCGAGCAGCGCCCGGGCACACTCGAGTGCGCGCCGGAGCATGACCGGGTCAGATTCCTCGCCCGGCTCCGGCCGGGCCGCCATCACGAGCCAGTGCAGCGCGGTCCGCCCGTACTGCCTGTCGCGGATGTCGGGTCGGGCGCCGTGCGCGAGCAGGAACTGCAGCGGCGTGACGCGCGCGAACACAGCGTAGTGGATGAGGAGCGGCTCGCCGTCGAGGTCGACGTCGTCGACGTCGGCCCCTTTCGAGATGAGGATCTCGGCGAGCCGGCGCGCCTTCTTCGCGGCCTCGCCTCCGAGGCTGATGCCGTCCACGGCGTGCAGCAGCAACGGTCCCCAGCCGTCGCGGGCGGTCACGAGCCCCGGGCTCGCCTCCAGGATGGCCAGGGTCTCCGCCTCCATCTCGGCCAGCGACGAGCTCCCGGTCACCAGAGCTTCGATCCTCGCGAAATCGCTCTGCTGGGCGGCGTGGCCGGCCCCCGAAAGCCCCGCAAGCACGCCAAGGACAACGAGTGTTCGCCCCATCGCCTCCTCCTCCAGCGACCCGCGCCAGATTGTAAGGCTGCCGCCGCAGAAGCGGGCACGCCCGAGCAGCCGCCGCGCAGAGGGTATACTCGCGCTGGAGAACGGACGTGCCACGCATCGGAGAAATCCTCATTGCCAAGGGAGCGTTGACGCCCGACCAGCTCCGCTCCGGCCTGGACGCTGCCCGCCGCAACGGCGGGCGGCTTGGAACGTGGCTGGTGCGGCTCGGGTACATCAACGAGTCCACGCTGCTGGAGGGCCTCGGGCAGCAGTTCGGGTGCCCGACCGCCAAGGCGATCGATCTCGCGACCGCCCCTCTCGCCGTGCGCAACCTGCTGCCGGCCGCGTTCTGCAAGCGCCACATGCTGCTGCCGTTCAACCGCAGCGGACGGCAGCTCGACGTCGCGATGGTAGACCCGGCCGATCTCGTCGTCATCGACGAGATGACGCGCTCCACGGGCCTCATCATCCGCCCCTACATCGCCACGGAGGCTGCGCTCACCGCGGCGCTCGCCCTCACGCCCGCGCCGGCTCCCACCGCGGCGTCGGCAGCGGCGCCCGGACCACCAAGAGCCGCTGCACGCGAGTGGCGCCAGTTCTGGAAGATGGAGGCGCCGACGCTCGAGGTGATGAAGGCCATGGCGGCGCCCGCCGTCGTGCCGGTGGCGCATCTCGCGGCGTCGTTCCCGTACCTCGCCGCGCTCGGCAGCGGTACACCGGCGCCGGCGGTCGTCGAGCCAGGCGACCTCGCCGAGTCGCTCTCGGCCGCCACGCACCGCGATCAGGTCGCGAGCCTCATCCTCGGCGCGCTCGCTGCGCCGGCCCGCCGGGTCGCGCTCTTTTCGCTCCAGCAGCACAAGGTGATGGGGTGGGCGGCAACCGGGCTGGGCGTCGACGAGGACGTGTTCCACACGCTCATTGTCACGATCGACCACCCCTCGGTGTTCCACAGCCTCAGCAAGGGCACCGAGACGCACACCGGCCCCCTGCCGCCCGGCGAGGTGACGAGGCTCGCCGCCGAGGCGCTGGGCCCTCCCTCGCCGAGGGAGGCCGTGGTCACCACGATCAAGGTCCGCGGCAAGCTGGCCGGGTTTCTGTGGGTGGACTGCGGAGAGGACGGTGTGGCAGCGATCTCGGTCCGGGAGGTCGAGGAGGTCGCCCGGCTCGCCGGCCTGGCGCTGGAGATCCTCGTCTTGCGACAGAAGATCAAGGTAGGCGCCCGCTTGACAGAGGGCGTGGCGACGGATTAGCTTTTCCCGTCCTGTTCGGGAGGGACCGATGATCAAGGCGGATCTCGTCAAGAGGGTCATGGCTGCGGTCGAACTGCCTCAAGGCAAGGCAAGTGACGCTGTCAACGCGATTTTCGATGCCATGCGCGAAGCGCTGACACGCGGCGACCGCATCGAGCTGCGTGGCTTCGGCGTGTTCGTCGTCAAGAGCCGCAAGCGCGGCATCGGCCGCAACCCCAAGACCGGCGTCGAGGTCGCGATCCCCCCTGGAAAGACCATCCGCTTCAAGCCGGGCAAGGCCCTGCGCATCCTCGACTAAGTGACGAGCCCTCCGTTCCAGATCGAGATCATCGGCCCCGACGGTTTCCCCGTCGGGGTCATTCGTCCCGCCCCGCCACCCCCGCGCCGCGTCTGGCTGCACGTGCTGCTGTTCGCCGCCACGCTCGCCGCCACCACCCTGGTCGGCGGGCTGAGCTTCACTCCGGCCGCCGATGTGACCGGCGCCACAAACTTGCCGGAGCTGCTCGCCCACCCCGCCGTGCTCCGCAACGGGCTCGGGTTTTCGCTGCCGCTCATGCTGATCCTGCTGGCCCACGAGACGGGCCACTACCTGGCCTGCCGCCGTCACCGGCTGGACGCGACGCTGCCGTACTTCATCCCGGTGCCGTTCGGCATCGGCACCCTGGGCGCCTTCATCCGCATCCGGTCGCCGTTGCTTGCCAAGCGAGAGCTGCTCGACGTCGGAGCCTCCGGCCCGCTGGCTGGCTTCGTCGCGGCGATTCCAGTGCTGCTGCTCGGAATCGGGCACTCCACGCCGGTGGCCGAGATCCCCGACCACGGGTACATGTTGCTGGGCGAGCCGCTCCTGTTCCGTCTCGTGAAGGCTTGGCTCCACCCCTCCCTCGCCCACGGCGGCGACCTCGTCCTGCACCCGACAGGGATGGCCGCCTGGTTCGGCCTTTTCGTCACGGCGATGAACCTGCTGCCGTTCGGCCAGCTCGACGGAGGACACGTGCTCTACGCCCTCATCGGCCGCTGGCATCGCCGGGTCGTGTGGCCGGCGCTTCTTGTCCTGGTTGCCCTGGGGTTCAAGTGGCCGGGGTGGTGGGTGTGGGCCGTCATTGCGCTGGCGATGCGGGTGCGCCATCCCGCCATTCCAGGCGAGGACGAGCCGCTCGATCCGCGCCGCCTTCGCCTCGCGTGGCTCTGCATCGTGGTCTTCCTGCTCTGCTTCACCCCACAACCGTTCGCGCTCGCGGACTGACGGCATTCTGCCTGCTTGCATCGCTCACATGAATGTGGGTAAATTGTTCTCAGGGTCGGTGGGGAGCTCAGGTGTCGACGCCGGAACACAACATCGAAGCGTACCGGATGCTGGGCGACATCCTGACGACGCTGCGCGCGGCGCTGCGCGCGGGGTTGGAGGGGGAGTTCGGTCCGAAGTGGTTCGCCGAGGGGCTTCCTGGTCCGCTCTTCGCCCGCCTCGTCCAGCGCAAGGAAAAGGAGAAGGCGGTCAGCGTCCTCGACGGCTCGTATTTCTCGATCCTCGAGTACGCCGACTTTTCGGACATCAAGGAGATCTGCCTGGCCCAGCCCAGAATCGCCACGTTCCTCAAGGCGTTCGGCGGCAACTCGCAAATCTGCCAGGCGCGCTTTCTGGAGCTGCAAGGCCTGCACGACAAGCTCGCCGGCCTGCGGAGCGTCAGCGAGTCGGAGCTGTCGTTCCTCCAGCACCTCCTGCGGCGGCTCCACCAGGTCGTGGACCCTTCGGCTTTCCCGGAGCCGGACCGGACGACGTGGACCGAGCGCCCGAACGGTGGCAACGGCCAGCCGGTTCCCCGGCCGAGCCCGGCAGCCGAAGCACCGCTTCCGGCGAGCGCTGCGGCCCCGCCCCCGGCCGCCCCGGCTCCCGCGCCGCAACCCCAGGCCGTCCCCGCCGCGCCGGCGCCTCTCCCGAGCCAGGCCCCGCCCCCGCCGGCCGCGACACCCGCCGCGGAGGGCGGCGGCAGCACCCTCGGGGGCCTTGCAAAGGCGTTGCAGGAAGGCGATGACAAGGCGATCCTCGCCGCCCTTCTCGGCGAGGTCCGGCACCTTTCGGAGCACATGACGGACAGCCAGGGACCGGCCACGCCGCCGGTCTGGGAAAGGGTGTCCGAGAGCGCCTGGTACGCGCGCCGCTACGCCTCGCTCGGCATGCGGCCGGTGTCCGACTTCTACAACCTCTACCTCGCGTTGCGCGAACGCATCGGCGAGGGGGCCGGCGACCAAGAGCTGCAGAACTTCCTGCAGGCCCACGCCTACCAGCAGGTGATCATGGCAGTGGGGGTGTTCTTCCAGCAAAACAAGGTGGCCTGAGCCGCCGCCCGGGACAGGCGGCGCAAAGGCGGCAGAGGGGCCGATAAGCCGGATTCTGTACCCGACAGGCGGGTGGCGCCCATTCATCTGGGCCGGGCGTTGCCGACCGGCTCGAGCAGCCTACCCGGGAGCAGTTCGCTGGCGCGAAACCGGGGGTGGCACCCGTCAGCTCCCCTATTTGGCCTTGCTCCGCACGGGGTTTGCCGTGCCCCGACCGTCACCGGCCGGGCGGTGGGCTCTTACCCCACCGTTTCACCCTTTCCCGGCGGCGGCCGCCGGGTGGTTTGCTTTCTGTTGCACTTTCCCTCGCGTTGCCGCGGCTGGGCGTTACCCAGCGTGCTGCCACCTGGAGTCCGGACTTTCCTCGGCGCGGCAAGCCGCGTCGCGGGCGCCTGGCCCCTCTGCCGCCATCGCCATTCTACCAGCGCCGCCTGGCGCGCGGCGAGCGCCGTACCCGCACGGCGACATCCGGCAAGCGAACCGGCGCCGCCGTCTCCGCCCCCCCGGCGATCCGCGGCCGATCGGGCTGCGGCGCGCTCGCCTGCGCTCGCTCGACCTTGGCCCAAAAGGCGCCGGCGCTCACCACACTCGCGCCCATGTCGCGGGCGTGCACGCCGAGCGAGCGGTCGTCGGAAGCCAGCCGCCAGCCGCGGCCTCCTCGCCGCAGCAGGTCGAGAATGGCGGTATCGGCGTGCGGGGCGTACCGGACCTCGACGGGACCCAGGCGCTCCACCGCCGGGCTCCCGGCCGGGGGCGCCCCGTCGAAGACCACGACGATCCTCACCTTCTCCACCCTTGCCAGCGCCAGCGCCGCCTGGCGCACGAGCTGCCGGTTCTGGCCGGGCGCCACGTTGTTGCCGTCCACGATCCAGGGCATGGCAGCCTCGGCCGGCGCTCAGCAGCTGGCGCCGGAGGCGGGCGAGCAGGAGCTGCGGGTTCCAGGTCCAGCGGTCACCAGTCGCGGTCCCAATCTAGAAAAAACGCTTCCTGGGCTGGGCCTCGATGAGGGCGTTGAGGGCTACCCGGGCGTCCTTGTTGGCCGGATCGTAGGAAAGGATCTTTTCCAGGCATTGCTTCTGCCGATCGGGCTGGCCACGCATCCCCCAGTAGTTGGCGAGCTCCATCCACCCTTTGGTGAACCTGGGGTTGAGCGAGACGGCGTGGCGCAGCCGGTCGAGGGCGCGCTGCACCCACATCGGGTTGCGGAACTCCACCTGGGCCAGCAGCAGCAGGGTCTCGGGGTCCGGCATGAGGCGCACGGCCTGATCGAGCAGTTCGGCGGCGGGGCCGAAGTCGTTCTGACTCATCAATCGTCTGGCCTGGGCGATGTTGGTCCGCACCAGGTTGCGGCGGACCTCCTCTTCCTGCGCCTCGTTGGACAGGTAACCTCGGGACGACTGAGAAACGCCGAGCAGCGCCTGGTCGTAGCGTTTGCGCGACTCGGCGACCGACAGCGTCTCGTACGCCTCCTGCAGCGCGCGGTAAATCGTCCCGAGCTCGCCCTGCAGCGAGCGGAGGTGGCGCTCGCGCGCCCGGTCGGGGTGGTAGGTCCTCACCAGCTCGCGATAGCGGGTGCCGATCTGTTCCGGCCCCGCCGATCGCTGCAGGCCGAGCCGCGCGTAGAAGTCCTGCTGCCCGATCACCGAGGCCAGGCGCAGCACCTCCTCGTGCTCCTTGCGTTCGAGCGCCGAAAAGGCCAGCTCCTCGGGCGCCGGCTTCGGGGCGGCAGGCGCCGGCCTCGCCCGCTCGGCCAGCTCGGACGCCGGCTTCGGTCGCGCCACGGGCGCGTCCCTCAGCTCGACGAGGCCGGCCGCGACCAGCGCCAGCAGGCTGCGCACGAACTGCTCCCTCGGCAGCGGGACGATTCTCTGCAGGGTCGCCACCGACCCCGCGCCGTCGACCCGCGACAGGAGATACCCCTCGCCGGGGCTGAGCTGCACGTGCTGGAGCTGCAGGAGGGCGTCCTCCGTGCTGGCCGGGTAGCGGTCCGCCGGCACCAGGGCGTTCATCGCCTGCACCTCGGGGGTGGCGCGCACTGCCGCGACCAGCAAGCTGGCAGTCGTCATCTCGATGGTCGCTGCATCTCTGGGAAGGCTGTCCGAGCGGTCGAGCCGGAACTCGCCGGCGGCGAAGAGCAGGCGGGCGACGATGGCAACCGCCTGCGCCTCGAGCTCCTTTTCCAGCCGCTCGGCCTCCAGCACCCCCTCCATGACCAGAAACGACCCGTAGCGCACCCCCTCCGGCTGTCGGAGCAGCATGATGGCCATTTGCTCCGGGTTCAGGACCCCGCGAGCCACCAGCCAGCTCCCGAGCTTTTCCTGCTCCACGTCGGAGACCACGGCCCGAACCTGGCCGGCCTCGAGCCAGAGCCGGGCCGGCCCGGCCGCGGTGTCGACATCCAAGCGGCCGTCCGCGGCGGAGCGCACGAACCCCCTCAGCACGGCTGGAAAGCCGCCGCTTTCGAAGCGCCCCCGATCCTCCGCAAGACTCACCACGCCCACCTCATGGCGAGTGCTGCCCGGCGTTCACCGGATGTACGACGAACGCCCTGGCCACCAGCGACGAAGGCGCCCGCACCGCTGCCGCCTGTGCCTCCTCCCGCGTCGCGAAGCCGCCCCAGACGAGGTTGAAGCACTGCTCGGAGCCCTCCCCGTATGGCACCACGCGCAGGTTCGCCCTGTCCTGTTCCTGCTTGCGATACAGCCGCTCGAGCTCGGCCGGCTGGCAGCCGCCGTCGATGGCGAGCCCCCACGGCCCGCTCCGCACCGCCGCCGGCGCCTCGCGGCTCGGCAACGCCAGCAGCAGCGCCGCCACCGCGCCGATCAGGATCGCGGCGGCAAGCACCCACGGCCACCACCGGCGCCTGCGCCGTACGGGCGGCGCCTGTGCCGCCAGCGGCGCCGCGAACGTCACCTCCGCGACCCTGGGCGCAGCCTCCGCGATCCCTCCTCCCACCGCTGCCGCCAAGAGCCGCAACGCCATGTCCCGGCCGTGCGGGGAGGGATCCGCGATTTCCCGGGCGGTGCGGTGGTCGTTGATCTTGGCCAGCACCGCCATGCCCTCCTCGGTGAGCCCGAGGGCGCCCACCCGGCGCGCGAAGTCCGGCAGCCGGCGCAGGACGAGGTCCGCGCTCGGCAGGAACAGCTCCTCGAGGGCCTCTCCCCCGGGCCCGAGCACCATCTCCATCACCAGGTGGGGGAACGACACCGTGAGCCCCTGTGGCTCCGGCTGGACCTCGGCGTCGAACGAGACCTCGGCGTCGGGCGCCAGGAAAAACTCGTGCAGGCGCTCGGCGAGCGTGAGCTTCACGACCGCGTTGGCCTCGCCTTGCGTCACGAGGCCGCCGGACACCGCCGAGCGCGCTTCCGCGAACCATTCGCCACCGCTCGTCAGCCCGAAGGCAGCCGAAAGCTTTTCACGGTCGTCGCCTTCCACGGCGACGACCTGCAGCCCCGTGATGTGCAGTCGCAGCTCGCCCTGGCCCCAGCGCAGCCGGGCCACGCCGCGTCCCTTTCGACCCACCCACAAAGCCAGTGTGCTGGCCGCAGACAGCGCTCGCATGCTCAGAGGCTATCGCGAACCGGCGAGAACGTCAAAGGCCGAGCAGCCAGGACAGTGGCACAGCAGGCGAGGCAGGCCGCGAGACGCGAGCCGGCAGCCCGTACTCGTGCGCACCGGAGAGACCCGGTCAGTGCAGCGCCGCCCACAGCGCAGCGGCGGCGCGCTCGCCCACCACCGCGGCCAGCTCGCTGCGAGTGGCGGCCCGCACACCGTCGACGGAGCCGAATCTGACGAGGAGCTCGCGGGCGCGAACCGGGCCGATTCCGGGCACGGCCAGGAGCTGGGTGGCGAGACGGCGGGACTTGCGGCGCCGCCGATGCCGGGTGACGGCAACGCGGTGCGCCTCGTCGCGCACACGCTGGAGAAGCAGACGCACCGGGTGCCCGGAACCGAGCTGGAGGGGCCGATCCCGGCCCGGCAGGTACAGTTCCTCGAGCTTCTTCGCCAGCGCCGCGACCGGTAGCTCGACCCCGAGGCCCTCCAGCGCCTCTCGCGCCGCCGCGAGCTGCGCCGGGCCGCCGTCGACGAGGACGAGATCGGGCAGCGGCCGGCCCTCACCGGCGCGCCGCCGGTAGCGCCTCCCGACCGCCTCGGCGATGGCGGCCGGGTCGTCGGCGTTGCGGCCCGCCCGGACGTTGAACGAGCGCGCCTCCCCCTTGGCCATCCGCCCGCGCTCCCAGACCACGACCGACACCACCTGGTCCTCGCCGTGCAGGTGCGAGACGTCGAAGCACTCGATGCGCCGGACCGGCGCCGGCAGGCCGAGCGCGTGCGCCACCGCCTCCGCGATCCGGTCGGCGTCGCGGCGCGGATGGCGAAAACGCAGCCGGAACGCCTCGCGGGCGTTCTCGGCGGCGAGCGCGGCCACTCTCGCCCTCGGCCCCCGCCGCGGCGCCACGATCGCCACCTTGCCCCCGTGCAGCCCCTGGAGGTACGCCGCCACCGCCTCGGCTGCCTCGGGCAGCATCGGCACCTCGACGCGTTCCGGCACGGCCGGGTTGGCGTCGTAGTACTGGGTCAGGAACCCCGCCACCAGCTCGGCGTCGGGGAGCTGATCGATCCCTTCCCAGTGGTACTCGCGCTTGTCGACCAGCCGGCCCTCGCGGTACACCAGCACCACGGCGGTGAGGTCCCGCCCGTCGCCCTCGATCCCGAGCACGTCGACCGAGCCGGTGCCGGCCATCTCGACGTGCTGCCCCTCGCGCAACCCCTCGAGTGCCCGCACCAGGTCGCGGTAGCGGGCGGCGCGCTCGAACTCGGCAGCCTCCGAGGCTCGCCACATTTGCGCCTCGAGGCGTGGACGCAGTTCCGCGTGGCGGCCCTCCAGCAGCCATACCACCTCCTCCACCGCCTCGGCGTATGCCTCGGAGGTGGTCATCCCGGCAACACACGGTGCCAGGCAGGCGCCCATGGCGTGGTACAGGCACGGGCGCGGCGCCGAGCCGTCGATCTCGAGGTTGCAGGTGCGGACCTGGGTACGAGTGCGGATGAGGTCCATGATCCGCGCCGCCATGCTGCGCCCCATGAACGGGCCGAAGTAGCGGTGGCCGTCGTCCTGAACCCGCCGCGTCAGGTACGCCCGCGGCCACGCCTCGCCGGTCGTGAGCTTGACGTACGGATACGTCTTGTCATCCCGCAGGAGCACGTTGTAGCGCGGCCGGTGCTGCTTGATGAGCCGGTTCTCGAGGATCAGCGCCTCGACCTCGGTGGCGGTGACCACGAACTCGAGCCCGCGCGCCCTGGCCACCATGATCGCGATGCGAGGAGGCAGCTCCTTGCCGAAGTACGACAGCACCCGCCGCCGCAGGTGCCTGGCCTTGCCGACGTACAGCACCTTCCCACGCCCATCGAGAAACTGGTAAACACCGGGCTGTTCGGGGGCTTGCAGCGCCCGTTCGCGAAGCGGGTGGTCGGTCATGCTTCTGCCCGGCCGGCGGGTCGAGACTCGAGCGTCGAGGACCCGCCCCCACCCCTCCTTGCGGCCTCGCCTCGACGTGGTCCGTGAGGGACCATCGGCACCGTCCCGCTATCGCAAGCCCAGGGATCTTCTCGCGGTGTGACCGCCCGGCTCGCCGCACTGCGCGCGATAGCGCATGGTGAGCGGGTTCGACCACACCGAGCTTCCGCACGCGACGTTGGCGCGCACTCGCATGAAGATCACGGTGTCCGTCGTGTCGTCGTTCTGCAGCGACAGGCTCGTGCCCCCGGTCTCGAAGTACGACGAGTCCTCGAAATCGCCAGAGGAGGCCACCTCCAGGGTGTAGCTCATGGCGCCGGCGACGGCAGGCCAGGCGACCGTGAAGCTCTGGAGCTTGCATACCGTGCCGGGGTGGACCGAAAGCGAAGCCGGCGCCTGGGGCACCTCGCAGGGCTGGCCCAGCCGCTGCAGCGCTGCCGGGGCGTTGGCGAGCGGCCTGACGATGCCGTTGCGGCCGTCGCTGATCGGCTCGCCAGTGCTCGCGATCGCATGGCGGATCGCCCGCGCGCTGGCTGCCGGGTCGGCCTGCGCGAGCAGCGCCGCGATGCCGGCGACGTACGGCGCCGCCGCCGACGTACCCCCGAAGGCGTACGTCATGGTCCCCGGCTGGCCACCCGCCGGCTGGAGCGTGGGGGTCGTGGTGTTGTGCGAGGGCGCCCACACCGCCAGCTTGTCGCCCGAGTTCGAGTAGCAGGTGATCTGCTTCGCGTCGGAAGGGAAGTCGGTGCACTCCCCACCTCCGCAGGTCAAACCGGAAAACGTGCGCCCGCTGCTGCGGCTGGTGTTGTACACCGCCCCCACGGCCACGGCGTTGCTCACGCAGGCCGGGATGGCGACCCCGGTGCTGCAGCCGTCGTTGCCCGCCGCCGCCACCACCACCACGCCCAGGTTGGTGAGGGTGTCGAACGCCTGCCGGTAGGACGGCACGAGGTCGTCGCACACCCCCGGGTTCGGCGGCCAGTACTGCGAGTGCAGCCCCCCCAGCGAGAGGTTCACGGCGCGGATGTTGTGGGGGTTGCCGGCAACCACGCTCTCGATGACCTTGTCGAGCCCCTTCGTGATCGACGAGCCCTGGCTGTTCCCCTGCGCGTTCATGACCCGCACCGCGACGATGCGCGCTCCGGGCGCCACCCCGTCCGCAGCCCCCGCGATGATGCCAGCCACCGAGGTGCCGTGGCCGTTCTCGTCCATGGGGTCGTCGTCGTTGCCGATCGAGTCCCAGAGCTTGACGGTCTTGGCCGAGGCGTCGGTGCCGCCGGGCGCCAGCTCGGGATGCCGGTAGTCAACCCCCGAATCGAGCACGGCCACGCTCACGCCGGTGCCGTCCAGGCCCAGCGCTGCGAGCGCCGGCACCTCCAGCATCGCTTTGCCGTTCTGCCGCATCGTGTGGAAGACCCGGACCGGCTCGACGCTGGCCACCCGCGCGTCGGTGGCCAGCGCCTCCAGCATCGCCACCGGCACCCGTGCATGGACCATCGGCAGGTACGAGAAACGCTCCACGACCCGCACCCCGAACGGCCCGTACTCGCGCTCAAGGTCCTCACCGGTCTCGCGGATCCAGCGCTGCCGCCGCCAGCTGCCCACCTCGGCCCGCGCTGCCGGCGCCGCTTCTTCGGGCTGGAAGCACACCACGACCTCGATCTCGCCCTGGGCCCGACCCACGACCTCGCGGAGATCGGGGGTGAGCTTGGCCGGCCACGCCAGCTCGGGCGCCGGCGCCACCCCGGGGCGGGCCAGCGCCGTTGCCGCAGCCAGGCACAGCCCGGCGGCCAGCATCCCTGCGCCACGAGCTCGACCACGACCTCGTTTCTGCATGTTGGCTCCGATCAGCGGTTCTCCCGCCTGCATCCGCACGGGAAGGTATTGCATGCCCGCGGTCAGGGTCAAGCGGGCCGGGCGCTGCGGCCCAGGACCGGCGGAACGTACCCTCCTCGCGGCGGGCCTGCTAAGCTCTGGACTCGCGCGCACCAGGCGTCGCAAGGAGTGCCAGATGGCCCGATCCCGCTCCTCCGCCCTTTTCCTCCCGCTGGTTCTGATCGCCGTGGGCGGCGTCTTGTTGACCGCCCGCTGGGTCCGCATCGACCTCGCGCCGGCGCTGCTGCTCGGTGTGGGACTGGCATTTGCCGTCCTCGCCACTCTCCAGCGCAGTGCCGGGGCGCTCGTCGCCGGCCTCTTGCTGCTCGGCGCCGGGGCCGGCATCGCCCTCGGGCGCAAGGCGCTGCTCGGGATCCCGGCCTCGAACTGGCTGTTTCTTTGTCTCGGGGCCGCCTTCATCGCCGTGTACCTGCTCGGGCTGCTGCTGCGCGTCGCCAGGCACTGGTGGCCGCTCGTGCCGGGCGTGGCGCTGCTGCTGCTCGGCGGGGCTCAGTACGTGAGCCGGGTCGACCTCGTCCCGCCCGGCGCCCAGGCGTTCCTCCAAACCTGGTGGCCGGCTGCGCTCGTGCTGCTCGGGGCCGTGCTCCTGATCCGGGCGATCCGGGCCTGAGCCGCTCTCAGCGCGCCACCACCAGCACGTCGCCCGGCTTGATGAGCGAGGTGCCGAGGTTGTTGAGGCGCTTGAGTTCCGCGACCGTGGTACCGTGCCGGCGGGCGATGTCGTACAGCGTGTCGCCGGGTTTCACCACGTAGCGGCCGGCAGCCGGACCGGCCGAGGGCGGAGTGGGCTTCTTTGCCCCGCGCGGCCCGCCGCTCTCGTTCGCACGGGCGGCCGGCCGCTGCGGTGACGCGACGCCGCCAGGTGCGCGAGGAACCACCAGGGTTTGCCCCACCCGCAGCGCGCGCGGGTTGCGCAGGCGGTTGGCGGCCACGATCGCTTCCACCGTCGAGCCGTAGCGGCGGGCAATGGCCGACGGCGTGTCGCCCTTGCGCACCACGTGCAGGAACTGCCGAACCCGCTCGCCCGGCGGGATCGCCGCCACCGCCGCGGCGTACGCCTCCTCCTGCCCGCACGGCACCGCGAGCTGGTAGCGTCCCTCGGCGGGAGTGAGGCGGTGGGTGAGCGCCGGGTTCAGCTCGGCGAGCTGCTCGACCCCAACGCCGACCCGCTCGGCCAGGACCTCGAGGTCCAGCGCTCCCTCGACCGGCACGCGCCCGAGGCACTCCGGCCGCTCCTCGAAGCGGGGAAAGCCGTACGCCTCGGGGTTCTTGGCGACCACCAGGGCGGCCCACATCGCCGGCACGTAGTTGCGGGTCTCGCGCGGCAGGTGGCGGCGAAGCGACCAGAAGTCCGTGCTTCCCTTGCCCCGCTTGAGCGCCCGCGTTACCCGGCCCGCCCCGGAGTTGTACGCCGCGAGGGCGAGTTCCCAGTCCCCGAACATCGCGTGGAGGTCGCCGAGGTGCCGCACCGCTGCGGTGGTGGCGAGGTACGGGTCGTTGCGCTCGTCGACGAGACCGTTGACTTTCAGATCGTAGAGCTTGCCGGTGCCGGCCATGAACTGCCACAGCCCCTGGGCGCGGGCCCGGGAGCGGGCCTTCGGATTGAAGGCGCTTTCGACCATCGGCAAGTAGGCGAGATCGAGCGGCATGCCGGCTCGCCGCAGCTCCTCGCGAATGAACGGCAGGTACCTGGCCGCCCGCTCGAGAGCGAGCGTGAAGCGCTCGCGGTAGGTCCCGGTGTAGAACCCGATGAGCGAGGTGACTTCCGGATTGATCACCACCGGCAGGTCGAATTGCTCGCCTCTGGCGCGATCCAGGGCGGCGGCCACCGCCTCGGGCGGCACCGGGCCGGGCTCGGGAATCTCGACCTCGCCCGGCGAGCCTTCACCGTTGTCCCAGTACGCCTCCAGCTCCTCGAGCAGGTCGGCCAGCATGTCCTCGATCTCGTCGCCGTCCCCTGCCTCTCGCCGGGCGCGGAGCAGCCGCTCGATCGCGGCCGTGTGGCAGTCCTCCGCCTCGGTGAGATCGCCCCGCTCCTGGGCCTCCCGAGCCGCCAGCAGCAAGCCGTCGATTTCGTCCCGCAATTCGGCGGTGCGGTCGGGCTCCGCCACCACGACCGGCCCGGGGGGCGGGGGCACGACTCGGGGCGGCTGCGCCGACCTGCAGGCGGCCAGGCACAGCACGAGCGCCGCCGGCAGGGCGACCGCTCGCAGCATCGCTCAGTCGCCCTGGAGGTTGACGACCAGGGTCATGGAGAGCTGGCGGATGCGCTCGCTGCGTTTGAGCTCGACCTCGATCGGGCTCACCTCGCGCAGCGGCTTGCCGTGGGCGTCGACGAGCTGGATGCTCACGAGGCACCGACTCGCCCGGCCGAGCGCCCCGCCGACCCGCTCCTCGATCTTGCGCTTCACTTCCTGGCGCGAGTCGACGGACGCCTGCAGGAGGCTGTCGAGGTCGAAGGAAGGGGCCGGCGTGGAGGCCGGCGGCCGCGATTCGGCCCGCAAGGTGCTGGACTTGCGCAGGGTTTCCAGCTCGGCGAGGATGTCGAGCGAGGAAGACACCTTGACGTGGCGCATCTCGGCCGGGGCCACGGCCGGCGCCGAGTCGGCCGTGGTGGCGAACTCCACCGCGGCCTCCTCGGGTTCCTCGGCGGCCTCGACCTCCTCCGCCGCCTCGGTGCGGGCCTCGGCAGCCGCCGGCACGACTTCTTCCGCTGGCGGGAGCACCTCCTCCGCCGGCGGGATGGGCTGTTCGAGGACCTCCACTTCGGGGGCCGCCGGCTCCGCAGCTGCCGCCGGAACCTCGAGGACTTCCGGCTCGGCGCGCACGGGTGCCGGCCTCGGCGCCTCCACGACCTTCTCCGCCACCGTGCGGGCGGGCATCGCCGCGGGCGCGGGGGCCTCCGCCTTCTTCTCGCTCGCTGCCCGCACAGCCTGCGCGCGCGCTGCCGCCTCCGCGGCGGCGGCCAGCCCCTCGGCCGCAGCGGAGCGAAGTGCAGCCGGGTCGAAACTGACGGCCGGTGGAACCGCCGGCACTGGCTGCGGCTGCGGCCGCACCACCGGCGGCGCGGCGGCGACGCCCCCGGCCTCCTGGGTCGCCATGCGCTTGCGCAGCGACTTGAGGGTCGACTTGGTGATCGCCTTGAGCGTCTCGAAGACACCCTGGCCCTCGACCGCGACGGCCTCGAAGGTCTCCCAGCGCCCCTCGGGGTTGAGCAGCGCGTTAAGTTCCTCGACCGACAGTATGTTCTTGAGATCCCGCTTGTTGTACTGGAGAACGAGCGGGAGACTGTCGAGCGTCAGCCCCATTTCCCGCAGGTTCTCCTCGAGGTTCTTGAAGCTCTCCGCATTGGCGTCGGCCATCGGGCGCTGCGAGTCGGCCACGAAGACCAGCCCGTCGACGCCCTTGAGCACCAGCTTCCTGGTGGTGTTGTAGAACACCTGGCCGGGAACGGTGTAAAGCTGGAGGCGGGTCCGGAACCCTCCCACCTTGCCGACCTCGATCGGCAGGAGGTCGAAGAACAGCGTGCGGTCGGTCTCGGTCTCGAGCGAGACCATTTCCCCCCGGGAGCCGGGGGCGGTCTTGGCGTAGATGTACGAGAGGTTGGTGGTCTTGCCGCACAGGCCCGGACCGTAGTAGACGATCTTCGCCGCCATCTGCATTGTGGCCCAGTTGAAGAAGACCATCCTTACCCTTCCTCGCCCAACCTCACGAGCAGGACGCTACCACACCGCACCGGGTTGGTCAACGCTCCATCAAGTGCCGACGCTGTTTCCGGGGTGATCCTCCCGTCGCGTCGGAGACCCTCGACCGCCACCCGCGCGGCGCTCGCGTAAGCCTCGGCGAGGCAGTCAGGCAAGGCCTCGAGGTGGGTACGGACCGTCGCCGCGTCCCCCCTCGTCAGCGGCCCCGTCAGGCGCGACAGATCGCCGGTTTCCAGGACGTTGCGCACTGCCTGCAAGACCAGGGGTGCCAGCGCCCGCCGCTCCCAGCCCGGCCTCGGCCCGAGCCCCGCCAGTTCCCTGGCCGCGGCGGCCACGAGCGCCGGCGCGAGGTTGGCGGCCAGGGCGGCAAGCGCGTGGTAGAGCGGCTTGTGCCGCGCCGGAAGGCTCACCGGGGCCAGCCCCAGGCGGCGCGCCAGGGCGCGCACGTGCCTCACCCCCCGCGGATCGCCCTCGACCGCGGCCGCCACTCCGGCGAGCGGCACCAGCGGCCCGTCGCCGCGGCCGAACGCCATGAGCGGGTGCAGCGCCGCGAGCGAACGTCCCGGCGCCCGCAGCGGCTCGAGCACCGCCGCCGGCAGTACCCCCGAGGTGTGCGCCGCCAAGCGCAGCTCGCGACCCACGCGGGCGGCGAGGCCGGCCGCGCACGCCGCGATGGCGGAGTCGGGGACGGCCAGGAGCCCGCCCCACGCCGACGGGAGCCGTTCGCCGGGGGCGAGGACCGCAACCCCCGGGAGACAGCGCCTCGCCCTGGCGCGGGCCCCGGGATCCGCATCCACCACGGCGCTCAGAGGCACGCCGGCCGCCGCCATCGAGCGGGCGAGCTGCAACCCGCACCGCCCCGCGCCCACGACCAGCCAGGCCCCAGGCTCGCGGCCTCTGGCCGATCCGACGCCTTCCCCGCCATGCGGCTCGACCACGCAAACATGCTACAGTAAGCCGGGAGCCGGGTCCGATTCGGGGAGCTGTCGGGTTGATCCAGGAGAACCTCACTGAGCGCCAGCGCGAGATCCTCTGCGAGGTCGTGGAGCTCTACGTCGCACAGGGCGAGCCCGTCGCCTCCACGGCCGTGGCCAGGGTCTCCCAGACCGGGCTGTCTTCGGCCTCGATCCGCAACGAGATGGCGCACCTCGAGTCCGCCGGTCTTCTCGTCCAGCCCCACACTTCGGCGGGGCGCGTGCCATCGGATCTCGGCTACCGCGTCTACATCGACAGGCTGCTCAGGAACCACTCGCTCCCGTCCCGGGACGCCCGGCGCCTGCGGGCCATGCTGCCGCCGGCCGCCTCGCTCGAGGAGTCGCTGGCGCAGGTGAGCCGCGTACTGGCCGAGGTGACACGCGAGGTGGGCATGGCGGCGGTGCCGGCGACCCACGAGGCGACCGTCAGCTCGATCCACTTCGTTAAGGTCGCCACACGCCGCATCCTCGGCATCGTGGTCACTGCCGGCGGACTCGTCGACTCCCGGTTGCTGGCCGTCGAGCGCGACTACTCGGGGAGCGAGCTCGAGCGGATCTCGAACTACTGCTCCGATCAGTTCGCCGGCCTGACGCTCGAGCAGATCCGCGCCCGCCTCCTCGCCCTCATGGCCGAGGAGCGGAGCCGTTGCGACGAGCTGCTCTCCGGCGTGCTGGCGCTCGCCCAGCGGACCGTCGTCCCGCCGGCGATGGGCGGCGAGGTGTACGTGGACGGCGCGACCCACTTGCTGGAACGCGCCAGCCCCTCGCAGATCGAGGCCCTGCGCAGCCTGTTCGCGGCCTTTGCCGACAAGGCGTTGTTGCTCTCGCTCCTCAACGAGTACCTGGCGGCCTCGGGCCCCAGCGTCGCGGTCGGCTCGGAGATGCCGATCGCCAGCGACGGCGACCTCGGCCTCATCGTGACGTCGTTCCGGTGTCCGAGCGGCGAGCGCGGCGTGGTCGGCGTGATCGGCCTCAAGCGCATGGAGTACTCACGCATCATCCCGGTTGTCGAGTTCATCGGCAGCTACCTGAGCGAAGTTGGAGGAAGCCCGGGAGGGCAGGCATGAGCAAGGACGAGCAGGTCGTCGACCTGACAGACATCGGCGGGGAGGACGCCGCTCCCGCGAACCAGTGCGATGTCTTCGAGACGCCTCCCCAGCCAGCCGCACAGGATGATGCCCTGCGCGCGGAGATCGACGAGCTGCAGCACGAGATCGACCGTGTGAAGGAGCTCTATCTTCGCAAGCTGGCGGACTTCGACAACTACCGCAAGAGGCAGGAACGCGAGATGGCGGAGTACCGCCGGCTGGCCAACGCCAACCTCATTCGCGACCTCCTCCAGGTGGTCGACAACCTCGAGCGAGCGGTCGGCGTGCAGGGCGGCGCCGACGACAGCCTCCGAGTGGGCGTCGAGCTGGTCCTCAAGCAGTTCAAGGACACCCTCCGCAGGCACGGCGTGATCGAAGTCAACCCCGAGGGCGAGCCGTTCGACCCGACGGTCCACGAGGCCATCCAGCGCGTCGACAGCCAGGAGGTGGACGACAACATCGTCGTCCAGGTGATGCAGAAAGGCTACCTGCTGAGCGAGCGGCTGCTCCGCCCGGCACTCGTGGTGGTCGCTGTCCCGGTGCGGCCGCAGCAGCTTCCCGAACCCTTCGAGGACGACCATGGCGAAGATCATCGGAATTGACCTCGGCACCACCAACTCGTGCGCCGCGGTGGTGGAGGGCGCCCGCCCTCTCGTCATTCCCAACCGCGAGGGCGCCCGCACCACCCCGTCGGTGGTGGCCCGGGCCGCAGACGGCGAGCTGCTCGTCGGCCAGATCGCGCGCCGCCAGGCCCTGACCAACCCGCGCAACACGGTCTACGCGGTCAAGCGCCTCATCGGCCGCAAGTACAACACCTCGGAGGTGGCCAAGGCGAGGAGCCTGGTGCCGTTCTCGATCATCGAGGCGCCGAACGGCGACGCTCACGTGCAGATGGGCGACCGGGGCTACTCGCCGGAGGAGGTCTCGTCGTTCATCCTCCGTGAAATCAAGGAGTTTTGCGAGGCGGCGCTGGGCGAGGAGATCGACCAGGCGATCATCACCGTGCCGGCCTACTTCGACGACTTGCAGCGCCAGGCCACCAAGGACGCCGGGACGCTGGCGGGGCTCGAGGTGTTGCGGATCATCAACGAGCCCACGGCGGCGTCGCTCGCCTACGGCTTCGGCCGCGACGGCAACGAGACCATTGCGGTGTACGACCTCGGCGGCGGCACCTTCGATATCTCGATCCTCGAGATCGGCGACGGCGTCTACGAGGTGAAGTCCACCTCCGGCGACACCTTCCTGGGCGGCGAGGACTTCGACGCCCGGATCATCGACTTCCTGCTCGAGCAGTTCTACAAGGAGACGCGCGTCGACCTGAGGTCCGACTGCATGGCGATGCAGCGCCTCAAGGAGGCGGCCGAGACCGCCAAGTGCGAGCTGTCCTCGGCGCAAACGACCTCGATTTCCCTGCCGTTCATCGCCACCGACGGCGCCCAGGCGCTCCACCTCAACGTCACCCTCACTCGCGAGCAGCTCGAACAGCTCGTGGGCGACCTCGTGCAGTCCACGCTGGGGCCATGCCAAAACGCCCTCGAGGCAGCCGGTCTGCGGCCCTCGGACGTCCACCAGGTGATCCTGGTCGGGGGCCAGACCCGGATGCCGCTCGTCGGCCGTACCGTGGCCGAGTTCTTCGGGCGGCAGCCCTCGCGCGAGATCAACCCCGACGAGGTCGTGGCAGTCGGCGCCGCGATCCAGGCCGGGATCGTCCAGGGCGAGATCAAGGACCTCGTGCTGCTCGACGTCACGCCGCTATCGCTCGGCATCGAGACCCGGGGCGGTCTGTTCACCAAGCTCATCGAGCGCAACTCGACGATCCCCACCCGCAAGTCCCAGATCTTCACCACCGTGGCCGACAACCAGCGCTCGGTCGAGATTCACGTCCTGCAAGGCGAGCGTGAGCTTTCGAGCGAGAACAAGTCGCTCGGCAAGTTCGAGCTCGTCGGCATCCCGCCGGCACCGCGCGGCGTGCCGCAGATCGAGGTCACCTTCGCCATCGATTCGAACGGCATCGTGCAGGTCACCGCCCGTGACCTCGCCACGAACCGCGAGCAGTCGATCCAGGTGAACCCGGCGGGAGGGCTCTCGAAAGAGGAAATCGACCGCATGGTTCAGGAGGCGGACCGCTTCCGCAAGGAGGACATGCGGCGCAAGGAGCTGCGCCTCATGAAGAACCGCCTGGAAGGCCTGCTCTACACCAACGAGCGGGTGTTCAAGGAATTCGGCAGCCTGCTCGAGGCCAGCATCAAGGACAAGGTGAAGGAGGCGCTCGAGAGCGGCCGCCGCCTGCTCGACTCGGACGACAAGTCAGCGATCGAGGTGGCGATCCTGTCGATCCAGGAAGCAGCCCGGTACCTCACGCAAGTCATGCTCATGGATCCGACCAGCTTCCTCAAGGGCACGGGCGGCGACGGGGTGGTCGAGGGAGACGGCAAGTCGTGAATTCGAAGCGAGACTACTACGAGGTGCTCGGCGTCGCTCGCAGCGCCAGCCCGGCCGAGATCAAGGCCGCATACCGCAAGGCGGCGGTCAAGTATCACCCCGACCGGAACCCCGGCGACAAGGAGGCCGAGGAGCGCTTCAAGGAAGCAGCAGAGGCCTACGCCGTGCTTTCCGACCCCGACAAGCGGGCGCAGTACGACCGCTTCGGCCACTCCGGCGTGGGTGAGCAGCCGTTCACCGGCTTCGACGCGTCGATCTTCGGCGATTTCGCTGACATCCTCGGCAACATCTTCGGTTTCGAGGGCTTCTTCGGGGGCAGCCGGCGACGCTCCGGCGGCCCGGAGCGGGGCGCCGACCTGCGCGTCACGACCACGCTGTCGTTCGAGGACATGGCGCGGGGCGTGGAGCGCACCCTCACGGTCGTGCGCGAGGAGAGCTGCGAGACGTGCCGCGGCGCCGGCACCACCTCCGCGAGCGGCCGGGAGACCTGCCGGGCGTGCGGCGGCCGCGGCCAGGTCCGGCTGAGCCAGGGGTTCTTCACCATGGTGCAGACCTGCCCGCAGTGCGGAGGAGCCGGACAGGTCATCAGGGATCCGTGCCAGACCTGCCGCGGGTCGGGGCGAGTCGAGGCCCGGCGGGAGGTGAAGGTCAGCATCCCGCCGGGCCTGGAGGACGGCACGCGCGTGCGGGTCGTCGGGCAAGGCGAGGGCGGCGTGCGCGGCGGTCCTCCCGGTGACCTTTACGTGGTCGTGAGGGTGCAGCCCCACGAGTTCTTCGTCCGCGACGGTGCCGACCTCCACCTGGAGGTCGAGGTCTCCGCGTTCCTCGCCGCGCTCGGCACCGAGGTCGAGGTGCCGACCCTGGACGGCAGCGAGAAGGTCCCGGTGCCGTCGGGCACCCAGCCCGGCGACACCGTGACCCTGCGCGGCATGGGGCTGCCGCGTCTGCGTCGCGGTGGCAGGGGCGATCTGGTCGTGCACTTCAAGGTCGCGGTTCCGCGGCGTCTTTCCGCCAAGCAGAAGGAGCTCCTGCAGGCGATCCTGCGGGAGGACGAGAAGCCGAGCGTCTTCAAAAAGGTCCGCGATCTCTTCGAGGGCAACGCATAGTGCGCTCGTTCCTCGTCCTGACGTGCCGGCTCCCGGCCGCCTGCGAGGATCGCCTCACCCAGCTTCTCGAGGCCGTCCCGGTACTGGGATGCCAGGTCGAGGACGAGGCACCCGACATCATTGTTTCCATCTTTCTCGAGGGCGAGCACGAGGACGCCCTCGCGGCGCTCGGTGCGGAGCTGCTGCTGCTCGGTGCCCGCGACATGGTGAGCGGGCCGTTCGCCGAGCGGGACTGGCTCGAGGAGTACCGCCGGGACGCCAGGCCCACCGCCGTCGGCGACCGGCTCTGGCTCGACCCCAATCCGGCCTCGCCCACCCCGCCGCCGGGGGACCGGCTGCACCTGCTGATCGAGCCTCGCCGGGCGTTCGGGACCGGGTCCCACGAGTCGACTCGGCTCGTGCTCGAAGTGCTCGAGACGCTCGACCTCGCAGGCGTGCGCGTCCTGGACGTCGGGTGCGGCTCGGGGATCCTCGCCCTCGCCGCCTGCGGCCTCGGGGCCGCCGCCGCGATCGGCTTCGACATCGACACCGATGCCGTGTTCGTGGCGCGGCAGACCGTGGCGATCCAGCCCCGCCCTCTCCCCGTTCGGATCTTCGCCGGCACGATCGGGGCGATTGCCGCTCGCGCCAGGTTCGACCTCATCCTCGCCAACCTCCTCCCGGCCGAGTTCACCCCGTTTCTGGGCGAGCTCGCGGCGCTCCTGGCGGAGCGCGGCACCCTCGTGCTCTCGGGCCTCATGGCCGACCAGCGTCGGGTCGTCGAGGGCGATCTCGGCGCGTGCGGACTGCGAGTCGCGAAGGTGTTCGAGCTCGAGGAGTGGGTGGCGCTGCAGTGCGTGCCGGCATGACCGTGACGCGGCTGGTGTGGCGAGGTTCCGCCCTCGCAGCCGGCGACCACCTCTTGCCGGCCGCCGTCTCGCACCACGCCCGGGTGGCGAGGGTGGGCCCGGGCGAACCGGTGGAGGTCCTCGATCTCGACGGCACGGTCGGCGAAGGGGTGCTGCTCGGCTGGGAGGGCAGACGGGCCCGTCTCCGCATCGACCACCTTTGTCGCGAGCGCGGCGAGCCGCCGGGAGCCCTGGTCGTGGGCCTGGGAGTGCTGCACACCCAGGCGTTCGACTGGGCGGTCGAGAAGCTGACCGAGCTGGGGGCGACGCGCATCGTGCCGCTGCTGTGCGAGCGCGTGCAGGGACGCCGCCACGAACTGCGCATCGAGCGGTGGCGGCGCCTTTCGGATGCCGCGGTCGCCCAGTGCGGCCGTAGCCGCCCGGCCGCCATCGACCGGGTGACGGCTCTGGAGGAGTTTCTCGGCGGCGCCCCCGGAGTCCGCCTCGTGGCCGATTTCGGCGCCGGCCCGCTTCCAACCGCGCCGGTCCCGGTGCCGGGGGTCTCGATCCTGGTCGGCCCTGAAGGCGGGTTCACGCCGTCCGAGCTGGCGGCGGCGGCCGCTGCCGGCTTCCTCCCCCTCGGTCTCGGCCCGCGGACCCTCCGCGCCGAGACCGCTGCGGTCGGCGCCGTGGCGGTCGCCTGCGCCTGGGCCGGATGGCTGTAGCCTACCTGCCGGAGGCCAGAAAAGGTTCGGGACCGCTCCCCCCCCTGAGAGCGGCCCCGAGGGCCGGGCACGATGCCCGGTGGGTTTCCCCGCTCCGGCAAACCACACCTCGCCGGGACGTATTCCCGCCCCGACGAGCCTCCCCCGCCTCGCCCGCCTCGACGCGACGCCTCCCGGCAGTTGACAAACGCGAGCCGATGTGTCACCGTACCCGAGTGAGGTTTGGTGGTTGCCTTGAGTTTCAGTCAGTGATCAGCTCATGACGCCGCAAGGACTCGCGACCTTGCGGCTTTTTTGGTGGGCCGGGCCGCACCCGGCAGGAGCAACGGCGGTCACGGAAGACCGCCCGCGGTAAGGAGAAGCAGCAGCATGGCGCAGGGAACTGTAAAGTGGTTCAACGACACCAAGGGCTTCGGGTTCATCACGCAGGAGGGCGGCGAGGACGTCTTCGTGCACTACACCGCCGTCGCCGGCGAGGGTTTCCGGACGCTCAAGGAAGGCGCTCGCGTCGAGTTCGACATCGTGCGCGGACCGAAGGGGCTGCAGGCCGCCAACGTTCGCACGATCTGACGTTCGTCACGCGCAACAGGCAAGAGGGCGACCCCGCGGGGTCGCCCTCTTCGCTTGGTGCGCCCGACTCTCGCGGCTCACTCGACGAGGATGCGCGGCACCAGCGGCGAGAGGCGGGCGAGCAGCTCGTAGTTGATCGTCCCGGCGAGTTCCGCGAGCTCCTCCACCGTGACGCGCTCCTCGCCGTCCCGCCCGATCAGCGTCGCCACGTCTCCGACCCGCACGCCGTCGACGTCGGTGACGTCGACCATGATGATGTCCATGCACACCCGCCCGACGACCGGCGCCGGGCGCCCGTGCAGCAGCACGCGGGCACGGCTCGACAGGGCCCGCGGGTAGCCGTCGGCGTACCCTACCGGAATCACCGCGATGCGGGTCGAGCGCGTCGGCCGGTACGAAAGCCCGTATCCGATCGGCTCGCCCGCCTCGACGTGCTTGAGCTGGCCGACCCGGGCCCGCCAGCGCAGCGCCGGCGCCAGCTTGACACCGTCGCGCCCGTGCGCGAGCAGCCATGACAGGTGCGTCTCCTTCGAGGGCCAGTGGCCGTACAGCGAGATACCGATCCGGACCATATCGAAGTCAGCCTCCCGGAACAGCAGTGCCGCCGCCGAGCAGGCGGCATGGGCGACCACGCGGGGCCCCGCCACTGCACGAACCATCTCCACGGCCTCGCAGAAGCGCGCCAGCTGGCGGTACGCGAAGCTGTGGTCGGTGGTGTCCTCGATGTTGGCGAAGTGGGTCGCCACTCCGACGACCCGCAAGCCCCGCTCCATCGCCGCGCGCGCGAGGAGCGTCACTTCCGACGGCCGCACCCCCTGCCGGTTCGTCCCGGTGTCCACCTTGAGATGGATGCCCAGCGGCTCCCCGAAAGCGCGAGCGCGCTCCCCCAGGGCGTCCAGCACCTCGACGGCCGAGACCAACACCTCGACCGACGGGTCGACCACGGCCGCCACCTGCCCGGGGGTCAGATACCCCATGAGGAGGACAGGCAGCCGGATACCAGCCCGGCGCAGCGCCGCGACCTCGTCGGCGCCGTGCACGCCGAGCATGTCGGCACCCGCCTCCTGGCAGACGCCCGCCACCGGCTCGAGACCGTGGCCGTACGCGTTCGCCTTCACCACCGCCAGGAGGCGGGTGGAGGCGCCGACCACCTCCCGGAAGAGCTGCAGGTTGTGGCGAAGCGCCGGGCGGGAGATTTCGATCCAGGTCGTCAGGCCGTCGAAAGGAGTGCCCATGTCGGGGCAGGAGTGTACGCCGGTCGAGGCATCCTGCAAGGGTAGAATGCCACCCCGTGAGAGGCGAGCGTCCCCTCGGAAGACGGCTGCGGGTCACCCGGAGGCTGGTCGGCAGGCGTGTCGAGCAGCTCCACGGCCGCTACGCCCGCCTGTTCTGGGCGGTCCACTCGGTGTGGGCGCTCGTCACCGGCGTGGCCGTGCTGGTCCTGGCTCACAACCGCTACGGGTTTGTGAAGTGGGTCGTGCTCTTCCTCGGCCTGACCTGGCTCTCCACGCTCTTCTTCTCCCGCTTTGCCCGCCTTTCCGAGTCACGGGCGTTCCGCTTCGCCCAGGGGTTCGTCTCGTACCTGACGCGGGTCATGTACCAGGAGACCCTCTTCTTCTTGATCCCCTTCTACTTCTACTCGAGCACGTTTCCGTCGTGGAACAGCGCCTACGTGATGCTGCTGGCCGCGCTCGCGGTGCTTTCCTGTTTCGACATGCTCTTCGACCGGCTCATGCGAGAGATGCCGTGGTTCGCGCTCGCCTTCTTCCTCGTGGTGACGTTTTCGGCGCTGCAGTTCTTCATTCCGCTCCTGCTCTCCATCCACATTACCCACGGAGCGCTCATCGCCGCCGCGGTGTCGCTTCTCGCCGCCGTTCCACTCGCCTTCACCTGGAGTCGCCTCAGGCAGCCGAAGGTGCTGCTCCGACTGGGCCTGGCCGTCGTTCTCGTGCTCGCGGGCGTCAAGGCGCTGCGCTTCGCGATCCCACCCGTGCCGCTGCGGCTCACGCGGGTCCGCTTCTCGGCCCGGATCGACCCCGCGACGCTGCGGGTTCCTGCCGAGCTCGAGCGGACCGTGACCGCGAGCCAGCTCCCCGAGGGCAAGCTCTACGCGACCGCGACGATCTTCGCACCGTCCCGCCTGCCGGCCAGGCTCAGGCTGCGTTTCCTGCGCGACAGCAGCACGGTTCGCTGGTCGCGCACCGTCTCGCTCGTCGCCCACGACAAGGGCTTCCGGATCTGGGACGTCTACAAGGGACGCAACGGCCGCATCGAGCCCGGGCGGTACACGGTGGAGATCTGGACCTCCGACAGCCAGCTCGTCGGCCGCAGCGACATCACCGTGACGCCTTGACGACGCAAGACGCGTGTCAGCGAGTTTCAGCGCAGGCTGCGCACCGCGGCCAGTGCGGCGTCGTAGTCCGGCTCGTGCGAGATCTCGCCGACGAGCTGCTGGTAGCGAAGCACACCCTCGCGGTCGACGACGAGCACCGCGCGCGCATCGAGGCGGAGCTCCTTGACGAGCAGCCCGTACGCCTGTCCGAAAGCCGCCTCGCGATGATCGGACACCGCCTCGAGGTTGGCGATGCCCTCGGTGGCGCAGAAGCGCTTCTGCGCGAACGGGAGGTCCATCGACACCACGACAACCTTCACGTCGGGCCCGAGTCCCGCCGCTTCCTGGTTGAACCGCCGCGCCTGCGCGGCGCAGACCGGGGTGTCGAGCGACGGCACCGAGTTGATGACCACGATCTTGCCCCCCTCGCCGGACAGCGAGAACGGGGAAAGGTCAGCGCGCAGCGCCGTGAAATCGGGAGCCTTCTGGCCCACCGCGACGGGCTCGCCAGTCAGCGTGAGCGGGTTGCCGAGAAACGTCACAGCACCGGGACGATCAGCCATCTGCAGCCTCCACGGGGCGCACCGGCGCCCGAGCGTACAAGTGCGGGCGGTGCGCGGGCATTCCCTAGGAAACCAGCTCAAGCAAGCGCTGGGCTGCCGAGGTCGCCGGTAGTCGGCCATCCATGACTGCCGCCTCGAGTTCCGGCAGCGTTCGCGCCACTTTGGGATTGGCGCGGAAGCGCTCCAGGAGCTGCTGCTCGATGAGGGCGTGCAGCCAGTCGCGCTCCTGCTCCCTGCGCCGGCGGTCAAACGCCCCGGACGCCTCGGCGGTGGAGCGAAACTCCTCGATCATCTGCCAGATCTCGGGAATCCCCTCGCCGGTGAGCGAGGAGGCGCACACCGCCCGGCTCTGCCAGCCCGGCGTGGCAGGCTGGAGGTAGTGAAGCGCCCGCTCGTACTCGCCGCGCGCCACCTCCGCCGCCACCTTGTTGTCCCCGTCTGCCTTGTTGACGAGGATGGCGTCGGCCAGCTCGACCACGCCTTTCTTGATGCCCTGGAGCTCGTCCCCCGCCCCGGCCACCAGCACGAGCAGGAAGAAGTCGACCATCGAGCGAACCGTGACCTCGCTCTGCCCCACTCCGACCGTCTCGACCAGGATGACGTCGTAGCCTGCCGCCTCGAAGAGCAGGATCGTCTCCCGCGTCTTACGGGCGACGCCGCCGAGCACGCCGCCGGACGGAGACGGGCGAATGAACGCCCGGGGGTCGGCCGACAGCCGCTCCATCCGGGTCTTGTCGCCGAGGATCGAACCGCCGGTGCGGCTCGAGGTCGGGTCCACGGCGGTCACCGCGACACGGTGCCCCTGACTCGTGAGGTATGACCCCAGCGCCTCGATGAACGTGCTCTTGCCCGCCCCTGGCACACCGGTGATGCCAACGCGCACGGACCGCCCCGTGTGCGGCAGGAGCCTGCGCAGCACCTCCTGGGCCTGAGCGAGGTGAGCGGCAGCGTTGGACTCGACGAGCGTGATCGCCCTGCCGAGGCGGGTCCTGTCACCCGAGAGCACACCTTCGACGTACTCCTCGGTCGAGAGCTGGCGGCGGGTGGGGACGCGACGCGGTGCCCCGCGGTCCCGGCCTGGCAGCCCGTCGTGGCCGCCCTCGACTCCGGGAACCACTCGCAACGCCGACCGGCCGTCGCCTGAATCGTGGCTCACCTCGCCTCCCCTCACCCCAGCTTACAGCAGGCCCGCCCGGCCCGGCGGCGCGGGCTGCGCCTCACCGCTCCTGGGGCCTCACAGCTCGATGTGGAGGCGCTGCGCCAGCTCGCCCAGCAGCAGCTTCGCCGCGTGCGGAATCACCGTGCCGGGCCCGAAGATCGCCGCCGCACCGTGGCTGCGCAGGTACTCGTAGTCCTGCGCCGGGATGACCCCGCCGCAGATCACCATGATGTCCTCGCGCCCGAGCCTGGCGAGTTCGGCGACGAGCTGCGGCAGCAACGTCTTGTGCCCGGCCGCCAGTGACGACATACCGACGATGTGGACGTCGTTTTCGACCGCCATGCGGGCGGTCTCCTCGGGGGTCTGGAACAGCGGCCCCACGTCGACGTCGAACCCCAGGTCGGCGAACGCCGTGGCCACCACCTTGGCGCCGCGGTCGTGCCCGTCCTGCCCCATCTTGGCCACCAGGATACGGGGCCGCCGCCCCTCGTGTCGCTCGAACGCAGCGACGAGCCGGCGCACCTCGCCCACCTCGTCGGCCTCTCCGAACTCGGCCGAATAGACTCCCGAAATCGTACGCACCTCCGCCTTGTGGCGCCCCCACACCTGCTCGATCGCCAGCGAGATCTCGCCGAGCGTGGCGCGGACTTTCGCCGCCTCGACGGCGAGCTCCAGCAGGTTCCCCTCGCCCGAGGCCGCCGCGCGCGTGATCGCATCGAGGGCGCGCTGTACGGCTCCACCGTCGCGGGTGCGCCGGAGCTCGGCCAGGCGCTCGATTTGCTGGCGGCGAACCACCGTGTTGTCGACCTCGAGGATCTCGATCGGCTCCTCGGTGAGCGGCCTGTACTTGTTGACCCCGACGATCGCCTCCTTGCCGGAGTCGATGCGCGCCTGGCGGCGGGCCGCAGCCTCCTCGATCCGCAGCTTGGGCAGCCCCGACTCGATCGCCTTCGCCATGCCGCCCAGCGCCTCGACCTCCTGGATGTGCCCCCACGCCTTGCGCATGAGTCGGTCGGTGAGCCACTCGAGGTAGTACGAGCCGCCCCACGGGTCGATGATCTGGCAGATCTTCGTCTCTTCCTGGAGGTAAAGCTGGGTGTTGCGGGCGATGCGGGCCGAGAAGTCGGTGGGCAGCGCGATAGCCTCGTCGAGGGCGTTGGTGTGCAAGGACTGGGTGTGCCCGAGCGCTGCCGCCATCGCCTCGATGCAGGTGCGCACCACGTTGTTGTAGGGATCCTGCTCGGCGAGGCTCCAGCCCGAGGTCTGGGAGTGGGTGCGCAGCGCCATGGACTTCGGGTCGGACGGCTCGAACTGCCGGATGAGCTTGGCCCACAGCAGGCGGCCGGCGCGCAGCTTGGCCACCTCCATGAAGTAGTTCATCCCCTCGGCCCAGAAGAACGACAGCCGCGGCGCGAACTCGTCGATCGCGAGCCCCGCCGCCAGCCCGGTCCGCACGTACTCGAGCCCGTCGGCCAGCGTGTACGCCAGCTCCAGGTCGGCGGTCGCCCCCGCCTCCTGCATGTGGTAGCCGGAAATCGAGATGGAGTTGAACTTCGGCATGTTGCGGGCGGTGTAGCTGAAGATGTCGGCGATGATCCGCATGCTCCCCTTGGGAGGGTAGATGTAGGTGTTGCGGACCATGAACTCCTTGAGGATGTCGTTTTGAATCGTGCCGGAAAGCCTGGCGAGGGGCACCCCCTGCTCGAGCGCGGCCACGATGTAAAACGCCATCACCGGCAGGACCGCCCCGTTCATCGTCATCGACACCGACATGACGCCGAGCGGGATGCCGTCAAACAGGATCTTCATGTCCTCCACCGAGTCGATGGCCACACCGGCCTTGCCGACATCGCCCACGACCCGCGGATGGTCGGAGTCGTAGCCGCGATGCGTCGCCAGGTCGAACGCCACCGACAGCCCCTTCTGGCCGGCCGCCAGGTTGCGCCGGTAGAAGGCGTTGGACTCCTCCGCGGTCGAGAAGCCGGCGTACTGGCGCACGGTCCACGGCCGGATCACGTACATGCTGGCATACGGCCCGCGCAGGAACGGCGGGATGCCGGCAGTGTACGAGAGGTGCTCGAGCCCCTCGAGATCCTCGGCGGCGTACAGCGGCCGCACCGGAATCTGCTCGTTGGTCATCCAGTGGAGGGTGTCCGGATCGATCCCCTTCTCGGCCCGCACCCGGGCCTTCCATTCGGCCAGGGAGCGCCGGGTGCCGGCCAGGCGCAGGGGTACGTTGGCGAAGGATGGGATCGTGCTCATAGCTGCACCCCGATCTTGGCGGCGAGCGCCGCGAGCGTCCCGTACACGTCGCTGCGGATGTGGATGAACTCGTCGATGCCGGCCTGTCTGAACGCCTCGATGTGGTCCTTGGGATAGCCGGCCAGGACGAGCAGCACGCCGGGCCGGGCTGCCTTCAGCGCCGGCGCCAGCGCCGGCACCAGCTCCGGATAGCGCTCATCGGTCGACAGCACCACCACGATCGGAGCGGCAGACCCGGCCGCCGCGGCCCGCGCCGCCTCTTCCGAAGCGAACGTCTCGGAAGCCTCCACTCTCAGCCCTCCCACCTGGAAGAAACCGCGGGTGAAGTCGAGCCGCGGCATGAGTTCGGCGAGGGAACCGACCGCGGCCACGAAGACCTGCGGCCCCTCCCCCTGGCGCTCCCGCCACGCCTCGACCTTCTCCCGCAGCGCCTCGAACGGCTCGGCGGCCCTGTGGATGCGGACCGGGGTCACGCGAGGCCCCGGGGTGTCGCCGGTCCGCAGCGTCTTGGCGAACTCGCCGATCGTGGCGCCGCGCGCCGCGGCGTTCACGAGCGACTCGAACAGCTCCTCGGGCCGGCTCTCCAGGATGTGCTGGAGCGACTCGAGGACGCGCACGTTCTCGGCGTGCTCCTGGCTGCACCTCAGCTCCTGCAGCCGGGCCGAGCGGGCGGCGTGGAGCGCCGCATGGTCGGGGTGCCGGCGGACAGGGCGCGGCTCGGTGGGGTTCGGATAGACGTTCACCCCGAGGATCGACTCCCTCCGCCCGGCCACCGCCCGTGCCCGCTCCGCCGCGACCTCGCTCACCAGGCGCTGCGGGATCCCCTTCTCGAGCGCCGCCAGCATCCCGCCCTCGGCCTCGATCTGCTGGAAAAGCGCCCAGGCCCTTTCTGCGACCTCCGCCGTGAGCGCCTCGACGGCCCACGAGCCGCCCGCCGGGTCCACCAGAGCGTCGAGATGGACCTCCTCACGAAGGATCGTCTGGGTGTTGCGGGCGATGCGGCGTCCGAGCTCGGACGGCAGCCCCAGCGCCGCGTCGAACGGCGCCACGTGCAGGCTGTCGCACCCCCCCAGCACGGCAGCGAACGCCTCCGTGGTGGCGCGCAGGATGTTCGTGTATGGATCGTAGACCGTCTTGTTCCACGAGGAAGAGCGGGCGTGCAGCGTCATTTTCGCCGCGGTTTCGCTCCCGCCGCTGGCCTGCACGACCTGCGCCCACAGCATGCGGGCGGCGCGCAGCTTGGCCACCTCCATGAAGAAATGGGCGCCCACCGACAGCCCGAAGAGCATCTTGCGCGCCGAGGTCTCGACCTCCACGCCGCGCCGGGCGAGCTGGCGCAGGTGCTCGACCGCCGTGGCCAGCGTGAAGGCGAGTTCCTGGACCGCGCTCGCACCGCTGTCGTGGTACGGGAACCCGTACGCCGCCAGCGTCGCGACCGCCGGTGCGGCCTCGGAGCCCCACCGCGTCAGGGTGGCCAGCTCGTCGTAGGCGCGCCCGAGCGAGACCGGCAGCTCGCCGAACGTCACGAGCCCGCACAGGGGATCCATCCCCAGCGAGCCTCTCAGCTTCGACACGTCCTTGCCGTGCCGGCGAAGGTACGCCACCAGCAGCGCCGCGAAAGGAAGCGCCGCCGAGCCGGGCTGGACCAGGATCGGAACCTGCTCGAGGTCGACCCCGTCGAGAGCCCGCGAGAGGCCGATGAGCGAGGCGATCGAGGTTCCGTCGGCACCGACCTCGTCCGCCCTCGCCATGTCCGGGTCGAGCCCCGCCTGGGTGGCACGGTCCAGCAGCAGGTTCACGGCCGTCTGCCCGCGCTCCAAGTCGAAGCGCAACGCCGCGTTGAGCTCCTCGTACGTCGGGTACGGCAGCTCCTGTGCGACGAGCCACGGTCCCTCGCGGAAGCCCAGGAGCTTCGTGCCGCGCGGGAACGGTGCGTCGCCCGGCATCACGCCCTCGAACTCGAGCCCGGCCATGTCTTCGGAGGTGTACAGCGGCCTGAGGGTGATGCCTTCGACCGTCGAGGTCAGCATCTTCTTCTCGAACGGTGCGCCCTTGAGGAGCTTGACCACTTCCTGCCGCCACTCCTCCGGGGAGGGCGCGGGAAACTCGACCAGCAACCGTTCGGGCGGAGCCGGCGCGCCGCTGCAGTCCTGAGGCTTATCCATGGTGTCCACCCATCGTCGTGATTTGCGGTTTGCAGCGCCCCGAGAGCGCCGCGCGGCCGGTAGTATACCCCGTCGACCTCCGGAGCCGGCACCGCGAGCATGTCCTGCGACGCCCGGACCCACCACGTCCACGACCACGACGACTTCCACGTCCAGATCGAGGACGGGCCGGGGCAGACGGGCGGCGGAGGAGGAGCGGGGGCCGTAGCGTGTGGGGGTGCGGGCGAAGAACCAACCACCACCCACCGGGCGGGTGGGTGGGCGGCCAGCCTTGATTTCCGCCACGAGCAGCCGCTACGCTCCCGGCGCAGTCGCGAGGAGGCCCGCATGGAGACATCGCGCCGCACCCTGCCCGAAAACGCCTACCGCACGCTCAAGCCTGGCGAGGTTTACACCCCGCTCGTGAAGCCCGGCGAGGTCGTGCCCGAGTGGACCACGCGCTCCGTCACGATGGGGATCGTGATGGCCGCCCTCTTCTCCGCGGCGGCCGCCTTCCTGGGGTTCAAGGTCGGGCAGGTCTTCGAGGCCGCGATTCCGATCGCGATCCTGGCCGTGGGGATCGGAGTCACCTTCAAGCGCCGTTCGACCCTGCTCGAAAACGTCATCGTCCAGTCGATCGGCGCCGCTTCGGGGCTGATCGTGGCCGGGTCGATCTTCACGATTCCGGGGCTGTTCATCCTCGGCTTGCCAGTCGATCTCTTCAAGCTCTTCCTCGTCGCGCTCTTCGGCGGGATCCTCGGCATCCTGCTGCTCATTCCGCTGCGCCGCTACTTCGTGAAAGAGATGCACGGCGAGCTGCCGTTCCCCGAGGCCACGGCAACGACGGAAATCCTGGTGGCCGGCGAGTCAGGAGGCAAGCAGGCCAAGGTCCTCGCGGTCGCCGCGGCGGTCGGAGGAATCTTCGACTTCCTCGTGATCCACTTCTCTGCGTTTTCCGAGCTGGTCACGAGCCGGGCCATCCCGTTCCTGCGCACGCTCGGCGAGAAGGCGAGGCTCGAGCTGAGGATCGACGTGCTCTCCTCGGTCATGGGGCTCGGCTACATCATCGGCTTGCGCTACTCCGCCATCATCTGCGCCGGGTCGTTCCTGTCGTGGTTCGTGCTCGTACCGCTCATCGGCTACTTCGGCGACTCCCTCACGATCGCGGTCGGGTCCCAGGCCGGGGGCCGGCTCATTTCGGCCATGGACGCGAACCAGATCTTCCGCGCGTACGTGCGGATGATCGGAATCGGCGGCATTGCCTGCGCCGGAATGCTGGGGATCATCCGGAGCTGGCGCATCATCGCCTCGGCGTTCGGGCTCGGGTTCAAGGAGCTGTTCGGCAAGAAGGAGCAGGCCGGCACATCGGCAGACCGCACCGACCGCGACCTGCCGATGAAGGGCGTGCTGCTCGGGCTCGGCGGGCTGGCCGTGGTGATCCTCCTGTTCCTGCTCTTCGGCGTGCTCAGGCAGGAGTCCAACGCATTCGGCCTCACACTCATCGCGCTCGCGGTCGTTCTTGTCATTTCCTTCCTGTTCACGACCGTGGCCGCCCAGGCCACGGCCACGGTGGGCTCGAACCCGGTCTCGGGCATGACGCTCATGACCCTCATCCTGGCGTGCGCGATCCTCGCCAGCGTCGGGCTTTCCGGCAACGCCGGGATGCTGGCGGCGTTGCTCATCGGCGGGATCGTGTGCACGGCGCTGTCGACCGTGGGCGGGTTCGTCACCGACCTCAAGATCGGCTACTGGACGGGGGCGACGCCGGCCGTACAGCAGCGCTCCAAGCTCCTCGGCTCGCTCGTGGCGGCGCTCACCGTGGGTTCGGTGATCATGCTGCTCGGCAAGGTCTACGGCTTCGTCGAAACCCCCGAGACCCCGAACCCTCTGCCGGCCCCGCAGGCCAACGCCATGGCCACCGTCGTCAAGCTCATGATGTCGAACGAGCCGGCCCCCTGGATCCTGTACGGCGTCGGGGCGCTCTTGATCATGCTCCTGCAAATGGTCAAGGTGCCGGCGCTGCCGTTCGCCCTCGGCATGTACCTGCCGCAGGAACTCAACGTACCGCTGCTGGTCGGCGGGCTCGTCGCCCACTTCGTCGGCAAGTCGGCGCGGGGCGACGACGCGCTCCGGCAGGCGCGAAGCAACCGTGGCACGCTCATCGCCTCGGGCTTCATCGCCGGCGGGGCGGTGATGGGGGTGCTGGCCGCGCTGCTGCGCTGGGTGTCGCAGGAGCTCGAGCTGGCTGGCAAGCTCGGTGTCAACCTCTTCAACAACGCCGAGGGGTACCGGGCAGAGCTCCTGGCACTCGTCTTCTACGCTGGCCTGGTCGCCTACATGTACTGGGACTCGCGGCGGGCGCATCGCGAGGAGTGACCGCGGCCGCCGGACCGCAATCGAAAGGCCCGGGGCTTTCCCCGGGCCTTCGTGCTCGTGCGCGGACCCGGAACTTGGCTACCTGGATGCCGGCGGCGCGGTGGGCGGCGCCGTGAGAGGCAGCTGCGCATTGGGGTTGCCACCGGCCTGGTTGACCGAGGGGATCATGTTGGGCGGAGCCTGCACGCGAGTCACCCGCGGGGTCGCGGACGCCGCTGGTGACGACGCTGCCCCTGCCGGCGCCGCGCCGCCCTCGGCGCCCGGAGTCGGGGGAGGCGGCACCGGCTTGATGGACTGGTAGCTGACGTCGAAGCGGAAGCTCGCCACCCCGTCGAGGGCGGCCATCCTGATCGAGAGGCTCGCCTGCTTGCCGGGCTCCAGCTTTCCCTGCACGCTGCCGCTGCCGCTTCCGAGCGTGTTTCCGGAGACGTCGGTGGCGTGGGCGGTCACGCTGACCCCGCCGGCATCGGCATCGCCGACGTTGGCGACCACGACGTCGACTTCCCACTGACCCTCGCTGACATCCCTCTTCCCGAACTGGACGACCTCGACCTTCGCCGCCCCGGCGCCCGCCGGTGCCTTTTCCTTTTCGCCGCCCGCCGCCTCCTCCTCGTCGTCGCGCCCGGCAGCGTGGGCGACATCGGCGTCGGTCACGACGAGGGTCGCCTCTCCCGGCTCGGCCTTGGCGGCGGCAAACGGGCTTCGCGGGCCCGAGGGCCTGGCGGCGGGCTGAGCGGACGGCGCCGGGTTGGCCTCGCTCGTGGCTGCCGTGTCGACGGCGGCCATCGGGTAGGACTGCATCCGCCCGTCGGGCAGCGTCACCACCATGACGTTCCCCTGCTGGACGAAGCTCTTGACTTCCAGACGTTTGCCACCCTTGAGCACGAGGGTCGCAGCCATGACGGAGCCAGCCACCAGGAGCAGGACCGAAGCAATGACGACCTTCTTCACACCGCACCTCCGTATCGCTGCAGCAATGATAGCGCCATTACCGTCGAGTGGCCATGCAAGCCCCTCGCCGCCCGCGCCGCAAAGAAAACGCCCCGAGGAGCGACCTCGGGGCGCCGGTTCGTCTTTCGGAAGTCCAGACTACTCGAGAACCACGATGGTGACCCGGCGGTTCTTGGCGCGGCCGGCCGCGGTCTTGTTGTCGTCGATCGGCTTGTACTCGCCGTAGGAAATGACGTTCATCGCCGCCAGCGGAATGCCGTGCTGCATGTTGAGGTAGCGCATCACGGCCTCGGCCCGCTCCTGCCCGAGCTTGAGGTTGTACTTCTCGGAGCCGAGCGAGTCGGTGTGGCCCTGGATCTCGATGTAGAGGTTCTTGGTCTTGCCGTCGTTCTTGAGGCGCGCGCCGAGGGTGTCGAGCGCAGCCTTGTACTCCTTCTCGACCTCGCTCTTGTTCAGGGCGAAGCGAACGGAGTCGTCGGACAGCGTCACCTCGTAGAGGAACTTGTTGGCCTTGCGGCCCGCCTCCTGCGCCCGTGCCAGCGCCTCCCGCGCGGTCTCCGAGAGCTTGGCGAGCTGCTCGTTCTGCGCCGCATCGGACTTCTTGAGGTTGGTGACGTCCATCTGGGTCGCCTCGACCTGCTTCTGCACCTCGCCGATCTTGGCGTCCGACGCCTTGCTGGCGGCCGCGACCTGCTCGTTCACGTAGGTCTTGGTCGCGCAACCACTTGCGATCAGCGCCACAGCGACCACGAGCACACCCAACACCGACTTTCTCATGCCCTTTCCTCCCTTTGCTCCTTCGAGGTTTTGTAACCTTCGAGCTTCTCCTTCGTATCGACGACGGGAAACATTTCACACCGCTTCGTCCAAGTTGTCAAGGCGCACGCGAGCGCCTCCCGCTACGGCAACGTGCCCGAGTACCCCAGCCGGGCCGTCACCTCGTAGCCGCCATCGACTCGGACCTCGATTTTCCGCCACTTCACGCTGCCGAGTCCGGAGGGCTGGAAGTCGATGATGTACCGCATCGACAGCTCGCGACGCAACTCCTTCGCGAAGTCCGGCAGTTTCGCTGCCTGGTCGACCCGCAGGTAACGCCCACCAGAGGCAGCGGCAAATCGCATCAGGAGCTGCTCGTAGCCGTCTTCCGGACCCTCCTCTGCCGGGGGCGGCTCGATGCCGAGCACGTACAGCGGGTCCGAGAGCCCCTCCAGGACCTTCAGCGCGTCCTCCGGCTTCATGTCCGAGGCCGTATCGACGCCGTCCGTGAACAGAATGATGGCCCGCCGCACATTCTTGGCGCCGTCCATGGCCTGGGGGGCGATCGTGAGCAGATCGTACAGGGCCGTGGTTCCGAACCCCCGGAGCGAGTCGAGCAGCGGCCGGAGCTGGCCCGGATCGCTGCCGAACGGCAGGCGCCGCTTCACCTCGGCGGCGCCGAAGGTGATGAGGCACACCTCGTCGTGAGGCCTGAGCTGCCCGACCATCTCGAGGATGGCCTCGGCCGCCTTGCCGAGCCGCCGCCGTCCCATCGAGCCCGAAGTGTCGAGAAGGAAGGTGTACGAGATCGGCAGCCCTCCTTCGCGCCAGAACGACTTGATGGGGAACTCGATGCCGTCCACGAAGAGGCGGAACTTCTTCTGGTCGAGGTTCGACACCAGCCGGCCCTTGCCATCGCGCACGGTCACCGGCACAAGCACCGAGGAGACGCTGGCGCTGGCCTCGTAGGTCCTGGCCGGGTCGGGCGGCTCCGCAGCAAGCCCCCGTGCGCCAAGCAGGCACACTCCGCTCACGACCAGGGTCGGAACACGGAGCCTCATGGTCACGGAACCCTCATCGCCTCCCGTCGGCAGGGGCGGCGGGTCGCCCCGCCGCCGGCATGCTATCAGCCCTGGTACTGCGTAAAGCGCAATCGCTGTGACAGCGGTCACCCGCGGATCGAGGTGTCGTCCGTTCGGGCCGGGGCTCGAACCGCCAGTCCCGCGCCCCTAGAACACGAAGGTGAGCCCGAGCCCGACCTCCTTGAAGTACAGCCACTCGTCGTCCCCGCGGTGGTGGCAATCTTCCCACCAGTCGCAGTCGCGCTCGGAGCGCCCGGTGTTGACGCCGTGGCCGCGCCAGTCGAAGCGCAGCGCGACCTGCGGGCTGAAGAAGAGCTTGAACCCGGTGCCGAAGCTGCCCACGAAGCGGGTGTCGGCGCTCATGCTGGAGAGGTTGGGCTCCATGCGCTGGGCGCCGATGGCGCCGGCCAAGAACGGCACCAGCCGGCTGCGACCGAACCCCACCTCGAAGCCGAGGGTGCCGGTCGTGAGATCGATGTCGCCGATCTTGTTCCGGCCGCCGAACAGCTCCTCGCGGCCGGTGACGAGGTCGTGCCGCCCGCGGCTGAGAAAGCCTTCCAGCGCCCAGTTGTCGGTGAAACGGTAGGCGACGCGCAGTCCGTACTGCGGAGCGTCGTCGATCGTCACGTCGAAGTCGAACGCGGTCGTGGTCCCGCGCGCCATGACGTCGCCGAACCAGTACCCCACCGTTGGCGTGAGTTCCACGGTGCCGGGGGTCCCCTGGGCGAACGCCCCCGCGCTCGCCAGGACGCAAACCGTGATCAGGATCGCCTTGCGCATGTCACTTGCCTCCTTGCGTACCTGCCGCCAGCAGCGCCTCGGCCCGGCGGCGGATGTCGTCCACGATCTCCGGCGAGTAGCCGGGGTAGATCTGGACCACCCTGGACTCCCGATCCAGCAGGATCGAGAAGGGAATGCGGTCGATACCGAGGGCCCGCTGCGAGCGGGCGTCCATGAGCAGCGCCGGCATGGTGAGCCCGAGCCTGTCCATGAACGGTCGAACCTTGGCGACCGGCGTGTCGACCGCGACGGCAAGGACGACGAAGCCCCTGCCTCCCAGCTCGCCGTAGAGCTTCTGCAGCTCGGGCAGCTCGATGCGGCAGGGGCCGCACCAGGTCGCCCAGAAGTTGAGGAGTACCACGGCGCCCTGGTAGTTCTTGATGTCGACGACCCGGCCATCCAGGTCCGTGAGCGTGACGCTCGGGAAGACCGGACGGCTGTTTTCGCCGGAGACGAGAGTTCCCATCAAGAGGACCAGGGAAGCAGCAAGCAGGGTGCGCGTCTTCATCGTCGTTATCCTAGCACGACCGTTCCCCACGGCGAGACCGCCTTTCACGAATCGTGCCAAGTGACCGGCCGTCAGGAAGCGGGAGCGACGCCGTTCCGGCGATCGGCAGGCAGTCGCCCGAGATTCAACACGATCGCCTCGTGAACGCCCTCCGCAACCCGCACGGCCTTGTCGGAGAGGTGTTCGAGATCCTCGGTGAGACCACGAGGGTCGATGTCGCCGATCTTGTCGCCGGCCACGACCGGCACGCCGTCGCGCAGCAACCCGCGAATGACGCCGCCAATGCGCGCGACGACCGGGTACTCGCAGTCGACCGGCACCCCGCGGTAGAGGTCGGCCCGTTCGAAAAGCAGCACGAGCACGCCGATCTTCTCGCCCTGCTCGACGCGATCGCCGATGCGGTGGGCGGTGCGGAACACCCCCGCCCTCTGCGCCTTGATGACGCGCTCCTGGCTGTACCCCATGATCTCGGCCGGTGGCGCCGCGGCCAGCGAGTGCCCTCCCGAGAGGACGCGCCCCAGGCGCGGCCCGCGCGTGGTCTCGACCACGGCGTGACAGTCCTTGCCGGCCTGGAACCCCGGCCCGAGGGCGATGACGATCGGAGCCAGCTCCCTGGACAGGCCCCAGTTGCTGCGCAGCATCGCCGCCTCGACGTAGACGTCCGGCGGCCAGGCCGCGAGCACCTCGGGGAGAGCCTGGGTGGTGATGGCCAGGTCCCCCATTTCGTGCATGCGATCGATCTCGGAGAGCAGCATCACGAAGCGGGCCGTGACCCCTTCCACGGTCTTGGCGTGCTCGAACACGGCCTCCGAAAAGCAGACGTTGCGGCGGACGGCCTTGGGGAACGGCCCTTCGACGAGGAGGATCCGCCCCGCCCCTTGGCGGGCGAGGTGGGCGGCGACCGCGCTCCCCAGCTCGCCGCCGCCGCGAATGAGGATCCGGACGTCGCTCAGCTCGGCCATCAGCGGACCACGATGGCTTCCACCTCAACCTGTGCGCCCCTGGGCAGTGCCGAAACCTGCACCACGGCCCTCGCCGGCCGGTGCCCGCCGAAGCAGCGGCTGTAGATCTCGTTGAACTCCCCGAACCTCGCGAGGTCGGTGAGATAGACGTTGACCTTGGCAACCTGGTCGAGCTGGCAGCCGGCCGCCGCCACCACTGCCGCGAGGTTGGCCAGCGCCCGCTCCGCCTGCGCCCCGAAGTCGGCGCCCACGAGTTCCCCGGTCGCCGGGTCGAGCGGTATCTGGCCAGAGACGAAGACCAGCGAGCCCGACGCCACACCCTGGCTGTAAGGCCCGATCGCCTTCGGCGCCGCCGGAGTTGTGACCACGGTCAGCTTCTCGCTCATGCTCCCTCCTGGTCCGGGGCGTACTCCCAAATGTCGGGAAGGTTACGGAACTGCTCGGCAAAGTCAAGGCCGAAGCCGACCACGAAGCGATCCTCGATCTCGAGCCCCACGAAGTCGAGCGGGACGTCCACCTTGCGGCGCGACGGCTTGGAGAGGAGAGCCACGACCTGCACCGAGCGCGGGTGGCGGGCCTTGAGCAGCGCCACCACGTCGGCGAGGGTGAGCCCGGTGTCCACGATGTCCTCGACGAGGTAGACATCCTTGCCGGCGATGTCGACTGTGATGTCCTTGACGAGGATGACGGTGCCCGAGGACTCGGTCGTGGCTCCGTACGAGGAGACCTGGATGAAGTCGATGACCACCGAGCGCGAGAGCCGCTGCGTGAGCGCCGTGAAGAAGAAGATGGCCCCCTTGAGGATGCAGATGAAGACGGGATCCCTCCCCTCGAGGTCGGCGCTCAGCTCGGCCGCCAGGGTCGACACCACCTCCGAGACACGCGTGCTCGTGACCACCTTTTCCTTCAGCATCCCCGCCTCCCGTTGACCTGCCCGCGAACCACTGGTGTAAACTCCGTTCCGGACGCGTCGCCATGGCTCCGAACGACCTGCATGCCCTCAACCAGCGCTATGTCCGCCTCACGGATCGCTGCCGGTCGCAGTGGACCTTCTACCAGCTTCTCCAGGGTCTGTTCAAGCACCTCCGCAACGAGGCCTGCCCGGTCGAGCTCGACTTCCCTGCTCTCTTCAACGAGCTGCGCGAGCTGGCGGCCAGCATCGGACTCCCGGAGGCGGCCCGCACCGAGAAGGCGATCCAGCAGCTCTCGGCCAAGCTCGACAGCCACGGCAGGAAGCTGCGCGAAGTCGACGACGGGATCCCCCCTTCCGCGTTGCGGCGCTTTTTCGACCGGCTGCGGACGCAAGACGAGAAGGTGCTGCTGGCCATCGCCAAGTTTTACCTCGACGGCGACACCTCAGAGCCCGACACGCTCGACAAGCTCGACATCCTGTTCACCAGGCTGGCCGAGATCCCCCGGCCGAGCGGCGGCGTGCTGCCGCGGGAAAGGCACGAGATCGAGCGGATCGTGCAGCCGCTTCTCGCCGGACGGCCGGCGGGCCAGGCCGACGACACCGAGGTGGCGATCCTGCTCGGTGCGCTCAACGACCTGCGGGCCGAGGTGCTGGCCTGCCGCAGCTTCACCGAGCTGGCGGCTGGTGGGGCGCTCGACCGTTTCCGCACGCTCAAGCGCCGGCTCGGGGAGGGGCTCCTCAACCCCCGCCTCCTCCCCGCCATCATGCAGACGACGGTCGCCATCAAGTCGAGGTTCCACGATCTCTGGGAGGAGGAGCGAGCCCGGCTCGCCGACGACTCCAGCCGCGTCAAGGACCTCGAACGGCAGCTCCAGACCCACCCCGAGATGGTCGACGAGCAGCTCCGGCAGGCGCTCGATCTGTACGCGTCGGCCCAGGAGCGGTTCGACCGGGGCCTGCAGGAGGAGAGCGTCAGGCGGGAAGACGCGCTCGAGCTCAGGCAGTCGCTCGATCGCATCCTCGAGCGCTTCGAGTCTGCAGCCCCGGCGGCGGCCGCCCTGCAGCACCAGCCTGCCGGCGCCGCCGCCCTGGACGGCGAGGCCGAGGAAATCGCGGAGGCCCCGCTCGAGGAGGTGTCCGAGCCGGCGATCGTGGAGCTTTCGGCCGACCCTCTCATCCAGGAGTACCTTTCGAAGATCGTCTTCGCGCTCGAGCTGGTGGGGCGCGACCGCTCGCCGGCCGAGGCGGTCCAGGCCAAGGAGCTGGCGGCGTTGCGGCTCGAGCCGGCCGAAGTGGCGGCCTGTCAGGCGCTGCAGGCCCGCCGTTCCGAGGCCGGAACCTTGGCGGACGAGCGCGACCGCCTGCTCGTGCTGGCGGCCGCCCTGCGCATCCGCATGGACGAGGAAGCGCGGGAAATCGACCGGCTGCAAAGGCTCGGCTCCGAGCATCTCGCAGACCTGCTCGAGCGCGCGACCCAGTCCCTGCAGCGCGCCGCGGAGCTCGAGCGGCGGTTCGGGTGGTTCATCGACGATGCTCTCTACCGGGGGGACACGGCGCACCTCGAGCCGCTCTACCGCTGCCGCTTCCGCCTGATCAACGCCTACTCGGCTCTCTGGCTCATCCACAACGAGCGTGGCGGCGTCTCCCCCTTCTGAACCGCGGCCCCTGCGGTTGCGGGCCGGCGACCAGGTCTATGCGCTCGACGCCGGGAGGCTGACAGTGGGCCGCAGCCGCTCTTGCGACCTCCGCCTGCGCAACGACAGCGTGTCGCGCCTGCACGCGGTCCTGTACTGGCGAGCCGACGGCGAGCTGGTCGTCGAGGACACCGGCTCCTCCAACGGCACCTTCGTCAACCGCGAGCGCGTCACCGCGCCGCGCACCCTGGCGGCCGGCGACATCCTCGCCCTCGGCACGCTGCGGCTGGCCGTCGAGCCGGCCTGTTCGGCGATACCGGATCCCGAGCGCGACCCGTTGCGGCAGACCGAGGACGACTACACGGTGGGACTGCTGGCGCCCCGGCCGGCCGGGTTCGGGTGGCGCCTGCTGGCGTGGCTGCTCGACCTCCTGCTGTTCACCGCCGGCTCGCTGGTGCCGTTCGCGCCGGTCCTCGCCATTGCCGGCGCGGAACGCTACCTGCTTTCCCCCGACGCTCTCCCGCCCAGCCTCCAGACCAGGGCGTGGCTGGCTGGGGCGAGCGCGGTGCTGTGGGTGCTGTTCGCGCTTTACTACGTGCTCCACGGGTGGGCGCGACGGGGCGGGACGCCGGGGCTGCGCCTGCTCGGCCTGCGGCTGGTCGACTGGCAGCAAAGGGTGCCGATCGGCTATCCGCGGGCGCTGCTGCGAGCCGTGGCCCTGCTCGTGAGCCTGGCAACGCTGGGGATCGGTTTTCTGCTGCCGCTCTTCCGCCGCGACCGGCGGGCGCTGCACGACGTGCTGGCCGGCACGCACGTGATCCACCGCCGAGCTGTTGGTGCGGGCGGCGGGGCCGCGTACAATCCCCCCCGTGACTGAGCTCTTCCACGCCTTCGGGTCCGTCGGTGCGGTCGGCAAGGGCGTCCTCGCCGTGCTGGCGGTATTCTCCCTCGTTTCCTGGACCCTCATGTTCCTCAAGATCCGCCAGCTCCGGCACGCCGAGCGGAGCAACCAGGTGTTCATGGCGGATTTCCGCCGGGCCACCAGGCTCGCCGAGGTACAGGCCGCGGCGAGCAAGGTCCCGGAGGCCCCGCTCGCTGGAATGTTCCGCGCCGGCTTCCTGGAACTCGAGGCGCAGGCCCGGGTCGTGCAGCGCTCGGGGCAGGCGGGGGGGCAAATCAAGAGCCTGGCCGCAGTCGAGCGGGCGCTGCAGCGGGCGATCGGCATCGAGGGCGCCAGGCTCCAGCGCTTCCTGCCGTTTCTCGCCACCACGGCGTCCGCCACCCCCTTCATCGGCCTGTTCGGGACGGTGTGGGGGATCATGAACACGTTCAAGGCCATTGCCACCTCGGGCTCGACCTCCATCGTGGCGGTCGCACCGGGCATCGCCGAGGCGCTCATCAACACGGCCGCCGGGCTCGCCGCGGCGATCCCGGCCGTGATCGCCTACAACGCGTTCCTCGGCGCCCTCCGCCGGCAGCGAGGCGTCATGGAGGACTTCCTGCTGGAGTTCCTCAACCTCACCGAGCGGACCTTCACCTGAGGCAGGCATGACGTTCCGCACCGGCGACGACTTCGAGAATCTGGCCGAGATCAACATCACGCCGCTGGTGGACGTCATGATGGTGCTCTTGATCATCTTCATCGTGACGGCCCCGATGCTGGTCCAGGGGCTGCAAGTGGACCTGCCCCGCGCCACCTCGGCCCCGCTGCCCCAGAGGGGCCCCGAGCCGATCGTCCTCACGCTCACCCGGGACCGTCTCATCTTGCTCGGCGACGAACCGGTCCATCTCAAGCTGCTGTCCGGCAAGCTGGCGCCGCTGCTCGCCGGCGGCCCGCGGCCGGTGTACCTCAAGGGTGACCAACAGCTCCCTTATGGCTTCGTGATCGAGGTGCTGTCCACCCTCAACCAGCTCGGCGTCGAGGAAATCGGCATGGTGACCGTGCCACCCCGGCCATGATCGACCCGGTCTCGGCCGAGCTCGAATCGCGCGCCCGGGAGCGCCTCTCCTGGCGCTGGGCCGCCGCCAGCGCCCTGGTCGTGCACGTCGGCGCCGGCCTGGCGCTGCTGCTCGGGAGCTCGCACCGTCCGAGGGCGTTGTCGCTGCCGAGCGTCCAGGTCAGGATCGCGCCCGGGCTTCCCGCTCCCTCCGGACCGGCCGCCGCCCCGGCCCGCGCCTCGGGGCCTCCTGCAGCTCCGGAAAGGCCCCCTGCCGCAGCAGAGAAACCTGCCGCTGCGCCGCCCGCTCCGGCCCGCAGGGCGGTGGCGGTCGGCACCCCGGCCAGGCCTGCCCGCGCCACGCCGCGGCCCGCCACCCCGGCGCCCGGGCCGGCCGCCTCGCCGGGCGCTGCCGCCGGTGCCGGGGCCGGAGGCGCCGGTACGGCTTCCGGCACGCCGGGCCCCGGCGGCGGCGGGGCCAGCGGCGGAGTCGCCCTCGGCGCGGGCAGCGGCACCGAGGAGAGCTTCCCGTTCGCGTACTACCTCAACCGCGTCCTCGGCACGATCGAGAGCAACTGGTTCAAGCCTCCGGTCCCGCCCGACACCCGCTCCCGGGTGCGGTGCCGGATCGACCGCTCAGGGAGGGTCGTCGAGGCCGGCATCGAGGAGGCGAGCGGCATTCCGGCGTTCGACCGGGCCGCGCTGCGCGCCGTCTACGCCTCGGCGCCGTTCCCTCCCCTCCCGCTCGGCTTCGCCGGCGCGAGCCTCACCCTTCACCTGGAGTTCGGCCCATGACAAAACCCTGCGCGCTTGCCCTCCTCCTCGTCCTGGCCTCCGGCGTCGCCGCCGCCCAGGAGGAGGTCTACCTCAAGGTCACGAGCCCCGGCCTGCAGCGGGTCGTCATCGGCCTTGCACCGTTCGCGTCGCGCCCCGGAGCGGACCCGGTCGCCACCTCGCAGTTTCTCAACACGCTGCGAGTCGATCTCGACCAGACCGTGGTGATGGGCGTGCTCCCCGAAGAGAATGCCCGGCTCGTCGAGCCAGCGCCCGGCAACCCCACGCTCACCCGGCAGCGGTGGCGGGCGGTCGGGGCGCAGCTCCTGCTCGAGGGCAGCTTCTCGGGCGCCGGCAACCAGCTGGTGGTCGAGGTGCAGCTATGGGAGCTGACCTCGGGCGAGATCGCCTATTCCCGACGCTTCCAGAGCAGCACGACCCTGGCGGCCACCATGGCCCACACCCTCGCCAACGAGCTGGTCAAGCTGCTCACCGGCCGGACCGGGCCGTTCCTCTCCCGGATCGCCTTCATCTCCGACCGCAGCGGCGCCAAGGAGCTGTGGCTCATGCGCTGGGACGGCAGCGACCCCCAACAGCTCACCACTCACCGCTCGATCGCCCTGTCGCCGGCGTGGTCCCCCGACGGGCAGCTCCTCGCCTTCACCAGCTTCCTGCGCGGGCAACCGCAGCTGTTCATCCTTCGCCCCACGCAGGGAACCTTCAAGCCGATCTCCACCCTGCCCGGCGTCAACACCTCGGCGACCTTCTCCCCCGATGGGCGCCAGGTCGCGTTCGCCGCCGGTGACGGGGGCAACACACACATCTGGATCGTGAGCATCGACGGCGGCACACCGGTGCAGCTCACCACGGCGCGGGGGATCAACACCCAGCCGGCGTGGTCGCCCAACGGCCGGCAAATCGTCTTCACCTCGACGATGGGCGGGTCGCCCCAGCTCTACGCCATCGACGCCGAGGGAACCAACCTCAGGCGGCTGACGTTCGAGGACAGGTTCGCGGACGAGGCGACGTGGGCGCCCGACGGGGTGCGGCTCGCCTACACGACCCAGGTCGACGGGCGGTTCCAGATTGCGGTGCTCGACTTGCGGACCAACCAGCGGACCGTCATCGACGGCCCCGGCAACAACGAGTCGCCGTGCTGGTCGCCGGACGGCACCATGCTCGCGTTCGTGTCGACCCGCACGGGGCGCAAGCAGATCTTCATCACCGACCCCCTCGGCCGCCCTCGCCAGATCACGACGGAAGGCAACAACACGCAGCCCTCCTGGGTCGCGCAGGTCCAGTAGCGGGGGGTGGCGCACCGCCCCTCCTGCCTGCTGCCTTCTGCCTCGTGCCTATCCCGGTTGCCTGTAGTCTTTTCTTTGTGTAGGATCCCGTCCGCGAAGGGGGGTTGGAGCCATGTCGCGACTGAAGACTCCGTTGGTCCTTCTGGCCCTGGTGGCGGTTGTGCTGGCCTCTGCCTGCTCGACGCGAAAGCCCCGCGTGACTCCGGACATCCCGCGGCCGGAGGCCGGGGTCGCAACCTCAGCCGGGGCGGCAGGGGCCGCCACCACGACCGTGGAGGCAGAGCCGGCGATCGGCACAGCCCGCAGCCCGGAGGCGGGAGTCAGCGCCAGCGATCTGCCCGCCGACCTCCAGGAGCTGAACCGGGCCGGCTACCTCAAGGACGTGTTCTTCGACACCAACAAGGCCGATCTCCGCGACGACGCGCGGGAGATCCTCGCCGCCAACGCGGCGTGGCTCAAGCGACACCCGACCGTCAAGGTCCAGCTCGAGGGCCACTGCGACGAGCGCAACACCGAGGAGTACAACCTGGCACTGGGCTGGCGGCGGGTTTTCGCGGTCAAGGACTACCTCGTCACCCTCGGGGTCGATGCCGCCCGCCTCGGCGCCATCTCGTACGGCGAGGAGCGGCCGTTCGCGCTCGGCCACGACGAGGCCGCGTGGTCGCAGAACCGCCGCGTGCACTTCGTGATCACCGGGCGATAGGGAGGCGGACGATGAAGCAATGGCCGGTTCTGCTCGTGGCGGTGGGGCTGAGCGCGTGTGTCTCGAGCGGCGACATCGAGTTGCTTCACCGGGAGATCACCGACGTCTCCCGCCAGGTGGAGAGCCTGGGCCGGCAGTCCAGCGGCAAGGACGACCTGGAACAGATGAGCCGGCGCCTCGCCGAGCAGTCGAGCCAGGTGCTGAAGTCGAACGCCGATATCCAGGTCGAACTCAGGAGGCTGCGGGACGAGATCCAGTCGCTGCAGGCCGAGCTGGAGTCCACCAGCCAGCGCCTGGCGTCTCTCTCCAACGAGCTGGCCGCCGCGCGCGAGGGCGGTTCTCTCGCCCAGGCTCCGGCCGCTGCCGCCGAGGCGGGGGCGGCGCCTGCTCCGCGCGCGAACGAGCCCACCCAGCTTTACAACGCCGCCTACGAGGACTATCTGCGCGGCAACTTCGACATGGCGATCCAGGGGTTCCGCGAGTTCGCCAAGCGCTACCCCGGGACCGACCTCGCCGACAACGCGCTGTACTGGGTCGGTGAGTCGTACTACTCGAAAAAGCAGTTCAAGGAGGCGATCGACGCCTTCACGGAGCTGCTCAACACCTACAAGTCGTCCGACAAGGCGGCCGCGGCCCTGCTCAAGAAGGGCCTGGCCTACCTGGAGGCCGGAGACCGCCAGCAGGCGGTCATCAACCTCCAGTACGTGCTGTACGAGCACCCGGGCAGCAAGGAGGCCGATCTGGCCCGCGCCCGGCTGCAGGCAATGGGTGTGAAGGTCAGGTAAGCACCATCGCATCGAGGAGAGTACATGGCAAAAAGGATCAAGTCAGGTCTCAAGCGTAGGCGGCAGAACGAGGTCCGGCGGCTGCGCAACCGCGCTGTCCGCACCCGCGTCCGCACCGCCATCAAGGCCCTGCGCACCGCCATCACGGCTGGCGACGCGGCGCTCGTCAAGGAGCTGCTCCCCCGCACCGTGTCGGTGATCGACACCGGCGTGCGCAAGGGCGTGTTCCACAAGAACTCGGCAGCTCGCTTCAAGTCGCGCCTGTCGACCCAGGCCAACAGCGTGCTCCAGAAGTAGCACATGACCACGCAGCGCGGGTACGAGAAAGCGCCGGTCCCCGGCGCTCGTCTCGTCAAGAGGGGCAAGGTCAGAGACGTCTACACTGCCGGTCCCGGTCGCCTGGTGATCGTGGCCTCGGACCGCATCAGCGCCTTCGACGTGGTGCTGGAGCCTGGCATCCCCGACAAGGGGGTCGTGCTCACGCAGCTTTCCAACCACTGGTTCGCGACGCTCGCCGACGCCGTGCCCAACCATCTCCTGGCGACCCGCCACGAGGACTTGCCCGAGCCGTTCGCCTCGATGGAAGCCCTGCGGGGCCGGGCGTGCCTGGTGCGCGCGGTGCGGATCGTCCCGGTGGAGTGCATCGTGCGCGGTTATCTCGTCGGCTCGGGGTGGAAGGAGTACCAGGCCGCCGGCACCGTGTGTGGCCTCCGCCTCCCGGCCGGGCTGCGCCAGGCCGACCGGCTCCCGGAGCCGATCTTCACGCCCTCGACGAAGGCCGGGGAAGGCCATGACGAGAACATCAGCTTCGACCGCATGGCCGAGCTGGTGGGCCCGGCCGTGGCCGAAGAGCTTCGCCACGTCTCGCTCGAGCTCTACAGCCGCGCCGCCCGCCTCGCCCAGGAGCGGGGAATCATCATCGCTGACACCAAGTTCGAGTTCGGTCTCGACGAGGCCGGCGCGGTGGTGTGGGCCGACGAGGCGCTGACTCCCGATTCCTCGCGGTTCTGGGACGCCGCCACCTACGCCCCCGGCTCCAACCCTCCCTCGTTCGACAAACAGTTCGTGCGCGACTGGCTCGAGAGCACAGGATGGGACAAACAGCCACCCGCGCCTCCCCTCCCCCCCGAAATCGCCACCCGCACCCGCGAGCTGTACTTCGAGGCCTACCGCCGCATTACCGGCCGTCCCCTGGAGGTCTGACTCCCAACCACACGGTCGAAGATCGAGGGTTGAAGGGCCGAGGTTTGCCAGCGAAAAGCCGCCCGACGACCCGCCGGGTCCGGCCTTCGAGCTTCGACAGCGGACCTTCCCGGAGGCGGTGATATACTCCGCGAACGTTCCGCGATGGGAGGGAACGTTCCATGGCAGCCAAACTTTTGACAGGCGACAAGATCCGCAACATTGCAGTGGTCGGCCACTCGTCCACGGGCAAGACCTCGCTCGTCTCGGCGATCGTCTACTGCGCCAAGGAGGTGAACCGCCTCGGCAAGGTCGACAAGGGCACGGCGATCACGGACTTCGACGAGGAAGCGGTGGAGCGCAAGATCACCATCGCCACGGCGGTGGCGCATGCTCATTACCAGGGATGCAAGCTGAACCTCATCGACACCCCCGGGTACTCGATCTTCACGACCGAGGCCGTGCAGGGCATCAAGGTCGCCGAGGCGGCTCTCATGGTGGTTTCCGCCGTGGCGGGGCCTGAGGTGCAGACCGAAAAGCTCTGGAAGATCTGCGCCGGCATGGGCAGGCCGGTGGTGCTCGCGGTCAACCTCATGGACCGCGAACGCGCCTCCGCCAGTCGCACCCTGCAGCAGCTCCAGAAGAAGTTCGGGCGCGAGGTGATCCCCATCCAGGTCCCGATCGGCGAGGAGCAGAAGTTCTGCGGTGTGGTCGACCTCGTACACATGAAGGCGTATCAGTTCCCGGTCGACGAGAGCGGCCAGCCGCAGGAAATCCCGATTCCGGCCGACCTCGAGGACGAGGTGGAGACCGCCCACGGCCAGCTCGTCGAGATGGTCGCCGAGCAGGACGAGGCGCTGCTCGAGAAGTTCTTCGCCGAGGGTGCGCTGACCGAGGCCGAGCTGGCCGAGGGCCTGGCCAAGGCCACCGCGGCCCGCAAGGTCTTCCCCCTGGTCTACAGCTCCGCAGGGCGCAACCTGGCCGTGGTGCCGCTCATGGACGCCCTCGTGACCCTGGTCCCGAATCCGCTCGCCGTCAGTTTCGAGGCACGCAACCTGGCCGGCGAGGAGCTGGTGCTCCAGCCCAGGCCGGACGACACGCCGATCGCCTACGTCTTCAAGACCATCTCCGACCCCTACGCGGGGCGGATCACCCTCATGCGCGTGTTTTCGGGTTCGTTCTCGTCGGATGGCACGTACTACAACCGGCAGCGCGACACCGCCGAGCGCTTCGGTGCCGTCAACTGGATGCAGGGCAAGGACCTGTCGCCGGTCGAGAAGCTCGTGGCCGGCGACGTCGGCGCGGTTGCCAAGCTCAAGGAAACCCGCACCGGCGAGACGCTGACGAGCAAGGACGGCGCGGTCATCGTGCCGCCGGTGCCTATCCCCGAGGCGGCCATCTCCTTTGCCATCACCGCGAAGACCAAGGGTGACGAGGACAAGATCGCCCAGGGCCTGCAGCGGCTGCAGGAAGAGGACCCCACGCTCCATCTCGGGCGCGACCCCCAGACCAAGGAGCAGCTCGTCGCCGGGGCCGGCCAGCTCCACGTCGAGATCGCGGTGGCTCGCTTGCGGCGCCGTTTCAAGGTGGACGTCACGCTCCAGGCCCCGAAGGTTCCTTACCGCGAGACCATCACCAAGTCCGTCGAGATCACGAGCCGCCACAAGAAACAGACAGGCGGCCACGGCCAGTTCGCCGAGGCCAAGATCCGCCTCGAGCCGCTGCCGCGCGGCGGGGGTTACGAGTTCGTCGACAAGATCTTCGGCGGATCGATCTCGCAGAACTATCGCCCCTCCGTCGACAAGGGGATCCAGGACGCCGCGGCTCGCGGCGCGGTGTCAGGGCACCCCGTGGTGGACTTCCGGGTGGTGCTGCTGGACGGCAAGGAGCACGCCGTCGACTCCTCCGACATGGCGTTCCAGATTTGTGGGCGCAAGGCGTTCAAGGAGGCCGTCAAGCAGGCGGGACCGACCATTCTCGAGCCGATCATGCAGGTCGAGATCACTGCGCCGGACGAGTTCCTGGGCGACCTCATGGGCGACCTCAACTCCCGGCGGGGACGCGTCCAGGGCATGGACCCGGGCGACGGACAAACCGTGATCCGCGCCCAGGTGCCGCTCGCCGAGATGCTCACCTACTCCCAGACCCTGCGCTCGATCACGAGCGGCCGTGGGGACTTCCGCATGGAGTTCTCGCACTACGACGAGGTGCCGCGCAACATCCAGGAAAAGATCATCGCCGCGGCTGCCGGCCTCGCCGAGGAGGAAGAGGACGAGTAGCGGGGAGGCAGTTGTTGGTTGATGGTTGGGCGACTTGAGTGTCGCGGGTAGAGGGCCAGGCAGCCAGCGACCATCGACCGGAAACCGCGGTTTGACACGGCAGCCAGGCCGCGGATAGGCTCCCGGGCCATGAAGCTCCACACCAGGATCCTCCTCGGGCTCGTCGCGGGCGCCGCGGTGGGCGTCGCCACGAACCTCCTCGCGGGACCGGGGCCCGCCGTCCAGAAGGTCGTGTCGCTCGTCACCGAGCCGGCCGGCAAGCTCTGGCTGTCGGCGCTCATCATGGTCGTGATCCCGCTCATCCTCTCGACGCTTTCCGTCGGCGTCGCCGGGCTCGGGGACCTGCGGCGGCTGGGGCGCATCGGGCTCGTGACGATGGGCTGCTTCGTGGGGCTGACGGCGCTCTCGACGCTGCTCGGCCTGACCGTCATGAACTCGGTCGCCCCGGGCCGGTCGCTGCCGGAGGCGGTCACGGCCGAACTCATGGCGACGTACAGGGGCCAGGCCGACGAGGCGATGGGGCTCGGCGCGCGAGCCCTCAACCTCGACCTGCTCTACTCGGTGATCCCGCGCAACCCGGTGCAGGCCGCGGCCTCCGGCAACATGCTGGGCGTCATCTTCTTCGCCCTCATGCTCGGGGCGGCCATGGCGCTGCTCCCGGACGAGAAGGCCGCGCCGCTGCGGCGAGTCCTCGAGAGCCTCGGTCACGTCACAGTGGCGATCATCCAGCTCGTCATGAGAGCGGCCCCGGTGGGCGTGTTCTGTCTCATCTTTTCGGTGACCGCTCGCTTCGGCCTGCACCTGCTGGTCAGCCTGTTCGCTTTCGTCATGACGGTCGTGGGCAGTCTGGCGTTTTTTCAGGTCGCCGGCTACGCGCTGATCCTCTGGCTCGTCGCCCGCCACAGCCCGCTCGACTTCTTCCGCAAGGTCCGCCTCGTCCTGATCACCGCCTTCACCACCTCCTCCAGCAACGCCACTCTTCCCACCACGATGCGTGTGGTCGAGCAGAGGGTCGGCGTGCCGCGCGAGATCTCGGCGTTCGTGCTGCCGCTCGGGGCGACCATGAACATGAACGGCACGGCGCTGTTCGAGGGCGCGACCGTACTGTTCCTGGCGCAGGTCTTCGGCGTCCGGCTCGGGCTCGGCCAGCAGCTCGTGGTGGTGCTCATGGCGGTCATCACCGCCATCGGGGTGGCCGGCATCCCCGGCGGCTCGATCCCGCTGCTCATGATGGTGCTCGGCATGGTCGGCGTGCCCCCCGAGGGAATCGCAATCGTGCTCGGGGTGGATCGGCTGCTCGACATGTGCCGAACCGTCCTCAACGTCACCGGTGACATGGTCACCGCCACGATCGTGACGCGGGCGGAGAGACTCCCGCTGCAGCCCGACCCCCTCGCCGAGGAGTAGCGACCCGGCGCGGCTCGGGGTCACACCCTGTCGGCAAGGTGGGCGATCAGCTCGGTGACACGGAACGGCTTCTGGAAAAAGCGCACACCCTGCAAGCGCAGCGCCGAGAATCGCTGCGTCTCGGTGTACCCGCTCACCAGCACGGCCGCCAGGCGCGGCCGGATGTCGAGGAGCTGTGCGAGCAGCGCGCAGCCGTCCAGCCCGGGGAGTCCGTAGTCGACGACCACGGCATCGAAGCTCTCGGGGGCCTCGGCGAACTCGGCGAGGGCCTCCTCCGCCGACTGGCACGCCACCACCTCGGCTCCGGCCTCGCGCAGGAAGTAAGACACGCCCTCGAGGATGAGCGCCTCGTCGTCCACCAGCAGCACGCGCAGCCCGTCCAGCCCGGCATGCGTCGCCGGGGCGTACGCCCCTCTCGGCGCCTCCTCGGCTCCCACCACCGGCAAGGTGACCGTGAACGTCGTGCCCGACCCTTCCGTGTCGGACTCGACGGTGACCGTTCCGCCCGCCTCCGAGACCAGGCGGTGCACGACGGCAAGACCCAAACCGGTGCCTTCCGACCCCTTGGTCGAGAAGAACGGGTCGAAGATGCGCGGGAGGTCGGCGGGGCAGATGCCGTGGCCCGTGTCCCGGACCTCCACGACCACCCGCGGCACGCGCCCCACCGTGCTGCGGCGCGCCACGATGTGCAGCTCGCCGCCGTCCGGCATCGCATCGCGGGCGTTGGTGGCGAGGTTGAGGAAGATCGAGTGGACGGCCGTCGCGTCGAGGGCGACGACGCCGAGGCCAGGGGCGATCTCGGCCACCACGCGAATGTTGCGCGGGAGAGTGCTGCGCAGCACCTGCACGACCTCATCGAGAGCGGCACCGATCCCTGATCTGGCCTCGAGACCGGTGCGCTGGCGGGACAGCGCCAGCATGCGGCGCGCCAGGTGCCCTGCCCGATCGAGAGCGCTGTCGAGCTGGCGGATGGCCTCCGGGTCCCCCGCCCCGCTGCGGTGCAGCCGCTCGACCGCCGGCCGCATACCCATGAGGATGTTGTTGAACTCGTGGGCGACCCCGCCTGCCAGCGTCCCGAGGCTCTCGAGCCTCGCCTGCTGCGCGGCCCGCTCGGAGAGCGCCTTCTGCTCGGTCACGTCGCGCACCACGTGCAGGAACAGCCCCGTGCCTCCGGCCACGGCCTGCACGGCGCACTCCCGCCAGCGCACGCTTTCTGGGTGCTCCTCGCGCACGACCGCCCGTCCCACGCCGGCCCGGCGCGCCAGCGCCAGCGCGCACCCCTCCTCGCCACAGCGCTCGGCCAGTGTGCAGGCCGCCGCCAGCCCGAGCGCCCGGGCCGGGCTCTCGGCGCCGCGGATGCGCGCATAGGCGCGGTTGCAGCGCACGACGTACCCCTCCCCGTCGACCATGGCCACGCCGTCGGGTTGCGTGTCGAAAAGCAGCTCCAGCTCCCGCTTGGCATGCTCGACGCGAGCAAAAACCTCCCCCGCCCGGGCCAGCCTCGCCACCACGCGGGCCACCTCCTGCAACGCAGCCCGCTCCCGCGGCGACCACCGCGGGCGGAACGAGCAGGCGTCCACCACCACGAGCCGCCATCCCCCGGCCCCCGGTACCGCGGCCGCCGCCGCCAGCGCCGCCGCAACGTGAAACTGCTGCATCAGCTCCCGGCCGCGTTCGCCCAGCTCGCGAAACGGAGGCGTCAGGCGGCGCGGGCGCTCGAGCGGCAGCAGGCCGGCGAGCTGCGAGGCCAGCTCAGCGGCCTCTCCAAGGCCACCGCACGCCAGTGCGCCGGGGTGCCGGAGATCGCTGTCCTCGGCCAGGACGCGCCCCGTCCACCCGCCCTCGGCGCCGTGCGCCTCCGCGATCCAGACCCGGTCGGCCCCGAACTGCCGTCGCACGGCGGCGGCCACGCCTCGGAGCCGTTCCGTCTCGGTCAATCCGAGATCGGCCCCGGCGTCCACGACATCGAGGAGGAGTCCGCTCGGGGAGCGCGTCGGGGCCGGGCGTCCGCTCGCTGCCGGAACCGGGACCCGCCCCTTTTGCTCGGATCTGCCCCTGCCGCCAGCGCCCCGCCGCATCACCGCCGAATCATAGCCCCAACCGACGGCCCGGCGTCAATCGTGGTCCCCCAGCAGGTCAGACGCCGATGCCGGCCATCCGCTGCACCGCCACGCGCTCGGACGTCGTCTTGCCCTGGGTGAAGTTGAGCAGGTAGTCAGGACCGCCCGCCTTCGAGTCGGTGCCGGAGAGGTTGAACCCGCCGAACGGGTGCACCCCCACGAGCGCGCCCGTGCAGCCGCGATTGAGGTAGAGGTTGCCACAGTGGAACTCCTGCCTGGCGCGATCGAGCGCGGCGATGCGCTGCGAGTACACGGCACCGGTGAGGCCGTAGCGGGTGCCGTTGGCGACCGCGAGCGCTTCGTCGAAGCCATCCACCGTGATGACCGCCAGGACCGGGCCGAAGATCTCCTCCTGGCCGAGGAAGGAGTCGGGCCGGACGCCGTCGAAGACCGTGGGAGCGACGAAGTAGCCGTCCCGCTCGAGGGCGTGCCCGCCGGCCAGCAGCCGGCCCTCCTTCCTGCCCGTCTCGATCGCTCGCAGGATCGACTGGTAGGCACCGCGGTTGGCCACCGGGCCAGTGAAGATGCACGGGTGCGACCATGGATCACCGGCCGGCAAAGTTTCGGTCTTCTCGAGAACGAGGTCGAGCAGCCGGTCGTGGACCCGGCGATCGACCACGAGGCGCGAGCACGCCGAGCACTTCTGGCCCTGGAAGCCGAACGCCGAGCGCACGATCCCCGAGGATGCCGCGTCCAGGTCGGCCGAGTCGTCGACGATGATCGCGTTCTTGCCGCCCATCTCGGAGACATAGCGGGTCATCCACCGCCGGCGCGGATCCGGCCTGGCGATGAGTTCGTTGATGCGCAGCCCCACCTCGGCGGAGCCCGTGAACGCCACAAACCGCACCTCCTGGTGGGTCACGAGGTAGTCGCCGATGTCCCCGCCCGAGCCTGGCACAAAATTGAGGACGCCGTCGGGAAAGCCAGCCTCGCGCGCGAGCTCGAACAGCCGCGCGGCGATCACCGGAGTGTCCGAGGAGGGCTTGACCAGCACGGTGTTGCCGCTCACCACGGCAGCCATGGTCATGCCGCCGAGGATCGCGAGCGGGAAGTTCCACGGCGAGACGACCACGCCCACCCCGAGCGGGATGTAGAAGTAGCAGTTGTCCTCCCCGGGCAGACGGGTGAGCGGGTGGTACTGAAAGTGGGTGAGCGCGAGCCTGGCGTAGTACTCGCAAAAGTCCACCGCCTCCGCCACCTCGGCGTCGGCCTCGTACCAGTTCTTGCCGATCTCGTACCCGAGCAGGGCCACCAGCTCGAACCGCTGCCGCCGCAGCAGTTCGGCGAGCCGCAGCAGCAGCTCGGCGCGTTCCTCAGGGGTGCGCCTCGACCACGAACCAAACGCCCGGCGTGCCTCCTCCACCGCCTCGTCCACGTGGCTGCGGGAACAGCTCGCGACACGCCCGATCTCGACGTCAGGGCGGGCAGGACACAACGATGCGATGGTCCTCTCGGTGTGGACCTCGCGCCCGCCCACGACCGCCGGGTAGGTGCGGCCGAAGCGCGCCTCGAGCGCCTTCACGGCGTCGTATACGCCCTGCTCGTTTTCGGTCCGGGAGTAGTCGCAAATGGGTTCGTTGACGAAGCGCGGCAGGAACATCGCATCACCCCCATGCGACAGAACGTACCCCGACGCGACGGTATTCACAAACGCGTCGGCTATGATCCCGACGCATCCTCCGGCCGCAGGCCGGGGAGCCGGGGCACAGGGTTGAGCCGACCGTCGATCTCCGTCGTCATCGTCTGCTGGAACTGCGGCGAAGAGCTGCTTCGCTGCGCCTCTTCCCTGGCTCCGCTGGCCGCGGCGGCCGAACCGGCGCTGGAGGTCGTGGTCGTCGACAACGCGAGCACGACCTTCCCCGGCGACGAGCTGCGGCGCCTCCTGCCCGCCGTGCGGATCATGCTGAACGAGCACAACCGGGGCTTCGGCCCCGCCGCCAACCAGGGAGCTGCCGCCGCCGCAGGCGACATTCTCCTTCTCCTCAACCCCGACACCGAGGCGGTCGGCAATCCGTTCCCGGCCATCGTGCGGGCGTTCGCGTCGAGTCCTTCTCCGGCCGCCGTCGCGCCCGCCCTCGTCGGCCTCGAAGGCGACGGCGCCCGCGCTCAAGACGAGTTCCAGCTCCGCCGTTTCCCCACCCTCGCGCGGGCGGCCCGGGAGCTGCTGCTCGTCGATCGCGCCTGGCCCCGCAACCCCTGGCTGCGCCGCGAGCGGTACCTCGACGAGGATCGCACGAGGCCGTTCGAGGTCGAGCAACCCGCGGCGGCGGCTCTGGCCGTTCGGCGCGACGTGTTCTTGTCGCTCGGGGGCTTCGACGAGCGCTTCGTGCCGGCGTGGTTCGAGGACGTGGATCTGTGCCGGCGCCTGTGGCGGCACGGCCCTGTGCTGTTCTGGCCCGAGGCCCGTTTTGCCCACGTCGGGGGTGTGGCCGCGCGGAGGCTGGGCCACGACCACTTCCTGCCCATGTACTACCGCAACGCCTGCCGGTACTGGCGCCTCCACCACGGCCCCGGCTCCGCAGTGACGTTCCGGGCCTTGCTGGCGGCCGGCATGCTGCTGCGCCTGCTGCTCGTGCCGTGGCTGCCGGGGAGGTCCTCGTCGCGCCGGATCGCGGCGCGCGCCTTTGCGCGGACCCTGGCGGTGGCGCTCGGCGGCCGGGACTGAAGCACCTCTGACGCCCTCGGGCGCCGGCCGCCGCACCGAACGGTGGCCTAGCCCGGTGGCTCGATCCCCCGACAGCGAGCGTGAGCCGCGTCCACGAGCGGCCGGATCGGCTGGGGGTGGCGCGCCTGCCGGTCGTCGTACTGCTGCCTGGAGATCTCCACGAGGTGCTCGAGCCACACTCCTGGACCCGGTTCGCCAGCGTGGCGCGGGCACGGCACCGCTGACCAGGGCGAGAGGTTCGGCCCGAGGTACGGATCGCCCCGAGCGAGGAGGTCGCCGAACCGCTCGCGGGCCATCCAGAAATCGTGGGGCGGCATGCGCGCGTCACCGCCGCGCGTCGTGCCGTGGTAGTGGACCAGGCGGGCCCACGGGGTGTGGACCACGCGGTACCCCCGGCGCCACGCCCGCACGCACAACTCGACGTCGCTGAAAAGCGTCACGAAACCCTCGTCGAACCCGCCCAGCGCCTCGAACAACTCCCGGCGGACCACCTGGCACGCGCCGGTGACGGCCGTCACGTTCCGGTAAGCGAACGCCGGCCCCGCCACCGAGTCGTCGTCCTCGGCCATCCGCTCCCAGGGATGCCCGGCCACCCCCCCCAGCCCGAGCGCCACGCCGGCGTGCTGGACGCTGCCGTCCGCGCGCACGAGCAGCGTCCCGACCACGCCGACCTCGGGCCGCTGCACCCAGCGAAGCAGCTCTTCCAGCCAGTCGGGGGAGGTCACCTCCATGTCGTTGTTGAGAAACGCCAGCACCTCGCCGCTTGCCTGACGCGCCCCGAAATTGTTGATAGCAGACCAGTTGAATGGGTGAGGCCAGGGTACGACCCGAACTTGCGGCCGGCTGGCGGCCTGCGCCAGGAACGCCCGCGCCTCCGGCTCCCTGGTGTCGTTGTCGAGCAGGAGCAGCTCGAAGCGCCGCCAGGCGGTGCGCTCCAGGATCGAGTCCACGCAGCGCCGCACCACCCTCCCGTTGTCGCGGGTCGGGATGATGAGGGAGACCAGGGGCTCGCCTCTCACCGGCCAGCCCACGCGCATGTGGCCGCGCTTGTCGGCGCGGGCCTCACCGCCCAGGCCGGTTCGCTCCAGATGGGCGGTCAAGGCCGGGGCGGCCGCCGCTGCGGTGGACGGCGAGGGACGCCGCCAGCCTCGCCGCCCAGCCGCCCCCCACCCCCGCACCCTGACATGCGCCAGCACCTTCGGGACGTGCACGGGGTGGCGCGCCGCCTCGGCCAGCTGCAGCGCGACGTCCCAGTGCAGGGCGGCTCCGTCGAGCGATCCGCCGAGAGGGCGGACATGGCCGAGGAGTGACCTGCGCACCACGACGAGAGGATCGAAGAGATTGACCGACAGCAAAGCCTCGGGCGACCAACCCGGCTTGAACCACGGTTGCATCCGCCTCTCGCTGCAAATGAGGTCGGCGTCGGCGTAGACGAGGTCGGCGCCGGGGTTGTCCTGAAAAGCGCGTACAGCTTCGGCCACCGCCCACGGCGGCAGCACCGAGTCGGCGGCCAGCAACATCACGAGCTCGGCCCGCGCCGCCTCGAGGCACCGTGTCAGCCGGCTGGCGGGCGTTTCCCCCGGCACGGCGGGCAACTCGCGGAGGCGAGGATCGGCCTCCCCGCCGAACCGACCCGACTGGGACTCGAGCCCCACGAGTTCCCAGTCGGCGCAGCTCTGGCCGTTGAGGGCAGCGAGGAGAGCGGCGCACCCCACCCGCGCGCCGGCCGTGGGAACCTGTACCACGGACACCGCCGGGCACTGGCGCGCCACCTCCAGGCGGCCCTCCGCCAGGCTCGCACCGCCCGCCTCGAACCCCTCGCGCCACAGGGCGTACAGACTCGCCGGCTGCGGCCAGCCCAGGCGCCGCGCCACCGCCCACACGAGACCGCGGAAGCCGCGCCGGCGGGCTGTCTCGACCACCCGGCGGCCCCACGCGGGAAGCCACCGGGGCGTCGCGGCCCGGGCGCGATTCCTGCTCATTGCCGGCGCCGCAGGGCGAGCAGCACCGCCTCGGGTTCCTCTCGCCAGTCGGGCCCGAAGATCGCCCCGGCCAGCTCCGGGTCCTCCTCCAGGCCGGCGTCGGCCAGCTGCCGCCGCCACCACTGGAGGTCGCCGCCGCACAGCTGGAACGGATCCTCCCGCTCCCAGACATCCGTCGGCGGCACCGCCACCACCCAGACGGGGGCGAGCGGCGCGAGGTCGTGCAGGAGGCGAGGCAGGACGTCTTCCGGCACCCGCTCGAGCACGCGCATGGCCACGAGGACGTCGAACGGGCCGCGCGCCGCCGCCGCAGCCTGGGTTCCCGGCGTCGAGATGTCCCCGGGGATGAGACGCTCCGCCACTCCTGCAGCGGCCACAGCCACCGCCGAGGCCGACCGCTCCACCCCCCACGCCTCGATACCGCAAGCTTCGAGCGCCGCCACCAGCTGGCCCGTCCCGCAGCCCACGTCCAGCACCCGCGCGCACCCGGTCGCCGCCCGCAGCCGCTTCGCGAACGCCCGGCACGCCTCGGCGCTGCGCGCGCCCTCGTCGCCCTCGCTCGCATACGCCCGGCACCCGGCCAGGGTGTGCAGCCGCGCCGGGGGCTCTTCGCGCAGCGGCTGCCGCGGCAAACCCGGGAAGCGCGGAGGGCTCAGCAACCCCGACGGCTCCAGTAGGTTGGGGTTGAAAAAGGGGTCGCCAGCGAGGAGCGCTTGCCGGTTGCGGGCAAAGAACTCCGACGCCAGCGCGATCTCGCGCTCCATCATGTCGGCTACCAGCTTCTTCGAGAAGCTGCCGTAATGCACGATCACGGCGTGCGGCGTGTACACGAAGTGTCCGCCGCCGGCGGCGACGCGCAGCGCCCAGTCCACGTCCTGGTACGAGAACGCGAACGTCTCCTCCTCGAACCCGCCGTGGGCCAGAAACTCCTGCTTGCGAACCAGCATGGCGCCGCCGCTCACGGCCCTGACCTCCGCCGCGACCTCGGACGAGAAACCGTGCAGGAACGTCACCCCGAACATGTCGAACGGGTCGAAGAAGTACGGCACGCCGTCGCGCCGGATGCCCATCACGACGCGGGTGAGCTGGACCCGCCCGTCGCGGTGGACGAGCTTCGGACCCACCGCCGCGACGCCTTCCTGCTGGCCCCAGCCGAGCAGCTCCTCCAGCCAGTCGGGGGTCACGATCTCGGTGTCGTCGTTGAGGAAGAGCAGGTACTCGCCGGCGGCCTGCCGCGCGGCGGCGTTGTTCATACGCGAGAAGAACCCGTTTTCCACCTCGACGAGGCCGAACCCCCGCGCCTCGCACACCCGCCGCAAGTCGGCGTTCCCCACGGCGTTCGTCGCCACCAGCACCTCGTAGCGTTCGTAACTCGTCCTGCGGAGCAACACGTCGGCGCAAGCCGAGAGCATCCGGGGGTCGCGCGAGGAGATGATGATCGACACCAGGGGCCGCTCCCGCAACGCGAAGCGAACTCGATACGGTCCTCGCTCGCTCAGCTTCTCGACCGACCCGGCCACCCCGCGCCGTGCAAGGGCGTCGGCGATCGCCCGCCGCCCCGCTTCGAAGGCGGCAGGGCGGCCGACTCCGGCGTTGGAACCGGGGTGGATGCGCCACGAGTACAGCACGCGGGGGATGTGGCGGACCCTCTCGGTCCTTTCCGCCAGCCGCAACACGAGGTCGAAGTCCTGGGCACCGTCGAACTCCGGGCGGAGTCCCCCGACGGCTTCGAGGAGCGAGCGCCGCACCGCCAGGAAGTGGATGGCAAAGTTGTGGGAAAGGATCGTGAGCGGCGACCAGTCCGGCTTGAAGTAAGGCGACACCCGGGTGCCGTCGGCCGTGACGTGGTCCCGGTCGGTGTACACGACATCCAGGTCGGGAGTCTCGTCGAGGGTCTTCACCACGTGCAGGAGCGCCAGCTCGTGCAAGACGTCGTCGTGGTCGAGGAAGCCCACCCACTCGCCTCTTGCCAGCTCGAGAGCGGCGTTGGTGGCAGCCGCGATGCCGCGGTTGGCGGGAAGGTGCACGAGCCTGATGCGCTCGTCGCTGGCAGCCAGCCGATCCAGCTCCACGGCTACGGCCTCCGTCGAGCCGTCATCGGCGATGCACAGCTCCCAGCGCTCCCAGACCTGCCGCTGCACCGACGCCACTGCCTCGCGCAGGAACGGCAGCGGCGGGTTGTAGACCGGCATCACGATGCTGACCAGCGGGCCGTGTTGCAGCGTGGCCGCCAGCTCGGCGAAGCGCCGCCTGGCGCGGGGCGTGACGGCTTGCCCTGCAAGCCAGCGCGCGTACTGCGCGGCCGCGTCCTCCCTCGCCCGAGGCGCGGCACGCCGGCCGAGTACGAGCTGCCACCCGCCGCGCAGCAGGCGATGCCGGGCGCTGCCGTCGGGCGCGACGGCCCGCCGCAGGCGCTGCAACCACAGCACGATCCTGTAAGCGCCGCTATCCGAGACGAGCGCGAGAGTGGCTCTCGCCTTCTCCAGCGCCTGCTCGCGCTCGCCGAGACGCGCTTCCAGTTCGGCCACCCGCCGCCGCAGGGCGTCGATCTCCGCTGCGCTGACCGGCGAGGGTTCCCGGTGCTCCGTCGGAGCGGTCGGCACGCCTTCCCGGGGCACTACCGACCCGCCCCGCGTCTTTTGCCTGGCCAGGAGCGCGCGTTGGAACCTGTCCTCGTCACGGGCGCCATTCTAACCTGAGCCTGCCGCTCTCCGCCGGGAACACCCTCTGGCTCAGCACGTAGCACGACGCAATTGTCTGCCACCTCGCAAAGGGAGGAGTCAGCGCCGCCGGGCCAGCGCCGCGAGCCGCCGCAGCCAGGCGGTGGCTTTCCACGACCACGAGCCCTGCACCAGCTCCAGCGTGTGTGCCAGCTCGGCCCTGGCCGCGCGCTCGCGAGCGAGCTCCGCTTCGACAGCCTCCAGCCGCCGCATTTGCGCCGCGCACTCGGCGAGGATCGCCTCCAGCTCCGAGCCCGACCACAGCGCCTTCCACTTCGCCAGAATCCGCTCGCGTCCGGCGCGCATGACGGCCGGGTCTCCGGCCAGCCCCGCCCCGGAGCTCCCGCCGGCGCGATAGGCGGCAGTGACCCGGTCGAGGCGGACGAAGTCCCCGTGCCGCACGAGTTGCAGCCACAGGTCCCAGTCCTCGTAGACGTCGAGGGTCTCGTCGAGACGGCACCCCCGGTCGAGGGCGCCACGCCGGAAGAGGGCGGCGTGTATCGGGATGTAGTTGCCGAGCGCGAGCCAGGTGCGGGAGAACGGGCGGCTAAGCCAGGCCGAGAGCGCCTCGTCGCCCTCGCAGCGGACGCGGGCGTATGCGGCGACCGCCTCCGGGTGGTCGAGCAGCAGCCCCACCAGGCCCGCCACGTGGTCCGCGTCGACGAGGTCGTCCTCATCGAGAAAGCCGATGAAGTCGCCAGCGGCCGCCTCGAGACCGGCGTTGCCGGCGGCGCTGCGAGCGAGCGGCCGGCCCCGCCGCACCGCCCGGAGGGGGAACCGCCCGCATCGGGCCGGTAGCTCGACGGGCGGCGTCCCGCGGGCGTCCACCACCACGGCCTCGATCCGCTCCCAGCTCTGAGCCGCCAGCGAGGCCAGCGCCTCGAACAGTTCCGGGCGTCCCATGGTACGCACAATGATCGAGACGAGAGGCACGCCCGGCCGCTCCCCCGCCGCCTCGAGCTGGACGTCCTGGCCGGTCATCGCCCGAACGATGGCGCGGCCGCCCGGCCTTGTCAAGGTAGAATGCCCGCTCGGAGGGCGCATGACCAACCACCCGCAGGGGCAGCTCAAGATCGTGCTTTCGGACCAGCAGGCGCTGGGGACCTACTCCAACTTCGTGTCGATCGTCCACAACTTCGCCGAGTTCGTGCTCGACTACGGGCGCATCGTGCCTGGCCGCGAGGACGTGCAGGTCGTCGCGCGGGTCGTCATGACACCGCTGCACGTCAAGCAGCTCCTGCGCGCGCTGACCGAGAACGTGGCGATCTACGAGCGCAACTTCGGGGTCATCCCGGACGGGCCGGCACCGCCGGTCGAGCCTCCGCGACCGATGTAGCCTCACCTGGCGGTGGCTGCCCCGGCTTCCGGCTACGGTTCGATCCAGCCGCCGCCCAGCACGCGGTCGCCCTCGTAAAAGACGGCTGCCTGGCCCGGCGCGGGAGCCGTCACGGGCTCGTCCAGCTCCACCAACGCCGACCTCCCCGGTCCGGGCGTCACAACCCCGGCCACGGGCCGCCCCCTCGACCGCACCTGCACGGCGCAGCGGACCTCGGTCGACGGCGCCCGCTCCCCCCCGAGCCAGCTCACCTCGGCGAGGCAGAGTTGCCACTTCTTCACCTGGTGCTCGTCCCCGACCACGACGCGGTTGCGGGCGCGGTCGAGGCCGACGACGTACAGCCGGTGCCCGGCAGCGACGCTGAGCCCCTGGCGCTGACCCACCGTGTACCGGTGCAGGCCGCGGTGCCGGCCGAGCACCCGGCCGGCGGTGTCGACGATGTCCCCTTCCGGCGGGAGACGGTCGGCAGCGAGCGCCGCCAGCACGTCGGCGTACGAGCCGCCCGGCGGCACGAAGCAGATTTCCTGGCTGTCGGGCTGCGCCGCGCTCGCGAGGCCGAGCGCTGCCGCCTCGGCCCTCACGTCGCGCTTGCACGCCTCGCCGAGCGGCAGCACGAGCCGCGCCAGTTGCCGGTGCTCCAGTTCGAACAGGAAGTACGACTGGTCCCTCTCGAGGTCTTTGGCGCGCCACAGTGCCGGGGCGCCGTCGCTCGCCGGTGCGACGCGCGCGTAGTGCCCGGTGGCCACGGCCGCGGCTCCCACCTCGCCCGCCAGCGCGCCGAGAGCCGCCAGCTTCACGCGCGAGTTGCAGCGCACGCACGGCGACGGCGTCCTCGCCGCGAGGTAGGCCGCCACGAACGGGTCCAGAACCTCGCGGCGGAACGTCTCCCCCGCTTCCACGACGTGGTGCAGAATGCCGAGCTGCCAGCAGACGCGCGCCGCCCTTTCGAGGTCGCCAGGGCTGCAGCAGCGCGACGCGCCGAGGCCACACGCGGACAGGTCGCCCAGCCGCAACGTGGCGCCGATGACCTCGTGACCCTGCGCCACGAGGCGCGCGGCGGCCACCGCCGAGTCCACCCCCCCCGACAGTGCGACGAGGACCCTCATGAGGCCCTCGACGAGGGCTGCCCGGCCGAATCCCTGCTTGTACCCATTGCTTGGTGTCCGCGGCTAGGCGGGGGAACCAACCTCACGTCAACAGCCACACGTCACTGACCACCGGTCGCCCCCTCGCCGCTACACCCCGCTCGGATCCGCCGTCTCGGTGACGATGAACATGAGGGTCGTGGTGCCGAGGCTGAACTCCTGGTGGCTGGCGAGCGGTGCCCTCTGGATACGGGTGCCTTCCATGAACGTGCCGTTGGTCGAACCGAGGTCGACGAGCATCGCGTCGTCGCCGCGCACCTCGAGCATCGCGTGGCGCCGCGACACCTCGCTGTCCTGGAGCTGGACGTCGCACCCTTGACCGCGTCCCATGACCACGCGCGGCTTGGTGATCGGGTAGATGTGCCCGGCGTTGGCGCCCAGAATCACCGCCAGCGAGTAGCGCCGGTTCGACGGCAGTGGAGCGAGCACCGGGAGGGAGGCTTCCTCCTCCGGGGTGCCGAGGGCGCCGATGTCGAACTGCTTGGTGGTCTCGTCGGGCTTCTTCCCGACCACGAACGTCGACTGACCCGCCTCCACCGCCCCTTCCGACGGCCGCGCGACCTCGAACACGTTGCCGCACTTGGAGCACTTCAGGCGCTTGGTCGCGGCGTCCCCGAACCGGGACTCGTCGTACTGATACTTGGCCTGGCAGCTCGGGCAACTGACGATCACGACGCACCCCCTCGAAGCTCTCCCGCGTTGCTCACCCGCACTCCCTCCGTGCCGGCCTGGCACCGCCACGTTGCATCAGGACAAGTGTACGCCCTCGACCGCCCCGGTGCGCCTCGGGCGCCCTGATTTGACCGTGGATGATACCTCACCCGACTCGTGCCCGGTGCCTCCTGCCCGGGCGGCCGGAGCGGCGTGCTAGCATTCGCGAATGGCCGAGCGCGCTCGCGGAGGAGGCCCCGCTCGCAGCGGCGGGGCGGTTCGGCAAGACGCCGAGGTGGCACCTGCTCCCGGCGTGCTCCGCATCCCGGCCTCGGCTGCCGCCGAGCGCGCCGTCCTGGGCGCCGTGCTGGCCGATGGAAACTGCTTCTACCGCGTCACCAACCTCATCAGCACCGATGACTTCTACCACGACGCGCACCGCGCGATCTTCGACGCCTTCACGGCGCTCGCCGGCCAGAACCGCAACATCGACATCCTGACCACCGTCGACCAGCTCCAGCACGACGGGACGCTCGTCCAGGCGGGCGGCCTCTCGTACCTCACGAGCCTCGCCGAGGCGCTTCCCGACGCCGCCAACGTCGAGCACTACGCCGAGATCGTCCGCGACCGCGCGGTCAAGCGCCAGCTCCTCAAGATCTCGCAGGAGCTGCTCGCCTCCGCCACGACGGAGGAAGGCGAGGCGATGCAGGCGCTCATCGCCGCCGAGACGCAGATCCTCGGGGTGGCCGAAAAGGCGATGCGCGGGGGGTTGCAGCACATCGCCGAGCTGGTCGGCGCCGAGGTGTCCTACATCGAGCGGATTTCGCGCTCCTCGGCGCCGTTCACGGGCCTCGAGACCGGCTTCTATCGCCTCGACGAGCTGACCTCGGGGCTGCAGAAGCAGGATCTCATCATCCTCGCCGCCCGCCCCGGCGTCGGCAAGACGGCGCTGGCGCTCAACATCGCTGCCAACTGCGCCGTCCGGCACGGGGCGCGAGTGGCCATCTTCTCGCTCGAGATGTCGGCGCCGGCCCTCATTCGCCGGCTGCTCGCGGCCGAGGCCCGCATCAACATGCGCCGGCTCGCCAAGGGGCTGCTCAAGCGCACCGCCGACCCGCGCGATCACCGTGGCGGAGGCAGCGACTGGCAGCGGCTCGCGGAAGCCGCCGACCGGCTCGCCGACTCGCCGCTGTGGATCGACGACACCGCCGCCCTCTCGGTGCTCGAGCTGCGCGGCAAGTGCCGCCGCCACGCCATGGAGCACGGGCTCGACCTGGTGGTGGTGGACTACCTGCAGCTCATGTCGGCCGGGGTGCGGGCCGAAAACCGCACGCAGGAAGTCTCGGCCATCTCCCGCGGCCTGAAGGCGGTGGCCAAGCAGCTCGACGTTCCGATGCTCGTGCTGTCACAGTTGTCTCGTAACCCCGAGCGCCGCGGAGACCAGCGACCGCAGCTATCCGATCTTCGCGAGAGCGGGTCGATCGAGCAGGATGCGGACGTGGTGCTCTTCATCAACCGCAAGCACCGCGGGCAGGCCCCGCCCCAGACACCGGAGGAGGAGGAGGAGCTGCGTCTCGCCGAGATCATCGTCGCCAAGCAGAGGAACGGACCCACCGACCTCTTCCGGCTCGTCTACTTCGACGAGTTCACGCGGTTCGAGAACCCGGAGCTGTCCGGTGAAGCCCCCTGACGCAGCCCCTGGCCGCCTCCACCGCTGGCTCGAGCGCGTTGGCGCCGCCGTCATCGCGGCCGGCGAGGAGGTGGGGCGCTTCTTCTTCATCCTTTACAGCACCCTGTTCTGGACGTTCCGGCGGCCGTTCGACTACAAGGAGTGGGTGCGGCAAATGGTGAGGGTGGGCGTCGACTCGCTGCCCGTCGTCGGCCTGACCGCGATGTTCACCGGCATGGTGCTGGCGCTGCAGACGTTCCGCGGCTTCGAGCGCTTTCACGCCGGGGGGTTCGTGGCCTCCGTCGTGTCGCTGTCGCTGACCCGCGAGCTGGCGCCGGTGCTTTCGGCGCTCATGATGGCGGGGCGCATCGGCTCGGCGCTGGCGGCCGAGCTCGGCACGATGCGAGTGACGGAGCAAATCGACGCCCTCTACGCGATGGCCACGGAGCCGATCCACTACCTCGTCGTGCCGCGAGTCGGGGCCTGCACGCTCATGCTGCCGCCGCTCGTCATGTGCGCCAACGGGCTCGGGATCCTCGGCGGGTGGCTGGTGGCCGTGGAGCTGCTCGGCGCCAACCCGGTCGTGTACTGGCAGCGCACGTTCCAGTACCTCGAACTCAACGACGTGATGTCCGGCCTGATCAAGGCGGCCGTGTTCGGGCTCATCCTCTCGGTGACCGGGTGCGCCAAGGGCTACTTCACCTCCGGGGGCGCCGAGGGCGTGGGGCGCTCCACCACCGCGGCCGTGGTGATGGGCTCCCTCGTCATCCTGCTGTCCGACTTTTTCCTGACCAAGATCCTCTTCTGACCGCCATGCCGAGCCCGCCCCAGAACCCCGAGCCCGCCTCCGGCGCCCTCACCACCCCCCCGAAGATCGCCGTGATCGACCTGTGGAAGGCGTTCCGGGGCAAGGAAGTCTTGCGCGGCGTCGACCTCGAGATCGTGGCCGGCGAGTCGTTCGTGATCCTGGGTGGCTCCGGGGCCGGCAAGAGCGTGCTCCTCAAGCACCTCATCGGGCTCATCCACCCCGACCGCGGCCACGTCGTGGTGGACGGCGAGGACATCGCCTGCGCCGACCCGGCAGTGTGCCTGCGAATCCGCCGCAAGTTCGGGATGTCGTTCCAGGAAGGGGCGCTGTTCGACTCCATGAACGTGTTCGAGAACATCGCGTTTCCGCTCCGGCGCCACACTGCGATGACGGACAGCGAAATCGCCCGCCGGGTCCACGAGTGCCTGGAACTCGTGAACCTCGACGGCGTGGGTCGCAAGGCCACCAGCGAGCTGTCGGGGGGGATGCGGCGGCGGGTCGGATTCGCCCGGGCGATCGCCCTGCAGCCGGAAATCCTTCTCTTCGACGAGCCCAACACCGGCCTCGACCCGCTCACCTCCGCGGTCATCGACCGGGTCATCGTGCACATGCGCGAGAGCCTGCCGGTGACCATGGTGACGATCACCCACGACATGCGCTCGGCGTTCCGCATCGCCGACCGCATCGCCATGCTGCGCGACGGCAGGATCCTCGCCGTGGCGACACCGGACGAGTTCCGCCGGCTCCCCGACCCGTACATCCAGAGCTTCTTGGCTGGCGAGCCGCTGGAGGAGGAAGTGGCATGAGCCCCACCGCCCGCATCGGGCTGTTCATGATCGTGGCCCTGGCCGTGCTCGGCCTGTTCATCGTCAAGATCGAGGAGATCCCGCTCGGCGCAAAGGCGGGCCGGCAGCGCGTGCAGGCGGTGTTCCCCTCCGTGGCGGGACTGGACGAGAAGAGCCCCGTCCGCATCGCCGGCGTGCGGGTGGGGATCGTGGAGTCGATTGCGCTGCAGGGGGACCGGGCACTGGTCACACTGGCTCTCGATCCCGGCGTGAGGCTCCACCGGGGTGCCAGCGCCGAGGTCACGAGCCTCGGGATGCTGGGCGACAAGTACGTCGAGCTGTACCCCGGCGACCTCGCCGCCCCCGACCTCGAGCCCGGCGCGGTTCTGGGGGGCACCAGCCCGATCGGCTTCGACCAGCTCCTGCGCACGGCCGACGACATCGGCGCCGACATCAAGGCCGTCACCGCCTCGCTGCGCGGCTCGCTGGGCGGCCCCGAGGGAAGCCAGCGCCTCGACGAGATCGTCGAGAACATCCGCCAGCTCACCGCCGACGTCAAGGCGATGGTGGCCGCCAACCGCGGCAACGTCGACCAGACGATGGAGAACTTCAGGGCGTTTTCCGCCACGCTCAGGGAGGAGCTGCCGAAGATCGCCGACAAGCTCAACGCCCTCGCCGACCGCGTCGACGGCGTGGTGGCGGAAAACCGCGAGAACCTGCGCGGCTCGATCGACAACATCAAGGACCTCTCGGGACGGCTCCGCACCACGGCCGACAACCTCAACGCCATCACCAGCAAGATCGCCAGCGGCGAGGGCACGATCGGCAAACTCGTCAACGACGAGGAGACGGTCAACAACCTCAACTCCACCCTCAAGTCGGTGGAAGGCGGGGTGGAGAGCCTCAGGAACACGCTCGGCAGGGCCGAGCGCTGGAGGCTCGACCTCAACCTGCGTGCCGAGGCACTCCCCGGAGTGGACGACTCCCGGACCGCCTTCGGCCTCGACCTGCACACGACCGACCGGCGCTTCTTCCGGCTCGAACTCGTGGACTCGCCGTGGGGCAAGGTGCGCACGACCACCGAGACCGTGACCGCGGTGTACCCCGACGGGCGCCGCGAGGTGGTCACCTACGAGCGCACGAAGACGACCGACACCTACACCGTCAACGCCCAGGTGGGCTACCACCTGCGGGACCTCACCGTGCGTGCGGGGTTGTTCGAGTCCACCGGCGGCGTCGGCCTCGATGCCGCGCTGCTCCGCCAGCGCCTGCGCCTCTCGCTCGAGGCTTACGACTGGGGCCGCGAGATCAGGCCGCCGCACCTTCGCCTCGAAAGCCGGTACTTCTTCAGCCACAACCTCTTCGCCTATGCCGGGTGGGACGACCCGGCGCGGAAGGACCGGCGGTCGGTGCTGTTCGGCGGCGGCATCACCTGGCGCGACGAGGACCTCAAGTACCTGCTCGGCACGGCCGCGGCGTTCGGCAACTGATGGGCCGCGACACTCTCTTCGAGTGCACCGCCTGCGGGCAGCAGAGCAGCAAGTGGCTGGGCAAGTGCCCAACCTGCGGAGGCTGGAACACCTTCGAGCAGGTCCCCGACCGGCCGCGAGCCGGGCGCCGCGAGGTTTCCCGTGCCGCGGCGCCGGTTTCCCTCAGCGATGCCGAGCTGCGAGATGTGGAGAGGATTTCCACCGGGCTGCCCGGCCTGGACCGCGTGCTGGGGGGCGGGCTCGTGCCCGGCTCCGCGGTGCTGCTCGCCGGCGAGCCGGGCATCGGCAAGTCGACACTGCTGCTCCAGACCGCCGCGCGCCTCGCGGCCGCCGGCCCGGTGCTGTACGTCACCGCCGAGGAGTCGCCGCGCCAGGTGGCGCTGCGCGCCCACCGCCTGGGGTGCGTCCACCCGCAGGTGCTGCTGCACGCCGAGCCGGTCGTCGAGGAGGCGATCGGCGCCGCCCAGCGCCTGCGCCCTCGCCTCGTCGTGGCGGACTCGGTGCAGACGATGCTGTCGGAGCGCGTGCCCGCCGTGGCCGGGAGCGTGACCCAGGTGCGGGAGGTGGCCAGCCAGCTCGTGGAGCTCGCCAAGCGCGACGGCCCTCCGGTCGTCATGGTCGGGCACGTCACCAAGGAAGGGATGGTTGCCGGCCCCAAGGCACTCGAGCACATGGTGGACGCGGTGCTGGAGTTCGGCGGCGTGAGCGGCCAGCCGCAGCGGGTGCTGCGCGCCGCCAAGAACCGCTTCGGGCCGACCCAGGAGCTGGCGCTGCTCACGATGGGAGACCACGGCCTCGACGAGGTCCCGAACGCTTCCGCGGCGCTTCTGGCCGATCGCCGCACCGGAGCCTCGGGCTCGGCCGTGGCGGTGGCGATGGAAGGCGCCACGCCGCTCCTGGTGGAGGTCCAGGCACTGGTGGCGCGCTCGCCGCTCGTCGCGCCCCGCCGCGTCGCCCAGGGGATGGACGCGGGCCGTCTCGCCGTGCTGCTCGCGGTGCTCGAAAAGCGCGCAAACCTGCGGGTCGGCGACCGCGACGTCTTCGTCAATCTGGCCGGCGGCGTCACGGTCGATGAGCCGGCGCTCGACGCGGCGGTGGCGGCGGCAGTGATCTCTGCCGCTGCCGACATTCCCGTTCCGCCGGACCTGGCGTTCTTCGGTGAGGTGGGGCTTTTGGGCGAGATCCGCACCGTCTCGCACGCGGCCGAGCGGTTGCGCGAGGCCGAGTCGCTCGGCTTTGGCCGGTGCGCGGTCCCGGCCGGGACGCCGGCCCCCCGCGTGGGGCTGGCCACCGTCCCCCTGGAGGGCGTCGGGAGCATCGTCGACCTCGTGCGATGCTAGACTCAGCCACAGGGGCACGGCAACAGTGAACGACGCGGCGATTTTGAGAGCGCTGAACGACGTCGAGACCTTGCGCCGGTCGCTGCGCCTGTACCCCGAGACCCACCCGGCTCTGCAGCCGGCGCGCGAGCGCATCAAGGCCTCCGTGACGGCGCTGGCCAGCGAGGAATCGCAGGCCACGATCGGCATCGGACCGGACCGTTTCTTCTGGAACATGGAAGAGGTCCCGGCTCCCCCCTCGGCACCGTGCCTGCAGCTCGTCAAGCTGCTCTTCACCCTGGGCGTCGGGGCGGTGCGTCTCGACCTCGGGCGGGCCGCCGAGGGGCTGCCGGCGCTCGCCGCCCGCCTCTCGGAACTCAGGGAACCGCCCACGGCCGAGGAACGGGCCTCGCTGTTCGAGCCGGGCGAGCCGTTCCCGGGGATCGAGCTGGTGCCGATCGACCTCTCCGGCGTCCAGGTGGTGGATGCCGGGGACGAGGACGTGGCCAAGGGAGGGTCCCGCAACGTGCTCCGGGAGCTGGCCGAGCGTCTCGGGCGGGATGGGGCGTTCGCTCTCGCCGGCCAGATCAACGAGGGGGAGCTGACGGCCGGGATGCTGGCCGAGATGCTGGAGGAAAGCCGCGACCCCGAGACTCTGCTCGAGCACCTGTTCCAGCAGCTCGGCGAGGTGGTGCGGGTGCGCGACGAGTCGAGGCGGCGCGCCCTGCTGGCTGAGGTCCGGGAGTTCCTGGGCGAGCTCGTGCGTCTGCTCGACCCCGAGCGCAGCCGCATGGCGATCGTCACCGCTCTCCGTCACCTGCCCGTGGCAGGCGATCCAGAGCGGGGCATCGAGCCGCTCGTCGCGGCGGACATCCTGCTCGATGCGGTCGAGCTGCTGCTCGTCCAGGGAACGCCGGTCCCCGAGACCGTGATCCGCGTGCTGTACCGGATGGCGGCGCCACCCTCCGAACGTCCCGCCGAGGTGAGCGACGAGACTTCGGCGCGGGCCCGGCGGCTTTTGGCACAGATCCCGTTCGAGACTGCGGCCCGGCACGCCGAGCCCGAGGAGTGGTACGGGCTGGTCATGCACCCGCGCAGCATCGAGGCGCTGCAGGAGCTGGGCGGCTCGCTCGCGCCGTCGGCGGTGCGCACTCACCTCACGGCCGTGCTGCTCGAGGCCGCGACGATCTGGCCCACCCAGCCGTGCGGCACGGCGGCCTCGCGGCGCCTGGGCGAGGAGCTGGTGGTCGCCATCGACGAGGGCGACCTCGACGCGGCGGCCCGCCTCGCCCCGATCGTCGCCAGCCTGCGCGATCCCGAAGTGCGGGCCACCGCCTGCGCCGCAGCGGCCGGGGCGGCGGTCCAGGCGCTCCGGACCCTCGACAAGGAGAGCCACAACGTTCTCTCCTCGCTCCTCCTCGCCCTCGGCGAGAAGGCGCTCCCGACGATCCTCGAGGCGCTGGCCGAGGAGGAGAACATGGGCACGCGCAAGCGCCTCCTCGAGGTCATCGGCCGCCACGGACCCACCGCGCTCCCGTACATCCGACCGCTGCTGTCCGATCCCCGGTGGTACGTCGTGCGCAACGCGGTCTTCCTGCTGCGCCGCCTGGGCGACCGGGAGGCCGCGCCCACCCTCCGCCTCATGCTGGGACGCGCCAGGCCGCAGGTCGTCGAGGAGATCCTCAAGGCGCTCGTGGCGTTTCAGGACCCGCAGTGGCTGACGGCTCTCCTCCGGGTCCTGGACTCCGACGATCCCGACCGGCAGACGGTCGCGGTGCGCGTCGCCAGCCGCATCCAGCACCCTCAGGTCGTGCGGGCGCTCGTCGAGCGGCTGCGCGCCCGCCGCGGCAGCAAGCTGCGGGAGCCGGTCACCGTCGAGCTCATCCGGGCGGCGGGGCGGCTGCGGGATCCGGCGTTCCTGCCGGTGCTCGCGTCGATCCTGGGGCTTTCCCAGTGGCGCCATGCCTTTGCCCTGGGGCCGCTCAAGCGCGAGGCGGCTGCCGCCGTGGCGACGCTCGAGGGAGAGGAGGCCGCCCGGCTCGCCCACACGCTCGCGACCGGCAAGGACCGCGAGCTGGCGGGCGCCGTGCGGGCCGCCATGCAAGCGCCGCGCAAGGCGGCGGAGGAGGCCGAGTGAGCGCCTCTCGCGACTCCCTCATCAACTCGGCCATCACCGAGCTGGCCGCCGGGATGACCACGGCGGGGCTGTACGGCATCGACCACCCGCGCGCCGAGCAGATCATCGAGAGACTGGCCGGCCACCTCGACGACCTGCTCCGGAGCGAGTCCGAGCTGACGTTCGTCCTGCTCGGCGAGGAACTCTTCGTCCAGGGCACGCCGGTCACGAGGTCGTGCCGCCAGGCGCCCTCGGTCATTCGCAGGATGCGCCGCCGGGGCATCGAGCACGTCGGCTTCCGCCTCGGCGTGACCCCGACGGAGCTGCGGGCGTTCCTCGAGGAGCTGTCGAGCCCGGAAGACGTCGGCGTCCAGAGCCGGCCGCACATCCAGGTCGGGAAGATCGAGGTTTCCGAGATCGAGCTGGGCGGACCCGACGACAAGACCGGCGGCAAGAAGCGCCGAAAGCTGGCCTCGGTGCGGGACCGGATCGCCGTCGTCGACGACTGCCTGAGCGGCCTGGCCGGCGGCGCCGGCCTCGCGGTGGGGGACCTCGAGCGTGTCGTCAAGGCGATCCTCGAGAGCCTCGCCGAGGATCCCGACCCCATTCACCACCTCGCCCCCTGGGAGGGAGAGGCCCGCTGGCCGGCGGTGCGGGCCTACAACACGTGCGTTCTCACCGTGGGGCTGGCCCATCTCGCCGGAGTGGACCCCGCTGCCGGCCGCGACCTGGGCCTCGCCGCGCTGCTCGCCGACGCGGGCAAGCTGTTCCTGCCGGCCGATTTGCAAGCGCGGGAGCTGGAGCTGGCGGGAGACGAGCTGGAACTGATCGTCGATCACCCCCGCATCGGCCTCGAAGTCCTGCTCGGCTGCGGCAACGTGCCTCCCCTCGCGCTCATCGCGGTGTACGAGCATCACCTCGCGTACAACGGCAGCGGCTATCCTCGCCTCCCCCGCCCCCGGCGCCCTCACCCCGCCGCCCGCCTCATCAGCGCCGCCGTGGCGTTTGTGATCCTGCACACGCTGCGCGGCGGCCGCGGTCATGGCACCCGGGAGTCGGCAGCCGCCTTGATGGCCGAGCATTCCGGCTCCCTCCTCGATCCCGGCTGGGTCTCGGCGATCTCCGAGCTGCTCGAGGCCGAGCCGATATAAACGCCGCCCGGCGGGCCGCGACCCCCGGCCTCGCCGCACCGCGCCGCTGGTGTACATTTCCCACATGGCGAAGACGATCCTGACCCTGAACGCACACCCGGACGATGCCGAGACCATGGCCGGCGGGACCCTCCTGAAGTGGGCGAGAGAGGGCCACCGCATCGTCATCGGGCTCATCACCGACGGCGACAAGGGTACGAGCGACCCGCGGGACACGCCGGCGCAGGTCGTGGCCCGGCGAGCCGAGGAGCAGGCGCGCGCCGCGGCGCGCCTGGGCGCCGAGGTGATTCGTCTGGGCTACGAGGACGGCGTCCTCCTGCCGACGCTCGAGCTGCGCAAGGACCTCGTGCGCGTCCTGCGGCAAGTGCGTCCCGACATCGTGGTGTCCACCGATCCCACGGTGTGGTTCAGGCACGGCCTGTACATCAACCATCCCGACCACCGCGCCGCCGGCCAGGCCGTGGTCGAGGCGGTCTACCCGGCGGTGAAGAAGCACAGCATTTTCCCCGACCTCGCGGCGCAGGGTCTCGCGCCGCACGTTGTCGAGGAGATCTGGCTCGGGCCCACCGACGAGCCGGACGTGTGGGTGGACATCTCGGACGTGCTGGAGGAGAAGATCGCCCTCATTTGTGAGCATGCCTCGCAGTTCGACCCGGTCTACACGCGCGAGGCGTTCACTCGCATCGCGGCCCGGGTCGGCGCGCCCAGGGGGCTCGCCGCTGCCGAGGCGTTCCGCACGCTTCGCCTCGCCCGCAGTACCGTGCAGGCGCTCGCCCGCTCGAGCGCTCCGGCCAACTTCGACTGACCCACCTCGACGCCTTCGCGGGCCTCGGCGGCGGCGAGAGCCTGACGGCACCCCGAGGGGGACCGGCCGTCAGGGCTCCCCTTTTCCCTCCTCCGCCTCGCCGCTGCCCCAGTCGGCGGCCTGCAGCGCACGAGGAGCGATCTCGACTCGGGGCAGCACGGGCAGCGCGTCGGGCTCGGTGCCGGCGCCGAGTTCGGGAAAGCGGCGCGCCGTGACCAGCACGCGGGTCTCGAGCGAGCCCACCGCCTGGTTGTAGGCCTCGGTGGCGCGGCCGAGGCTCCTGCCCAGCCGGTCGAAGTGCCCGGCCAGGACGCACAGCCTGTCGTACAGTTCCTGCCCGAGCGCCGAGACCTTGCGGGCGCTGGCGGCGATCGTCTCCTGCCGCCAGCCGTACGCCACGGCGCGCAGCAACGCCACCAGCGTCAGCGGCGAAGCCGGCAGCACCCGCTGCGCGACGCCCTCCTCCATGAGTCCCGGATCGTGTTCGAGGGCGCCGGCGAAGAACGTCTCACCCGGCAGGAACATGACCACGAACTCCGGCGAGTCCGGGAACTGCTCCCAGTACGCCTTGGCCGAGAGCCTGGCCATGTGGTCCCGCACCAGCCTGGCGTGGTCCTTCATGTGCTGTCGCCGCTCTTCCTCGCTCGTGGCTTCGAAGGCGTCCAGGTAAGCCTTGAGCGGCGCCTTGGCGTCCACGACCACGACCTTGCCGCTCGGCAGCCGCACCACGAGGTCGGGTCGGAGCCGCCCCTCGCCGGTGCCCACGCTTTCCTGCTCCACGAAGTCGCAGTACGGGAGCATGCCTGCCATCTCGACGACACGGCGCAGCTGGATCTCGCCCCACCGCCCCCGCACCGTGGGAGCGCGCAGCGCCTTCACGAGGCTCGCCGTTTCGCGCTGCAGCTTTTCCTGTCCCGCCGACAGCGCCCTCACCTGCTCCCCGAGCGCGCCGTACGCGTGCTGGCGGGCCTGCTCCATGGCCTGGATCTGCTCGTCGACCTTGCCAAGCGACTCGCGGATCGGCGCGACCAGCGCCTCGATCGCCTGCTGGCGGCTTTCGAGTTCGCCCCTGGCCTCGGCCTGGAAAACCCCCAGAGCCGTGCGCGCCAGGTCCAGGAACTGCTGGTTGTTGGCCTGCAACGCCTCGGCCGAGAGCGCTTTGAAGGCGTCGGCGAGCTGGCTTCTCGCTTCCTCGAGCAGCGCCCGCTGCTCGGCGGCGGCAGCGCGTTCGGTCTCGCTCCGCGCCGCCAGCTCGGCGAGCTGCGCCTGCAACATGGAGTTGGCCTCTTGTAGCGCCGCGAGTTCCGATTCGAGGCCGACGAGCCGCTGCGCACGCTCCTCCGCGGCGGCGCGCCGCTCCGACTCGCTCGCCGCCGACTGGCGCAGCGTCGCCAGCTCACGCTCCGTCGCCTCGAGCCGGCCGCGCACGCTCTCGAGTTCGCGGCCGCGGGCGGCCACCCGCTCCTCGAGAGCCGCCACCACTGCTGCTGACCGGGCCGTCTCTTCGCCGCGCGCCCTTTCGACCCGCGCCCGCAGCACGAGCCACGCCCCCAGCGCTCCGAGGGCAACCGCCCCCAGCGCTGCCGCCATCTCAAAGCCTGTCACTGGGCCGCTCCACCATGGCCCGGGATTCTAGCCCTCGATTCGGCTCGCGGCCACCGAGCGCGGCGCGGGCGGGGGTGCTACTCTGCCCTCCCGCCGCAGCGGGGGAGGAGCAACGACATGGAGCTTCGAGGCTCTCAGAGAAAACACCTGCGGGGGCTGGCGCACGAGCTGCGGCCGGCCGTGCAGGTGGGCAAGGAGGGGCTGTCGGGGGCGGTCCTGGCGGCCGTCGAGGACGCCTTCGCCCAGCTCGAGCTGATCAAGGTGAAGCTGGCCGGGGACCGCCGCGAGCGGGCCTCGATGGCGACGACGATCGAGGAGAGCCTGGGCTGCGCCTGCGTCGGCCTGATCGGCTCGATCGGCATCTTCTACCGGCGCCACCCCGACCCGGAGAAGCGGCGCATCGATCTGTGAAGCTGTTGCTGGTCGTTCGTGGTCGGATGCTGGTTCCCCCGCCCTTCCGCCGCCCGGGAAAAGAGCAACCACGAACCAACAACCATCAACCAGGAACCGTCTCATCCGGGGGGCGGAAGCGCACCACCAGCAACGTGACGTCGTCCGAGGCCTCGCGGCCGGCGCGATGCCGGGCCGCGGCATCGAGCAGCGCCTGGCCGACCTTCATGGGCGAGCGGTCCTCCTGCTTCCCGAGGACCGCCTGAACTCCCTCGACGCCGAACTCCTCGCCGCCCGGCGAGAACGACTCGGTCAGCCCGTCGCTGATCATCACCACGACATCCCCGGGCTGCAGGCGGACCTCCTCCCACTCCCAGCTCACCCCGTCGAGAAGGCCGAGCATCGGCCCGTGGGGGTTGACGGTCTCGATTGCACCGTCGCCGCGCAAGATCGAGACGGGAGCGTGGCCGGCGTTGGTCACCTGCAGCCTGCCGTCGGCATGGAGCACGCCGGCCGCCAGGGTGACGTAGCGGTTGCCGACGCTGTAGCGGCTGAGGTTGCGGTTGATGACGCCGGGCAGCTCCCCGACCGCCAGACCGACCTCGTGCAGGACGCCGAGGAAGCCCTGCACCATGGCCATGATCAGCGCGGCGGAGATGCCTTTCCCGGAGACGTCCCCCACCGCCAGCGCCAGCCCGCCGTCGCTGCGCACCATGGTGTGGATGAGGTCCCCCCCGACGGCCCGCGCCGACTGGGAAAAGGCGTACGTCTCGGCGAAGGTTACAACCTCCGGCTTGCGGAGCAGTGCCGCCTGGATGCTGCGCGCCAGGCCCATCTCGTGGTCGATCTTGGCCTTCTCGCGCGCCTCCCGGTACAAGCGGGCGCTGTCGATGGCGCTCGCGGTGTCGGACGCCACGCTTTCCAGCACCGCGAGGTCGTTGCGCGAGAAGGGGTGACCCCGAGTGAGCCTCTCGACGAGGACACCGCCGATGACCTCGAGCCCGGCCACGAACGAGGCGTCCTCGGGCGCCCCCAGGGGCCGCCGCGCGACCATGAGAGGGGTGGCCACGGCCATGGCCGCGCCGCGCAGGATCATTGACTGGGAGGGAGACATGTCCTCCCCCGTGCAGACCGTCCGCCGCTCGCGCACCGCCCTTTCGAGGAGCGAGCTGTGTTCGGCCCAGCTCCCGTCCGGGATGTCGTGGGGAAAGACGGCCGCGGCGCGCAGCTTGCCGAGGCTGTCGAAGAGCACCACCGAGCCGCGATCGGCCTTCATGATCCGCACGGCAGCCTGGAGGACGATTTCCTGCACCTCGTCGAGCACCGTTGCGGCGTTGAGGGCGCGGGCGACATCCAGCAGCACCTGGAGGTGCTTGACCTCCTCCTCGCCGGTCTCGCGCTTCGCCGCCAGCGCGAGCGGCGTGCTGGCCGTGCCCACGCCGACCGAGTACTCGATGCTCGGCCCGAGGCGCAGCACGTCGCCGGGCGCCAGTCGCTCGCGCTGGACTCGCGTGCCGTTCACGAACGTCCCGCCGGAAGACCCGAGGTCCTCGACCGTGAGCTGCTTGCCGTCCCACTCGAGCCTGGCGTGCCGGCGCGACACGGTGGGATGGCTGATCACGATGTCCGAGGCCGGGTCGCGCCCCAGCAGCAGCACGGGCCTGTCGACCCGCAGCCGCCGCCCCGCCAGGGACGGGTCCCGAGGCAGCAGGGAGGGCTGGGTGGGCCACGCGGTCTCGGCGTCCTTGCGGACCATCGCCACCAGTGTAGCGCGGCCGCTGCGGCTCGCGGCGGGAGCGCAGGGGCGGCTGGCGGCCGTGCTACACTCGTCGCGGGGGGAGCGCAGTCGGCCGCCGCAGATGCGCGCAGTCAGCTACATCACGCACAGCCGCCAGTTCCGCCGGGCCCTGCCGGCGTTCGGGCACGCCTGGCTCGACCGCGTGCAGTGGTCCGACTGGGTGGAGCTGCCCACGGTGCGGCGCATCGGCCTGTTCCATCCCGAACTCCCGGCGGCGTTCGACGGGTTGCGGATCGCCCAGATTTCCGACCTGCACGCCGGCGCGTTCATGCCTCCGAGCCGCATCGCCCGCGTGAGGACCCTGGTCGAAGGGATGTCCCCCGATCTCGTGGTCTTCACGGGGGACCAGCTGGACCGGCGCGAGTTCGACGCCGACCACTTCGTCCAGGGGATGGCCGGGCTCGATGCCCCGCTTGGGGTCTTCGGCGTCCTCGGCAACCACGACCACCTCGCCGGCCCGGAGCTGTCGGTCCAGGCGATGGAGGCGGTGGGGATCGCCCCTCTCGTCAACCGCGCTGCGATCCTGACGCGAAAGAACGCCAGGCTGGAACTGGTAGGGGTCGATGACCTCGAGCCTTCGGCCGGCTGGGGCGCCGACTTCTCGATCCTCGAGGGGCTGCCGGGGTTTCGCCTGCTGCTGTGCCATCAGCCAGGCGGATGGCGGGCGGCCCGCAAGTACGGCGCGCACATCACGCTCTCCGGGCACACGCACGGCGGCCAGATCACTGTCCCGACGCGCGGCCTCAACGTCGCCCGCCTCGGCACCCGCTACGTCGCCGGCCCCTACCGCAAGCAGGGCAAGCTGCTGTACGTCTCACGGGGTGTCGGCGTCGGTGCCGTCCCGATCCGTGTCGGCTCGCTCCCCGAGGTCGACCTCATCACCCTCTGGCGCGGCCCCCTCGGCGCCATCTGAGGCTCCACCGCGCGCCCACCCACCCACCTGGTCAAAGGTCGAGGGTCGAAGGTCGAAGGCGGGGGAGCCTGCGAGCCGAGAGCTGAAAGCCAAGGGCGAGTGGGGGGACCAGCCACCAGCCACTGACCACCCGCCGCCGCCTTCCCCCGCTGCTCCCACACAGCACTGCCGCGCACTCATCCGCCTCCGCCCACACCTGACGGATGGTGCCGGTGGCAGGCCACACACACGCAGACAGCTTTCAGCTCTCGGCTCTTGGCCTTCAGTCGGGTGGGCGGCCGGGGGAGCCTTCGACCTTCGACCGGGCGGGCGGCGGGCGGCTCACCACCAGTTCGTGGGGT
>DAOOJE010000009.1:0-107943 GCA_035384965.1 Thermoanaerobaculaceae bacterium
CGTCGCCGGGTCGGTGGTCAGGGTCGTGGCGCCGTTCGCGGTGAGGTTGCCGTAGACGTCGTACGTGTAGCTCTCGCTCCCGAAGCCGGTCACGGTGCCGGCGATGAGCCGGCTCACCTTGTCGTAGTGGAATGTCTGGGCCGAGCCCATCTGGGTGATATTGCCCGCGCCGTCGTACGCGTAGACGCCGGTGTCCCAGTCGCCGTCGGCGCCGGTGCCGGGCAAGGTCGCACCCTCGGTCCAGATCCGCGCCGGCCGCGCCATCTCGTTGGTGGCGATGCTCTGCCGGTCGACGACGCCCGGCTCCACGCTCACGATCCGCTTCGCATGCGTGATGCTGTCGGTCATGCCGCTCGCATTGTACGTGATCGCCGTCGCGTAGTACGGCTCCACGGCGGTGAGAAACCCCGCCGCGTACGTGTTGTACACGGTCCGCCCGGGGGTCTCGGCGCACGCGGCCCCGGTGCACGCGGGGTAGCTCTGGCTCGCCAGCAGGCCGAGGTCGGTCCAGGTGAACGCCTGGCTGAAGGTCTGCACGGGGTTGGCCACGGTGGAGCCGGTCACGGTCACCGCGGTGGTCTTGGCCGACACCGCCCCTCCCACCCCCGCGTAGGTGTAGGTCTCCTGAATCACGGCGCTCAGTGCCGGGTCGGGCGACCCGGTCGGGGCGATGTGCTTCGTCCACGCGGTCCTCAGCTTGCCGTTGGCCAGGTCGGTGCCTACATTGGCGGTGGCGTAGGTGTACTCCTTGAGCTTCACGGTGGTCGGGAGCTGGCTGGCGTCGGCTTCCGAAACCCTGATCAGGCGCTCGGCGCGGTCGAAGTCCAAGGCCAGGGCGTGGGCGCCGTCGTGCTTCCAGTGGGCGTGGCCCCGTGCGTCGTACCGGCCGTAGCTGATCTGGCCGTTGCCGGAGGTGCCGACCTCAGGCAGGGTCTCGCTCTGCAGGAAGCCGCGGTTGTCGTAGGTGAACAGGCGAGTCTGCCCGCACCTACTGAGGGTCTGGTTGGCACACACCCGGCTCAGGCGGTTGCCCACGTCGTACGTGTACGCGGTGACAACCTGACTGCCGGACTCTCCCGCGGGTTCCGTCACGGAGGCGAGCCGGCCGAGCCGGTCGTAGGTCTCGGTCGTGGTCGCGCTCTGGCCGTCGACTGTGACGGTCCGCTGGGTCTGTCGGACGCCGGCGTAGGCCAGGGTGACGGTCGTCCCGTCCGGAGCCGTGACGGTGCGGGGCCGGCCAAAGGGGTCGAAATTGGAGAAGACGGTCGCCTTGATCGTCGGCGGCGCGTTGCGCTGCCACTCGGAGACCTGGGTCTTCCAGCCCATGGCGTTATGGAGGGTCGAGCGGACGTTCCAGTCGGCCGTGCCGTCAGGCGAACTGGGATCACCGACAGGCGCAAAGGGCTCGGTGTCGGGCCTGACCTGATACTCCCGCCACAGGCGCCCGAACCCGTCGAGGTGGAAGCCCTGCCGGTTGAGCGCGTACTTGATGTTGGTGTTGTCGGGCGACCGGTTGCACTGGCACCCGTCGTTCTGCTCGCAGGTCTCGCCGTTGCGACGCCAGTACGCGTCGACCTTGAAAGGGCTGCCGCCCGAGGCGGCGGTGTAACAGCTCTGAATCCAAGGGCCGCTCGAGCTCTTGGCCCACAGCTCGCGGCCCATGGCGTCGAAGGTGAAGGTGGTCTCGACGCCGGCGCTGTCGCGGCTCTTCCGCACGAGCCCGGTGCTCGGGTCGATGTCACGATCCACGAGGTAGAAGGAAAGTGGATGGCCGGCGGCATCCAGGTAGCGGCTGGTGGCGAGTGTGCCCCCGGAGTACGTGTGCTGGATCGCGTAGTCGGGGGCCACTCCGTCAAAAATCAGGCTGCAGAGCGGGAGGTCGTGGGCCGCAGGGAGAAGGTTCACATCGCCGCCGAAGTACTCCTCCTTACTGCGGTTGCCGGCATCATCATGGGAAAACACTGCGACCAGGTCGTTTCTGCCTCGGCTCGACCCAGCCCGCATCCGCTGGCGCAAAATCTTGCCGTTGATGGGGTTGCCAAGGTCGTCCTTCCAGAAGCAGTACTCGGTACGAGCGCTGCCACCCCCAGGCTCCGTGACCTCTTGGTAGTCGAAGGTGCCGAGAACCCAAGGGGCATCGATACCCCAAGGCACGAAGCCACTCGTGCCGTACACGCCGTGCGTGGGGTTGTAGTTCGTCGTCGTGACACGGGAGTTCCCGCTGTCAAAGTTGCCGCTTGTCGTCGCCGTGCGGAAGTGGCCGAAGCCGTCAAAGCTCGAGTAGTCCGTCCTCGCCCAGCGGTCGCCATCGTCGTGGAACACGGTCTTCTCCCACTTCACGCGCCGGTTCGACTGCTGCTCCTTGACCCACGAGCTGGTGTCCAGCACGTCGTGGTCATAATCGAGATAGGTGCTCCGCTTCTTGGCCGCTGGCGTGACCGTCGGCCCTTCGTACACCTCCGAGGACACCCTGGAGTTCTGGCCGAGGTGCTTGAACGGCAAGCTATACGCCCAGCCCGTCCCGGGCAGACCGCAGTAGTGGGTGTCGAAGTAGTGGCGGGTCACGTTGCCGTCGGGTGCGAGGACATCGGTCCACGAGAAGTCAGCGGAGGTGTCGACCTCTCCCGAAGGAAGCCGCGGCGCATCATGGGAGTATGTCCACGTGCCTCCAGAGCTGCCCCCCGTGGGATCGGTCACCGTCTTGGACGCCACCCCCATCGACTCGGCAACAACCGTCTGAAACCACTCGCCATCCTGGTAGCACGTCGAGGAGCCCTGGGGGTTCACCCAGGCGGCATAGGTCCACTCGATGATGCCGCCGGTCGGCAAGTCGATCTTCTTGAGGGTCCCGGACTTGTCCTTGGGTACCGTGTCGCATGCATACGAGGAGCAAGCTGACGCCGCTCACGACCACCGTGCCCTGCTCGGCGCTTGCGACAGGCTGGGCTGTGGCACCCGGCGCCACCGTCGAAACCAGCAGTAGGACCCCTATCGTCCTGCCAATCCTCACTTTACTCACCTCGCCCTCCTCTCGGAGGAGACTCCTTTCACTTGATGCAAGCTTTGGGTATTCTCCGCAAGGCACCGCGGGTTATCAACGGTCACTCGCACACCACCTCGTCATGGGCACCCGAGAGTCCACCCTCGGGGACCGTTCGCTTACCTGCAAGATTGCACTGGCGGTGCCCGACCTCGATGAGCTGCTCGCCAAGGCTACCCCAACCCTACGAGCGGAAGGAGGGTGCAGGCTCCATGGTCTCTGGCTCGCGGTCGGCGCCAGTGGGCCCGACCGCGATCGCGTCGTGGAGTGCTTCCTGTGCCACGCGCAGCACAGCGGCGCGGCGCTGCCCCGGCCCCGGTTCGAAGACAGGCTGGGCGGCCGGGGGCCGCTCGACGATGGTGAGGTCGACGGTGCTGCCGCGACTGTACCCGGAGCGTTCTGCGATGTAGTCATCCCGAAAGAGGTCACTCTTGGCCACGGTGGGATAGAACTCCTTGCGTGTGAGAGTGTCCTCCACGTCCTTGGCCCAGCGGACGAAGTGGTCCACGGCCCGCTGCGGCCGATAGCAGTCGTGCACCTTGAGGCCGAAACCGAATCGCCTCAGTTCGCTCTCCACCCCGGCGAGCGCCCGGGCTGCCTCCCGGGTGAGGTAGCACAGCGGGGCCTCGTATCCATCCACCCTGCTGCCGACGAAGTTGTGCTCTGTGTAGTAGCGGATGTCCACGACGATGTCCGGGATGACCTCCCCGATTTCCGCGAAGGCGTCCGGCCGCACCGCTCCGCCCCCGGGTTGGGCGGTTGTGACCGGCCCCGCGAGGAAAAGTACAAGGACTGCCGCAAATACGTGACGTATGCTTCCTCCCGATCAGGAGCACGTCGCTCGCATCGAAAACCTCGCTCCTCACCGGCGGGCTGCCGAACCGAGCCGGCCACGTGCCCACCTCGCGGCCCCGTGCTGTCGCGAATCATCGCCGATCTCCCCCGGCCGGGAAACCCCAGCCGGGTCCTGTCGCGAGGGCGGATCGTGCCGCGCTCGCGGAGGCACGGCTCCCCGTGGCACTCGTGCCCGCGTCTGTCCCCCCGGCGGGATCCCGGGGAGGGCTCGACGCCGTCACTCCCGACCGCTGGCGCGCGAGGTCGCGGGAGAGGCCGGCGGGCCGCTGCGGCGGACGGTTCGCCGCACCACCGACGGCAGTTCGAGCCGCCACACGCCAGCCCCGGCGGTGGCGGCGAGCAGCGTCCTGTCGGCGGTGAGCAGGAGGCGGTTCGCGGCCACCGCCGGGAGCCCCTCGCCGAGCGGCGCCCACGTGGCGCCGCCGTCGAGCGAGCGCAGTACTCCGTGACCGCGGGTCGAGGCGTACAGCACGCCGGGTGAACGCGGGTCGCTCAGCAGCGACGTGGCGGCCACCCCCTCCCCCGTGGTCGCGACCCAGCTCGCCCCTCCGTCCAGACTGGAGTACAGCCCGCACGAGGTCGCGGCCACGAGCCGGAACGGCGGCTGCGACACGGCAGCCATCGCCAGCACGCTGGCCCTGGGTTCGTTCCCGCACGGCGCGCGCAGGCCCGTGTTGCGCGGCTGCCAGGACTGGCAGCCATCCGTGCTCGTGTACACACCCCAGCTCGTGGCGAGATGGATCGAGGCGCCGTTTCCGCCGTCCACAACCGCGTCGTGGACCGAGACGGCGTACACCGGCAGCTCGGGGAGGGCACCGCACGGCTCCCAGGTGGCTCCGCCATCCCGGCTGCGCCGCGGCCGATCCTCGAGCGCGAGCTCCGGGCGCACCCACCGCGGCACAGCCAGGAGCGCTCCCGGCTCGCCCGGCAGCGCCACCACCAGCGTGCCCCAGTCGACGCTCGCGTCCTCCTGCCAGGTGGCCCCCCGGTCGGCGCTCCGGTACCCCTGGCAGGACAGCGCCAACGCGTCGCCTCCGGGCACCATCGCCAGCCGGGAGGCGTTCCCACAGTAGGGCACCGGCGCCGGGGCCTCCCCGCGGTACGGGGGGCGGGGGCTGACCATACCCTCGCCCGTGGTCCACAGTCGCCCTCCGTCGGCCGTGCGCTGCACGGCTCGCTCGCTGGTGGCCGCAAGCAGCGTCCCTGGCGCCTCCGGAAGGAGAAGCGCATCGTTGACGTTCAAGGCCGCCAGGCCCTGATTCGACTGCCTCCAGGAGCCGCCCAGGTCGTCCGAGACCCACACGCCCTCGCGATCGCTCCCCACGAGCACGCGCACCGGTGTGCCCGGCAGCACGACGGCAGCGTGCAGCTCGTGCGCCGGCTTGGCCTCCGGACCGACCTCGCCGAACGCCAGCTCACCCGTTGCGTCCTCCCAGCTCGCGCCGCCATCGTCGCTGCGCCGCACTCCGGACCCGAAGGTCGCGAGGAAGAGCTGCTGTGGATCCCCCGGCACGGTGGCGAGGACCGCCCGCTCGTCACCATACCAGCTCGCGGCGGGCGGCAGCTCGAGGACGGTTTCCCAGTGCTGGCCGCCGTCCCGCGAGCGCACGATGCCGTCGCGGTCCTGGCCCGTCCCTGCGCCTCCGCGGGTCGTGGCCAGCAGCAGCGGGCCGTCCCCGGGCACCACGAAGATGCGGTCGATCCAGGCGTACCCGCTGCGTCCGGCGGGGCGAGCGCGCTCCAGCCCCGCGCTGGCCACCTCCCAGGTGAGCCCGGCGTCGCGGCTGACCTGTATGCCGTCGCAGGTGCTACCGACTCGCTGCGGAGCGAAGGCGGCGTAGTACGTGTCCGGGCGCGAGGGATCGATCGCCACCGCGCTGGAGTAGCCGCAGCCCAGCGCCTGCCAGCTCGCGCCGCCGTCGCGCGAGCGGAAGAGAGCGTGCGCCGAGGCCACGAGCAGCGTCCGGGAGTCCGAGGGGTGGACCGCGATATCGACGCCGACCGGCGATCCCGTGCCCCCCGCAAGCCAGGGCAGCGGGGTACGCTCGCTCCAGGTCCTGCCGCCGTCGGTGCTGCGGAACAGCCGCCCGGCATCCCACCCCTCCGTGCGGTCGGTCGCGTACACCACGTCCGGGTCGGAGGGCGCGACCGCCAGCGCCTGAATCACGCGCCCCGCGAGGCCGACAAGCTGCCAGCTTTCGCCGCGGTCCTCGCTCAAGTACACCCCTCGCTCCGTCCCTGCCAGCACCCTGTCCGGGTGGGCCGGGACGGCCACGAGAACCGTGACCGTGCCGCCGAACGGCCCGATCGGCACCCAGCTGCTCGCGCCGGCCACAGTTGCCATTCCTGCCAGAAGCACCACGCTGACACCAGCGCACCGCATGTTGACCTCCGCGTGTCGTCTCGACACCAGCCCTTCAATTGCTCGACCACGATCATACCTCACCTGGCGTCAATCCGCGCCGGCCAGGGTGATCTCCGTCACCCGCCACCGTCGGGCGCAACGCGTTCTGCAACCCGCCGGGACGCGGGCGACCGAGGGCGACCGGCGGCAAGGCCCGCAGGCGCGCCGACGGCCCGCATTGCGCCGGTCGGCCGGGCGCGATAGGCTCGCAGCGGCGGCACCGCTGCCAGGGGGGAACGATGAATGCACCGAGCCGGGGGTTCAGGCACGTTTGGGGACGGCTGTGGAACTTCGCCAACAACCCCTTGACGGTGATAGGAGCCATCCTCACCACCGTTTCCGGGGTGCTCATCCTCACGCTCGCGGTCGTGGAGGTGGCGGGCGGGGTCCGCAATCCGTACGTGTCGGGCTTCGCCTATCTCGTGCTGCCGCCGGTCTTCATCGTGGGCCTCCTCCTCATGCCGATCGGCATGTGGCGCCGCCGCCGGCGGCTCGTGCGCAGCGGCGCCAGCGAGGGCGAGCTCGACGCCTACCCGCGCCTCGACTTCAACGACCCGCACGTGCGCAAGGTCGCGACCGTCGTCATCGTGCTCACCGCCGTCAACGTGATCATCGTCGGCTCCGCCTCCTACCTCGGCATCGAGCACATGGAAAGCGTGCAGTTCTGCGGCGAGACGTGCCACTCGGTCATGCACCCGGAGCACATCGCCTACCAGAACTCGGCCCACTCCCGCGTGGCCTGCGTCCAGTGCCACATCGGGCCGGGCGCCTCGTGGTTCGTGCGCTCCAAGCTCGACGGCCTGCGCCAGGTCTGGCACACGGCGATGAACACGTACCACCGGCCGATCCTCACCCCGCTGCGCACCCTGCGCCCGGCGCGCGAGACCTGCGAGGCGTGCCACTGGCCGTCGATGCACCACGGCGACAAGCTGCGCGCCTTTGCCCGCTTCGCCGAGGACGAATCGAGCACTCCGGCATACTCGGTGATGCTCGTCCGCACCGGCGGCGGCACCCTCGATGCCGGCCGGCACGGCGGCATCCACTGGTGGCACATTTACTCCGACAACCGCATCCGCTACCTCGCCGGCGATGAGCGCCGCGCCAGCATGCGCTGGGTCGAGCTCACGACGGCGGACGGCACGGTCACGACGTTCCACCGCGACGGGACGGAAGCTCCCGACCCGGAGGAGATCGCGCGGCAGGCGCGCGTGATGGACTGCATCGACTGCCACAACCGCCCCTCCCACCGCTACCAGAACCCGGCCAAGGCGCTCGACGACCTCCTCGAGCGCGACGAGGCGCTGCGCACCCTGCCGTTCTTCAAGAAAGAGGCGCTCGCCATCCTCACGACCCCGTACCCGACGCACGCGGGCGGCGGGCGCAGCGTCCGGGAGGCGGTGCGGGCCCGCTGGGGCGGGCCGGAGGCCACACCGGAACGTCTCGCGCTGGCCGCCAGGGCCGCGGAAGCGGTGGGCGCGATTTACGACCGGACGTTCTTCCCGGAAATGAAGACCGACTGGCAGACACACCCCAACCACATCGGTCACGACGACTTCCCCGGCTGCTTCCGTTGCCACGACGGCGAGATGATCGCCTCCGACGGCAGCCGCGCCATCACCGGCGAGTGCGAGAACTGCCACGCCTTCCTCGTCGAGGAGGCGCCGCAAAAACCCGACCTCGCCAAGCTCGCCCTGGTAGGAAGCCGGTAGCCTCTGGCCTGGCACGGCCGGACGCCCGGCGCGGACGCCCGCCATCTCGTTGCACGTGCGAGCAGGCTCTGGAGTTCGGGGTGGCCGCCGTGGGGCGGGAGACTGGATATAATCCACCCGTGATCGACCCCAGAACACTCGTCGAGGCCATGTCGAACCCCGCGTTTTACCCCGAGCCCACGACCCGCGTGGAGGTGGTGCAGACGCACATCTCGTACATTTTCCTGACCGACCGCTACGCGTACAAGGTCAAGAAGGCGGTGGACTTCGGGTTCCTCGACTACACGACGCTCGAACGCCGGCGGCGGCTGTGCCACCGCGAGATCGCGCTCAACTCGCGCCTGTCGCCCGAAGCGTACCTGGGCGTCGTCGAGATCCGCGAGAAGGACGGCACGCTCGCCATCGGCGGCGACGGCGAGGTGGTCGAGGTGGCGGTCAAGATGGTGCGCCTCCCCGAGGAGCGAATGCTGCGGCGCGTGCTGGAGCGCGGCGAGGGGGGGCCCGACCTCGTGCGGCAGATCGCCCGCCAGCTGGCGGCGTTCCACGCCGCTGCCTTCGTCAGCCCCGAGCTGCAGGCGCTCAAGGGACCGGACGGCGTGCGCTTCAACTGCGTCGAGAACTTCCAGCAGACCGAGCGCTACATCGGCACGCTGCTCACGGACGAGATGTTCAACTTCATCCGCACGTCCACGGAGCTGTTCCTGCAGCGCAAGCAGACGTTGCTTGCCAGGCGGCTGGCCGACGGGCGCATCGTCGACGGCCACGGCGACCTGCACCTCGACTCCATCTGCGCCACCGACCCGGTGCAAATCTTCGACTGCATCGAGTTCAACGAACGCTTCCGCATCCAGGACACCGCCGAGGAAATGGGGTTCCTCGCCATGGACCTCGAGTTCGCGGGGTACCCCGAGCTGGCGCAGGCGGTCATCGAGGAGTACATCGCCGCCTCCGGCGACCGCGAGCTCGCCGACCTGCTGTCGTTCTACAAGTCGTACCGCGCCTACGTGCGGGCCAAGATCCACTCGTTCCAGACCGACGACGCGGGGATTCCGGAAGGGCGCAGGGTCGAGCTGGCCGCCACCGCCTCGCGCTACTACGAGCTGGCGGCGCGCTACGCCACAGAGTTCAACCCGCAAATGTTGCTGGTCACGGTCGGCCTCACCGGCTCCGGCAAGAGCACGCTCGCCCGCAGGCTCGCGGCGCGGTGCGCGCTGCAGGTCGTCTCCACCGACGAGACCCGCAAGAACCTGCTCGGCATCGACCCCCGCGAGCGCCATTACGACGCCTTCGACCATGGGGTGTACGCACCCTCGATCACCGAGCGCACCTACGCGGCGATGATCGACCGCGCCGAGGCGCTGCTTCTCGCCGGCCAGTCGGTGATCCTCGACGGCTGCTTCACCAAACGTGCCCAGCGCGCCCGTGCGGTCGCCCTCGCCAATCGCATGCAGGTGCCGCTGCTCGTGCTGGACTGCCGCTGCTCGGAGGAACTCATCCGCGAACGGCTCGAGCGCCGCGCGGCGAAGTCCAAGGGCGTGTCGGACGGGCGCTGGGAAATCTACCAAAAGCAGCTCGAGACGTTCGAGCCGCCGGTCGAGATCCCGCCCGAGCAGACCGTCGTGCTCGACCGCTCGCGGCCGGTCGAGACGCTGGTCGAGGAGCTGCTCGGCCGCGTCCCGCCGCAGTGGTTCGACCCGAACGACAACGGCAGCAGCCAGCAAACGTCACTCGGGGAGCGGTGACCTCAACCGGCGACGGAGGCGTCGTCACTGCAGGTGGGGGACGGCCGGCTCCGCCTCGAGCGGCGTGCCGCAGCGGGCGCAGGTCGTGAGACCTTCGACCAGCCGGAGGGTGAACCGGCATCCGGGTGAACGGGCGCCCACCCTCGACGGTCGTCAAGGGTGGTAGGCCAGCATTGTCCAGAACCGGTTGTCGCCCTCGAGCGGCGGGTCGAGCACGCGGGCGGCCCCCAGGCGCAGGCGCAGCCCGGGGAGCTTGAGCAGCGGCATCGGGCCGCTGGCGAGGTCAATCTCGAACCCTGCCAGCCGCAGCCACTCGCCTCTCGGGCCGCCGCGCGCCCACACCCGGTGCCGCTCGAAAAACAGCGGCAGCCCCGCGAGCAGCAGCGCACCGCGCTGGCCCTCGTGCTCTTCCCCGACAAGGATCGCCGCCGGCAAGGCCGGCACCTCGACCTGCGCACCGCCCGCCGCCGGCGGCAGCAGCGAGCCGGCCACGCCCCCCACCTGCAAGAGGTCGACCCGCGAGGGGCTGCCACGCACCCAGTGGCGCTGCCATGACGCCGCGACGCCGTTGTCCTCGTACGACAGTCCGAGCCCCACCTCGCCACCGAGGCGCCGCCACGACTCACCTTCGTTTGTCCCGGCATCGAGGCGGAGGCGCAGCGACTCCGAGAGCCGCCACGGCCGGAGCGACGGCTGTCGCTCGAGCGCGACGTGGAACGACGCGAGGGTCTGGTCCAGACGCTCCCCGACCTCGGGGTCGACCCGGACCGCAGCGAGGCCGATCCCGGCCGAAAGCCGGCTCGCGCGCCAGGCGCGGCTCCAGCCCACCCGCGCCGCGACGCCGGCGCGCCGGGTGTCGAGAGACTCGCCGAGGCCGGGCGGCGGGTCACCTTGCTCAGACGGCCGGGTCTCGACAGAAAACGCCTGCACCCCGACCTCCACCGGCCAGCCCCGCCAGGCCGCAGCCAGCGCACCGCCGGAGGCGCCACCGCCGCGGCCGACCGCGCCGACGGCCAGCGTGGAGAGCCGCCCGACCACGTCCCCAAGGCGCACGCCGAGCTCCAGCGAGCGCCCGGAGGGGGCCGTGACCCCGCCGGCCAGGAGCCGCAGCTCTTGCCGGCCGATCCCGTACGGCCTCCCCGGCCCGAGCGGATCGACCCGAAACGGTTCCGGCTCCGGCGGCGGCAGCGGGCGGACGGCCGGCGCGAGCGAGCTGTCGGCGGCGTCCGGCGGCAGGGCCGACGCGAGATCGAGGGAAGCCACGCGCACATCGAGCCCGTCGTGCTCCAGCGCGAGGAAAAAGACCTTGCCGTCGGGCGCCGGCGCCGGTGCCAGGCAGGCCGCCGAGGAACGCGTGATGAGCTGGGGAGGTCCCTCGTGGGCGAGGCCGAGGCGGGCGACGTTGACGAGCCCGTCGAGTCCGAACGTCGCAAGCAGGGAGCGCCCGTCTGGCAGCCAGGCAAGGTGGGCGACGAGCGATCCGGGCGGCGTCGCCACCTCCCGCTCCGCGCCGTCGGCCAGCGAGCGCACGAGCAGGCGCCAGCGCCCTTCCCGGTGGCACATCACGGCCACGCGCGTGCCGTCGGGGCTCACCCGCGGCCACGCCCAGACTTCCTCCACAGACGGAGGGGTCAACTCGCCGACCTCGCCGGTGGCGAGATCGACGCGCACGAGCTGGGAGAAGCCATGGCGGTGGCGCACGCCGACCGCCCAGGTGCCGTCGGGCGAGGGGTCGGCGGCACGCACGTCGGCGAGCGTGGTGAGCCGCTGCACCGTGCCCTCCTCGCAGTTCCAGAGGAAAAGATCCGGGTGCAGGAAGCCCTCGCCATCGGGCTCGAATCGCACGTACAGCAGCCGCCTGCCGTCCGGCATAAAGCGCAGCGAAGACGGCTCGGCGCCGTTGCGGGTCGGAAGCTCGAACAGCGGCTTGCGGGCAGGCGGCTTGCCGCGCACCGGCGCGACGTCCTGCGGGTCGCGAGCGAGCGCCCGCTCGACTCGTCGCCGCCGTTTCTCTTCCGCCTCGGCGTCAGGTCCGGTCGACCACACCACGATCCGGGAAGCCACGTTGCGGCTGCGCCGCACGACCGCGACCCTCGACCCGTCCGGCGAGACAGCAGGCTCCCCGGTCCCCCATGCGAGGTCCTGCCACAGTTCGCCGTCGTGGCGCGTGACCCCCAGCCGCCGCTCGACCTCCATCGCCCGCCACGTCAGCTCGGCGGTGAACCGTCCGTACAGGCGAGCCGGGGAGTCGCCGAACACTCCCTCGAACGCCTGCTCGAAGCTGCGGTCGGCGCGGGCTGTCAAGCGCGCCCAGAGGTGGCGGAGGCTGTCCGGCCCGCTCCGCTCGACCAGCCACTCCAGGTACGCCGAACCCACGAGGTAGGCCATGCTCGGACCGAGGAAAATCTGTTTGTCGTTCGACATCTGGCTGTAGCTCGGGAGCCGGCCTGCCTCGGCCCACCGCCGCAGGATGGCGGCGCGAAGGTCGCCGTTGGGACGCCCGCGCCCAGTCAACGTGCCCTCGACCAGCGTCGCGTACCCCTCGTGCACCCACCGCGGCGCCTTGGTCGTCACCGGCCCGAGCGGCAGCAGCTTGCTCGCGAACCGGCGTAGCGGGTTGCGGGAGGGCTGCAGCAGGTGCACAGTATGGAGATCCTCGTGGACGATGAGCGCCTCGGCCCAGTCCGCGTAGTTGCCGATCGCCGAGTCGGGCCCGGGTGGGCTCGTCCACAGCACCATGCGGGGTGCATCGAGCAGCGGTAGCGACATCCCGTTGGGCTGTGCCACCGGGTCCTGCACGATCACGTCGACGATCTGCGAGGGTGTCCACCCCACCTCGGCGGCCACCCGCTCGTGAATCGCCTCCATCCGGGCGACGGCGCGCAGCGTCCACGCCTCGGCCGTTGTCGGGTAGTGCACCCGGAAGTGCGGCGTCGCCACCGTGCGCCACTCGGCGGCCGGCCCCTGGGCCCCGACCGGGAGCGCGAGCATCGTGAAGGCCGCGAGCAGAAAGGCCATCCGTCTCATGCCCGAACGCTAGCACATGGGGCGGTGGCCCGGGGTCCGGGAAATCGGAGCGCGCTGCCCGGCCCGCGAGCAGCCGCCGTGGCTGCCGCCCCTCCCCCCTGATCCTGGCTCTCGTCCTCCCGAACCTTCGACCGGCCGGGCGTGAGGCAGCGGTATACTCTCCCTCCTGAAGCGGAGGCAGCCGTGAGCGCCACGACGTACTACATCACGACCCCGATTTACTACGTGAACGACCTGCCCCACATCGGCCACATCTACACCACGGTCGTGGCCGACACGATCGCTCGCTACAAGCGCATGCGGGGGCTCGACGTCCGCTTCCTCACCGGCACCGACGAGCACGGGCAAAAGATCGACCGGAGCGCCGCCGCCCAGGGGATCACCCCGCGCGAGCTCGCCGACCGCGTGGTCGGGCGCTTCCACGAGCTGTGGCGTCAGCTCGACATCACCCACGACGACTTCATTCGCACCACGGAACCCCGCCACCACACCAGCGTGAACGCCGTCATCGCCCGCATGGTGGCGAAGGGCGACATCTACCGCGGCGACTACGAGGGGTGGTACTGCTCGGGGTGCGAGGCGTTCTTCCCCCAGACCCAGCTCGTGGACGGGCGCTGCCCGGACCAGGGGCACCCGGTCGAGCTGACGAAGGAGGACTCCTACTTCTTCCGGCTCTCCGAGTACCAGCAGAGGCTGCTCGACTTCTACGCGCAAAACCCCGATTTCATTCGCCCGACCTCGCGCTACAACGAGGTGGTGCGATTTGTCGAGTCGGGCCTGAAGGATTTGTCGATCTCGCGCGCCAGCCTCAAGTGGGGGATCCCGTTCCCTTCCGATCCCTCGCACGTCGTGTACGTCTGGTTGGACGCCCTCACCAACTACATCTCCGCCCTCGGGTTCGGCTCCGGCGATGACCGTCTCTACCAGCGGTACTGGCCGGCGAACCTGCATCTCGTGGGCAAGGACATCCTGCGTTTCCACTGCGTGTACTGGCCGGCGTTCTTGATGTCCGCCGAGCTGCCGCTGCCCAGACAGGTGTTCGGCCACGGCTGGTGGCTCAAGGACGAGGCCAAGATGTCCAAGTCGCTCGGCAACGTCGTGCGCCCGGACCACCTCCTGGAGCGCTTCGGGCCCGATCCACTGCGCTACTTCCTGCTGCGCGAGATGACGTTCGGTCTCGACGCCTCGTTTTCGGACGAGGCGTTTGTGGCCCGTTACAACGCCGACCTCGCCAACGGCCTCGGTAACGCCGCCTCGCGCGTGCTCGCCATGGCCCGCCGCTACTTCGGCGGCCGGACGCCGCCGCGCTCGTGCGGCGCCAACCATCTCCGCCTCAAGGCCGACGAGGTCGTGCAGCGCTACGTGCAGGCCATGGACGGGCTCGAGCTGCAGGCCGCCCTCGAGGCCGCGTGGGAGCTGCTCTCGACCGTCGATGGGTACGTCAACGACAAGGCGCCGTGGACACTCTTCAAGATCGGCGGCGCCTCCTCCGAGGCGCTCCAGCGCGTGATCTACAACTGCCTCGAGACGCTGCGCATCGTCGCGGTCCTGGTGTCGCCGGTGATGCCGCGCACGGCGAGCGCGCTGTACGGCCAGCTCGGGCTCGAGATGAAGCCGTTCTCGGCCGCCGACCTGCAGTGGCTGGGGCTTCCGACCGATCATCCGCTGGGGCCGGAGGGGGTGCTCTTCCCGCGCGTCGACGCCAGGGAGTTCTTCGCCGAGCAACTCGTCGCGGCGGAGCCGGCCCCCGAGCCGCCCGCCGCACCCGAGCCCCCGGCGCCCCCGGTCGAGCCGGCGAAAACCGGTTCGCTGGAGCCCGAGGTCGTGGCCGCAGCCGTGGCCAAGGCCGCGCCGCCCGAGGAGGAGCTGGTTTCGATCGACGAGTTCGTGCGCATCAAGCTGAAGGTGGGCGTGATCCAGGCCGCGGAGCGGGTGCCCAAATCCAAGAAGCTGGTGCGCATGGACGTCGATCTCGGCGAGGGGCGGCTGCGCCAGATCGTGGCCGGGATCGGGGCCACCTACGCTCCCGAGCAGCTCGCCGGCCGGCGCGCCGTCTTCGTCGCCAACCTCAAGCCGGCGAAGCTCATGGGGCTGGAGTCGGAAGGCATGATCCTGGCTGCCTCGATCGAGGGCGCTCCGTACCTGCTGAGCGTGGAGGGCGAGGTGCCGCCGGGAACCGGAGTAAAGTAGGCGGGTGATCCTCCGCCTGCGTTACGGCACCACGCTCCTCACTGCCGACCTGCGTGGTCTGCGCTGCCTCGAGCTGCGGCCGGCCGTACCTCGCACCGCGCCCCCGCTCGCCGAACTCGTGCGCGACGCTCTCGACCGGCCGCTAGCAGGCCCGCCGCTCGCCTCCCTGGCCAGGGGGCGGCGGCGCGCCGTTGTGCTGGTTCCCGACGCAACCCGCTCCGCATCGCTGCCGGAGGTGCTTCCGGCCATCTTCGCCCGTCTGGCCGCCGCCGGCCTGGGACCCGAGGCCACGACCGTGCTGGTGGCCTGCGGCACGCATCCGGCGGTGTCCGAGGCCGATGCCCGCGCGCTCGTCGGGCCTCTGCCGGCCGGCGTGGCGCTCGTGCAGCACGACGCGCGCGACGACGCTGCGCTGCAGCTGGCCGGCACGCTTTCCACCGGCCTCGCGGTGCGACTCAACCGCCTGCTCCTCGAAGCCGATCTCGTGGTGGCGGTGTCCAAGGTCCAGCACCACTACTTTGCCGGGTTCGGGGGCGGTCCCAAGCTCGTGTTTCCAGGCGTGGCCGGCTACCACGAGGTACAGGTCAATCACAGCCGCGTCCTGGATCTCGCCACCGACCCGCCGCATCGCCACCCCGCCTGCGAGCCCGGGGTGCTCGCCGGGAACCCCGTGGCGGAGGAGATCGCCGCCGCGGCGGCGCTGCGCCCGCCCGACCTCGCCGTGCTGCTCGTGGACGGCGGGGAGGGCGTGCCGGTATGGTCGGCCGGCGGGCCTCTGGAGGTGGCGTTCCCGGCCGCCTGCGCCCGGGCTCGCTCGATGTTCGAGGTCGAGGGAGGCCCGTTCGACCGCATCATCGTGAGCGCCGGCGGCGCTCCTCGCGACCACACCCTCATCCAGGCCCACAAGGCGCTCGACGCCGCCTGCCGGTTCGCCAGCCCGAGCGCCGAGGTCGTGTTCGTGAGCGCCTGCGCGGGCGGCGCGGGTTCGGCGGCAATGGAGCCGTTTCTCGCCGATCCACGCCCCGAGCGCATCCTCGCCATGCTGGCCGAGAACTACGTGCAGTACGGGCAGACCACCCTGCGCCTCGTCGAGAAGACGGCCCGCTACCGGGTCACCGCCGTCTCGGAGCTGCCCGCCGAGCTGCTCGAGCGTCTCGGCATGACGCCGGCCCGCGAGATGGGGACCATCCTCGAGCGCTGGCGCGCCGAGGCTCCTGGTGCCACCGTGGCCGTCTTCCCCGGCCCGCCCGTGTACCCTGCGGGGCGTTGACCGTTCACTGTGCAAGCTCGTGCACTGCGGGTGTGAGGGGTCGGCGCGACTGCCGCTCGACCACGCCGCGGCCCATCTCGCGGGCCTCGGCGAACGCTTTCGCCCCATCGCGCGCGACAACATCACGTGCCACGGGCCGATTCCGCTCACCGCCGCGGGCGGCCGCCTGCCGCCGCTGGACCATGGCGGACCCGGCCTCGCGTGGGTTCTCCCGGCTAGCGCTCGATGCCGACTTCCAGGGGCACGTCGGGCTCAGGCTCGGCGAACACGATGCCGGTCTGGCCGACCGGGAGCAACACGGAGTGGGTGCGTCCCTGGCTGAGCAGGCGCAGCTCGTAGCAGCCATCCGACCGGATCGCCACGAGTGTGCCCTGGGTCCCAGAAAGCCCCAGAATCTGGCTGTACACCATGACCTTTGCAGGCAGCTCCATGATCACGCCCTCACTTGCCGCGATTGTACCCTCTCGGGCATGCTTCGTGGCTGGTGACTGGTGGCCAGCGACAGAGGTGGCGGCAGGATGCCAGCCACTGGGGGGGGCGGTCAGACCTCCTCGGGCTCGTCGCTCGCGACGGCGCCGTACTCCTTGAGCTTGCGTTGCAGGGTGCGGAGCCCGATGTCGAGGATCTGGGCCGCCCTGGCGCGGTGCCCCCCGGTGAACTCCAGGGTCTGCAGGATGGCTTCCTTTTCGATGTCGGCCATGGTCCGCGGCCGGAAGCCCTCGGGCGGCGGGGCGGCGGCAGCCGGAGGCCGAGAGCTGGCGCCGCCGCTGGCCGGCTGCCGGTACTCGGCCGGAAGGTCTTGCAGCGTCAGCGTGTCGCCCTGGCAGAACAACACCATGTTTTCCATGACGTTGCGCAGCTCCCGGACGTTGCCGGGCCAGGGCTGGGCGCGCAGCGCCTCGATGAGCGCCGGTGCGGCCCCCTTGATCCGACGTCCGATCTGGCGGTTGAACACTTCGATGAAGTGATTGACCAGCAGAGGAATATCTTCCGGCCGCTGGCGCAACGGCGGAAGCGCGATGGTCACCACCTTGAGCCGATAGAAGAGGTCCCGGCGGAACCGGCCGGCGGCGATTTCCGCCTCCAGGTCGCGGTTGGTCGCGGCCACGAGGCGGAAATCCACTGCAATTTCGTCGTTGCCCCCGACCCGCACGATCTTGCGCTCCTCGAGCACCCGCAGGAGCTTGACCTGCAGGTCGGCGGACAGCTCGGAAATCTCGTCCAAAAACAGCGTGCCGCCGCTCGCCAGCTCGATCTTGCCGATGCGGCGCTGGTGGGCGCCGGTGAACGCCCCCTTCTCGTGCCCGAATAGCTCGGCCTCGAGGATCTCGCCGGGAATCGCGCCGCAGTTGAGCGCCACGAAGTGCCCGGCGGCGCGCGGAGAGTGCTGGTGGATCGCGTTGGCGATGAGTTCCTTGCCGGTCCCTGACTCGCCCAGGATGAGCACCGTCGAGGGCGCCGGCGCCACCACCCGCACGCGCTCGAACACCTGCTCCATGGCCGCGGAGCGCCCGATGATGTTCTCGAACCCGAAGTGCTTGTCGATGCGCTCCAGCAGCTCGCGGTTTTCGCGCCCGAGGCGGCGCCGATCGAGCAGCAGCTCCACCCTGCGGCGCAGCTCGAGCAGGTTCACGGGCTTGGTGAGGTAGTCGTCGGCACTCCCCTGCAGCGCCCGCACCGCCCCGTCCACGTCGCCGAACGCGGTGACCATGAGGATTGCGATTTCCGGACGCAGTTCGCGGGCCCGGCGTGCCACCTCGTAGCCGTCGATCCCCGGCATGCGCACATCGGTGATCAGCGCGTCGGCATCCTCGCCGCCCTCGAAGAAGCGCAACGCCGCCTCGCCGCAGTCCACCTCGACGACATCGAGGCCGATCCGGCGGAGCCCGAGCGCCATGGCGCCGCGCGAGCCGTCGTCGTCATCCACCAGCAACACCCGTGCACGGCTCACCAGCTCACCCCTTTCTCTTCCAGCAACTTCACGAGCCCTGCCTCGTCCAGCCGCGGCACCCCGAGCCTTTCCGCCTTGCCCGCTTTCGAACCGGGGTCGCTGCCCACGACCACGTAGCTGGTCGTGCGGGAGGGGCTCTCGACGACCCTGGCCCCCGCCGCTTCCAGCCGCGCCTTCACCTCCGGGCGGGGGCGGGACAGCGTGCCCGTGAGCACGAAGGTCAGGCCCGCCAGGGGCCCGCTGCCCGGCGCCGTGGGCTCTTCGAGGGGGTCCACCCCCCGCTCGACGAGGCGCTGTACGAGCTGCCGGTTGGCGGCGTCGCCGAAGAACCCGACCACGCTGGCGGCGATGGTGGGTCCCACGCCCTCGATGTGCTGCAACTCGTCCTCGGTCGCCGCCGCCAGGGCCGCCAGCGACCCGAAGCGAGCAGCCAGGAGTCTGGCCGCCTTCTCTCCGACGTGCCGGATGCCGAGCGCCACGAGCAGCCTCCAGAGCGGGCGCCGGCGCGCATGCTCGAGCTGCTCACGCAGGTTGGCCGCCGACTTCTCGCCCCAGCCGGGGAGCCGGGCCAGCTTCTCCCAGTCGAGGTCCCACAGCGAGGCGGGGTCGGATACGAGACCCGCCGCCAGGAGCTGCTCGACGAGCCGCCGGCCGAGGCCCTCGATGTCGAGCCCGGCCCGCGAGCAAAAAAAGGCGAGACGCTGGCGCAGCACCCCGGGGCAGGCGCGGTTGGGGCAGCGCACGGCGACCTCGCCCTCCTCGCGGATGACGGGCGTGGAACACTCGGGGCACACCGCGGGCATGGCGAACGGGACGCTGCCTTCGGGCCGCGCCGCGACGTCGACCGCCTCCACCTTGGGGATCACGTCGCCGCCTTTGGCCACCCAGACGAGGTCCCCGACCCGTACGTCGAGCCGCGCCACCTCGTCGGCGTTGTGCAACGTGGCGCGCGACACGGTGCTGCCGGCCAGCAGCACCGGCTCCAGCTCCGCCACCGGCGTCAGCACGCCCGTGCGCCCGACCTGCACGACAATGTCCCGGACCCGCGTCTGCACCCCCTCCGGCGGGTACTTGAACGCCACTGCCCAGCGCGGGAACTTGCTCGTCGCGCCCAGCGCCCGCTGCTCGTCGAGGCTGTCGACCTTGACGACGATGCCGTCGATGTCGAACCCCAGCGACGCCCGGCGCGCCCCCCACTCGGCAATCACGGCGTGGACCTCCGCCATGCCCTCGCAGCGGCGCCAGCCCGGGTTGACGGCGAACCCCCAGGCCGCGAGCCGCTCGAGCGCCTGAGAGTGCCGCTCGAGGGCGAGCCCTCCGACGCGGGGGACCTGGTAGGCGAAAAACGACAGCGAGCGGCGGGCGCACTCCTGCGGATCGAGGAGCCGGATCGTGCCGGCCGTGGCGTTGCGCGGGTTGGCGAACGGCTCCTCGCCCTCCTCGCGCCGCCGGCGGTTGAGCGCGGCGAACACCTCCCGCGGCATGAAGACCTCGCCCCGCACCTCCAGCCGCGGCGGTGCATCCGAAAGCTGCAACGGCAAGGTGCGGATCGTGCGGGCGTTGGCGGTCACATCGTCCCCCACCTCGCCGTTGCCGCGCGTCACCGCCAAGGCGAGCCGTCCGGCCTCGTAGACGCATGACAGCGACACCCCGTCGATCTTGAGCTCGGCGACGAGCCCCGACGGCGGCCGGCCGAGGCCGCGCACGACGCGCTCGTACCACTCCTCGAGTTCCGTCTCGCTGTAGGTGTTGTCGAGCGACATCATCGGCACGGCGTGCCGCACCTGCACGAGTTCGTCGAGCGGCTGCCCCCCCACTCGCACGGTCGGCGAGTCGTCGGACGCGAGTTCGGGGTGCTCGGCCTCCAGCCGTCGCAACTCGGCCATGAGCAGGTCGAAGGCTTGGTCCGAGATTTCCGGACGCGCCAGCACGTAGTACAGGTGCTCGTGGCGCCGGATCTCGGCCCGCAGGGCCTCCACACGCGCTCGCACGTCCTCGCTCACGATCCCTCCCTTGCCGCCCCGGGGCGCCTGCGACGGCGGCGACGACGATGCCGGGCCGGGCGAGCCGGCGCCTCCCCCGCCTCCGGGAGCGGCGACAGCCCCTCCGCGACCCGGGCCGCCGCCACCCTCCAGCGCTCCAGCGCGGGGCGGAACGGCTCGCTGGTGGCGGCGAGGAGCCTCGCCAGCCAGCTCGCCACGCCGAACGCCTCGTGGCGCACGATCCGCACCACCTGCTTGGCCGAGCGGGGCGACAGCAGCATCCGCGCCACGAGGTAATACGCGCTCCGCAGCACGTGCGTCCGGTAGTGCGAAAAACATAGGCGCCGCGCCACTTCCGCCCACAGGTCCCGGGCCGCGCGCTCGGCCTCGCCACCGGCCACCCCGCTCGCCAGCGCCCGCTCGAGGGCGGGGACGAACAACGGCAGGAGCAGCACCCCGAGCAGCGCATCCTCGGGCGGCCGCTCCCCCGCCTGCACGGCCGCGTCCCCGGCGGCGAGCAGCGGCCAAAGGCGCACCGGACCGCTCGCCCTCGCCGCCAGCGCCATTTCCGGCCCGATCAGTTCCAGCAGCCCGGTCTCGTCGAGGCCGCGGAAGATGGGCTCGGACTGGCCGCCGCACAGGCTCTCGCCCAGCTCGTAGGCGATGCGAGCCGGGGCGGCGCGGCGGATCTCGCCGCGCAGCTCGGCGATGGCGCCCGCCGCCTCGTCGTCGAGAGCGAAACCGAGGCGGGCCGAGTACTCGATCGCCCGCATCATGCGCACCGGGTCCTCCCCGAACCGCTGGCGAGCAGGGCCGATCGAGCGGATGATCCGGCGATCCAGGTCCCCAAGTCCCCCGACGTGGTCGATGATCGTGAAGTCGGCGATGTTGTAGAACAGGCCGTTGACCGTGAAGTCGCGGCGCCGGGCGTCCTCCTCGGGGGTTCCGAACTCCTCGACCTCGACAGCGGGCGCCAGCGCGTCGGCGGTATCACCGTCCTCCATGTCGGGCGGCTCCGGCGAGCAGCGGAACGTGGCCACCTCGACGATCTCTTCGGCGAACGTGATCATCACCAGCCGGAACCGCCGGCCGATGACGCGAGCGTTGCGGAAGAGCTGGCGCACCTGCTGCGGGCGCGCGTTGGTGCCGACGTCGAAGTCCTTGGGACGGCGCCCCAGCAGCAGGTCGCGCACCGCACCGCCCACGAGGAAAGCGAGGAAGCCGGCGTGGTGGAGCCGGTACAGCACCTTGAGGGCGTTCGGAGAGACCATGCTCCGCGACAGGCCGTGCTCGGCCCGCGCCAGGACCCTCGGCCCCGGAGGCGGAAGGAAGCCATCATCGCGGTAGGGATCGTTCATGCGGGGCGCTGTCTCACCCACCGCGGCGTGCGGCGCACCCGGACAGGCGCGGCGTCGACGACGCGGCGCCGCGTATCGTATCGCAAGGCCGGCCAAAGGAAAACCGCCCCGGCGCGGGCCGGGGCGGCAGCATCGAGTCGGCCTGACCTCAGCGGTTGAAGTTGTTGAACCGCACCTGCCGCTGCACCCAGAAGTTGCGGTTGTTGGCGGCGTCGCGGATCTCGAGGACCAGGGTGTGGATGCCGTCTACGTACTTGCGGGTGTCGAGCTGGTACTGGAAGCCGTTGAACAGCACGTTGGGGTACGGCAGCCAGGGGTACTTGAAGGCCACGTCGTCCCGCCGGATGCAGAGGTTCACACCGTCGCAGCCGGTCGTGATCTTGCCGTCGAGGTTGCCGTCCACCCACACCCACAGCTCCTTCACGTAGTAGTCGATGACCCAGCCCTTGACCAGCTCCACCCCCACCATGTCCTGCATGACCTCGGGGCGTTCGAGCTCGCCGAACGCCGGCTCGTCGAGGTCCTCGTTGCAGCGCACCATGACCGGGATCTGGTCGATGATCTTGGGCGGCCGTGTCGGGTCCATCGTCCCCACCCGGATCGAGATGTAGTTCAGGCCGCGGTGGAGCTTGCCCTGGCGCAGCCAGTAGTCGGTGTCGACCGCGAAGAAGAACCCGGAGTACTTGGCGTCGTTGAGGAACTGCGGGTAGAGGTACTCGATGTCGTGGCGCTGGATGCCATAGCAGTTGGCGTACATCGGCGTACCGCCCGGTGCCATGCAGACCGGTTGGCAGTCCAGCCACGTGCTCTTGACGGGAACGCCGTCGAACAGCAGCTCGACGTACTTGATCCCCTCGTACATCCAGTTGTCGTTCTGGTCGATGACCCAGCCGGCCACCCAGTCGAGGTGGTTCCCCGGCGTGTACTCGATCCCCGACACCGGAGGCAGGCCGTTGCACGAGCAGGTGAAGAAGTGCCCGTTGGGCATCGGGAAGTCGATGCGCCCGAACGGCCCGAGGGTGGCGTAGTTGTTGTCGATCCAGATCTCGCGCGTGCCGATGATCGAGCTCTTCGCGTAGTCGGGGTCGGCGTCCCAGGCCCGCACCGAGATGGTGTGGGGGCCGTTGGAGTACTTGGTCGTGTCGAGGTTCATCTGGAACCCGGAGTTGAGGGCGCCCGGCACGTCGGGGTGGGCGTGCAGGACGTCCGGCCGCGGCAGGTAAAACACCGACTGCCCGACCACCCGGCCGTCGACCATGACCTCGATGTCGGCCAGCCAGCGGCAGTCGATCGACGGCGCGCCGGTGCAGCCGGTCGGGCTCAGGCGCTTGCGGATCCCGACGTCGTCCAGCACCCAGCCGGTGATCGCGAAAGGCCCCGAGACGATGTCGCTCGAGCCGTACGGGTCAGCCGGGTTGGTCGGCCGGGGCCGGTCGAGCCCCCCGATCGGCGCCTGGTAGCGGGCGTTGTCGATGTTGACGGTCCGCGCCCCGAGCAGCTCCTGGTCGCCGTTCGAGTAGCGCACGCGGATCGCCAGCGTGTGCGAGCCCGTCGCGTAGTTGCGGGCCAAAAACGAGGTCGCGAAGCCCACGGCGAGCGGCTCCCCCTGGAACCCCGGGTACTTCGCGCGCACGTCCTCGCGGGGCAGGTTGATGTCGGCGTCGTGCACCGGCGCCCCGTCGAGCATCAACGTGATCTGCGACACACCCCGTTCGAGGTCGAACACGTAGCCGGTCACGTCGACGATGCCGAAGACCGTCGCGTTCGGCTTGGGGGAGTCGATGCGGAACATCGTCTGGCGCGTCGGCGTCACGTCGCCGCGCTTCGTGATTCCGCCTGCTTCCACGGCGCCCGCCACCACCACCGCGGCGGCAACCAGAGCTGCTCCCTGGAATATCCTGCGCATCGCCTTGCCTCCTCGCAGTCTTTCAGTCACGCGAACACCTTTGCAGCCACATTACAAGCGGGACGGGCCAAAGTCAAGGGGCGTCCGGGAGTCCGTCCATCGCCACCACGCTCGCCGCCTCCCCACCCCGATCGAAGCTCGCTACCAGCGCTGTTTGCCGGCCACCCTGGCGGGCACCGGGCAACCGGCAGCGGGCAAGTCTCCTGGAGGGGCTCGAGCTGCGAGGGGCGACCGGGCTAGGGAGCGGCGGTTGCGGGGGTTGGCCGGCGAGGGTACCCTGCGCGGGATGAGGCACCGCATCGCCCCGTGGAAGGTGGCGCTGAGCGTGGCGCTGGCCGCGGCGCTGCTGGCCTACTTCCTGTACCAGGCGCCGCTGGCCGAAGTCGGCCGCGCGCTCGGGCAGGTCCACCTCGGGTGGGTGGCGATCACCACCGCGATTGCGCTCTTGACCTACCTCCTGCGCGCCCTGCGCTGGGGCCTCATCCTCCGGCCCGCCGGGCGCGCCGGCGCCGGCCAGCTCTTCGGCTGCACCGCGGCGGGGTTCGCGACCTCCGCCGTTCTTCCCGCCCGGGCCGGCGAGCTGGTGCGGCCGCTGCTGCTCACCGCCAGGACCCGGATACCCGCCGCGGCCACGCTCGCCTCGATCCTCACCGAGCGACTCCTGGACGGGGCCTCGGTGCTCATCCTCTTCGCCGCCAGCATCCTGGTGGCGGGGCGTGACCTTCCTGCCGCCCACCTCGCGCTTCTGCAGCGCGCCGCCCTCCTCGCCGGGGCGGCCGTCGTGGCCGCCGTCGCCCTCGTGGCGTTGCTGCTGCGCCGCAAGGAAGGCGCGATCCGGCGGCTGGGGCGGGTCTCGCCGGCCCGTTTCCGGTCGCGCGTCGAGAGCTTCCTGTCTCACCTCCTGGAGGGGCTGGCGGTGCTCGGGACGCCTCTGCGGCTGGCGGAGATCACGCTGTGGAGCCTCGGGCTCTGGCTCGTCATCGGCTTTCAGCTCGTGGCGCTGGCCAGGGCGTTCGGGATGCCGCTCTCGCTGCCCGAGTCGTTCATCGTCATCGCGGTGAGCGTCATCGGGCTCGCCGTGCCGACCCCGGCCGGCGTGGGAGGCTTCCACACCGCGATCCAGATCGCGCTGACGCAGCTCCTCGGCGTGGCGGCGGCGACCGCCACCGCCTACGCCCTGATCCATCACGCGATTTGCTTCTTCCCGATCACTCTCATCGGCCTCGCCTACCTGGGCGCGACCGGGCTTTCGCTCGGGCGGGCCACCGAGCTCGGCGAGGGGGAGTCGGCGGCGGAGGGCTAGGTGCGCTGCCCGTATTGCGCCCACCCCGAGGACCGCGTCGTGGACTCCCGCGAGCACGCCGAAGGCAGCCAGGTCCGCCGCCGGCGCGAGTGCCTCAAGTGCTGCCGGCGCTTCACGACCTACGAGCGGATCGAGGATACGCCGGCCCTGGTCATCAAGCGCGACGGCCGCCGCGAGCCGTACGACCGCGCCAAGGTGCTCGACGGCCTGCTCCGCGCCTGTCAGAAGCGGGCCGTCTCCCAGGCCCAGCTCGAGGCCATGGCGGACGCCGTCGAGCTTGCCCTCAACCGCAAGGACGACCGCGAGATCGCCTCGCATGAGATCGGCCACATCCTCATGCAGCGCCTGCGCGAGCTCGACCAGGTTGCGTACGTGCGCTTCGCCAGCGTCTACCGGCGGTTCGAGGACATCGAGCAGTTCGTCGAGGAGCTGCGGCTGCTGCGCCGCAAGAGGGGAAAGCGGTGAGGCGGCGCATCCCGTCCGGGCTCGAGCTGGAGCACCTGCGGCGGCACGTCGCCGAGCTGCTGGACATGCTGGCGACGATCGACGGGCCAGCCGAAGGCGGGTGGACACCGCCGGTCGACATCCTCGCGCTGCCCGACCGGTTCGTGGTGCGGGTCGATCTCCCCGGCGTCGGCCGCGAGGCCATCGCGATCACCCTGAGCGGCGACGAGCTGCGGGTGAGCGGCTGCAAGCCGGCACCGAAGCAGCCCGTTCCCCACCGCCGGTTTCACGCCGTCGAACGGGGGTTCGGGCCTTTCGAGCTCGAAATCCCGCTGCCCGGGCCCGTCGCCTCCGGCGCCGCGCGGGCGCGGCTGCGCCACGGGGTGCTCGAGATCGAGCTGCCGCGCCTCCACGAGCGGAGGCGCGCTTCGTACACGATTTCAATCCACGACGAGGAGCCATGAGCGAGAAGCCCGCCAACGACCAGGAGTCCCGCGAGCAGGTCATCGTCATTCCCGACGAGCTGCCGGCCATGGCGCTGAAGGACGCGGTGCTGTTTCCCTTCGTCATGGTACCGCTGTCGGTCGGGCGCGATCGCTCGGTCGCCGCCGTCGACCAGGCGCTGGCCGAAAACCGCCTCCTGCTGCTGCTCTCGCAGCGCGACCCCAACCTCGAGAGCCCCTCGGCGGCCGACCTCTACACCGTCGGCACGGTGGCCGGCATCCTCCGCATGATCAAGCTGCCGGACGGGCGCGTCCGCATCCTCGTGCAGGGGCTGGCGCGCGCCCGCGTCGACTTCTTCACGCAGGAGGAGCCGTACTTCCGCGCCCACATCACCCGCCTCGAGGAGCCGGCGATGCCTTCCGGCGACCTCGAGGTCGAGGCGTTCATCCGCACCCTCCGCGCCAACCTCGAGAAGGTGGTCGAGCTCGGCAAGTCCATCTCGCCCGAGGTCATGCTGATCGCCGGGTCGCTGGAGGACGGAGGCCGCCTCGCCGACCTCGTGGCCTCCAACCTCACCCTTCGCCCCGACGAGGCTCAGAGGGTGCTGGAGGCCACCGACCTCAAGGAGCGGATGCGGATCGTCAACGAGATGCTGGAGCACGAGCTGGCGCTGCTCGAGGTGCAGCGCGAGATCTCCACGCAAGTGCAGGGCGAGGTCGACCGCAACCAGCGCGAGTACCTGCTGCGCCAGCAGCTCCGCCAGATCCAGAAGGAGCTGGGCGAGACCGACGACATGGACCAGGAGATCGCCCGCTACCGCGAGCTGGTCGAAAGCAAGCCACTTTCCGAGGAGGCCAAAAACGAGGCCGGCAAGCAGCTCAAGCGGCTGCGCACCATGCACGGGGAGTCGGCGGAGGCGGCCGTCATCCGCACCTACCTCGACTGGCTCGTCGGCCTGCCGTGGGGCACCTTTTCGGAGGACAACCTCGATCTCGCCCACGGCCGGCAGGTGCTCGACGAGGACCACTACGACCTCGAGAAGATCAAGCAGCGCATCCTCGAGTTCCTGGCCGTGCGCAAGCTCAAGGCCGACAGCCGCGGCCCGATCCTCTGCTTCGTCGGCCCGCCCGGGGTCGGCAAGACCTCGCTCGGGCGCTCGATCGCCCGCGCCCTCGGCCGCAGGTTCGTGCGTATCTCGCTCGGCGGGGTACACGACGAGGCCGAGATCCGCGGCCACCGCCGCACCTACGTCGGCGCGATGCCGGGTCGCATCATCCAGGGGATCAACCAGGCCGGCACCGCGAACCCGGTCTTCATGCTCGACGAGATCGACAAGATCGGCGCCGACTACCGGGGGGACCCCTCGGCGGCGCTGCTCGAAGTGCTCGACCCGGAGCAGAACTTCTCGTTCCGCGACCACTACCTCGACGTTGCCTTCGACCTCTCGACCGTGATGTTCATCGCCACCGCCAACGTCACCGAGACCATCCACCCGGCGTTCCTCGACCGCATGGAGGTCATCCGGCTGTCTGGCTACACCGAGGACGAGAAGCTCCACATCGCTCGTCGACACCTCATTCCCAAGCAAGTTTCGGAAAACGGCCTCAAGCCGCAGCACGTGCGTTTCACCGAAAGCGGCCTGCGCTTCCTCATCACCCGCTACACACGCGAGGCGGGCCTGCGCAACCTCGAACGCGAGATCGGTTCGCTCTGCCGCAAGGTGGCCGTGGCGGTGGCCGAGGGCAGTACCCGCCGCCACACGGTGACCCCGCGCATGATCGAAAAGCACCTCGGCCCCGTGAAGTTCCTCCCGGAGGAGCAGCTCGCCCAGGATCGCGTCGGCGTCGCCACCGGGCTCGCCTGGACGCCGGTCGGGGGCGACATCCTCCACGTCGAGGCGCTCGCCCTGCCGGGCAAGGGCGAGCTCATCCTCACCGGGCACCTCGGCGAGGTCATGAAGGAGTCGGCCCAGGCCGCGCTGTCGTTCCTGCGCGCCAACGCCGAGGCCCTGGGGATTTCGGCCTCGGTCTTCACCGAGCGCGCGTTCCACGTCCACGTCCCGGCCGGAGCGATCCCCAAGGACGGTCCGTCCGCCGGCGTGACCCTGCTGTGCGCGCTGGCCTCCGCGGCCTCGGGCCGGGCGGTCCGCCGGGACCTCGCCATGACCGGCGAGATCACCCTGCGGGGGCAAGTGCTGCCGGTCGGCGGCATCAAGGAAAAGGTGCTGGCTGCGCTGCAGGCCGGGATCGTCGAGGTGGTGCTGCCGGCGCAAAACCGGCGCGACCTCGTAGAGCTGGCCCCCGAGCTGCGGGCCATGGTGCGCCCCACGTTCGTCGAGCAGGCGCAGGAGGTCCTGGCGCTGGCGCTGCGGCCCGCCGCCACCGCCCCGTCGGGCGAGTCGGCGTGAGGTTCATCGCGCGCCACTTCCGCGACCGCCTGCGGGCGGCCTTGGGCGCCCACGAATCCGCCGAGCGGGTGGCTGCCGCGTGGGCGCTCGGTGTCGCCATCGCGCTGAGCCCGTTCGTTTTCCTCCACACGGTCCTGGCCCTCGCCCTGGCCTTCCTGTTTCGCCTCAACAAGCCCGACGTGGTGCTGGGCACCCTGGTCATGAACCCCTGGACACAGCCGCTGTACTTCCCGGCCGCCATCTGGCTCGGCACCAAGCTGACCGGGGTCAGGCTCGCCTGGGAGGCGGTGCCGGCCCCGGCCGAGCTGCTCAGCCGGGCGTTCTGGGAGTCGGGCAACCACTTCGTGCGCTCGGTCGTTCTCACCTGGGGCATCGGCTCCTCGCTCATCAGCGTGATCGTCGGCCCGCTCACGTTCGTGGCGCTGCGGTGCCTCATCCTCTCCCTCCGCCACCGCCACGCCGCCTCCGCCCGGACGAGCTGAACGGCGAGCGGAGATCACCCCGAGCGGAAGCTGCTAGTCTTGCGCACCCCGGGCCCGCATCCCGGAGCCCGGGAGGGGAGGACGACATGGCACGAGCACGCGCGGTGGTGACCGGTGGGGCCGGCTTCCTCGGCTCGCACCTGTGCGAGCGGCTGCTGGCCGAGGGGCTGGAAGTCATCTGCCTCGACAACCTGCTCACCGGCAGCCTGGCCAACATCGAGCACCTCTTCGGCCGCGACGGCTTCGTCTTCGTGAAAGTGGACGTCACCGACTACATCCACGTCCCCGGCCCGGTGCGGTTCGTGCTCCACTTCGCCTCGCCCGCCTCCCCGATCGACTACCTCGAGCTGCCGATCCAGACCCTCAAGGTCGGGTCGCTCGGCACCCACAAGGCGCTCGGTCTCGCCAAGGCCAAGGGCGCGCGTTTCCTGCTCGCTTCCACCTCGGAGGTCTACGGCGACCCGCTCGTCCACCCGCAACCCGAGGAGTACTGGGGCAACGTCAACCCGGTGGGGCCGCGCGGCGTCTACGACGAGGCCAAGCGCTTCGCCGAGGCGATGACCATGGCGTACCACCGCTACCACGGTGTCGACACTCGCATCGTGCGCATCTTCAACACCTACGGGCCGCGCATGCGAGCCCACGACGGCCGCGTCGTGCCGGCGTTCATCAGCCAGGCGCTCGCCGGCCAGCCTCTCACGGTCTTCGGGGACGGTCGTCAGACGCGCTCGTTTTGCTACGTGGACGACGAGATCGAGGGGATCGTCCGGTTGTTGTTCTCGGAGATCACCGACCCGGTCAACATCGGAAACCCGGCCGAGATGACGGTGCTCGAGTTCGCCGAGGCGATCCGAAGACTGGTCGGCGACCACGTGGCGATCGAGCATCGCCCGCTGCCTGTCGACGACCCCAGGGTGCGGCAACCCGACATTTCGCTGGCTCGCACCCGGCTCGGCTGGGAGCCGCGCGTCCCGCTCGAGGAGGGGCTGCGCCGCACCATCGAGTACTTCCGCGCCGCCCGCCAGGCCAGTTGACAGTTCGCAGGCGCCAGTTCACAGGCTGCATCCCCCTGCCCGACAACTGTGAACTGTGAACTGTCTTCACACCCACTGCTGATCGAGCACCTGTCCCTGCAGGCCGACCACCACTGCCTTGACCGGGACCTTGCGCCGGGCGCGCGCGACGGCCGTGCGGGCCAGCTGCAGCAGGCCGCGGCAGCACGGCACCTCCATGATCATCACCGTGATGGTGTCGACCCGGGCTTGGTCGATCATGGCGACGAGCTTGTCGAGGTAGACCTCCTGGCTGCCGTCGAGCTTCGGGCAGGCGATGGCGAGAGCCTTGCCGGCCAGCCAGTTCTCGTGGAAGTCTCCGACCGCGAACGCCACGCAGTCGGCGGCCAGCAACAGGTTGGCGCCGGCCAGGTACGGCGCCTGGGGATTCAGGAGATGGAGCTGCACCGGCCACTGGCGGAGCGCCGACGGCCGCGCGCCGGGGCCACTCGCCGCCTCCTGCGGAGGAGGTGCGAAGCTCATCGCCCGCGAGCCGGGGCACCCGCCGTGGGCCGGCGCGACCGGCGCCGGCTCGGGTGCAGCCGGGCGCGGCGGGTGCGCCGCGGGCGACGGCCCCCGGGCGGAGAGGTGCGCCGCAACGGCGGCCTCGTCGAACGGCGCCGCCTCGGTCTCGACCAGGCTGATGGCACCCTGCGGGCACTCGCCCAGGCAGGCGCCGAGCCCGTCGCAGTACGTCTCGCTCACCAGCCGCGCCTTGCCGTCCACCACGGCAATCGCGCCCTCCGCGCAGGACGTGACGCACAGCCCGCAGCCGTCGCACTTCGCCTCGTCGATCCGGATGATCTTGCGTGTCGCCATCTCGTCCTCCAGGGAGCAGGCTCAACTGCCAGCCCCGAGAACAGTGTGGCTCGCATTCGCCCGCTGCACCTTGACCTTCGTCAAGACATACCGAACAACGGGTCGTGTGATCGGCCTCACACTCCCGCCTGCAGGCCCTTTTTCGGGGGCAAAAATCCCACTTTCGTGGGATTGAAATCCGGGCGCCGCGAGGTGAGCCTTGGAGTTGCAAGGTGGGAGCTGGCCGTTCCTCCGGGTGGTGCCTGGCACCACCAATTTTTTCGCCTCGTGACGGCACGCGGCCTGCGGCCCGGCGCCGGCGCTCCCGGGGCCGCCATGCGGCGGCTCCCGCAGGATCAAAGCCTATTGAGGAACCGAGGCAGCAGCAGCGCGGAGAGCGGCGAGGATCTCTTGCTCGGCGAGGCGGTGCAGCTCCTGGGCGCGCTCCCAGGCGGCGTCGGTGCGGGCCAGCAGGGCGGCAGCGCGCGACTTGTCGGCGAGGCCGGGCAGGTTGATGCAGACGTTCTGATACGCCCCGGCCGCCGCGGCGCGGGCCACCTGGGCGCCGGTGCCGCCGTCGGAGCGCGACGCCTGCAGCCCGATGCGCGCCACTTCCCGGCACAGCTCGATGATTTCCGGGCACGCCTCCAGCACCGACAGCGGCACCTCGATGGCCGCCACCGTGGCCTCGTCGATCGCCGCGGCGCGGGCTGCCTGCTCCTCGGGTGTCCCCTTGGGCAGCCGCATGGCCGCGAGCAGGCCGTCGAAAGCCCGGGTATCGTCGTCAACCGCCGCCAGCAACTTGGCCTTCAGCGCCTGACCGCGCTCGGCGATCTCGACGAGCCGCGGCTGCACGCTCTCGAACCCCTTCTTGGGGTGCGAAAGGTTGGCGACCATGGCCGCCAGTGCCGCGCCCAGCGCTCCCGCTACCGCTGCCACCGAGCCGCCGCCAGGAGCCGGCGAGTCGGAGGATAGCTCGTCCACGAACGCCGAGAGCGTCATGTCCACGAGCGGCGTCGGGCGGGCCAGGCGGTACTCGATGACCCGCTCGCGGGGATCGAACGGCTTGACCTCCGCCAGCCCGAGCGTGCGGATCGCGACTTCCATGATCGCGGCTTCCGGGACGCCGGTGGAGCGACCCATGCGCTGGAGGTACGCTCGCCCGGCGTCGAGCAAAGCCTGCCTGGGCACGAGCCCGACGAGCTCCGAGCCGGTGACGCGCAGCCCGCGCTCGCGCGCCCGCTCGTCGCAGCAGTCGAACGCCACGTGCAGCGGCGTCACGTCCATGTCCGTGAGGTTCATCGAGATCTGGGCGCAGCCGTACTCCGGGATGTACCACCCCACGGCCTTCACGGACTTGAGGATGCCGGGGTCCCACACCGGCTGGCCACGCTCGTCCAGCACCGGCTGGCCGTGCTCGTCGCGGCGCATCCGCCCCTTCTCGCGCACGTCGAGCGCCACTCGCGTGGCCAGGCGCTTGTCCCGGGTGTTGAGGTTGATGTTATAGGCGATGAGAAACTTGCGGGCTCCGATGACGGTCGCGCCGGAGCGCGGCGAGAACACGGCCGGTCCGAAGTCGGGCTGCCACTGCGGGTCCTGGAGCTTCTCGGCCAGCCCCTCGTACTCCCCGGCCCGGATGTCGGCAAGGTTGCGGCGGTGCGGCGCCGAGGCCGCGAACTCGTACAGATACACCGGGATCCCGAGCTCGGAACCGACCCGCGCACCGAGGCGGCGGGCCAGCTCGACGCACTCGTCCATCGTCACCCCCGCCACCGGCACGAACGGCACCACGTCCGTGGCGCCGAGGCGAGGGTGCGCCCCCTTGTGGGCCGTCATGTCGATCAGTTCGGCGGCCCTGGCGACGAGCCGGAACGCCCCCTCGAGCACCGCCTCCGGGTCGCCTACGAAGGTGATGACAGTGCGGTTGGTCTCGGCCCCCGGGTCGACGTTGAGGACCGTGACACCAGCAACGCTGGCCGCTGCCTTCGCCACCGCCTCCCAGACCTCGGGACGACGACCTTCGGAGATGTTGGGGACGCACTCGACGAGCTTCATGACCGCCTCCAGCCGGCGCATGCTAGACGCAACCGCGCCTGCGCTCAACCCGCGCCGAGCCGGCGCCCGGGACTCGCCCGGCCATCACCGCTCGATGCGGTAGTTGGGGGCTTCCTTGGTGATCGTGACGTCGTGGGCGTGGGACTCCTTGAGGCCTGCCGCGGTGATGCGCACGAACCGAGCCTTGGCCTGCAGTTCCGCCACCGTGGCGGCGCCCGCGAGCCCCATCCCGGCCCGCAGCCCGCCCACGAGCTGGGTGAGCTGGGCCTGCAGCGGTCCCTTGTACGGCACCATACCCTCGATCCCCTCGGGCACCAGCTTGGCGAGTTCCTCCTCGGCCTGGAAGTAGCGCTCGCGCGCGCCCTCGCCCGCCTTCATCGCGCCCAGCGAGCCCATCCCGCGGTACGCCTTGAACGTCCGGCCCTGGTAGAGGATCTGCTCGCCCGGCGACTCGTCCACGCCCGCGAACAGGGCACCGATCATGACCGTGTCGGCCCCCGCGGCCAGCGCCTTGGTGATGTCCCCTGAGTACTTGATCCCGCCGTCGGCGATCAGCGTGATCCCCTTCTCGCGGCACGCCCGGGCGCATTCCTGGATGGCGGTGATCTGTGGCATGCCGGCCCCCGTCACCACCCGTGTCGTGCAGATCGACCCGGGACCGATCCCGACCTTGACCCCGTCGACGCCCAGAGCCGCGAGATCGCGCGCCCCCTCGCAGGTGGCGACGTTGCCGGCGATGAGCGGCACCTGGGGATACTTCGCCTTGACCAGCTCCGCCGCCCGCATCACCGCCTCGGCGTGGCCGTGCGAGGAGTCGAGGCACAGCACATCCACCTTGGCCGCCACCAGCGCCGCGCAGCGCTCCTCGAGGTCCGGTCCGGCGCCGATCGCCGCCGCCACCCGCAGCCGCCCGAGAGCGTCCTTGCAGGCATTGGGGTACTCCTGCGCCTTCTTGATGTCCTTGACCGTGATGAGACCCTTGAGACCGCCCCGCTCGTCCACCACCAGCAGTTTCTCGATGCGGTGCCTATGCAGCAGCGCCTTGGCGTCCTCGAGAGTGATCCCGACCGGCGCCGTGATGAGGTCGTCGCGGGTCATGAAGTCCGAGATCGGGCGGTCGAACTCGGTGCAGAACCGCAGGTCGCGGTTGGTGAGGATTCCCTTGAGCTGTCCGTGCTCGTCGACCACCGGCAGCCCCGAGATCTTGAACCGCGCCATGGTTTCGAGCGCCTCGGTGACGAGCTGCTCGGGGCGGATCGTGACCGGGTCCACGATCATCCCCGACTCCGACCGCTTCACGAGGTCCACCTCCTCGGCCTGGCGCCTGATCGAGAGGTTGCGGTGGATCACACCGATGCCGCCCTGCTGCGCCATGGCAATCGCCATGTGCGCCTCGGTGACCGTGTCCATGGCCGCCGAGAGCACCGGCACGTTGAGGCGGATGTCGGCCACCAGCCGCGAGGAAATGTCGACCTGCGCCGGGTGCACCGAGGAGTGCGCGGGCACCAGCAGGACATCGTCGAAGGTGAGGGCGAGCGGAATCGAGTGGTCAGCCATGGCGGATTCTAGTCACGGCCTGGCCGCGAGGCAACCAGTTCGCCTTCCCACACGAGGGCGCCGCGGCCGCACGCCTTGGCGGCGTACAGCGCCGCATCGGCGCGCCGCAACAGCTCCTCGGGCGTCTCGCCGGGGCGCAGGAAGGCGCCGCCGTGGCTGGTGCCCACCGAGACCCGCTCGCCGGCCAGCTCGACCGCGAGGTCCGCGAGGGTGTCGAAGATGGCGCGGGCGCGGGCGACGGCGGCCGCCGGACTCGGGATGTCCACGAGCACGACGGCGAGTTCGTCGCCGCCGATGCGGCACGGCAGGTCGCTCCAGCGCACCGCGGCGCGCAACTGGGCGGCGACAGCGCGGAGCACGGCGTCGCCGCCGGCGTGTCCGTAGGTGTCGTTGACCAGCTTGAAGCGGTCGAGGTCGAGGAGGATGACCGCGAGGGAAGGACCACCGCCGACGGCGCGCTCGACCAGGCGCGGGAGCTGGGCGTCGAGGCAGCGCCGGTTGTACAGGCCCGTGAGCGGGTCGGTCTGGGCCTGCAGCTCGGCCGAGGACAGCTCCTCGCGCGTGCGCCGCAGGTAGTCGAGGGTGCGCTCCAGCTCGCGGTTGCGCGCCTCGAGCTCGGCGACCAGGCGGCGCTCCGAGTCGAGGAGGGCGCGGGCGCTGCGCACCAGCAGCGTGATGGCCAGCGCCGGATGGGCTGCGGCGAGGCTCGCGAACCCCCGCTCGTCGAGCTCGAGCAGCCGCGTCCCGCGCCGCGCCACGGCGTCGCCGCTGCGGCCCTCGCCCGCCAGCAGCAGCGCCAGCTCGCCGAAGAACACGCCCGCACCGAGCGTCTTGCGCCGGCTGCCGCCGGCGAGCACGAGCTCCACCTCGCCCTCGAGCACGAAGAACATCGACCGGCCCACCTCGCCGGCGGCGAAGATGCGGCCTCCCTCGGGCAGGCTCCTGGGCACGCCGAAGGCGGCGACCACCTCGAGTTCGCCCGGCTCGAGCAGACGCTCCGGCGCAGCGGGTCGGGACGCTTCCACGTGCCGTATCATACGAGACAGGTGGGCCCGGGGCCGAGAGACGACAGACCAGGCAGGCGCGGACGCCCAGGGCGGGAGGCGCACATGGCGATGTGGCTCGGCAAGGTGGACGAGGTCGGCAAGCTCATTGCCGCCAGGCAGTACAAGAAGGCGATCGTGCTGCTGCGGCAGAACCTGCAGGCCGACCCGGAGAATATCTGGCTGCGCCAGCAACTCGCCGACGTGCTGGTGCTCGACGGGCAGAAGGACCTGGCGATGGCCATTCTCTCGCGGCTGGCCGACTCCTTCGCCCAGGGCGGCTTCCACGCCAAGGCGATCGCCGTGATCAAGAAGATGCAGCGGATCGACCCGTCGCGCACTGATCTCGAGGAAAAGCTCACGGTCATGATGAGCGAGGACGCGGAACAGCAGCGCTTCCGGGCTGCCCTGCGCCGCCCCGACCAGACGCGCTTCGCCCGGCTGGGGGAGACGCCTCCGGCGCCGGCCGAGGCCGCTCCGGAGCCGGAACCGGCACCCGCTCCCGCCGCGCCTGCCCCGCCGCCCCCGTTGAGGATCGCCCAAAAGCCGGCGACGCCCGAGGAGGAGGAGCTGGTCGTCGAGCTGTTCGGCCTCGAGGAGCCGAGCGAGGAGCGCGCCCGCTACAAGGGGGTCGGCCGCTCGCCGCTGTTTTCCGAGCTGTCCGACCCGGACCTCGTGGCGCTCATGCAGGGGTTGCGACTGCTCACCTTCGAACCGGGCGAAATCGTGGTCACCGAGGGCGAGCCTGGCGATTCCCTTTTCGTGCTTTCCTCGGGGCGGGTGCGCGTGTACGCGCGCGATCGGGCGGGCCGCAACCGCCAGGTCCGTCTCCTCGACGAGGGCGAGTTCTTCGGCGAGATCTCGCTGGTCACGGGGCAGCCGCGCACCGCCACCATCGTCGCCGCCACGCCGTGCGAGCTGCTCGAGCTGCACCAGGGCTCGCTGCGCGTCATCGGCGAGAAACACCCGCAGGTGTCGCTCGTGATCCGCGACTTCTGCGACCGGCGGCTGGGCTCGCGCGAGGAGACCGCGGCGCGCGGCGAGCAGCCGACCCCCTGACATCCCGATGTCCGCGCCCTCCTCCGGCGCCGTGCTGCGCACGCTGCTGGTCACCGACCTGGTGGACAGCACCAGGCTCGTGGCGCAGCTTGGCGACGAGCGCGCGTTCGCCCTTTTCGGCCGCCACGACCGCCTCGCCCGCGACCTCCTCGCCGCCCACAATGGCCTCGAGATTGACAAGACCGACGGCTTCCTGCTGCTGTTCGAGCGGCCGCTCGACGCGGTGGCGTACGCGCTCGCCTACCACGGGGCGCTGCGCGAGCTTGGCCGCGAGATCGGCACGCCGCTCGCGGCCCGCGCAGGGCTCCACCTCGGCGAGGTCTACCTGCGGCGCAACCCTCCCGAGGATGTGGCGCGCGGCGCCAAGCCGGTGGAGGTCGAGGGCCTCGCCAAGCCGCTCGCCGCCCGGCTCATGGGCCTTGCTGGCGGCGGGCAGACGCTGCTCACGCGCACCGCCTTCGACGTTGCCCGGCGCGCCTCGGTGGGTGTGGAGCTGCCGATTGCCGACATGCGCTGGATTGCGCACGGGTCGTACCTGCTCAAGGGCGTCGAGGAGCCCGTCGAGGTGTTCGAGGTCGGCGATCCCGCCCACGCGCCGCTGGCGCCGCCTCCGGACTCGGAAAAAGCCCGCCGGGTCACGGGCGACCAGACGATCCTGGGCTGGCGGCCGGCGCCGGGCCAGCAGGTGCCGCACCGCGAGCACTGGATGCTCGTCGAAAAACTTGGCGAGGGCGGGTTCGGCGAGGTGTGGCTGGCGCGCCACATCAAGACCGGCGACCGGCTGGTGTTCAAGTTCTGCTTCGAGGCCGAGCGGTTGCGCGGCCTCAAGCGCGAGGTGACGTTGTTCCGGCTGCTCAAGGAGGCGCTCGGCGAACGGCCTGACATCGCCCGGGTGCGCGACTGGAACTTCGACGAGCAGCCGTACTTCCTGGAGTCGGAGTACACGGCCGGCGGCAGCCTCGCGGACTGGGCGAAGGGCAAGGGCGGGATCGCGTCGGTACCGCTGCCAACCCGGCTCGAGCTCGCCGCCCAGGCCGCCGAGGCGCTGGCCGCCGCCCACTCCGTGGGGGTGCTGCACAAGGACCTCAAGCCCGCCAACATCCTCATCACCGAAGGAGCGGGGGGGCGTCCGCAGGCGCAGCTCACCGACTTCGGGATCGGCCTGGTGACCGACACCTCGCGCCTCGCCCAGTACGGCATCACGGTGGGGATGACCGAGCTCGCCGGCACCAAGAGCACGTCCTCCGGCACTCCCACGTACATGGCGCCGGAGCTGCTCACCGGCCGCCCCGCCACGGTACAGGCCGACATCTTTGCCCTCGGCGTCGTGCTCTACCAGCTCGCCGCCGGCGACCTCGACCGGCCGCTGGCATCGGGGTGGGAGCGCGACGTCAGCGACGAACTCCTGCGCGAGGACATCGCCGCCTGCGTGGACGGCCGCCCGGAGCGGCGGCTGGTCTCGGCGGCCGAGCTGGCAGCTCGCCTGCGCTCGCTCGAACAGCGACGAGCGGCGCTGGAGGCAGAGCGCGCTGCGCGCGCCCAGGCCGAGCGCGCCCGACGGCGGCGGCGCCTGCTCGTGCCGGCCTTCGCCGCCGTCGCCGTGTTTGCACTGGCGATGGCGATCCAGGCGCGCCGCATCGCGCTGGAGGCCGAGCGGGCCGAGCGCGAGGCCGCCGCCGCCCGCGAGGTCTCGCGCTTCCTCGTCGACCTGTTCGACGTGGCCGGCTCCACCCGCGGCCGGGGCGAGACGGTGACCGCCCGCGAGCTGCTCGACCAGGGTGCCCGGCGGATGCAGGAGGAGGCGGGGGGCGAGCGCCTCACCCAGGCTCGCCTCGCCGACGCCATGGGGGCTGCCTACGTCAAGCTCGGCCTTCTGGGCCGCGCCAAGGGTCTCGTCGACAGCGCCCTGCAGACGCGCCGGGAGCTGCTCCCGCCGGGCCACCCCGATCTCGCGGCCTCGCTCGACAGCGCCGGTTTTTTGGCCGTCCGGCTCCGCCAGTACGATCAGGCCGAAAAGCTCCTCGGCGAGGCGCTCGCCGCGCGCGAAAAGGCGCTCGGGGCGCGCCACCCCGACGTGACGACGACGCTCGAGCACCTCGCCCTCCTGTACCGCGAGCAGGGCCGCTACGACCTGGCCAGACCGTACGAGGAGCGCATCGCGGCGCTCGCCCCGGCTCGGGCCGCCCGGCCGGGTGCCGCCGCGGCCACGCCGGGCGTGTTGCTGGAACTCCTGCGCGAGGTGAGGCTTCCGAAAGACGTGGTGCGGCTTCTCGGAAGCGGGCCGCAGCCGGGCATGGTGCTGGCCGTGGGCCGGCAGGGCGTCTACCTCGTGGACCTCGAAGGCGCCTCGGCGCCGGTTTTTGCGCCGCTATCGGCGGACGAGGAAGTGGTGGGCGGCGCCGGCGTCGGCGAGCTGGCGATCCGCTCGGGGGGCCGGCTCGTGGTGCGCGACCTCTTCCCTCGCGAGGGAAGGGTCACCGAGCGGGTGGTCGCCGAGGGGCTCGGCAACCAGGAGCGGCTGGCGCTCGACCGCCGCAGCACGGTGCTGGCCCGCGCCGAGGCCACGCGGCTGCGCGTGCTGTCGCTCGCCAATCCTCGGCGGCCAGCCCTGGTCGATCGCCGCCTCGACGCGGCGCCGCGCGCACTCACGGTGAGTGGCCGATACGTGGCGTGGCTTACGGCCGGCCGTACGGTGCACGCGGTGGAGCTGGCGACCGGGCGAGAGGTGCTGTCGGCGCGCGACTGGGAAGGCCAGGCCAACGCGCTGGCGATCGACGACCTGTCCGGCCGCCTGGCGGTCGGCGGCTGGTTCGACGAGGTGATCGAGTACGACCTCGCCGGGGGTCGTCCCCCGGTCCGTCACGCCTTGCCGGGCCAGACGCACGCCCTGGCTTACCTGCCGGACCACCCCACGCTCGGCGTCGGGAAGGAAGGCCGACTGGCGCTGGTGCGCGAGCGCGAGGGGAAGGTAGCCGAAATCGAGGCGCCGGCGGCCGGCTTTCTCGACCTCAGCTTCGGGCCGTCGGGGCTCCTGGCGCGCGACGCCGCGAACCAGAAAGTGGTCTCGTTCGCCTATCGCGCCATTGCCGTGGAGCGCCGCGGCGCTGTGGCCGGGGTGCCAATCTGGGCCATGGCCGCCAGCGAGGACGGCCGGCGGCTCCTGCTCGGGACCGCGGACGGGCAGCTCCACCGCTACGACCTCGGGACTTCCACCCTCGAGTCACGGCGAGAACACACCCAGGGCCTGACCTCGCTGGTCGCGGTCGGCGACCGGATCGTCACCGCCTCGGACGACAAGACGATCGCGCTGTGGGACGCTGACCGCCTCGCGGTCCTGGCGAGAAGCAAGGCCCACGGCTACCTCGTCAACTACCTCTTCTGGGAAGAGGCCACCCGGACGTTGTGGTCGACCTCGTCCGACCACTCGATCAAGGCCTGGCGCCTGCCCGACCTCGTCGAGACCGCCTCGATCACGCCGGGCGGCGGCGCCAAGGCCGCCCTCTGGATCGACTCCCGGCGCGGCCTCGCGCTCGTCGGCACGTGGGAAAAGAGCTGGATGGAGCTGCGCCGCCAGGGCGACGGGTGGAAGCCAACCCGAACGCAGCCGATCGGCTCGGACGGCGCCTACTCCGTGTGCGCGCACCCGGCCCTGGACGTGGTGTTCGTCGTCGGAATCCGCCCCGCCTCCCTGTGGCTGTACGACGTGCCGACCGGCCGGGCCTGGGAGCTCGAGCCGCCTGATCACCACCTCGACTGGGCTGCAGCCATGAACGACAACGACTTCGTGGTCGTCGGCCTTCACAAGCTCGCTCGCTACCGGGTGACGCGCGTCGAGGGCGGGCTCGATGTCGAGGTCGCCATCGGCCTGTCGACCGACCTCGGCGAGCTGGGGATGTGCGCCGCGCTGCCCGGCAGCACCCGCCTGGCGGCCGGCAACGCAAACGGCGAGCTTTTCGTCGTCGACGCGAACGCGCTTCCGACGCCGCTCGCGCACGTCCGCCTGCGGTGATCGAGAGCATGGGTCCGGGCCCCGCCCTGCCGCCGGGCGGGTGTCAGAGCGTCTTGAACGTGTAGATGATCTCGAAGCGCAAGAAGTGAGCCGCGTCCCGCCCGGCGTAAAAGTCGCCGGGGTCGAGGTGCTCGTAGAGGACGTGGCCCTTCCAGCTCGCGCCAAGCGTGACATCACCGCGGATTTGCACCAGCTCGCCGCGATGCGTGCCCGGGCCGAAGATCCCGCCCCGCGCGCCGAGGCTCTCGTACGCCTCCATGCGGTAGTACGTCGCCCGCAGCGCGAGCCACTTCGCGGGCGTCAGGCGCAGCTCGGCCTCCCACATGCCGGTGTTGGACCAGTACGCCGGGCCCTTTTCGGGGCCGAGGCTGTAGATGCACAGCTCGCTCCACCTCGGCCAGCGCGAGAAGAGCGGGTCCCAGCCCTCGATCCTGTCGGTCGACGGGTCGTCGCCGGACAGCCCGATGTAGCCCAGTGAAACGGCGGGCCTGGCCTTGCCGCCGAGGTCCTTGCGCAGCCTGAGGTACCCCCCCCAGGCCCGGAGGTCGCGCGAGGCCCCGCCGGTACCCGGCCGCGCCTTCTCGGTGCCGGCCTCGACCGCGCCCTCGCCTGTCAGCGTGAACCCCATCCCGAGCGAGTGCACGACCCGGCCACCGAGTGCGCCGAACCGGCGGTTGGGCTGGAACAGCGGATGTGCGGCAGGCCGGGCGTCGTCGGTTTCGGTCTTGTAGAACGCGTACGCCTCGAGCGCCGTCCCCGGCCGCTCGGCGTACGTCAGGTAGGCCCCCAGCGCCCGCTCGTCCCACTCCACGAGCCGCTGCCGCTCGGAGGGCTTCGTCGCCTCCTTGAAACGCGGCAGGTAGCGGTCGGTGCGCGGGTTCGAGATCGCCAGCAGCTCGAGCTTCGACGTCCCGAAGCTCCGGTAGAGGTCGAGCGCGTTGAAGTACGCCGTGCGCGAGCCGTCGAGCGGGCTGCCGTCGAACAGTACGAACCCCTCGCCGCGCATGAGGTTTTGCCTCCCGGCGCGGACCGCCCACCTCTTCTCGAGCTTCCAGTCGACGTACAGCGTCTCGAACACCACCTCGCGCCCGTGGAACGCCATGTCCGGCTCGGCGATCTTGCGGTTTTCGTTGATGAGCCCCGCCACTGCCTCGAGCTTGGCGGAGGGCCGCAGTGTCACCCACAGCCGGCTGCGGAACCGGTACTGCGTGCGGGCGTCATCTCTGGCGCTCGAGAAGTCGGTGAGGTTCTCCCAGTCCTCCGAGCGCACACGCTCCTCGAGGCCGATCTCGGCTTTCGGGGGAGCGGTTGTGCCACTCGTCTGGGCGAGCGCCGGGATGCAGCCGGCCAGGACCACGGCGACAGCGACACATGCAGTCTTCATCGGACAGCCTCCGGCGGGCTCAGTACGCCCAGAGCATGGTCATGAGGGCGCACACCGCGGTGATCGTAACCGAGATGACGGCGCACACCGGGATGACCTTCCCCTCCTCGCCGATGCGGTCGATCGTCGCCGCCGCGTTCTGCAGCTTGGCCGGCGAGATGACGCTGGCGAGCCCGCCGCCGATGCCGCTCGCCGCGGCGACCAGAAGCCCCAGCGCGCCGATCTTCTCGGAGGTTGTGAGATGAAGCTTGGTGAGGATCGCCAGCGACGACGCCTCCGAGCCCGAGATGAACCCGCCCAGCAGGCCGAGGAACGGCGCGATCAGCGGGTACGCCTGACCGAACACGCGGGCGCTCGCGTCGGCGACCACGAAGATCATGTTGTGCAAGGGCTCCGCGAGCTTCCAGTCGAGACCCTTGCCCGAGTGGTTGAGCACGTACGCGAGGGCGAAGAACACCGCCGCCGCCAGCACGGGCCGTGGCGCGCGCTTGCCCCACTTGCGCAGCGAGCTCGCCATCTGAGCCCCGCTTGCGCGCAGCGGCGGCAGCGCCAGCAGCGTGCTGACGAGGATCCAGAAGTACGCCTGCCAGAGCAGGCGCACCCGCTCCGGCCGCCCGGGGATGATCTCGATCGGCATCGCCAGCTTCTTGAAGGTCAGCTCGTAGAACGGGAGCTGCGGCAGGTTCACGAGGAACGAGAACGCCACCAGGATCAGCCACGGCGAGAGCGCCCGCCAAAGCGACATCTTCTGCTCCTGGGCCAGGTCCTCGGCCGTGAGCACGCTGCGGTCGACAAGCGGCAGCCCGCGCACCTTGAGGTAGGCGAGCATCACCAGGATCACCCCGAGCCCCGCCACGATCCCGGTGAGCGGGATGAGCTCGAGCTCGTTCATCCCGATCGTGATGAACCCCGCCACCAGCCCGGATACGAGCGTCGGCACGAGCCCCTTGAGCATCATCTTCCAGCGTCCGACGATCCACATCATCCCGAAGGCGATGCAGGTCGAGATCACCGGCATGTAGCGGGCGAAGTACCCGCCCACCTCGGCCACCGGCAGCCCCACGAGGTCCGAGAAGACCACCACCGGCACCCCGAGCAGCGCGTACGTGCACAGCGCGTCGTACCCCAGCGCCGGCAGGGCGATCGACACGAACGAGGTGTAGCCGAGGGCCAGCATGATCGGCGGCAGGATCGACACCGGCGTCGCCCCCATCGCCGCGATCAGCGTGCCAAACCCGAAGTTGATGATCAGCACCTGCACGACCTTGTCGTTGGGCGACACCGTCTTGATGAGCGTGACGATGCGCCCGAGCGCACCGGTCTCTCCCATCACCGTGATCTGGAAGATCGAGGTCGCGACCATGAGCGCGATCGGCCAGGAGGCGATGCTCCCCGCCAGGCTGGCCCACAGCGCGGTGGCGAGCGGGGTGTGGAAGTATGCGACCGCGAGCCCGAGCGCCAGGGCCCACCCCACGAGCCCCGCGAGATCGGCCGGGGTCTTGCGGATCACGAGCAGCAGCAGGATGACCACGACCGGCAACAGCGCGAGCACCACCGAGAGTCCGAGTATCTCCACCTCGTCCGACCTGACCTGACGTCCCGACGGTCGTTGGCGCCGCGGACGATATCACGGGAAGACCCGCCCGCCCACCCCGGCCGGTGGTCGGTTGGTGGTTGGGCGCCCTGCCTCTACAGCGTGAGCGTGGCGCGGACGAGACCCTCCTCGTCGTTCTCGAGGGTGAAGCCGCGCTCGGTGAGGATTGCCACCACGCGCACGTTGTCGGCGGTGGTCTGCGCCTCGACGCGGGTGATCCCCCAGCTCCTGGCGATTTCCAGGCAGTGGTCGGTGAGGACCTGCCCGAGGCCGCGGTTCTGCCACGCGTCGGTGACGAGCACCGCGTACTCGACACTCGACAGGTCCGGGGCCGCGACCAGCCGCCCGACGCCCACGAGCCGCCGCCCGGCGCCTTCCCCGACCTCGGCCACAATGGCGATCTCGCGATCGTAGTCGATGAAACAAAAGCGCGTCGCGACCTGGTGGCTGGCCCAGTGGAACAGGTACCGGAAGCGGGCGTAGATGGTTTCCCGCGAGCAGGAGCCGAGCAGCTCGAGCCACGCCGGCTCGTCCTCGGGGCGGATCGGGCGCAGCAGCACCTCGCTCCCGTCGCGCAGCGAGGCGGTGCGCACGTACTCCTCGGGGTACGGGCGCAGCGCAAGGTGGGCGTAGGGGCGCCCGGGCGCGCCGCCAGGCCCCCGGTCCACGAGCACCCGTGCATCCAGCGCGACGACGCCGCGCGGGGTGGCGAGCAAGGGGTTAACGTCGAGCTCGCGCACCTGGGGCAGGTCGGCCACGAGGTACGAGAAGCGGATGAGCGTCTCGACGAGCCGCTCGGTGTCGACCGGCGGGCGGCCGCGGAACCCCTCCAGCAGCGGGTAGGAGCGCAGCGACTCGAGGAGGCGGCGCGCCAGGCGCTCGGACAGCGGCGGCAGGCCGAGGGCGCGGTCCTGGAGTACCTCCGCGGCCACCCCTCCGAGCCCGACGAGAATGACGCTTCCCATGACCGGGTCACGCCTGGCGCCGACGATGAGCTCCACGCCGTCGCGGGTGTCGGCCATTGGTTGCACGGTGACGCCGTCGACGCGCGCTCCCGGGCGGGCCTGCCGGGCCCCGGCGAGGATGCGCGTGAACGCAGCTCGCACCGCCTCGGCGTCGCGGAGTTCGAGCGCCACGCCGCCGACGTCGGACTTGTGGGTGATGTCGGGGCTCGCCAGCTTGAGGACCACGGGGTAGCCGAGGGCCTCGGCGGCCGCAACCGCCTCCTCGGCCGTGGCGGCGGGACGCGGCCGCGTGGTGGGGATCCCGTATGCCTCCAGCAACTCCTTGGCGTCAGCCTCCGACAGCCAGCCGCCGGATGCGGCACCAAACGCCTGCACGCGCTCGGCAATGCGCTGGCGGTCGAGCGTAAACGTCACCGGCACGTCTTTCGGCGTCTCGTACAGCGCCTCGAGATTGCGCGCGTACGCCACCAACGTCATGAAGGCCTTGATGGCCTCGTCCGGGGTCGCGTAGGCGGGGATCCCGGCGGCGGCCAGCACCCGCAACCCCTCCCGCATCGCCGCGCCACCCATCCACGCCGCCAGGATCGGCTTGCGCGCCTTTGCCCCCAGTTCGGCCAGCTCCTTCGCAGTGGCGGTGGGGTTGGTCATGGCCTGCGGCGTGAGGATGACCAGCACCGCGTCCACGCCGGGGTCGGCGAGCACGATTTCGACCGCCCTGCCAACGCGCCTGGAGCGCGCGTCCCCCAGCACGTCCACCGGGTTGCCGTGCGACCAGGCTGGCGGCAGGACCTCGTCGAGCTGGGCCAGGGTGGCGGCGTTCAGCTCCGCGAGCACGCCTTGCCGCGCCATCAGGGCGTCGGTGGCCATGACGCCCGGCCCGCCGGCGTTGGTGACGATCGCCAGCCGCGGCCCGGCCGGGCGGCGGTGCCGGCCCACCAGTTCGGCACAGTGGAAGATCTCGCCGATCTCGCTCACTCGCACGATGCCGGCGCGCGCGAACGCCGCTTCGTACACGGCGTCCTCGGAGGCGAGCGCCCCGGTGTGCGACGCCGCGGCCCGCGCCGACTCGGCGAACCGCCCTGCCTTGAAAGCCACGATCGGCTTCGCGCGCGCGAACGCCCGCGCCGCGGTCATGAACGCCCGCGCGTCGGTGAGCGACTCCATGTAGAGGATGATCGAGTCGGTCTCGGGGTCCTCGGCCACGTGGTCGATGAGCTCCGCGAAGCCGATGTCGAGCATGTTGCCGACCGAGACGAAGAACGAGAAGCCGATCCCCTGCTCGAGCGCCCAGTCCAGCACCGACGTGCACAGCGCCCCCGATTGCGACAGGAACGCCACCTTGCCTGGCTTCGCCACCGCCCCGGCGAACGTCATGTTGAGCGCCAGGCGCGGCACCATGACCCCGAGGCAGTTGGGGCCGACGAGCCGCATGGCGGGGTGGCGTCGGCGCACCTCGCGCAGCTCCGCTTCGAGTGCCTTGCCTTCCTCCCCCGCCTCCCCGAACCCCGACGACATCACGACCACACCCCTCACGCCGGCCTCGCCGCACTCCGCCACCACGCCCGGCACCTGCTGCGGCGCCGTGCACACGACCGCGACGTCGGGCACGCGCGGAAGCGCCTGCACGCTCGCAAAGCACGGCACGCCCAGCACCGCCTCGAGCCTGGGGTGGACCGGGTACACGACACCGCGAAACCCCGAGCCGACGAGGTTGCGCAGCACCGTGCCCCCGACCGCCCTGGGGTTTTCGGTCACGCCCACGAGCGCGATGCGCGTGGGGTTGAAGATGGCTTCGAGCCCGTGCACGCTGCAGCCTCCTGCCGCCGGGACGGCGGCGGCGCTCATGCCACCTCGCCGCGCCCGCGATGTCAAGTCGCGGCTGGGTGTCCGTGGCGGCCGGCCAACCCACCCACCCGGTCGAGAGTCCTCCCCCACCCACACAGCAACGCCACCGCCCAGGCCCTGGTCATGGACGTGGTCGTCGTCGTGGCTGTGGATGGCTTCTCCCCCACCCCGTCCGCGTCCCTCCCACCCACCCGGCGCGGCCCGGAGGTCCGCGCCCACCATCGAGTCGACGGCGCTCGCGAGCGCGCAGCGCCGCAGAGGTGGGCGCGGACGTCCCCGGCCGCGTCAGGGAGGGTGGCGAGCCTGGTCCTGGACCTCGTCCTGGTCCTGGACCGGGGGGCAAACGCTTCCCCCACGACCGCATGTCGTGGACGTGGATGGCCTCTCCCCTGCCGCGTCTGCGTCCACGACCACGTCCAGGGCCACGTCAAGGTCACAGTTCCAACTTGAGAACCGGCCAACCGGGGACGGCGTACACTCCGCGCATGAGCCATGCCATCGAGACGCACGGGCTGACGCGGCGGTTCGGCGAGCTGGTTGCGGTCGACGCCATCGACCTCGCGGTGCCGCGGGGCAGCTTCTACGGCTTTCTCGGCCCCAACGGCGCCGGCAAGTCGACGACGATCAAGTGTCTGACCGGGCTGCTGCGCCCCTCGTCCGGGTCCATGCGCATCCTCGGGCTCGACCCGGCGAGAGACGACCTCGTGATCAAGCGGCAGGTCGGCGTGATCCCCGAGGAGCAGGCACTGTTCGAGCGGCTGTCCGCCGTCGAGACCCTCACCTTCGTGGCTCGCGTCCACGGGCTCGACCGCGCCACGACCAGGCGGCGCATCGAGGAACTGCTCGATCTCATGGACCTCGGAGGGGCCAGCGGCAAGCTCGTCGCCGACTACTCGCACGGGATGCGCAAGAAGCTCGCCCTGGCGGTGGCGCTGCTGCCGGCGCCGCGCCTGCTGTTCCTCGACGAGCCGTTCGAGGGCATCGACGCCGTCGCCTCCCGCCAGATCAAGGAGCTGCTGGCCGGGTTCGTCGCCCGCGGCGGCACGGTGTTTCTTACCTCGCACATCATCGAGATCGTCGAGCGGCTGGCCGACCACATCGGCATCATCCACCATGGCAAGCTGGTCGCCCAGGGCTCCCTCGCCGAGCTGCGGAGCGGGAGCAAAGCCGGAGCGAGCCTGGAGGAGATCTTCATCCACCTCGTAGGCGGCGACGCGGAGAATGCGCCGAAGCTGGAGTGGCTGGCGTGACCGGGCGCATCGTGCTGGCACTCGCCTGGCTGCGGTGGAGGCTGACCGTCAACGCCGCAAAGAGCGGCCGGAATCGCGGCACGCTCGAGCGGTTTTCCCGCGCCGTCGCGGCGGCAGCGCCGATCCTGCTCGCGCTCCTCGTGATCCCGGCCATGCTCGGTCTCACCTTCCTCGGCGTGCTCGGCGGCTGGGCAGCCGCTGCCCGGCCGGAAGCGTCGGCAGCCGTCGTGTTCATCGTCGGGATCTCCCTTCTCGCCCCCACCGGCTGGGCGTTCGTGCGGCCGTTCGTGATGGCCAAGCAAGGCCACCCCGAGCGCGAAGAGTTGCTGCGCCTGCTGCCGATTCCCGCCCGGCTCCTGCGCCACCTCGAGCTGGTCAAGGCGCTGCTCGACCCGCTCTTCCTCGTCTTCGCGCCGGGTGTGCTGGCGCTCGCCGCAGGGGCCGCGCTCGGCGGCCGTGGCCTCGTAACACTCGTGGCGCTGGCCGGCGGCGTCGGCTTCCTGGCGCTGCTCGCCTGTCTTTCCAGCTTGCTGTCGCTCGCCAGCCAGCTCCTGCTGCGCGATCGCCAGCGCGGTGAACTCGTGGCGCTGGTCTTCATCCTGGCGATCTCGGCGCTGGGTTTTCTGCCGCAGCTCTTCCGATCCGACGCCCGGACGTTGCGCCCGCCGTCGCCGCCGGCCACCGCCGAGGGGGCTGCCCGCCCCGGTCACGCGGGCCCGCCCGAACTCGAAGAGCTGCCGCTCGGGCTGCGCGTGCTGCCGTCGTTTCAGCTCGCCCAGGCGCTCGCCGGCGCCACGCGGGGACAGCTCGCCGCCACGGCTTTGCCGCTTGGCACGCTGTGGGCGCTCGCGGCGCTCGCTTACGGGCTCGCCGCACCGCTCCACCGCCGCCTGCTCGAGACCCCGGCCTCGAGCGGCACCCGGCGGACCGAGCGGGTGGAGGGCGCGGGCAGCGGCAGCCCGTTCGTTAGCGGGCCCGTGGCGGCGGTCGCGTCGGTGCAGCTCAGCACCTTCCTGCGCACCGTGCGCGGCAAGGCAACCGTGGCGCTCCCACCGGTCCTCGGCCTGTTCATGGCGCTCATGCTCACCCGCTGGAACCCCTCGGGCGTTCCCGGGTTCTTCGCCAGCCCAGTCTGGGCCCCCGTCCTCGTGGCGCTCACGGCGGTGCTCAATCTCGGCGTGCTGACCTGCAACCAGTTCGCTGCCAGCGGCACGGGGCTCGTCCTCGAGTTGCTGCAGCCGGTGAGCGCCCGGGCGATGGTGCGCGGGCGGGCGCTCGCGTCGGCGCTGCTGTGTACGGCGTCGCTGGTCGTCGCGATGGTGCCGCTGCTCCTCGTCGTGCCACGGGCGGCGCTGCCCACGGCGCTCGCCATTGCGCTCGCCGGGCTCGCCGCGCACCTCGCTGTCGCCCCGGCGGCGGCCGTGGTCTCCGCCACCTTCCCGAAGACCGTCAATCTCTCGCGCCTCGGACAGGAGGACCAGCCCCACCCCCTCGCGCACCTGGCCGTGTTCGCGCTCCAGGGCATCGCGGCCGTCCCCCCGGCCGCCTGCATCCTCGTGGCGCAGCGCCTTCTCGGAACGCCCTGGCTGGCCCCGGTGTTGACGGCGGTCTGGCTCGCCGTCGCCGGAATTCTCGCGGTTGCCGCCCTGCCCCTCGCCGAGCGGGCGCTGGTGGCGCGCCGCGAGAACCTCGCCTTGGTCGTAGCCGGGCGCTGACCCGCCGCCTGGCATCGCTTTCGTGACCGCTCGCGGGCGGTTGACGACCCGGCGATCCGTCCTCGATAGTGCCGCGCATGAACGCCGCCTCTGACCCCGTCGAGCCAGCCGTCCCGGGCCGGCCCCGGACGCGTTGCTGTCGCCTGTCCGAGGAGCTCGACGACGTGCTGCGCCTGTCCGAGCGGGGCCCGGTGACCGGGCGCGTGCTCATCGAGCACCTTTCCACCCGCGGCCACGCGCTGCTGGCGTTCTTTCTCGTGCTGCCGTTCTTGCAGCCCATTCCGCTGCCGGGGTTTTCAACCCCGATCGGGCTCGCGATCGCGCTGCTCGGCGTGCTCATGGCGCTCGGCCAGCCGCCGTGGCTGCCCCGGCGCTGGCTCGACCGCGAGCTGCCGCCCGGGGTCGTGTTGAAAGCCGTGCGCGCCGGACAGAAGCTGCTGTCCAGGACCGAGCGCATCGTCCGGCCGCGCGGCAAGTGGTTCCACAGCCACCCCTGGACACACGCCATCGCCGGCGACGTGATCGCCGTCTCCGGCGTCGAGCTCGCGCTGCCGCTGCCGATCCTGTTCACCAACACCATGCCAGCGCTCGTCATCGCCATCACGACCGTCGGGTTGCTCGAGGAGGACGCCGTGCTCGTCGTCACCGGCTGGCTGCTGTTCGTCGCGGTGGCAGCGGTGTTTTTCGCCATCACGGTCCTGCCGCTGCTTGGCTTGCGCTGGCTGCTGTGACGGCGGCCCGCGCGCCCACTCGGATGGGTTGAAGGGCGAACACTCGCACCCGACCGCCCCCGGCGTGGGGGCGGGGGTGGATGAGAGGGGCGGGCCGCGCGCCTGCCCCCCGGGCGGCTCACGACATCGGGCGGATGCGGACCTCGAGGGCCGGGGTGTCCTCGAGCAGGGCCACGATCCTGGCCGTGTCCGTATCACCGAAGTGATACGGATAGAGTATCTTGGGCTTGAGAGCGCGGGCCAGGTCGGCAACCATCTCGGGAGTCATGGTGTACGGCAGGTTCATCGGCAGGAACGCCACCGCAATACCCTGCAACGCCTTCAGCTCGGGCACGTTCTCGGTGTCGCCGGCAATCAGCACCCTGGTGTCCCCGAACGTCACCACGTAGCCGTTGCCCTCTCCCCGGGGGTGGAACGGCTGGCCGTCCTTGCGCACGTGGACGAGGTTGTACGCCGGGACCGCAAAGATCGGCAGGCCCAGCAGCTCCCGCGTCTCGCCGTTGCGCATCACGATCGCGCCCTCGATCCTGCCCTCGCAAACAGGCGAGGCGACCACCACGGTCTTTTCGGTGCGAACCGCCGCCAGCGCCGCGGGGTCGAGGTGGTCGCCGTGTCCGTGCGTGATCAGCACGAGGTCGGCCTTCGGCAGGCTCGCGTAGTCCGCCAGCTTGCCGAAAGGGTCCACGTGGATGGTCCGGCCGCCGAATGACAGGATCAGGGAGCCGTGGCCGATGAAGGTGATTTCGAGATCGCCGGCCGAGGTCTCGAGCACGTCCTTCTCGAACGCCACGGCCGATGCGACGCCGATCACCGCCAGTGCGAGCCCTGCCACCACGAGTGCTCTCATCTCGCCCTCCTCTTCGACCAGGGGAGTGTACCGCGGCTCGCGCTCGCCCCGCCCGCCGGCGCGCTGCGGGGTTTGAGTGGGCGCATACTATGCTCGGCAAGGAGGAGGCCATGGGCGTTCCATACAGTCGGGGGTCGGAGTCGGGTTTCCCGGTGGTCGACACCGGCACGTGCATCGCCTGCGGGGTGTGCGCCGAAGTCTGCCCGACAGGCGTGCTCGAGATGCGCGACGGTGCGCTGGCCGCCGAGCCGGATCGCGGTCTGGGCTGCATTGCCTGCGCGCACTGCATGATGGTCTGCCCCACCGAGGCGATCACGGTGAAGGGCCGTGATCTCGATCGGGCGGCGCTGGTACCGGTCCCCAGCCGCGAGTGGAACGCCACGCCCGACCAGCTCGAGTCGCTCATGGTGTCGCGCCGGAGCGTACGGCGGTTCCGGGCGGACGAGGTGCCCCGCCAGGTGCTGGCGCGCGTCGTCGACGCCGCCGCCACCGCGCCGATGGGCATCCCCCCGTGGGAGGTCGGAATCGTCGCTTTCCTGGGGCGCGAGCGGGTGCGCGAGCTGGCGGCCGACACCGCCAGGGTCTACCGCGGCATGCTGCGGGTGATGGACAACGCCATGGCACGCCGGCTCATGCGGGTGTTCTCGAGGCACCGGACCCGCGAGCGGATGGAGGGGTTCATCATCCCTCTCGGTCGCGAAATCGTCCGGGCGCAGCGGGCCGGCGCCGACAAGGTCCTCCACGACGCTCCCGCCGCCCTGCTGTTCCATTCCTCGCCGTACGCCGAGGCCGAGGACGCGGCCATCGCCTGTACCTACGCCATGCTCGCCGCCGAGGCGGCGGGGCTCGGCACGACCATGATCGGCTGCGCCAGCCCGGCGCTCGCCCGCCGCCAGCCGCTGCTCGCCAAGTACGGCCTGCCGCCGGGCAACCTGCCCCGCCTCATCCTCGTCCTGGGGTACCCTGCGGTGCACTTCCACCGCGCCATCCGGCGTCAGCTCGCGTCCGTCACCTACTACGGCGAGTAAACGCCGTGTCGGAGGCGTACCTCGCGGTCCGGGCGGTCGACCTCTCCAAGCGCTTCGGCGACGTGGTCGCCGTCGACCGCCTCTCCCTCGACGTCCGCCGCGGTGAGGTTCTCGCGGTGCTCGGTCCCAACGGCGCCGGCAAGACCACCACGCTGCGCAGATGTGCGGCCTCCTGCGCCCCGACGCCGGCACGGTCGAGCTCGACGGCCGGCCGGTCGGCGCTCTCGCCAGGGAGGGCCACGCGGCGATTGGCGTGGCGCCGCAGGAGCTGGTGATCTGGGAGCAGCTCACCTGTTTCGAGCAGTTCCGCTTCACCGGCTGCCTGTACGACCTGTCCCGGCGCGACGCCTCCCGCGACCCGGCGCGCGTCCGCTACCACGCCGACGAGTCGAACCTGCGCAGCTCGATGGCGATGGCGTTCGCCGACTACGTGGCGTTCGGCCACGTGGCGAAGCTCTCCGGCGTGGCGGTGCCGTTCTAGCCCGAGATCGAGCGGGTGGGCGCCGCTCGGCCGCTCTCCGATTTCGACCTCTACGTGCCCGCCCTGCTCGTGCTGGCCGTCATCATGGTGCTGTTCACCGCCGCCGCGACGCTCATCCGCGAGGTGGACAGGCGCACCATGACGCGGCTCGTGCTTTCGCGGCTCTCCACCGCCGAGATGCTGACCGCGGTGACGGTCAACCAGGTGCTCATCGGCACCGCCGCGCTCGTCCTGGCGTTCGGCGCGCCGTGGTCGGTCGGCTGCCGCACCACCGGCCCGCTCGCCGCCGTGCTGGCGGTCGGAGCGCTCTCGACGATCGGCGTGGTCGCGCTCTCGGTGCTCACGGCCGCGTTCCTGAAGTCCACGTTCGAGCTGTTGACCGTCGGCTGCTTCCCGTTCTTCGTCCTGATGTTCTTCTCGGAGAGCATGTTCCCGCCGCCGCGCCTGCAGGTGGCGACGCTCTGGGGCCACGCCGTGTACGCCAACGACGAGCTCCCCACCACGCCGGCCGTGCGGGCGTTCGGCAAGATCCTGAGCCAGGGCGCCGGCCTCGGCGACGTGGCGTTCGAGCTCGCGGGGATGGCGGTCCTGACTGCCGCCTACTTCGCGCTCGGCACCTGGCTGTTCCGCCGCCGCCACATGCGCGGCTGACGTCGCGCGGCGCCGGGCAAGGCAAGCCCCGCCCCTACATCCACTTCCGTGACTCCTGCGCGCCTACGCGGCGCGCTGGTGGGACCGGCGGTAGGTCGCGGGCGGCACGCCCAGGTGGCGCTTGAAGGTGCGCGAGAACGACGTCTCGTCGCCGAAGCCGACGCGGCCGGCGAGCTCGGGCAACGCGAGCGCCGTGTCGCGCAACAGCGCCGCCGCGCGGTGCATGCGCCAGCGGGTGAGGTAGCGGTGCGGGGTCTCCCCCACCCGCTCGGCGAACAGCGCGCAGAACGCCGAGCGCGACATTCCGGCCGCCGCCGCGAGCCACTCCAGCGTGAGCGGCTGCTCGGGCTGCCGGTGCATCAGCGCCAGGGCGCGGGCGAGACCCGGGTGGCGCAGGCCGGCGAGCCACCCCTGGCAGCACCCCTCGGACTGCTCGAGCACGGAACGCACCACCTGCACGAACAGCATGTCGGTGGCCCGGGCGATGACCGCCTGCGACCCGGGCCGCTCCTGCCCCGACTCGCGGGCGAGGATCTCGAGTACCGGCTCGAGCCAGCCGGAGGCGCGCCCGTCCTCGCCGCGCAGGAGGATGCGCGGCGGCAGCGCCTCGAGCAGCGGGTGCAGCCCGGCGCGCTCGAAGCCGAAGCTCCCACACAGGAGCGTCACCGGCGCGCCGCTGCCGCCGTACGCGAGCGGCGTACCCGGAGCGGCCTTCCGCCGCGCCAGCACCGCGAAGAGGTCCTCGGCCGGGCGGTCCGGGGCGTCGGCGAGCTCGTGTGCCGCCCCGTGCGGAAACAGCACCATGTCGCCGGCCGCCAGCGCCACCGGCCGCTCGAGCCCCGCCATCCGCAGCCAGCAGGTGCCCCGCCGCACGGCGTGGAACCCCGCCGCCGGCCCGGCCGGGAACGCCAGGCCCCACGGGGCCGTCAGCTCGGACCGGCAGTACAGCGTGGTGTGCAGGCGGAGCGTCGAGAGTACGTCGGAAAGAGCGTCCATCGCCTGTCCTCCGGGGCCTGGTGGACGAACGACCATGAAATCTGGATTTCATGTCATTGTACATCCACGCAGCAGGAATTATCGTCTTGCTCGCTGGGGTTGGCAAGCACACGGCCGGAAGGCCCCGAGTCAGTGGAGGTCCCGCATGCGCATCGTCGTCACCACGCCCACCGGCAACATCGGCTCCAAGCTCACCGACCGGCTCCTCGCCGCAGGCGCCGACGTCACCCTCATCGCCCGTCACCCCGAGAAGGTGGCCGGGTTCGTCGCCCGCGGGGCCAGGGTCGCGCAGGGCTCGCAGGAGGACGAGGCGTTCGTCCTCGAGGCCACCCGCGGGGCGGACGTGCTGTTCTGGCTCACGCCGCCGAACTACCAGGCGCCCGACTTCCGCGCCTACCAGCGGCGGATGGGCGCCATCGCCGCCCGGGCGATCCAGGCCAACCGCATCGGCCGGGTCGTCAACCTCTCGAGCGTCGGCGCCCAGCTCGGCTGGGGCACCGGCCCCGTCAACGGGCTGCACGACATCGAGCAGGCCATCGGCCAGGTCGCGACCAACGTCACTCACCTGCGCCCCGGCGGGTTCATGGAGAACGTGCTGATGTCGCTCGAGACGATCAGGACCGCGAGCGCGATGTTCCTGCCGGTCCCCGGCGACGCGAGGATCCCGATGGTCGCGACCGCCGACATCGCCGAGGCCGCCGCCAAGCTGCTGCTCGACCCGAGCTGGTCCGGCCAGCGGGCGGTCCTGCTCTGGGGCCCGTCCGAGCTCGGCTACGGCGACGTCGCCGCCACACTCACGAAGGTGCTCGGCAAGCCCGTGGCGCACGTGCAGGTGACGCCCGAGCAGGCGCGGCAGGCGATGCTCGGGATGGGGATGACGGCCGACATGGTCGACTCGCTCCTCGAGCTGTACGACGCCTTCGCCACCGGCCGCATCGTCCAGGGCCTGCCGCCCAGCCCCGACCTGCGCGGCACGACCACCTTCGAGCAGTTCGCGACCACGGTGATCAAGCCGCTCGTCGGCTGACCGCGCCGCCACCCGTCCGTACGTTTCCTCCCACCCCCGGCCGGGGACCCTGGCCGGGGGTGCCCGCCTGGGCGATAATTCCCGGCCATGAGCCTGCTCACCGACCCCAACGCCTGGCTCGCTCTGCTCACGCTCTCGGCGCTCGAGATCGTGCTGGGCATCGATAACATCATCTTCATCTCGATCCTCGCCGGCCGGCTGCCCGGGGCCAGGCGGGCCCGGGCTCGCACCGTCGGCCTCGCGCTGGCGATGCTCACCCGCATCGGGCTGCTCGCCTCGGTGGCCTGGCTCGCCCACCTCACCCTGAGGCTGTTCGCCGTCCTCGACCACGACTTCACGGCCCGCGACCTCATCCTCATTGGCGGCGGCGTCTTCCTGCTCGCCAAGGCGACGTTCGAGATCCACCACAACCTCGAAGGGGAGGGCGAGAAGCGGGCCAGGACCGCCACCGTCAGCTTCGCCGGGGTCATCGGCCAGATCATGGTCCTCGACATCGTCTTCTCGCTCGACTCGGTGATCACGGCCATCGGCATGTCGGATCACCTGCCGGTGATGATCGCGGCGATCGTCATCGCGGTCGGCGTCATGATGCTGTCCGCAGGGGCCGTTTCGGCCTTCGTCGAGCACCACCCCACGATCAAGATGCTGGCGTTGTCGTTCCTCCTGCTCGTCGGGTTCGCCCTCGTCGTGGAGGGGTTCGGGCGTCACATCCCGAAGGGCTACATCTACTTCGCGATGGGGTTCTCGGTCGGCGTCGAGATGCTCAACTTGCGCGTGCGCAGCCGCCAGCGGGTGCGGCTGCTGCGCGGCGCCGAGCAGCTCGCCGAGGCCAAGACGACCCAGAAGTCGTGACCCAGCCGGCGAGCCGTTTGACTCCCGCCTGACGGCTGATAGGCTTGCCGGCCGTGGCCGAGGTCCCGTTCCTGCATGCCGGGGAGGCGTTCTCGCTGGCCGCCGCGCTCGTCTGGGCGGTAGCGGTTGTGCTCTACAAGAAAGTTTCCGACACCGTCCACCCGATCGCCCTCAACCTCTTCAAGAACGCGTTTTCGCTGGCGCTGTTCGTGCCGACCTCGCTGCTGGCCGGCGGCTCCGGCCTGGGCTCGATCGCCGGGCGCGACCTCTTCGCCCTCGTGGCCAGTGGAGTCCTCGGCATTGCCATTTCGGACACCTACCTGTTCAAGGCCTTGCAGACGCTCGGCGCCGGGCTGTACGCCATCGTTGTCTGCCTGTACGTCGGCCTCGTTGTGGCGCTGTCGTTCGTCTTCCTCGGCGAGCGGTTGACGCCGCTGCAGTTCGCGGGTGTCGCGGTGATCGCCGTCGCCATCGCCGTCGCGGTGTACGAGCCCGACCGCTCGCACCGCGAGCGCCGGCAGGTCCTCCTCGGCCTCGCCTACGGCGTGGTGGCGATGCTCTCGGTGGCGATCAGCGTCGTGCTCATGAAGAGCGCCCTCGGCCGGGTCGCGGTCTTCGACACGATCGTCTTGCGCGTCGGTTCGGGGTTCGTGGCGCTGCTGCCGTTCGCGGTCGGGCGCGCCGGCGGGCGCGTGCTCGCGACGCTGCGCGGGCCGCACTGGACCAGCATGCTGTGGGGTTCGTTCCTCGGCATGTACGGTGCGACGCTGCTGTGGGTGCTCGGGATGAAGTACACCCTCGCCTCGGTTGCATCCTCCCTCAACCAGCTTTCGAACGTGTTCGTGTTCGTGCTCGCCGTGCTCTTCCTGCACGAGCGCCTGACCGCCCGCAAGGTGGCAGGCATCCTCGTCGCCACCGCCGGCGCCATGCTCGTGATCCTGGGCACTCGTTGACAGCAGTTGGAGCTCGGCGAGGCCGAATCAGGTTCCCGCGTCGCTACTACTTCGCAACCGCCGCAGTCCCTGACCCCGCAAGCGACTGCTGCATGAGCCAGTCTGGGGCACGTTCCACCCAGCGCGGCGACGCCCCAGGTGCCACAGGAAACACCCAGAAACCCGTCTCCGTAACGGCCAGTTGATCGAAGAACCCACCGCCTTCCGCTCGAATCGCAATCCGCCAGCAAGGACCTTCGGAGCCGACGAAGAATACGTCCAGAACCTGGTCGTCTGTAGCCACTCCTCGGTTGAGAAGCGCAAACACGACGCCTCTTCGGACGACAATGTCGCGCACGGTCATCTTCGCGGTTATCGCCTTGAAACCTGCCGCTGCCTCTGGCAAGAGGCCGGGTGGTGGCTCCTTCGGGGTCTCGCCACTGAACGAGACCTCCGCGCGATGTGTGTCGCTGGTCCACTCCTCACGAACCTCGCCCGAAGGAGAAACCTGCCTCAGTCGGTACAGCCTGTGACGATCCGCGACCCAGAAAACCTCTTCGTTCTCGTCTGCGGACATCGCAAGGTCTTGGGTTAGACCCAAGGAGAGATCGTCCGCTCCCTCGGCTTTATCTGGTGCCAGTGCCTCGGAAAGCACCTCCCCTTTGAAGCTCACCCTCATCAGCAGGGACTCCTTCCTGGCCATCCTGGGATCCGTTCCCGCCCGCCTTCCGAACTCGATTGGAACCCTAGCTATGAGGAGCTCTCCCTTGGCGAAGGCAATGCCCGTCCCAAAGGTCGGCAGCTCGAACGCCGCCTGCACCTTCTTCCTATCAAACACCCTCACTGTGCCACGGTTGAGGAACGCGAAGGTCTCCCCACGGCGGTCACATGAGAACCCCGAGACTGCAGTAGCGACCTCCTTCGCGAGGTCCCAATCAGGGGTAACCCAGGAATCTCGCCTGTCGCCGTTCGGGGCGAAGACATCGACCCTCCCAGCGGATGGGCTGAAAACATAGATGTTGTCCTTGCCATCCTGGGCCACGAGCATCCCGCGCTCCCACCGAGTGTTCTCCAGTGGGCGGTTGCTGGCCGTCTCGCTGATGCGGTATTCCCCCCAACCGCGGACGCCCTTAGCCCAGTCGGGCCGCTCGCTTGGGCCGACGCCCTGTGCAGCAAGGACCGACGCCGACAAGACGACCAGTGCAAAACAGCAAGACACACGCTGTGCCATCGCATCCTCCAGGTACCTCAACTGAGGCAAACCCCAGCATGGAGTCCCACCAGCGCCAGTAGAACGTTCAGCTCGAAGTCATGTTGAGATCGCTTAGGATCAGTCACACTGGTAGAAGACATGACCTCTCAGCTCGCCCACGCGTCGTCAAAGATCAGACAGATGCAGCCGCACGGGGGCGCTGGGACACAGCTCGTTATCGGCCCGCATTCAACCCAGGGTTGGCGGCTCGTCCGCCTGCCGTGAGGCAGATTACGACCGCGACGAGAATGAGCGCAATACCGAGGGTCTTCTTCATGAGCATCTCTTCTTCTTCCAGCCTGTTTCCTAAGAACGTCCAGCGACCTTGACCTATCCTACAAGTGGGAGTCGAGTCATGTCAAGACTCCTCTTCCACACGGAAACGCACACACGGGCTTGCTTCGAAATCGCAAGTGACGCATTTGGGGGGGATGTTGCCCCTCGTACGGGGGCTCGCGGAGCTTGAACGTCGGAAACACACGGCACCGAAGTGTGGGGTTGACATAGGCGCTATCACACGCCCTGTAGGAATCATGTACCTGTGGGCCACCTCCCGCACCAACAAGGACGGCTCCCAGGCCGCCTACGTGCAGCTCGCGCGCACAACAGCCGCGACCCCAAGACCCACACCCCCAAGGCCGAGATCTTCTTCCACTTCGGCCGCCGCGAGGAGGTCGATCTCGAGGCGCTGCGCCGGCTGGTCCGCTCGATCACCCGCTTGTTGGGTCCCGAGGACGAGCTCAAGGCGGCGGCCTCGGCGGTCGAGGGCCAGCCGGTCCGCTTCATCGAGAGCCGTCCCATGGGTGAAGCCTGGCGGCTGCGGGGGGTGTGGGAGCGGCTGCAGATCGACCGGGCGAAGGTGAAGGCCGAGGAGCGGCTGGATGGGAAGTATCTGATTGTGACGAGCGACGACTCGCTCTCGCCGGAAGACGTGGCACTGGGCTACACGCAGTTGGCCGAGGTCGAGCGGGCGTGGCGGACGATGCAGTCGGAGCTCGAAATCCGGCCGATGCACCACCGCAAGGCGGAGCGCATGCGGGCGCACGTGCTGCTGTGCTGGCTGGCGTTGCTGCTGGTGCGGCTGATCGAGGTGACGTGCACGCAGACGTGGCCGCGGGTCCGCCAGGAGATGGACCGGCTGCACCGAGGGGTATTCGAAACCAGGTCGGGCCGGTTCGTGCAGCGCACGGAGCTGACGGCGCTGCAGCACGAATACCTCAAGGCGATGCAGGTGGCGCCGCCGCCGCGGTTCGAGCGGATCGAGGCGAAGGCGCGGCGAAAGGCCAGCGCCAAGGCTACGGCGTAGGCAGACGGCGCCCGCAGAGCCTCTGGCTGTAGTCACACGCGCACATTTCGGAAAAGGGTCGATTCGTCAATGCTGGTGCGTCTTGGCACCCGCTCGCGCGTGACCACCCGTGTGAAAGACGGGCAAGACTGAGGAGGAGACTCGGAAAGTCGACTGGATGCATGGAGTGGCGACGATCCCTGTCCCAGGCTGGGAGGTTGGTCCTTCCCGGGCCCAGTGCAATCATCAGCACCTCAATCTGCCGGACGGTTGTGGCCGTCGCTACAGTGAGATCCTCCGGGGAGGCATACTCGCAGTGAGCCTACTCGAGGGTGGGCCTTCACGGCTCGAAAGAGACGCTGTCAAGCCGCAGGAAACGGGGCACTCAGCGTCGGTTTCCGTCCCGAACGGGGGCCAGCCGGGATACCGGGCGGCGCGTGCCTCTGCGGTCCGCCGTCCTTAGCCGGTGACGCCGGCGCCCGTCGTAGCGCCCGAGCGAAAACCGTGGAGAATGGACCCCGGCCCTCGAGGGGAGGACGACCGGAATGCTCACACCTGCATCATTGCCAAGGGTCCGCCACAGGAAACGGCTTCTCCGCGTCGCGGTGCTCTCCGCCTTCGTCGCCCTCTCCGCCTGCTTCGAGCAGCCGGTGGCGGAGCGGGTCCACCTGTGCTTCCTGCCGGGGGCGGCTTCGTCGTCACTGCGGCGGCGGTGGTGCACAAGGAGAGCTACCCGGCGACGAACCCGGCGCTCGACCGTCGGCTCGCCGAGGCGCGGGCCGACTACGCGGCCGGGTGGGCGTCGTGGAGTCCCCGGTTCGAGGAGCTGGACCCGGCGCAGGAGCGGCTCGAGCTGCAGCGCGTCTCGGGCGAAGTGTCGCGGGTCGTCCGCCAGGCGCTCGCCCGTGACCCGCAAGGGCTGGCCGGCTTCTTCTCGTTCACCGACGTGCAGTGCCAGCTCGAGCAGCAGCCCGGCTGGAGCGAGTTGAGCCTGTTCACGCGCGGCTCGAGCCGCGCCTCGGCGGCCGAGCGCCGGCGAATGGAGCGCGCCCTCGCCGACTGGAGCGCCGTCCTCTCCCGCTACCTCGCCGCGGTGGGCGACCTCTACCGGTATCTCGAGCTCCATCCCGACCGTGCCGAGCCGTGCCTCGGGGAGCTACTCGGAGTCAGCGACAGGGACAAGGGCTGGGAGTTCGACGCCGCCGAGAAGGCGCTGCTTGAGGCCGCGAGCGGCGCCATGCAGGAGGCGGTGAAGGTCCTGCAGGTGCCCTCCGGCGAGGCGTACTCGCTCGACGAGCTGTCGCGGCGCGTCTTCGACCCGTTCCCGGCCGCGACCACCGTCTCCCTGCCGGCGGAGCCGGGCGAGATCGAGGGGTTCGTGGCGAGGCCGGACGGCACATTCGAGGTCCCGGCGCTGTCGATGTGGGAAGCCATGGCGCGGCTCGAGGGCGAGTGGCTCGCGCCCGACCCGCTAGTGGCGGTGGTGCGGCACTCGCTGTGCGAGACGTGCGAGGGCGAGTTCCCGCTCGGCGCGTTCCTCGGGCTGCCGCGCTCGGCCGCCGCCGTGATGCCCTCCGCGCGCGACCTCAATGCGGCGCTCGGCCGCCAGCTCCAGCCGGCGCCGGCGTACCGTCTGCGCTGGCCGAGCCGCGAGTGGCCGCAGGGCGACACGTTCGACTGGCGCACCGTGGATTGTCCGTAGCATTCACACGGCCTGGCACGACGCGCAAGGCACGAGGCACGAGCGCCGCCCGCCCACCCGGCGCGGCCCGGAGGTCCGCGCCCACCATTGGGCCGGCGGCGCTCCCGAGCGCGGTGCGACGCAGTGGTTGGCGCGGACGTCCCCGGCCGCGCCAGGGCGGGGAGGGGGGGAGGCTACGAGGCCCAGCGGCGAAGCCAGTGCTCGAGGGTGACGAGGGTGTACACGGCACGGGCGGCGCGCTCGCGGTCGGGGCGGCGCTGCCAGTTGCCCCACGCCTTCCGCCGCTCGACCGGCGCGAGCGCCGAGAGCGCCGCCTGCGGGTCCTCGAGCACCGTCCGCACCTCGCCCCCCCACGGCCCGGCGAGCCACGCGGCAAGCGGCGGCTCGAAGCCGCGCTTGGGCGCCTCGCGCACCTCATCGGGCAGCAGCCCGGCGGCGAGCGCCCGCAGCACCGCCTTGGTGCGCCGCCCGGCGAGCAGCGCCTCGACTGGAAACGTCGCGCACAGCTCGATCACCTCCTGATCGAGCAGCGGCGAGCGCGCCTCGAGCGAGACCGCCATCGTCGCCCGGTCCATCTTGGGCAGCAGGTCGCCCGGCAAGCAGAACCCGAGGTCGAGCGCCCGCACCGCTCCGAAGGTGTCCCCGCCCGTCGAGGTGAAGCCCAGTGCCAGAGGGAGCGACGGTGCCGGCGCCTCGTCGAGCAGCGCCGCGACCTCGGCTGGTGAGAGCTTGACCGGCCCCCACTCCATGTACGGGTCGGCGCCGGGGGCGAGCCCCGCGGACAGGCGGTGCGCCCAGTCCCGCCGCTGCCGCCGCAGCGGCAGGCGCGCTGCCACGGCCGCCCCGGCAAAGGCGGCCAGCCGCGCGCCCGGCCGGTCGCGCAGGTGCGCCGCCAAGTGACGGCGATACCCCGCCAGCGCTTCGTCCCCCCCGTCGCCGTTGAGCACGACCGTGGCGTAGCCGCGCGCTGCGTGCGCGACGAGCAGGGTTGGCAGGCAGGAGGGGTCCGCCAGCGGCTCGTCGAACACCGTGGCGAGCCCTTCCAGCAGCGGCACGCTGGCCTCGGCCCCGACCTGGACCACCTCCAGCCTCACGCCGGCCTTCTCGGCCGTGGCGCGCGCCAGCCCCACCTCGCTCGGTGCGCCCGCCATCTCGACGCACAGTGCCCGCAGGTCCGCCCGGTGGCGAGCCGCCAGAGCCGCCACCACCCCCGAGTCGAGGCCGCCCGAAAGAAACACCGCCAGCGGCACGTCGGCCCGCAACCGCAACCGCACCGCCTCCTCGAGCGCCGCTCGCAGGCGCTGCGCCGCCTCCTCCACACCGAGCCCGAGGCGCGGCTCGAGGCGCACCTCCCAGTAGCGCTGCTGCCTGATCTCGCCGGAGGCGAGGTCGAGCTGCAACCACGACCCGGGGGGCAGCTTCTGCACCCCTTGCGCGATGCACTGCTTTTCGGGCACGAACCCCCACTGCAGGAACGCCCGCAGCGCCCCGGGGTCGACCGCCGGCCGCTGCGGCAGCGCGGCGCGCAGCGCCTTGAGCTCGGAGGCAAAGACCAGCCCGCCCTCCGGCCGCGCCCAGTACAGCGGTTTCTTGCCCACGCGGTCGCGCGCCAGGAACAGGCAGCGCCGCCCCTCATCCACGAGTGCCAGGGCGAACATGCCGCGCAGGCGGCCGAGCATGGCCGGGCCGAGTTCCTCCCACAGGTGCACGAGCACCTCGGTGTCGCCCTGCGAGCGCAGCGTGTGCCCGCGCCCGCCAAGCTCCTGCCGCAGTTCGCGGTAGTTGTAGATCTCGCCGTTGAGAACCGCCTGCACGCGGCCGTCCTCGTTCGCCACCGGCTGGTCCCCGCTCACGAGGTCGATGATGGCGAGCCGCCGCACCCCGATCGCCCACCCCGGACCGGCTGCCAGCCCCTCGGCGTCCGGCCCGCGGTGCATGAGCTGGTCGAGCATCGCCCGTGTGCGCTTCCCGCCGCTCGCGTGCGGCAGCCCGGCCAACCCGGCTATGCCGCACATGGCGTCCCCAGTCTGGCCCGGGGCCAGAGGCCAGGGGCCCGCGAGAGCGCTTCGGTCTGGGACCCGAGCAGCGTTGGCACGGCGGGACGATAGCAGAAAGGGCTGCAGGTACGCCGCCGCGGGTTGACGGGCGGCGCGCGCCTCCGTACGCTCTGCCGCGAGCCGTCGCGAGGGGGTGCGTGTGAGCGAACGCGAGCGCTGGGCGACACGGATCGGGTTGATCCTGGCCATGGCGGGCAACGCCATCGGCCTCGGCAACTTCCTCCGCTTCCCGAGGCAGGCGGCGCTGAACGGCGGCGGCGCCTTCATGATCCCGTACTTCTGCGCTCTGCTGCTGCTCGGCATCCCGCTCATGTGGGTCGAGTGGTCGATCGGCCGGTACGGCGGCCGCCACGGACACGGGACGGCGCCGGGCATGTTCGCCCGCATGTGGCGCCACCCGATGGCCAAGTATTTGGGGGCGCTCGGGATCGCCATTCCCCTGTGCTTCGTCATGTACTACACCTACATCGAGGGGTGGACGTTCGCCTACGCGTGTTTCTCGGCCGTCAAGCACTACTGGGGGATCGACACCTTCGCCGAGATGAGCCGATTCCTGGGCGAGTTCCAGGGCAAGGTCGACGTTGCGGCCGGCGCCCACTTCTTCAACGGCGTCGGGACCGCGCTCACCTTCTACCTGGCCGCCCTCGGCATCAACGTCTGGGTGCTGTGGCACGGCGTCGCACGGGGGATCGAGCGCCTGGCCAAGATCGCCATGCCGCTGCTGTTCCTGTTCGCCGTGATCCTCGTGGTGCGGGTCATCGTCCTCGGCGCCCCCGATCCGGCGCACCCCGAAAACAGCGTTGCCTCCGGTTTCGCCTATCTCTGGAACCCGGACTTCTCGCGGCTCGGAAGCCCCTCGGTGTGGCTCGCCGCCGCCGGGCAGATCTTCTTCACGCTGTCGATCGGCAACGCCTCGATCCACACCTACGCGTCGTACGTCAAGGACGACGACGACATCGCGCTGACCGGCCTCACCACCTCGGCCACCAACGAGTTCGCCGAGGTCATCCTGGGCGGCTCGATCGCCATCCCGGTGGCGGTCGCGTTCTTTGGCCTGGCGCAGACCCAGCACATCGCCCAGGCCGGCTCGTTCGACCTCGGGTTCGCGGCGATGCCGCTCATCTTCCAGAAGATGGGCGTGCTCGGCCCACTCTACGGCACAATGTGGTTCGGGCTACTGTTCTTCGCCGGGATCACCTCCTCGGTGGCGCTCGCTCAGCCGATGGTCTCGTTCTTCCAGGACGAGTTCCAGTGGCCGCGCAAGCGCGCCGTGGCGCTGACCGGCCTCGCCATGGCCTCGGGCGGCCTGCCGTGCGTGTTCTTCCTCAAGCACGGCTTCCTCGACGAGATGGACTTCTGGGCCGGCACGTTCCTGCTCGTCGTGTTCGCGGTCACCGAGGTCATCATCTTCGCCTGGGTGTTCGGCATGGAAAAGGGCTGGGCCGAAATCAACCGCGGGGCCGACATCCGCCTGCCGCGCATCGTCGCCTTCGTCATCAAGTACATCACCCCGGTCTACCTCATCATCTTGCTGGGCGCGTGGTTCTATCTCGACGCCTTGCCGGTGCTGCGGCTGGAGAGCAAGTCTGCCGCCGACGCCCCGTACCTGTGGGCCGCCCGGCTCATGATGCTGGGGTGGATCGCCACTTTCATGATCCTGACCGGCGTCGCCTGGCGGCGCCGCCACCGCAAGGAGGGCCTCGCATGACGCTCACGCTGGGCGGCTGGATCTTCCTCGTCTCGGCCTGGACGATCATCGGCGGCGGCGCTGTCTGGTGCATGTACCAGGTCCTGTACGCCGTCGAGAAGAAAAAGCGACGCAAGGAGGAGCAGGGCGTCATCATCACCCCGTGAGCTGGCGACCGTTCGTTCATCACACGCTCCTCTCGGAGCGTCCAACGCGGATCCACCGATCTCACGGCGGCCAGCCGAAACCGCGGTCAGGAGGCCCGGGCGCGGAGGGCGCGGCCGGTGTGGGAGGTCTCGCAAGCGGCCACCTCCTCGGGGCGGCCGGCCACCACGAGGCGGCCGCCGCCGGCGCGGCCTCGGGGCCGAGGTCGATGACGTGATCCGCGGCGGCCACGACGGCGAGGTCGTGCTCGACCACGACCAGCGAGTGACCGGCCTCCACGAGCCGGTCGAAGACCCGCAGCAACCGCTCGACGTCAGCCGGGTGCAGGCCGCGCGTCGGCTCGTCGAGCAGCACGAGGCGCGGCCCCCCGTCCGCCGCGGCGAGCGCGAGGGCCAGTTCGAGGCGCAGGCGTTCACGAACGCTCCCCTACACGGAGGTGGGCTCGATGCCGAGCTCTTTGATGCGGCGGTAGAGAGTCGACCGGCCGATGCCGAGGCGCTCGGCGGCCAGGCCGGTGTCGCCGCCGGCGGCCTCCAGCGCTCGCACGAGCGCCCGGCGCTCGGCGTCGGCCAGGATGTCCTTGAGTTCCGGTCCCACCGGGCCGGCCGGGGCAAGCAACGCCGGCTGCAGGTGGCGAGTCTCGAGCAACTCGCCGTCGGCGAGGAACAGCACGGCCCGCGCCATCTCGCGCTCGAGCTGGCGCACGTTGCCCGGCCAGCCGTAACGCTGCAGCGCCGCCAGGGCCGTGCGGGAGATCCCCCCCGGCCGGATGCCGCAGCGGTCCCCCTCGCGGGCCAGGAAGTGCGCGGCGAGGTTCGGGATGTCGGCCCGCCGCTCGCGCAGTGGCGGGAGATGCACGCGCCAGTCGGCGATGCGGTGGAAGAGGTCGACACGGAAACTGCCGTCGGCGAGCAGCGCGTCGAGGTCGCGGTTGGTGGCCGAGACGACGCGCACCTGGGCGGGGCGGGGCTCGCGCGCCCCCAGCCGGTAGACGCTCCCCTCCTGCAGGACACGCAGGATCTTGGCCTGCACCTCGGGCGGCATGTCGCCGATCTCGTCCAAGAACAGCGTCCCCTCGTGCGCCAGCTCGAACTTGCCGGGCCGCGACTCGACGCCCGTGGCGACGCCCTTCTCGATCCCGAAGAGTTCGGACTCCAGGAGGTCGCGCGGCAGCGCGGCGCAGTTGAGCGCCACGAACGGCCCCCGGCGTCGCGGCGACGCCTCGTGCACGAAGCGAGCCAGCACCTCCTTGCCGGTGCCGGACTCGCCGGTGATCAACACCCCGACGTCGCCGCGCGCCACTCGCGCGGCGTCGGTGTAGATGCGCCGCATCGCCGGCTCCACCGACGGGGGGTCCGGCAACGGCGGCGGCGTGGAAGGCTCCGCGCCCGCCCCGCGCCTGCCGGGGGTGGGCGGGCCCGCGCAGGCCACGAGCTGCGCGGCGGCACGCACGATTCGCCTGTAGGTCCGGGCCTGGGAGGTGCCGGGAAAGCGCACGTGAACCGAGAGACCGCCCACGTGCTCGTCGACCGGCGAGCCGCTGTCGCTCTTCTCCGACCTCGCGGCGGTGAACGCCACGGCTGGCGCCGGCCCGCCGCTGGTCAGGATTTCGACCTCGAGACACGGCAGGCTTTCGAACAGCGCCGCTCCCACCGCCCGCGCCATGGTGTCGCGGTCGGCGCCGCCAGCGAGCCGCTCGAGCAGCGCCGGCAACGCTTCGAGGGCGAAAGCGACCAGCGAGCCGATGGCGTCGGTGGCGCCGCCGGAGGGGGCCGGGGCCCCCGCATCATGCAGCCCGTTACGGCCGAGCACGACCGCCGCTTCGAGGTCTCCGGCCTGCACCTCCTCCACCGCCGCCGAGACCCCGCCGAGCACGAGCGGCTCCCCCACCGCGAGCGGCCTCGTTCCGCGCAGGCGCACGCCCCCGACCAGCGTGCCGTTGCGGGAGCCCAGATCCTCGATTTCGAGGCCGTTCTCGCCCACCCTCAGGATGGCGTGCCGGCGCGACACCGTCGGTTCGAGCAGGCGCACCGCGCACCCGGGCGCCGAGCCGACGAGGTTGTCGCCAGACGCGAGGACGTGCCGGACCTCGCCGGCAGCGGTCTGGATCACGAGACGGTACGCCACGGCATGCCCCGTGCGGAGGCTAGCACACGGTCACGCGGCGAGGCGGCGCACCGCCTCGTCGCGCAGCAAAGGCTCGGCGGCCAGGGCCGCCCGCGCGGCCTCCCGCGCCCGGCCGGCGAGCTCGCGCCGGCGTTCCGGGTCGCCAGCCAGCTCGGCACAGACCGCCAGCAGCACGGCCTGCGCGGCGTGAGCGCGCGCCAGCCTCGGGCCGAGCGCCAGCGCCTTCTCCGCATGCGCGAGCCCGCGCCGACACGCCGCCTCGATCGCCTTCGGGTCGCGCGGGCCGGAAGCCTGCAGCGCCTCAGCACGCAGGCGCTCGACCTCGGCCAGAAGCATCTCGCCGCTCGGCTCGTCGGGGGCCAGGCACAACAGCTCGCCGGCGTGGCGGGCGGCCTTCGCGAGGTGCGTCTCGGCGCCCCGGCCCGCCGACCGGAGCGCCGACGCCGCCCGCAGCAGCTCGACCTCTGCGGTGTCCAGGTTGAAGTCCCAGGGAAACCGCTCGCGGGCGACCGCGAGGTGAGCCTCGACCGCGGCCAAGGTGGAAGAGGGGTCGACTCCCTCCAAGAGCTGCCACCGCGCCTTGCCGAGCAGGACCCCGGCCGAGTTGGTGTGCGCCACCATGCGCGTGGGGTCGATCGCGATCATGCGGCCGAACGACGCCTCGGCCTCGTGAAAGTCGGGCAGGGGGTCGCCGCCGGTCGCCGCCGCGTACTCGGCGCGCTCCCAGTACGCCAAGCCGCGGCTGTTGAAGGCCGTCGCGTACCCGGGCGACATGGCGATCGCCCGGTCGATCGCCTCGATCCCGCGCTGCAGGCTATCGCGCGGATCCTCGCCTCGCAGCCGGAGGACCCAGCCGAGATCCGTGTGTGCCATGCCCAGGCTGTTGTAGGTCCGGCGGGTCCGGCCCTCGGGGAGCGCCAGCGTCTTCTTGAACGCCGCCAGCGCGGCGCGGATCGAAGGGATCGGGTCGTCACCCACCGACCTCTCCCGGTCCACGAGGTCGAGGAGCGCGTTGCCCTGGAGGTGGAACGCCTCGGGCCGGCCGGGGTCGAGCTCCTGCGCCCGCCCGAACACGGCGATTGCCTGCCTGAGCAGCGGCGCCGACTCGGTCGGCCGCTCGAACCCCCGTTCGGCGCGCAGCAGGAGGGCTGTGCCTTCGATCGTCAGCGCCTCGTAGCTCGACGGGTCGACGCGTCTCGCCTCCTGCGCCAGCTCCGCCGACCGGTCGAGGTGCGCCGCAGGGTTGCCGCCACGCCGCACGTCGAACTGGGCGGAGGTCGTGTACGCGAGGCCGAGCTCGAGGAGGGGACCGACCGCCGCCGGGTCGATGCGCCTCGCCGCTCCGCACGCCTGCTCGGCGCGCGCCAGGCTCGCGACCGGCCTGATGCCGGCGTCCGCCTCCATCTCGACCGCACCGACCCAGGTCCTGCACAGCCCGAGGTGCAACGCCGGCTCGGAGCGCAGCGTTCCGACGGCTCGCTCGAACGCCTCGCGCGCCAGGGCGAGAGCCCGGGCATGCGCCTCGCGATCGCCTCCCCATCGCAGCTCCTTGGCCTGCTGCAGGTACGCCTCGCCGCGCAGGCCGTCGGCGCGCGCCGCCGCCTCGGCCGAACTTGGGTCGAGTCCCACCAGCTCCTCGGCCCGCTGCAATGCAGCCGTTGGCTCGCGCGCCGCCAGCTCGAGCAGCCCCCGTACCAGGATGGCCTCTCCGAGCGCGCCGCCGGCGACCCCATCGAGCAGCCGCAACGCCGGTTGCCGCAGCTCGCGATCCGCCAGCTCGAGCCCGAGCCTGCGGGCGTCCTCGTCGCGCTGCCGCCGCACGCGGTCGAGGCGGGCCCGGAGCAGCTCGGCGTGAGCCCGGGCCTGCGCCAGGGCCACCTCCGGCGTGCGGTGGCCCGCCCGCCACGCCTCCTCGAGCTCCCGCCGCGCGTCGATCGGCTCGCCGAGGGCGAGGTGGCCCCGCCCCAGGGCGTAGTGCCCGGCCGCATGGGCCGTTCCCCGCAAGCGCTCCATGTCGCGGCGGACCGCGCCCATTTCCTCGCGCAGCAGCGCTTTCTCGCGGCTCAGGTCATGCGGGGGCAGCAAGTGCGCAACCCGCATCGCCGCCTCGGCGCGGGCCACGCGTTGACCCAGCGCGTGCGCCTCCCTCGCCTGGCGGCGGGCGGTCAGGACGGAACCGATCGCCACCGTCGCCGCCACCGCGACGGCAAGCGTCGCCGCCGCCATCGTCACGGCGACGGCAGGGTGACGTCGGGCACGGCGCCAGAGCATCCCAAGGCGCGTCACGCGGCAAGCCAGCACCGGCTCCCCGGCGAGATACCGGCGCAGGTCCTCAGCCAGCGCACCTGCCGATGCGTACCGGTGCTCGGGTCGCTTCTCGAGGCACGTGAAGATCACCGCCTCGAGATCGGCCGGCACCCCCCCGGCGCGCGCGCGCAGCGGCGCGGGGTCGTCGTTGAGCAGGCTCACCAGCTTCTCGACCGCGCTGTCGCCCCCGAACGGCGGGTGCCCCCCGACCAGTTCGTAAAGGATCACGCCCAGGCTGAAGATGTCGGCCCGCCGATCGAGCGTGTGCACGGCGCCCGAGGCCTGTTCGGGCGCCATGTACCCGGGGGTGCCGAGGACCTGCCCGCTGACCGTGAGGCCCGGGGCCGCCTCCTCGCGGGCGATCCCGAAGTCGACCACGTACGGGACCAGCCCCTGTATGGCGTTCTCCTCCACCAGGATGTTGGACGGCTTGAGGTCGCGGTGGACGAGCCCGGTGGCGTGCGCGGCCCGCACCGCCTCGGCCACGGTCGCCACGAGCCCGACCTTCTGGTCGATGGTGAGCGTGGGCGCGATCTCGTCCAGCGGCTTGCCCTCGATGAGCTGCATGGCGATGAACGGGCGGCCATCCTCGAGGTAGCCGACCTCGTAGACCTTGGCCACGTTGGGGTGGTCCACGGCGGCCTGGGCGCGCGCTTCCCGAAGCATCCGCTCCGCCAGCTCCGGGTCGTCGCGCCGCAGCAGCTTGAGGGCAACGGGACGCTGCAGGACCGGGTCGTAGGACCGCACGACCGTCCCCATCCCACCCGAACCGATCGGCACGCCGGTCTCGTACCTCACGGCCGGCAGTCCCCGCACACGTCGACAGGCGCTGCCCCTCTCATCGCACGGCCATTCTACGCATGGCCTCACCCCCGCCCGCGACGGCGAGCCAGCACCGGAGCGTCTCGGAGCTGAGAACTTCGTCCCGCACGCGGGACCGCACGGCCGCCAGCGCCTCCCGAACGAGGGTTCGCCGGCGCCGATCCACTGCGGGCTTTCTCTCATAAACATCGTGGATTCATAGTGTTCGTCGGATCGCAGCGACTCGATTCGGGGCTGGCACGGCGGTTGCTCCAGGCCGGCAGCGGAGGAAGACGAACATGCGCACAGCTCCCACACCCGGCATGAGGCGCTCCGTGACGATCGCGATCATCGCCGTTCTCGCGGCCGCCGCCCCGGCGCTGGCCGGCTTTCCCGGGACGGACCTTTTCCTGCCCTCGGTGGGGGCCAGGCCCGGCGTGCCGCCGGCCGTGTGGTACACCACCGTCTGGGTCCACAACCCGAACACCACCCAGGCCAACGTCACCTTCTACCTCCTCGAGCGACAGGCCAACCTCGCGCCGAGGGCCTTCACCGACACCATCCCCGCTGGCGACACCAGGCGGTACGACAACGCCGTCAAGACCATGTTCGGCGTCGAGACGTTCGGCGCCATCCGGCTCACCGCCGACGTCAAGCTCCTCGCCGGCGCCCGCATCTACTCCCAATCCGGCGCCCTCGACGACTCGGTCGGCCAGTACTTCGCCGGCCTCCCCGCCGCCTTCTCCATCGGCTCGGGCCAGTCCACTGAGCTCACCGGGGTGTGGCAGACGCAGCCCGCCGCCGACTCCACCTTCCGCTACAACTTCGGCTTCGTCGAGACCACCGGCACCGGCACCTGCCAGGTCCGGGTCACGCTCAAGGACGCCACCGGCGCCGCGGTCGAGAGCAAGACCTACACGGTGCGGCAGTGGGAGCAGCTCCAGAAAGGCTTCAAGGACGAGTTCCCCACCCGCTCGACCGACAACGCGCGGCTGACCGTGGAGGTGCTCTCCGGCACCGGGCGCGTGCTGGCGTTCGGCTCATCGGTGGCCAACGGCTCGCAGGACCCGGCAACGGTCGAGATGGCGTTCCGCGACGAGCTGCTGGGTGGCGGCCCGGGCGGCCTCGCCGAGGTCACCCACGACGCCACCCTCACCGGCGCCGGCACCGTCGCCTCCCCCCTCGGCCTCGCCAACAACGCGGTCACGACGGGAAAGATCGCCGACGATGCCGTGACCTCGGAAAAGATCGCCAACGGCACGATCCGCACCGCCGACCTGGCCGCCGCGGCGGTCACGCAGGCCAACCTCTTCGTCGGGGGTGCTGCTGCGGCCGGCAAGGTCCTGGGCACGACCGGCAACGGCCTCGTATGGCAAACCGCTTCCGGTGGCGGCGACATCACCGCAGTCAACGCCGGAGTCGGCCTCACCGGGGGCGGCCAGAACGGCGATGTCGTCATCGGCATCAAGGCGGCAGGCGTGACCTCGTCGCTGCTCGCCGACAACGCCGTCACCGCCGCCAAGATCGACGCCACCGGCATCGCCGCCGGCAAAGTCCTGAAGGCCACCGGGGCGTCGACCGCAGCGTGGAGCGACGACGCGACGGGTGCGCTCACGCTGCCGCTCGTCGCGCCGCCGCAGTCGCACACCGGGGCGCTGATCGAGATCTCGAACTCCGGCAGCGGCCCTGCCGTCAAGCTCGGCGCCGTCCTCAACAACGCGCTGTACGCGGAGAACGACTCCTCCTCGAAGGCCGCAATCCAGGGACTGAACAAGAACGACTTCCGTGATGCAATCGGGGTCTGGGGCGCGGCCCAGGGTGCCGGCATCGGTGTGCAGGGAGGCAGCTCGTCCGGCAAGGGCGTTTATGGATGGGTCTACACCGGAACGGGGGTCTGGGGCACATCGCAGTCAGGCACCAGCGGCGTCTACGGCGAGGTTGGGAGCGGCACCGGCTATGGCGTCAAGGGCACCTACTCCACCTCGGGCTCCTCGAGGTGGGGCTACCTCGGCGGTGCCGACGGCGCAGCAGGCGGGAAGGTCCTGTCCGGCAACGTGCCGGCTGTCAAGGCGGAGAGCGCCTCGGGGGTCGCGCTCTACGCAACCAGCAACGGGTCCGGCGGCACCGCCTCGGTCGCTGTCAAGGCTGAGCAGACGCACGCGCACGGCATCGCCATCCACGCGATCAACGGCTCCGACGACGTCAACCTGCTCCTGTCCAACTACGGGACCGGGCCGCTGATCAAGGCATACTCGTTCCACGGCGGCTCCAGCGGGGATCTCGAGCTTCTCGTCGACGCCACCGGCAACGTCCGGGCCGACGGCACGTTCTCGAGCCCGGCCGCGGATTTCGCCGAGCTGCTGCCGGCCCGCGAGGGGCTCGAACCCGGCGATGTGCTCGCCATCGACGTCGACGGCAAGCTCATACGCTCCGTCGAGGCGTACCAGGCTTCGGTGGCAGGCGTGTACTCGACCAGGCCCGCGTTCCTCGGCGGCCAGGCGATCGAGGGTGATCCCGAACGGCAGGTGCCGCTGGCCGTGGTGGGTGTGGTGCCGGTGAAAGCCTCGGCCGAGAACGGCCCGATCCGGCCGGGCGACATGCTCGTCGCCTCCTCGACCCCGGGCCATGCCATGCGCGCCGGCACCCGCGCTCCGAACGGCTGCGTCATCGGCAAGGCACTGGGCCGGCTGGACGCCGGCACCGGCATCGTGACGATGCTCGTGATCCTGCAGTAGCTCGGCGGTGACCCAGACGGGCGGGGACGACCCCGCCCGCGAAGCGAGCCGCCCAGGGAAGGGGCGGGACTCAACATGCGCCAACCAACCAGCACGTTCCTGGACCTCGACCCGGACCGGGGCTTGGACGCAGAGGAGCTCGCACCCGCACTCGGGGAATGCGGGTACACTGATCTGGCTTGCTGCCTGCATGACCGGGATGACGCGGCGCGACGTGTTGCTGTACCTGCTGGGCGGGTTCTTCGTCACCAACGCCATCGTCGCGGAGTTGATCGGCGGCAAGCTGATCCAGGCCGGGCCGTTCATCATGTCGGTGGGGGTCATCCCCTGGCCGGCGGTGTTCCTCGCCACCGACCTCGTCAACGAGTACTACGGCCGGCCGGCCGTGCGGTGGCTCACTCTGCTGACTGTCGGCCTGATCCTCTACGCCTTCCTCATCGTCTTCGCGGCGATGCTGGTGCCGGCGGCGAGCGTCTCGCCGGTGGGCGACGAGCCTTTCCGGACCGTCTTCGGCCAGTCGCTGTGGATCCTCGCCGGCTCGGTCACGGCGTTCGCGGTCAGCCAGTTCGTCGACGTGGTGGTGTTCTGGCTCGTCCGCCACCGCACCGGCGGACGGATGCTGTGGCTGCGTGCCACCGGCTCCACCGCCGTGTCACAGCTCATCGACACCTTTGTCATCCTCGGCATCGCGTTCTGGCTGCCCGGCAAGCTGGCGACGCCCGACTTCCTTCGCCTCGCCGGCACCAACTACGTCTACAAGCTGGCCATCGCCGTGGGGATCACGCCGCTGCTGTACGCCATGCACCACGCCATCGACCGCTACCTCGGTGCCGAGGAGGCACAACGGCTCAAGCTGGGAGCCGAAGCCCGCTCGCCCGGCCTGGCGCTCTGATCCGGCTTTCCCCGCCGGGTGCGGAGCGCGTACCATGCCCGACATGCGCGCGCCGCGTCTCCTCCTCGTCGCATGCCTGCTCGCGCTGCCACTGGCGGCGGGCGGCCGCCCCAGGGTGGGGCTCGTGCTCTCGGGCGGCGGAGCGCTCGGTCTCGCCCACGTGGGCGTGCTCAAGGTGCTCGAAGAGCTCCACGTGCCGGTGGACTGCGTGGCCGGCACCTCGATGGGGGCGATCGTCGGCGGGCTGTACGCCGCCGGCTACTCGCCGCAGGAAATCGAGAGGCTTGCGTACGAGCTGCCGTGGGGCGAGCTCATCGAGGACCGGCCCGACCGGCGCCACCTCCCGTACCGGCGCAAGGTCGACGACCAGACGTACCTGACGCCGATCCAGCTCGGGCTCTCCGGCGGGCGGCTGCGCATGCCCTCCGGGCTGATCGCCGGCCACCGCCTCGGCATCGAGCTGCGCCTGCTCACCCTGCGGGCCCAGGGCACCGAGGACTTCGACCGTCTGCCGCTGCCGTTCCGGGCTGTCGCCGCCGACATCGGTACCGGCGAGATGGTGATCCTGCGGCGCGGCGAACTCGCGCACGCGATGCGCGCCAGCATGGCCGTGCCCGGTGTGTTCTCGCCGGTCGAGCTCGACGGGCGGCTCCTCGTCGACGGCGGCCTTGTCGACAACCTCCCCGTCGACCAGGCGCGCGCCATGGGTGCCGACGTCGTCATCGCGGTCGACGTCGGCACGCCGATGGCGGCCAAGCGACGCCCCGACTCGATCGCCTCGATCCTCTCCCGTACCTCGGACATGCTGACGCGGGTCAACGTCGAGCGCATGCTGCCGGGCGTGGCCATCCTCATCCGCCCGGACGTCGGTCGCTTCAGCCTGCTCGACTTCGGTCGGGCCCGCGAGATCCTCCCGAAAGGCGAGGCCGCAGCCAAAGAGCACGTTGCCGAGCTGGCCCGCCTCGCCGTCGACGACGACGAGTGGCAGACGTTCCTGCAGCGGCACCGCCGCGCAACGCCAGACATCCGCATCGCGACGGTGAGCATCGACCCCGGCCCGGGGCTCGACCATCGCGCCATCGCCGGGAAGGTCAAGGCGCGGCCGGGGACGTACCTCGACCCGGAGGGGCTGCGCGACGACCTCCGGCGCCTGTGGGAGCTGGGGGAGTTCGAAACCGTGACGTTCGACGTCGTCGCGACCGACGCCGGCTGGGAGCTGCGCCTCGTGGGCAACCGCAAGTCCTGGGGGCCCAACTTCCTGCGCGTCGGTCTGTCGATGGCCACCGACCTCGAGGGGGAAAGCCGGTTCAGCCTGCTCGGCGCCATCACGATGACCCGCATCGACCGGCTCGGCGGCGAGCTCAAGGCGTCGGTGCAGGCCGGCGGCGACCCGCTGGCACTCGGGGAGATCTACCAGCCGGTGCAGGCCGGGGGGCCCCTGTTCGTGGCTGCCAGCGCCGGCCTCGGGTCGCGCAAGACCCAGCTGGCGATCGGCAATCGAATGGAGCAGTATAGATTTGCATCGCAGCGCGTCGCCGCCGACCTCGGGCTCGCTCTCGGGCGCTATGGCGAGCTGCGCGCCGGTGTGCGGCGCGACGCCACGCGGGGCCGCGCCACAGCAAACGAGCGCCGGGAGCTGCCGCGCTTCGACCGCGACGACGGCGGCTGGCGGATCGCCCTCGCCCTCGACCAGCTCGACAACGTCAACTTCCCGCGAACAGGTTTTCTCGCTCTGGCCGAGTTCTTCGAGGCACGCCAGGGACTCGGCGCCGACACGCCCTACCGCCGCCTCGATCTCAACGCAGTCGTGGCCGCCTCCCGGGGCCGGCACACGCTTGTCGGCCTCGCCCACGGCACCTCGGCGCTCGGCGGAACGCTGCCTCCGCACGAGAGGCTGGCTCTCGGAGGGCTCTTCAACCTCACCGGCCTGCCGCCCGGCGAGGTGTCCGGCTCGTACGGCGGCGTGGCCGGGATCGTCTACCTGTACCGACTCGGCCAGCTCCCGCTCTTCGGCAACGGCGTGTACACCGGAGTGTCGTTCGAGACAGGCAACGCCTGGAACACCTCGCGCGCCGTCCGCGGCTCCCACCTGCGCCGCTCCGGCGCCGTGCTGTTCGGCGCCGACACCCTCCTGGGCCCCCTCTACTTCGGCTGGGGCACCACCTCCGGCGGCAAGGACTCGTTCTACTTGCTGCTGGGAAGGTCGTTCTAGGGCCCCCCCAGCCGCACGGCCGGGGCGGGCGGCGGGGCGCCGCTCGGGGACGGGCGGCGGAAGAACAGAACCAAAACGGGCGTTCGGACGTACACGCGGCTGGTGTCGTCGGTCTTGTGCAACGGCGTCGAGGGGGGTTCGGAATGCATGCAGGTCGCCATGTCGTGATGTTGGTTGCTGCGGCGCTCGTGGCCGCCGCGGCGTCCGCCGGCGAGCCGGCGCTGTGGTTGCGCTACCCGGCCATCTCGCCGGATGGATCCACGGTCGTGTTCAGCTACCGTGGCGACCTGTGGACGGTTCCGGTGACCGGCGGCACCGCAGTGCCGCTCACGGTCCACGAAGCCTACGACTTCGCGCCGGTGTGGTCCCCGGACGGCACGACCGTCGCCTTCGCCTCGGACCGCCACGGCAACTTCGACGTCTTCGCCATACCCGCCACCGGCGGCCAGGCCCGGCGGTTGACGTTCCACTCCTCGCCCGACATCCCGACCAGCTTCACCCCCGACGGCAGCGCCGTGCTTTTCACCTCGCCCCGCTTGGACGCGGCGTCGCACGTCGGCTTCCCCACCCCTGCCCAGCCGGAGCTGTACCGCGTGGCCGTCGCCGGCGGCATGCCGGTACAGGTGCTCACGACACCGGCGATGTACGCCGTCTTCGACCGCGCCGGCGAACGCCTCGCGTACTCGGACCAGAAGGGCTACGAGATGGAGTGGCGCAAGCACGACAACTCCTCGTTCGCCCGCGACGTCTGGATCTGGGACGCCAAGGCGAACTGCCACACTCGCCTCACCGCCTTCGGGGCGGATGACCGCCAGCCGGTGTGGAGCCCCGACGAGCGATCGCTCTACTACCTGTCCGAGCGCAGCGGGTCGTTCAACGTCTGGCGCCTCGACCTCGCCGACCCGGCCCACCCCGTGCAGGTCACCGCCCACACGGTCCACCCCGTGCGTTTTCTCTCGATCTCCCGCCGGGGCGACCTCTGCTACACCTGGGACGGCGAGATCTGGGTGCGCCCGGCCGGCGCCACCGCCAGCCGCAAGCTTGCGGTCGGTGTCGCCACCGACCGGCGTTACGGCGAGGCGAGGCTCGTCGATGTCACCGGCGAGATCAGCGAGTTCGCGCCCTCCCCGGACGGCAAGGAGGTTGCCTTCGTGGCGCGCGGCGAGGTGTTCGTGGTCTCCACCGAGCACGGTGTCACGCGCCGCATCACCGACACACCCGAGCAGGAGCGCTCGGTGAGCTTCTCCCCGGACGGCAGGAGCCTGCTGTACGCCGGCGAGCGCGACGGGAGCTGGAACATCTACCGCACCGACCGTGTCGACCCCGCCGAGCCGGCGTTCTTCAACGCCACCGCGCTCCGGGAGTCGGTGGTCGTAGCCACCCCGGCAGAGGAGTTCCAGCCGGCGTTTTCACCTGACGGCAAGGAGGTCGCCTACCTCGAGGAACGCACCACCCTCAAGGTCATCAACCTGGCGACCGGCAAGACCCGCACGGTGCTGCCCGGCGAACGCAACTACTCGTACGCCGACGGCGACCAGTGGTACGAGTGGTCGCCGGACGGCCGCAGCTTTGCCGTGCAGTTCCTGAGCCCCGGCCGCTGGTCGACCGAGGTGGGGATCGTCCCGGCTTCCGGCGAGGGCGGGCTCGTCAATGTCTCGCAAAGCGGCTACGAGGACGAGCACCCGCGCTGGTTCGGCAACGGCGAGATCCTGCTCTGGGCCACCGACCGCCACGGTGCCCGCTCACACGCCGGCTGGGGCCGGGAAGCCGACGTCTTCGCCGCGTTCCTGACCCAGAAGGCCTGGGACCGCTTCAAGCTCGACGAGGCAGCGTACGAGCAGCTCAGGGAGAAGGAGAAAGAGGGGGAAAAGGCGAAAGAGCGCGGCAAGGAGGGGAAGGCCGACCGGCCCGAGGACGCCGCGCCCAGGCTCGCCGAGCCGGTGGCTCTCGAGCTCGCCAACATCAAGGACCGCACCGCGCGACTGTCGATGCACTCGGCCGACCTCGCCGCCGCCGAGCTCACCGCGGACCGCGAGACGCTCGTGTACCTGGCCAGTTTCGAGAAGGGCTACGACCTCTGGAAGGTCACCCCCCGCAAGAAGGAAATCAAGCTCGTTGCCAAGCTCGACGCCGGCCGGCCGGCAGACCTCGTGCTCGATCGGGACGGCAAGAAGGCGTTCGTGCTCGCCGACGGCCGGATGATGACGGTCGAGCTCGAATCCGGGAAGACCACGCCGATCAAGGTCTCCGCCAAGATGCGCCTGGACGCTGCGGCCGAGCGCGCGTACATGTTCGAGCACGCCTGGCGGCAGACGCTCAAGAAGTTCTATGTCGAGGACATGCACGGCGTCGACTGGGCCGGGATGAAGCAGGCGTACGCCCGCTTCTTGCCCCACATCGACAACAACCAAGATTTTGCCGAGCTCATCTCCGAGCTCCAGGGCGAACTCAACGCCTCGCACACCGGCGGGCGCTTCCGCCCCAACCGCCCGGACGGCGACGCCACGGGCGCGCTCGGCTTCTTCCCCGACCCCGCGCACACCGGTGCCGGCGTGCGCATCCTCGAGATCGTGGAGGGTGCGCCGCTCCAGAAGGCCGGCACGAAGATCCGGGCCGGCACCGTGATCGAGGCGATCGACGGCCAGGCCATCGCTGCCGGCGCCAACTGGTATCCGCTGCTGCACAACAAGGCCGGCGTGCCGGTCCGCCTTTCGCTGTCCGACCCGGCGAACCGGACGTACTGGGAGGAATCGGTCAAACCGATCTCCTGGGCCGACCAGAACCGCCTCCTCTACCAGCGCTGGGTGCGCTCGCGGCGCGCCGAGGTCGAGCGTCTGTCCGGCGGCCGGCTCGGCTACGCCCACATCCGGGGCATGAACGACGGGGCATACCGCGAAATCTTCGAGGAGATCTTCGGCCAGGAGGTGGGCAAGGAAGCCATCGTGCTCGACACCCGCTTCAACGGCGGCGGCAACCTCGTCGAGCCCTTGACGATCTTCCTTTCCGGGGAGGTCTACTTCCGCGCCGTGCCGCGCGGCCGCGAGATCGGCATCGAGCCCGGCCAGCGCTGGACCAAGCCCTCGATCGTGGTCATGAACGAGGGCAACTACTCCGACGCCCATTGCTTCCCGACCGCGTACACGTCGTTGCGGCTGGGCGAGACCGTGGGCATGCAGGTCCCCGGCACCTGCACCTCGGTGTGGTGGGAGCGGCTGCAGGACCGCAGCTTCACCTTCGGCATCCCGATGGTCGGCTACATCGCTTCCAACGGCCGCCTCACCGAAAACCAGCACCTCGACCCCGACCACGAGGTCGACAACGACCCTGCCCTCGAGGCCGCCGGCCGCGACCAGCAGCTCGAGAAGGCCGTCGAGGTCCTCCTCGCGAAGCTGCCGGCCAGGTAGCGGCCGCGCGCCGGTGAACGCCTCACCCACTCCCGCGCGCCGGCGACCGTCCCGTCGCCGGTGTCGCCGCGAGCCTTGTCGGCGTGCGCGATAATGGTGCTGGCAGACCGGCATGGCCGGGGGGCCGACGAGGGCCCCACCGCCCCTGGGAGGTGACACGATGCCGATCTACTCGTTCCGCTGCACCGCCTGTAACCACAGCTTCGACAAGAGCATGACCGTGGCCGAGAGGGAGACCGCCCGGGTGACCTGCCCGTCGTGCGGCAGCGACAAGGTCGAGCGGGTCTTCACGGCCTTCTTCGCCAAGACCAGCCGCAAGAGCTGAACGCCGGCAGACAGCTCGCCTTGGCGCACCCGCAGGGGCCGCGCCTCCCCCCGCTGGCGAGGCACGCGTGTGCCTCGCGGGCGCCCCATGGGCGGCCCTTCGTTGCGTGCGGCACCGTGTTGCCGACGTGATACCCTCCGCTCGTGCGACGAGGCGGCGCGCTGCGGCGGGCACGTGTCGGCGGCTGGCAACCGCAGCACCGGACAGCTGCGGGCGGACAGCGGGGCTGCCCGTGAGCGGCGACAGCTGAGACGGCGGCGTTTTCGGACGTCGGACTGTGGCACGAGCTCCACCGACGCGGCGGCCGCCTGTGGCAAGAGTCCGCCGTGAGGCTCGCCCACATCAACGAGACGACGCTCCTCGCCCCCTTGCTTGCGGACCACCACTTCCACCGCTTCTGGGTCGGGCTGCGCGTCCGCTCGGAAGGGTGGACGCTGCGCCGCAAGCTGGCCACCGTGGTGCTGTTGCCCGTCTACCCGCTCTACTACATGTGGCTGTACGGCCGCCGCTTGCGGGCGCGCAGCCCCGGCCTGCTGAGGACTTTCCGACGCCACGCCGGGCACGTGTACCTGCGCCAGCTCGGCCCCGCCGTCGGTCAGGTCGTCGGGCTGCTTTGCGGACCGGGCCGGGCTGCCGAGCGGTTTACCCGCTTCGAGATCGTGGAGCCTCGCGCCACCTGCCCCACATCGACGGACTAGACGCGTGCCACAAGTCTCTGTCATCTTTCCCGCGTATCAATCGCACCTCACCATTGCGCGCCGTCTGGAAGCGCTGCGGCACCAGACCTACAGGGACTTCGAGGCGATCGTGGTCGACTCGAGCCCGACAGGCGAGACAGCAGCCATCGTGGAGGCGAACTACCCCGAGGTGAGGTACGAGCAGTCGCGCCAGCGGCTGCTGCCGCACGCCGCCCGCAACCGCGGAATGGCGCTCGCCTGCGGCGAGGGGTGCTGCTGGCCTACTTCGTGGCGTCGGTCCTGCCGATCCGCATGGCCCACATCGCGGTGCTGAGCTGCCAGCACGCCCGCCGGGGCGGCGTGCTGTGGGACCTGGTGCGCACGAGCCCCCTTGTGTTTGCCGGGCACACAGCCTCACTGGCCGGTGAAAGCTCGGTCTACCTCCGGCAGGTGCTGCGCCCGTCGCCAACAGGCGAGCGTTTGCCGCGCACGCAGCAGTGACGCCCTTCAGCCCCGGGCCATGCGGACAACGGCCGCCACCAGCTTTTCGATCCCTGCCGCCGCCTCGCCGATCCGACCGGCCAGCATGTAGGCGGGGGTGCTCACCACCCTCGCCGTCTCGTCGACGACGATGTCATCGACTGCACACGGCACGTGGCGGGCGCCCATCGACTCGAGGGCCGCCGCGGTGGCGGCGTCGGTGCCGATCGTGAGCCGCGGCTGGAGCGGACCCAGCACCCGGGCCAGAATGGCCGGGGCGATGCACATTGCGCCGATCGGCTTGCCCGCCTCGTGCAGCGCCCGTACGAGCGACTCCACGGCCGGCTGGACAGAGCAGTTCGCCCCTTCGAAGGCGAAGGAGCAGAGGTTCTTGGCGGCGCCGAACCCGCCCGGGATCACGAGCGCGTCGAGTTCGGACGCCGCCACGCCGGCGACGTCCCGCACCGCACCCCTGGCGATGCGCGCCGCTTCCTCGAGCACGTTGCGCTGCGCTCCTGGCATGGGTTGCCCCGTGAGGTGGTTCACGACGTGGTACTGCGCCACCGAGGGCGCCAGGCAAACCGCTTCCGCGCCCTCGCGATCGAGCGCGAGCAACGTCACGACAGCCTCGTGGATTTCGGCGCCGTCGTAAACGCCGCAGCCAGCCAGCAGGACCCCAATCCTCGGTCGACTCATCTGGACCTCCCGTTCCAACTCCTGCCACATGGTACCTGCATTTGCTCCGGCCTGGCCCGACACCTTCCACGGCGAGTCAGACGGCGAGGAAGGCGTCGAGAATGGCGCGAGCGTGGCGGGAGTCGCGGCTTTCGCCGGCCAGGGCGGCGCGGTACAGCTCGGCTTCCTCGGGCCAGCGCTCCATCGCCTCGGCCAGCATGGCACGGCCGGTAGGCGGGTCGATTTCGGGGTGGGACTGCACTCCCCACACCGGGAGGCTACCCCAGCGAAAGGCGTGCACGGCGCAGCGCGGGCTCGACGCTAGCACGCGCAGCTCGGGGTGCGAGCCCGGCACGACCTCGTCGGAGTGCAAGCAGCAGGCCGCAAACCCGCCCGACGGCAGGATCGCGTCGGGCTCGTGGACCTCGATGTCGAACCACCCGTACTCGGGAGTGGGGCTGCGGCGCACGCACCCCGCTCCGCCGAGAGCCGCGGCCATCATCTGGTGGCCCCAGCAGCTCCCGAGCACCCTGGCTCCCGCCGCCACGGCGGCGCGCAGCCACGCCATTTCCGCGCTCGCCCACGGGGGAGGGTCGAGAATCGACGACTCGGAACCGGTGATCAGCACGTGGGTGTGGGCGCCCGGCTCGGGCAGCGGCGCGCCGCCCGCCACCCACACGGCAGCGAGCGGGCGACCGGCCACCTGCGCCCAGTGCTCGACCGGGCGGTAAAAGGTCGGGTCGATCGAATTGTCCAGCACCACGAGCGCCGTGTGCGGCATGCTCTCTCCCCCGCGAGGATACTCGCCCGACAACGACGAGCGCCCGCCTCCGCAAAAGCCGGGAGCGGGCGCTCAGAATCGCTGTCGGCGCCGTCAGGCCTTCGGACGGAACTTGATCGAGCAGCCGAGCGCCTTGGTCTCCTGCACGGCGGGCACCCGCCCTTCGGCAACCGCCGATAGTGCTTCCTTGAGGTACAGCTTCGTCACCTCGTCCGGCTTCTCGGAATTGTCGTCCACCGTTCCGTGGTAGACCAGCTTGCCGGCAGCGTCAAAGAGGAACACCTCGGGGGTCTTGCCGGCCCCGAACGCCCGCGCCACGTCGGAGGTGGCATCCACGACGTAGGGGATCTTCAGGCCGAGCTTGGCGGCCCGTGCCTGCATGTTCTCGTAGCTGTCCTCCGGGTACTTCTGGGGGTCGTTCGAGTTGATGAAGATCGCCCCGATGCCCATTTCGGGGGCCGCGTTGCCGAGCATGGTGAGGCGCCCCTCCCACGCCTTGACATACGGGCAGTGATTACACGTGAACACGACGAGGGTGCCCCGGGCGCCCTTGACCGAGGCGATCGAAACCTCCCTGCCGTCCACGTTCTTCATCTTGACGTCGCCCATCGGAATGCTCTCGCCGAGGCCGAGCGCCGCCGCCACGCCCGCGAGCCCGGTGGCCACCAGTGCCGCCAGAACCTTCTTCATGTCGTCCTCCTCCGTTTCTCCATGCCGGAGCGAGAGCCCCCCTGAGGCCCTCGCCCGCGGCCGCCCTTACAATACCTCTTCCACTGCCGCCTTGAACCTCTCGTACGCAGCGGCTCCGTCCCAGAACGCGCGCTTGACGCCGTTCCGGTCGAGGATCAGCGTGGCCGGAATCGAGCCCGACCAGCCCGGGTCCACGGCCTCGATGAACGCCTCGTCCGTCCCGGTCTTGACGTAGGTGGGAAAGTCCACCCCTTGCTCGGCGAGGAACGCGCGCGCCCTGTCCCGTTGCGCCTCGAAGTCGGCCGAGATGAGCACCAGTTCGAGCCCGCGCGGCTGCAACTCGCGATAGACCCTCATGAGGTCGGGGAACTCCTCCCTGCACGGCAGGCACCACGTGGCCCAGACGTTGACGAGCACGACCTTGCCGCGCCGCGAGGCGAGCACCTCGCGGACATGTTCAGGCGCGATGGGCGTCAACTCGGGGGCAGCGGCCGGCGGCGGAGCCGGGACCGCAGGCGCGGGATCGACTTTCGTGCACCCGGCGAGGGCCAGGCCGGCGAGGACGGAAAAGGCGGCGAACCGACGAACGTTCCGCATGCACGAGCGACAAGCGCGGAGGCGACCAACCTATTCCCGGCAGGGGATGATGCGCCGCGAGCCGGCCGAGCTCCGGACCCGCGGGCAAGCTGTCGACCGTGCACGGCGGAAATCGGGTACAGTCGGTCCGGCACCGGCGCGCTGCCGGCGGAAGGCGGCCCGGCGGCGCCGTGTTGGCCGAAGGCGGAGGAGGCACGATGCCCACGATACGCATGAGGGTCTTGGCGCTCGGCACGCTGGCGCTGGCGGCCGGCCCGGTCCTGGCGCAGGTGACGCCGGACCGGCGGCTCGTGGAGACGGTGCAGGTCGGCGTCGTCAACGTCGAGGTCTACGTCACCGACCGCGATGGCGCACCGCTGCGCGGGTTGACACGGGACGACTTCGTGCTCGAGGAGGACGGGCAGGAGGTGCCGATCACCAACTTCTACGCCTCGGAGGCCATGCTCGCGCTCGAAACGCCTACCCCGCGGACCGACAAGGACGCAGCCGCCCCGTCCCCGCCCCACGCCGCCCTCATCCCCGAGGAACACGGCCTCACCGTCGTGTTTTTCATCGATTCCCTCAACACCACGGTGCGGCAGCGGCGGCCGGTGATCGAGCAACTCGAGCGCTTCGTGGTCGAGCGGTTACGGCCGGGGGACCGCGCGATGGTGGTGAGCTTCGACACCGCGCTGCGCGTACGCTCGCCGCTTTCGACCGACCGCGAGACACTTCTCTCGGCGTTGCGCGAGGTGGGGCGGGAAATGGCCACGGCCGACTCGCTTCACCGCGACCGGCAGGACATCCTGGTCCGCATGATGGAGCCGATGGATCCCGGCGCCCGTCGTCCGAACCCCATCAACCCGATGTGCATCGAGGGCGATCAGCTCAACCCCGAGACGTGCTACGCCATCGAGGCGTTCGCGGAAAGGTTGTATCGTCTCAACCGCAACCTTGTCGATGCGCTGGTCCGCCACCTCGACGCCTGTGCCGGCTTGCCGGGCCGCAAGGCGTTGGTCTTCGTGTCCACCGGCATTCCCGTGCATCCGGCCGAGGACCTCTTCCTCATCGCCTGGCTGCGGCCGAAGCGCTTCACCACGCTCGGCAACGAGCTGGGCCGCATCAGCGTGCGCGCCAACGCGGGGCGCGTCAGCTTCTACCCGGTCAACGCCCGCGGGGACCAGGAACTCGCCGGCCTCAACGCCAGCAACGAGTTGTCGCGCTTCATCGCCGAGCACAGCTTCCAGCAGCTCGTGATCCAAGCCGACCAGACCGACTTCTCGCAGCGCCAGGAAACGCTCACCGACTTCGCGGTCGGCACCGGCGGCCGATCGCTCATCGCCTCGCCGAGCCTGGGCACCGCCCTCGCACAGCTCGTCGAGGATTTCGGGGCGTTCTACTCGCTCGGGTTTTCCCCCGAGCACTTCGGGGACGGCCGCTACCACACCCTCAAGGTCCGGGTGCTGGTGCCCGGGGCGAAGGTCCGCCATCGCGAAGGGTACCTCGACAAGAGCGACGCCCAGCGGCTCGCCGACCGGACCGCCGGCGCGCTGCTCGCGGCGCCGCGCAACAACACGCTGTCGCTGCGGGTCACCGCCGAGCCGCCGCGCAAGGATGCAGGCAAGCTCGTGAGCACGCTGACCGTGACCGTCCCGGCCGGCGAGCTGACGCTGGTCCCCGGCGTCGACAGCACGGGCGAGGAGGGCCGCGTCACGATCGTCATCACCGCGACCGACCCCGACGGCCGCACCACCGACGCCCACCAGGAGACGTTCCCGATCAAGGTGCCGGCCGAGGCCCTCCCCTCTTTCCTGCAGGGCTCCACCAGGTATACCTTCGACATCCTCATGCGCAAGGGCCTGCACAAGGTGTCGGTCACGGTCCGCGACGACGTGGCGCTCAACGAAGGCACGGCCACACTCGCGATCGACGCCAGGTGATACGGTGATCGGCGGCGGGGGAGCGGATGGCCGGGGCCGCCGCAACTTCGTGAGTCCATGCCGGCTCGCCACGTGAGGGCGACCACGCAGCCGTGCACGCGCCCGGGCGCCGGCGAGTGGCGGTCAGCGGCCGGGACGCGACCCTGTTCGCTCGTGACATCGTCGCGCGCGCCGCGTGGCTCGTTTCCAGGCGCGTGATCGACGAACTCGTCCCGGTTCGGGGAGAGACCCGGAGTCATCGCTCGCAGCGTCAAGGACAGCGCGGTGTTCTCGGAGCTGCTTCCCCTGGCGAAGGAGGGGGGCAGACGGCGAGATGCATGGGCCCTGTGTTCCTTCGCCCGGCGTGCATGAATCGTTGGGTGGTTCGGGTCAGGGTTGAAAGCTGGGGCGGGACGTCGTCAACGGGTGCTGCAGCCCTGCGGTGAGAGAGGCCGGCTGGCCCGGGTTCCGTCCCCCACCCACCGCGGTGATCCCGCTCACCGTTTCTCCTCGAGCCCCACGGGGTAGCATCGCCCCAGCTCCGGGAAGGGTGGATGCGACACACAAGGGCATCGAGTGGCCTGGCCCTCCTGCTCGTGGCAGCCGGGGCAGCGGCGCTCGGCAAGCTGCCGGGACCGGCGCCGTCGCTTCTGGCCGCGGACCAGGCGGTCTACACCGACGCGCTGGGCACGGGCTGGGCCAACTGGTCGTGGAACACCACGGTCAACCTCTCCAACCCGAGCCCGGTGCACCAGGGCTCGGCGTCGATTGCCGCCACCTACACCGCCGCCTGGGCAGGTCTGTACCTGCACGTGTCGCCTTCGCTCTCGGGTGCCGACTTCGCGAGCCTCCGTTTCTTCATCCACGGCGGTTCCGCCGGCGGCCAGCGCCTCAACCTCGTCTACGACGGGTCGGGCAGCGCCGGGCCAGCCGTTGCGGTGACCCCACCCCTGGATGTGACGCTCGTCGGTGTGTCCGGCACCCCCACACCGACGCCCACACCTGACCAGGGCCCCGCGTTGTCCATCGACGCGGCGGCGGCGCGTCACCCGATCAGCCCTGACATCTACGGCATGAACTTCGCCGACGAGGCGCTCGCGTAGGAGCTGCGGCTACCGGTACGCCGCTGGGGCGGCAACTCGACGTCGCGGTACAACTACCTGTACGACACGAACAACACGGGTATGGACTGGTATTGCGAGAACATCCCCCAGCCCAACCCTCACCCGGAGCTGCTCCCCGACGGCAACACCGTGGACCGGTTCGTGGAGCAGGATCGTCGCACCGGCACCCGTACCATCATCACCGTGCCACTCATCGGATACGTGGCCAAACGGCGGACATCGGGACATCCGTTCGACTGCGACTTCAAGGTGTCGATCTACGGCGCACAGCAGTCCGTGGACCCGTGGGACACCGACTGCGGCGACGGAGTGCGCACGCACGGGACCCTCATCACCGGCAACAACCCCCTGGATACCTCGACTCCCAACAGCGCCTCGTTCGTGCAGGGATACGTCGGCCACCTCGTCGGCCGCTTCGGCACGGCGGCGAGCGGGGGTGTCACCTACTACGACCTCGATAACGAGCCGATGCTCTGGTACGACACCCACCGCGACGTCCACCCCGAGCCCACGAGCTACGACGAGATGCGCGACCGGACATACATCTACGGCGCGGCGGTGAAGGCCGCCGACCCGACGGCCAAGACGCTCGGCCCGGTGGTGTGGGGATGGACGGCCTACTTTTAGTCGGCGCTCGACTGGGAGTCGGGCGGCAACTGGTGGGAGCACCCGCAGGATCGGCTCGCGCACGGGAACGTTCCGTTCATCGACTGCTACCTCGGGCAGATGGCGGCGTACGAGAGTCAGCACGGCCAGCGCATCCTGGACCTGCTCGATCTCCACTTCTACCCTCCCGGCGTGGCACTCTCGGGGGCCGGAAGCGCCGCCCCACAGGCGCTTCGACTGCGCTCCACGCGGTTGCTGTGGGACCCGACCCACAGCGAAGAAAGCTGGATCGACCAGCTTGTGTACCTCGTGCCGCGAATGAAACAGTGGACAGCCGATCACTACCCGGGCATCGGCACCGCCATCACCGAGTACAACTGGGGGGCGCTCGACCACATCAACGGCACGCTCGCGCAAGCCGACGTGTTCGGGATCTTCGGCCGCGAGGGGCTCGACGTGGCGACGCTGTGGGGCCCTTCCGTTCCGGGTCAGCCAGGGGCTTTCGCCTTCAAGATCTTCCGTAGCTACGACGGAGCGAGGGGCGCGTTCGGCGAGACCTCGGTCCACGCCGCATCCACCGACCAGGGCAAGCTCTCCGTGTATGCCGCCAGGCGGGCGGCCGACGGCGCGCTCACCATCGTCGTGATCAACAAGACCGGCGGCGGGCTTTCGAGTCAGATCACGCTCGGAGGCTTCGCGCCATCGGGCCTCGCACAGGTCTGGCGCTCCTTGCCGGCCAACCTCTCGGCCATCATCCGCGACAGCGACCTGGCGGTCGCTCCGACGTTCGCGGCGACCTTCCCGGCGAACTCGATCAGCCTGCTCGTGATCCCAGGCACCCTCGGCGGCCAGCTCAGCCCCTCGAGCGTCGCCATCGACGCGCAGAGCTACACCCCCGGCAGCTCCGAGAGGAGCTGGCGGCGGAGGGGATCACGGGAGGGTGTGGGCCGAGTCTGTACTGTCCGGACGCCATCGTGACACGAGCCGAGATGGCGGTATTCTTGACCGCGACGTTCGGGCTGCAGCTCGAAGGTTGATCGCAGCTCTGCTTCCTGTAGTGGAGCTGACCACCGGGAATGTGACGGCCGCTTTCGAAGCCCTCTTCGATCCGGCGCTGTGAGGGCTCGGGGGGCGACGCCTTGCGGATGCAGGAGAAGCAGGCATCCTGCAGGACCAACCCGGCGACGACGATCCCGAGCGGAAGGGGCCACGCCTGCAGCGGGGTGGGTCGACCGGATGCCTTCCGCTCGGGACGAGTCGCGAGGCGCACGGCACGGCGGCAGAACACGTCTGTCTGGGTGCGAGCTCAGGCCTCGGCGCGCGTGCGCAGGTCAGCAATGAGTTCGAGCACGGCACGCTCCTTTGCCTTGGCCTCGACCTCCACCGTGAGCGGCCAACCCAACCACTGCTCGGGGGAGTCCGCGGGATCGATGGAGTCGCGGTGCCGCTCCGGCTTGTCACCGTCCCAACCGGCCAGCGGGCAGGAGAGGTGAAAGAGCGGCTCGGTCCGCCACGTCTTTCGGGTCCGCTCGGTGGTCGCGAAAACGTCTACACCACCAGGCAGGCAGCGATGGTGATGCACCTCGTGAACCAGCGGCACACCGGTGGCGGCACAGACTGGCAGCAAATCGCGGGGCGAGAAGGCCGTGCAGCCGTGACGGCTCTTCGGGCCGGGTCCGGGGGCTCACGTCACGCTTTCGCCTGCACGGTCCTCAGCCCGCCATCCACGCCGATGACCTGGCCCGTGACCCAGGACTGCGCCTTGTCGAGGAGCCAGCAAATGGCCGACGCCACCTCGGCCGGCTCCCCGATGCGGCCCAGCGGGTGGAGCGCGGCGGACGCCTTTGCCACGGCCTCGTTGTGGGTCAGGGCGCGGGTCAACGGCGTGCGTGTCAAGCCCGGGGCCACACAGTTCACCCGCACCTGGTACCGCGCGTAGCTTGCCGCCGCGGCGAGCGCCAGCCCCTCCACCCCCGCCTTGGCCGCGGCGATGGCCTCGTGGTTCAGCAGGCCGCGCCGCGCCGCGGCGGACGAGCACAGCACGATGCTGCCGCCTTCCACTTGGCGCATGAGAACGCGGACCGAGGCACGCAGCACGTTGAACGCCGTGGTGAGATTGATTGCCAGCGTGTCGGCAAACTCCCCGTCGGTGATGAGGTGAGCCGGCTTGAGCACGATCGAGCCGGCGCAGTTCACCACACCATCCAGACGGCCATGATCCGCCTGGACCCGCTGCACCACTGCATCCACCGCCGTGCTGTCCCGCGCCTCCAGCTCGAACACGCTCGCCCCGGTCTCCGCGCCAATCGCCTCGAGCCGTGCGGCATCGCGCCCGGTGGCGACGACGCGCCCACCTCGTGCGACCAGTTGCCGCACGACCTCTGCCCCGATGCCGCTCGATCCGCCCACCACGAGATACACCCCTTGGCCACTGGTGTTCATCGATTCACTCCTCGAGCGCTCCGCGCTCTTGGGGTGTCTGCACTCCCTGGCGGCGCATGCAGCCCCCACATCGGGGCGAACACCACTCCCGGCTGCACGGCTTCCCGCCGCGCATCACCGCCGACCGGCGCCAAGGCGGAGCTGACCCGAGCGAAGCGAGGCTGTGGCCCGCGGACGCGGTGTCTCGGGGATCGGGACCTCGCGGGAATCGGGCGGGGGGCGAGACGGGGTGCGGCCATCGGCCGACCGATGCACGAGGGGACAGGGGCGACGAAGGTGCGGAGGCCGCGGTGGCGGCAGGACGCCACCTCGATCGAGGTGTCGATGCGGACCAGAGCGCGGAACGTCTCCACTGTCCCGCTGTCCGCGGTGGCCGTGACCTCGACCTCCTGGCGCGGGTGCTGGTCGGCGGACAGGACACCGGCACGTGGCGGTCGGCGCGGTTCGAGGTCGGCGATGACTGCGGGGTCCACCTACCGGATGTCGCCCTGGCCGTTACCGGGGCCAGGCTGGAGGTGACGCCCGCGAGCAGCCGGGCCCGATCAGTATCGCCTCCGGGCCTCTATAATCCGATCATGCCCTCGTGGCCGACCCCGAGGCTCGCGTCCGTCGCATGGGGGTTGGCTGCCTTCGGAGTCATCGCCGGCTCCCTATGGCTCACCCGGGGCCACCAAACCTACCACAGCGTGCTTCTCGCCGCCTACCTCCCGTCGCTGCTGGCGGCTGCGGCCGGGTGTGTGATCGCCGACCGGCGGCGCGAGCGGCGGGGCGAACTCCCCCTCACGGCGAGCTGGCCACCGCGAGCCCGATGGCTGGCGGCGGCGCTCGTCGCGGTGGCGGGCTTCGCACGCGTCTGGGGTTTTCCGGACTGGCCGCCGTCCCACGGGGTGGGTTTCGAGGAGGAGGAGCTCGGCGGCGCGGCGATCAGACTCCTCGAGGAGAGGTGGCACCCTTCCGAGCACCGCCTTCCCACCTACGCCGCGGCGCTGGGGTTCGTTCTGTTCGGCCCCAGCCTCACCTCGCTGCGGGTCGTCTTCGTCGCCATGAGCGCTCTCGCCCCGCTGCTGTTCCTGGGCGCCTGCCGCCGCCTGGCCCGGCCTCCGGTCGCCTTGCTGTGCACCGCCCTTTACGGCTTCTCGTGGTGGGCCACCGCCGCCGGGCGGTTCGCCGACGAGATCCACTTCGTCGCCCCGCTGACCGCCGCCGTCGTCTGGTTGCTGCTCGTCGTGCTCGACGAGAAGTCGACGCTCGCCGCGCTGGGCCTCGGCCTGCTTTCGGGTGCGCTCCTGTTCGAGTACACCGCGTACCGGCTCGTCCCGCTGCTGGTCACCGGCCACCTGCTGCTCAAGCTGGCCGCACGTGGGTGGCGCGCCCTCCGCACGGGTCCGGCCCCGAGCTGGCGTTCACTCGCCGCGAGCTTTCGGCCGCTCCTCGCCCTCGCCGCGGTATTCGCGATCGGGCTGTCGGTGTCGACCTTGCCGGCTGCGATAGCGTTCCTGTACCGGCACGGCTTTTCACCTCTGGAGGGGTTCGCGCGCCACGCCGAGGTGCCTGGGGCGACGATCCGCAAGGCGTCGGGCGAGCTCGCGCACCTGGTCTTCGCGCGCTCCGCAAACCTCGCTCGCGCCCTCGTCGTGCCCGATCAGGGCGAACCCATCGTGTGGATGAACTCCGAGCCCTGCCGCCCGAGTCTGGGACCGTTCGCCGGCGCGGTCCTCGGTGCCGGCTGTCTGCTTGCGTTGCTCAACCTGCGGAGGCGGCTGCACGCCCTGTTGGCGGTGTGGATCGCCGTGTCCGCCGGGACGGCGCTGGTCGTTCCTCTCAACGAGAACACGATGCGCTACTTCACGATCTTCCCGGTGGCATGGCTGCTCGCTGCGAGCGGGCTCGAGCGGGCATGGCCCGGCAGGGACCGGCGGCGGGCCGCGCAGACGCTGGCGGTCGGGGCGGCGGCTCTCGCGGCGGGCGTGGCGGTGTCGGACGCCGCCTTTCTTCACCTCGTTCTGGCGAACGATCCAGCGGTCAGTGAGAGCTTCGTGAACCCGTGCATCACCACGGCCCGGGTCATCGGTGCCCTTCCGCCCGGGTCGCGTGTCATTCTCTGCTCGGAGGTCTGCAACCACATCGGCCACCACCCGGACACCAGGTGGCTCCTGGCGGGGCGGGAGGTGGTCGCGGTCGAGTCGCAGGCCGAGGCGCTACAGCCACGGCAGACAGAGCCGGGCCCGGATTTCCTCGTCACCGCCTCCACGATCACCCAGCCGGGGCTCGGCCGCCTGCTCACCGAGACTCTGCCAAGCAGCTGCCTGGAACCTCCCGATCCCTGGCCACACGGGAACCTCGACCTCGTGGTGCTGAGGATGGGATGCGAGAAGCGATCCGACGATCACCCTCGGGAAAGCTCGGAAAGGGGGGAGTTCACGGTTCAGAGCTTCGAAGGCCCGCCGGGTGAACCGAGCGGTCCAGGTCGCCCCCCCGCCGGCAGCACGCTCTTCGAAACGCATCGCGAGCCGTTCCTGACCTCGCTCGGCCAGCGGCGGTCGACGCTGTTGCACGCCGAGTCGTTGCGGGAGTCGCCGCACAGCGTGTATTGGGTCGCCTGGACCGGCTTCGCAACGCCCCCTGTTGGCTGTCGCGGGGTGCGGCTGCGCCTGCGCAGCGGGTACGGCTGGCTCTGGCTCGACGGCACGCTCGTTCTCAGGGGCTCGTACCAGGGTCCCGAGGTGGTCGTGAAGGAGCAGGCGATGCAGTTCCGGCCCGGCCAGATCGTCTCGGTCGAGGCGTGCTCGTACCACATCGGCAACGACCCGCCGGCACTCCAGGTCGAGTGGCTGGACGACGGGTTGGGGACCGTCCTGTCGGGCACCGGAAGGCCCTCACTCGTCGACTGACCGCCGTACAATGTGCTCGGGGAGCGAGCCGCCATGAACGAGCTCGAGTCTGCCGCCCTCACCGCTGTCCGGGATTGCCTGGGGCTCCGGCCGTCCGAGACGCTGCTTGTCCTGACCGATCCCCCCATGGCCGAGCTGGCGCGGGTCCTGGCCCACGTCGCCCGCCCCCTCGCCCGCGAGGTGCTGATCACCGAGTACTCGGAGCGCGAGCTCAACGGCCAGGAGCCTCCGCCGCCCGTGCCGGCGCTCATGGCGGCGGTGGACGTCGTGCTGGCCGTGACGTCCCGTTCGATCACCCACACTGCCGCCCGCCGGGCCGCCACTGCAAGCGGCAGCCGCGTGGCGACGATGCCAGGGATCACGCGCGACTGCCTCATCCGGACCATGAACGCCGACTACCGGGCGGTTGCCGAGCGCAGCCACAAGGCGGCCGAGATGCTGAGCCGGGCGAAGGTCGCGCGCGTGACCAGCGACCTCGGCACCGACATCACGCTGCCGATCGACGGCATTGTCGCCATCGCCTCCACGGGGCTGATCCTGCACCGCGGACAGTGGGGCAACCTCCCTTCGGGCGAGGCCTACCTTCGCCCTCTCGAAGGGCGCGCCGAGGGAACGGTTGTCATCGACGGCTCCCTTGCCGGCATCGGAAAGCTCCGCGAGCCGGTGCACGTCACCGTGCGGGAGGGCGTGGCTGTGGGGGTCGACGGGGGGGAGGAGGCCGAGCGGTTCGCGGCGCAGCTCGAGCGCGTGGGCCCCCTGGCCCGCAGCGTCGCCGAGCTCGGGGTGGGCACCAACGACCGCGCCACCGTCACCGGCAACATCCTCGAGGACGAGAAGGTGCTCGGCACGGTGCACATCGCCTTCGGCAACAACGCCTCGATGGGCGGCACGGTGGATGTGCCGTTCCACGTCGACGGCATCATCCAGCGGCCCACCCTGCTCCTCGACGGCCAGGTGGTCATCGAGCACGGCGAGCCGAGGTTCTGAGGCCGCAGGGACCGCCCTCCGCGCGGCGCCCGGCCCTCACGTCCTGGCGGAACCAGCGGCCAGGGCCCGCACGAGGGCGGCGTCGGCAGGGGGTGTCGGCAGGGCCGAAAGCTCCGCCGGCTCGAACCACCCCACGTCCTGGCCCTCGCGCCCGCAGGGCGTGCCGCGGGCCAAGCGGGCGCGGTAAAAGAGCAGCAGGATCTCGCGCTCGTCGTCGCGATGCCAGGCGAAGGTCAGCGGCTCGCCGACCTCCACCTCGACCCCGAGTTCCTCGTGGAGTTCGCGAACCAGCGCCGCCTCGGCGCTCTCGCCGACCTCGACCTGCCCACCCGGAAACTCCCACATTCCTGCCAGGTGGCTGCCGGCGCGCCGGCGCGCCAGCAGCAGGCGGCCGTCCTCCCGTGCCACGACGGCCGCCACGACCAGCCGCAGCCGTTTCACCTCGGCGGGAGGACCGGGGCTGCGGACGTGGGCTGGTGAGCGGGGGAGCGCCCGAGGACGGCGGCCTCGAGGGCCGGGTCGAGGTAGACGATCCGGGCCTTGGCCCTCAGGACGTCCACCTTCTCCCGCACCCTGGCCTCGGCCTTGCGGCCGTGGAGGAAGGTGCGCAGGTTGTCTTTCACCTCGGCCAGGGACGAGATGCCGGCCGGCTTGCGCGCCTCGACCCTGAAGATGTGGAACCCGTACGAACTGGTCAACACCTCGCTCGTCGCCCCGGGTGCGAGAGCGAAGACGGCGGGCTCGAGCTCGGGAAGCAGGCGGCCCTTGCCGACCCAGCCGATCTCGCCGCCGTTGGCCTTCGTCGGGTCCTCGGAAAACTGGCGGGCGAGGGTTGCGAAGTCCTCTCCCGCGACCAGACGTTTGTGGATCGACTCCGCCTTGGCCCTGGCCGCCGCTCGCGTGGTCTCGTCCGCACTCGGCTTGGCTTCGAGGAGGATCATCCACAGCTTGACCTGCTCGGGGTGCTCGAACTCCTTGGGATGCTCCTTGTAGTAGGCCTCGAGGTCGGCGTCGGTGACGGTGAGGTCGGCCAGGAGCACGGTCTCGATGTACTCCCGCACGGCCAGGGTCTCGGCGGTGATCCGCCGCAGCTCCGCCTCGCTGAGCCCCACGTGCTTGAGCGACTCCGCCAGCCCCGCAGCTCCGCCGGCCATCTTCCGCTGCTGCTCGAGGGCGGCCTCCACCTTCGCCTCGTCGGCCTGCACTTTGGCCTCGCGCGCCGCCGCGCCGAGGAGCACGCGGGCAATGACCTGGTCGACGGCCCGCCGCGTGATCATGGTCTCGTCGGCCGTCTGGCCCCTGAGCTGGGCGCCGACGGCCTGCTTCGCGGCGGCGATCTCCACGTCGTTGACCTCGATGCCGTTGACGACCATCACGGGAGCGGCGGCACCGGCCACCCCAGCGGCCAGCAAGCACGCTCCAACAAGTAAGGCATTCGATCGCATGCAACAACCCCTTTCTGCCCGGACGCGAGCAGCGCGCATACGGTAGAAACCCGCCCTGCAAAAGTCAAACCAGCCCCGGGCGCGAAGGCGTGCCAGAACGGCATGCGGTACGGTGCGCACTCGGGCGACACTCCGGCCGTGGACAGCGCCCACGCCGGCATTCTTCTTGCTTCTGTGGAGCGGTTGCGCCGCCTGCCCAGCGGGGCGGCGCGGGGAGACTGCCAGCATGCCGACCAGCGAGGCCGACCTGAGAGCGCTCAACGAGACCGTCCGGGAGGAAGCCCTGGAGGTCCAGACCGCCCTGCGCGAGGTACGCAAGGTCATTGTCGGGCAAACGGCAGTGCTCGACCGCATGATGATCACCCTGCTGTGTCGCGGGCACCTGCTCGTCGAGGGTGTACCCGGCCTCGCCAAGACGTTGGCGGTGAAGACGCTCGGCCAGGTCCTGGACCTGGGCTTCGCACGCATCCAGTTCACGCCCGACCTGCTGCCGGCCGACCTCACCGGCACGATGGTTTACAACCAGAAAAGCGGCGAGTTCGTGCCTCGCAAGGGACCGGTCTTCACCAATCTGCTGCTTGCCGACGAGATCAACCGCGCGCCGGCCAAGGTGCAGTCGGCGCTGCTGGAGGCGATGCAGGAGCGGCAGGTCACGATCGGCGAGGCGACCTACCCGCTGCCCGAGCCGTTCATGGTGTTCGCGACCCAGAACCCGATCGAGCAGGAGGGGACCTACCCGCTGCCCGAAGCGCAGGTCGACCGCTTCCTGCTCAAGGCCCGCATCGACTACCCCGGGCGCGACGAGGAGCGGCAGATGCTCGACCGCATGCTCGGCGGCGAGCCGCCGGTTCCCGCCCGCGCGCTCGCTCGGGACGCCGTGCAGCGCCTCGCCCGCCGCGTGCTCGAGATCTACCTCGACGACCGGATCAAGGACTACATCGTGTCGCTCGTGCGGGCGACACGTGCTCCGCGCGAGGCGGGCCTCGGCGAGGCGGCGCATCTCATCGCGTTCGGGGCGTCGCCGCGCGCCACTCTGGCGTTCTCGCACGCGGCGCGCGCCATGGCGTTCCTGCAGGGCCGGGGGTTCGTCATCCCCGAGGACGTCAAGGCGATCGCTCCGGATGTGCTCCGGCATCGAATCCTGCTCACCTACGAGGCCGAGGCCGAGAACGTGACCTCCGAGCAGCTCATCGAGCGGCTGCTCGAGCGGGTGGAGGTGCCGTGAGACGGTGGCGGGGCCGGCGCGCGTCGCGCCTCCAGCGGATGACCGCGGGGGGCAACGCGCCGACCTCCTCGCGCCCTCCGCTCGCTTCTCGTCCCTCCTCTCTCCGGTGCGGGTGGCAGGGAGCCCGCTGACATGCTGGACCGCGAGACGGTCGAGAAGATCCGGCGGATTCGCATCCGGACCCGGACGATCCTCGAGACCGGGATCGTCGGGTCGTACCACGCCGTCTTCAAGGGCCGGGGGATGGAGTTCGCCGAAGTGCGCGAGTACACACCGGGCGACGACGTGCGCACCATCGACTGGAACGTCACCGCCCGCATGGGCCACCCGTACGTCAAGAAGTTCGTCGAGGAGCGTGACCTCACGCTGCTGCTCGCCGTCGATCTCTCGGGCTCGCAACAGTTCGGCTCGCAGTATCTGCTCAAGCGCGACTTGGCGGCGGAGCTGGCGGCGGTGCTGGCGTTCTCGGCCGTGGCCAACCACGACCGGGTCGGGGCGGTGCTGTTCACCGATCGCATCGAGTCGTTCGTGGCACCAGGGCGCGGCAACGACCACGCGCTGCGCATCGTGCGCGACCTGCTGGCCGCCCGGCCGGCCGGGCGCGGGACCGACCTCGACCTCGCGCTGCGCTTTTCTCGCCAGGTACTCAAGCGGCGCAGCATCGTGGCCGTGATTTCCGACTTCCAGGCCGAGGGCTACGAGCGGGCGCTCGGGGTGCTGCGACGGCGCCACGATGTGATTGCGCTGCACCTCTCCGACCCACGCGAGCAGGAGATCCCGGACGTGGGCCTCGTGTCCCTCGCGGACCCCGAGACCGGCGACGTGAGGGTCGTCGACACCGGCAACCCGCTGGTGCGCCAGCGCCTTGGCACGGCCAGCCTGGACGCGGCTCGAGAGGTGTGCCGCCGCACCGGCGTCGATCTCCTGCCGCTGTCCACCGGGTCCTCGTACGAGCAACCGTTGCGCGCCTTCTTCAAGGCGCGGGAGCGCCGGCGGTGAGGCGGTTCGTCCTGCTCGCGGCGCTGCTGGCCGTGCTCGCCGGCGCGGCCGCCGGGGAGGCCGTGAGCGTCACGGCACGGCCTTCCGCCACCGAGGTGACACCCGGGCGAGTGTTCACCGTCGAGGTCACGGCCACCGGCCCGGCCGGCACCCAGTGGACGTTCCCCGCCCAGGCCAACTCGGAGCATGTCGACCTCGAAATCCAGCCGCCGCCCGCCAAGGCGCCGGCGCCGCCGGGCACGGCCACGTACCGCGGCGCGGTGTTCGCCCTCGGCGAGGCGGAACTCCCGGCGATCACCGTGCAGTACCGTCTCCCCAGCGGCGAGACCGGCTCCGTGGCCACGGCACCGGTGAAGCTCGTGGTCGGCTCGGCACTGCCCAGGGGCGAGGAAAACCCGCAGCCCGCCGACCTGCGGCCCCCGGTCAAGCTGGCCATCGGCACCGCGTTTTGGGTCGCGCTGGCGCTCACGCTCGCTCTGGCCGCGGCGGCCGTACGCTGGCTGATCCGGCGCCGGCGCAAGCCGGCCGAGGCCGCGGCGCCGCCTGTCCCCGAGGTTTCCCCGGAGGAGGAGGCGAGGCTGGCCCTCGATCGCCTCGCCACATCGGGCCTCGTCGAGCGGGAAGAGTTCCGCCGCTATTACATCGAGCTGACCGCGATCGCCAAGCGCTACCTCGAGCGGCGTCTCGGGTCGCCGGTGCTCGAGATGACCTCGGCCGAGGTGGCGGCGTTGCTGCGTGACCATCCGCTCGCCGGTCCCCACCTGCCGGCGATGCGCGACCTCCTGGGGGCGGCGGACTGGGTCAAGTTCGCCCGCGGTACGGCCCGCGGCGAGGCGGCGGCGCAGCACCTGGCGTCGGTCAGGGGGATGGTCGCCGCCGTGGAGGAGACCCTCCAGGCCCAGGCTCGGGTGGCGAAGGAGGCGGCGTGATCGACCTCCACGGCTTCCGCTTCCAGGAGCCACTCTGGCTGCTGGCCGCGCTCGCCGGGGTGCTGGTGGTGCTCGCCGCCGTGTGGCGCGAGCGGCAGGGATGCGCCGTCGCCCTTCCGGGGCTGGCGACGCGCTCCCGGCTCCCCGCCACCTGGCGGGTGCGCCTGCGCTTCCTGCCGGCCGTGCTGGCCGGGCTCGGCCTTGCACTCGCCGCCGTCGCTCTCGCCCGCCCGCAGCACGGCTCGCTGCGCCAGAACGTGACCACCGAGGGAATCGACATCGTGGTCGCTCTCGACGTCTCGGGCTCCATGGCGGCGGAGGATTTCCAGCCACGCAACCGGCTCGAGGTGGCCAAGAAGGTCGTGAGCGACTTCGTTCAGCGCCGCACCCAGGACCGGGTCGGGCTCGTGGTGTTCGCCGCCAAGGCGTTGACCAAGGCCCCCCCCACCACCGACACCGCTCTGCTGCTGCGGCAACTCGACGACGTCAGGCTCGACATGCTCCCCGACGGCACCGCGATCGGCTCCGGGCTCGCCACCGCCCTGGCGCGCCTGCGCCGCTCGCAGGCCAAGAGCAAGGTCATCGTGCTGGTCACCGACGGCGCCAACAACACCGGCGAGATCGATCCCTCCACCGCGACCGACCTGGCCCGGGCGATGCAGGTGCGGGTGTACACGGTGGGGGTCGGCAAGGGCGGGCGCGTGCCGATCACGGTCAAGGTGCGCGACCCGAACACCGGCGCGGTCGCGACCCGGCGCCTCGTCACCGAGGTGGAGATCGACGAGGCGTTGCTGCGCTCGATTGCCTCTGCCACGGGCGGCGAGTTCTTCCGGGCCACCGACCCGGCCTCGCTGCAGACCATCTTTGCCCGCATCGACGCCCTCGAAAAGTCCGAGATCAAGCTCGCCACCTACCAGCGATACCGCGAACTCTTCTACCCGTGGCTCGTCGCCGCAGCCGCGCTGCTCGGCGCCGCTGCCCTGACCTGGGCCGGCGGCCTGAGGGTGAGACCTGTATGAGCCGCCGCCCGAGCACCCCGTGGCCCGCTCTACGGCCTGCTGTCTCGCGCCTCGTGCTTGGCGCCTGGCTGGCACGGCGGAGGGTACGTTGATGGAACTCGCGCACCCGCTCTGGCTGTGGGGGCTTTTCGCCCTGCCGCTCGTGGCGCTGGGCGAGTGGTGGCTGGTGCGCCGGGACCGCGACCGCACCGCGCACCTGGTGGCCCGCTCGCTCTGGCCGCGCGTGGTCGAGCGCCCTGCCGAGGCCTGGCGCTGGGTGCGTCTCGGGCTCGTGCTGGTGGCCGTGGCCGGCCTCGTGCTGGCGCTGGCGCGCCCCCGCTGGGGGATGGTGCGCGAGAAGCTGGAGCGGCAAGGGGTGGATGTCGTGCTGATTGCCGACACCTCGGCCTCGATGCTGTGCACCGATGTCCAGCCCAGCCGTTTCGTCGTCGCCCGCGCAGCGCTGGCGGCGCTGCTCGATCGCCTGGCCGGGGATCGGTTCGCGCTCGTGGCGCTCGAGGGCGAGGCGTACCCGCTCGTGCCGCTCACGCTCGACGCCGATGCGGTGGGGCTCTTCCTCGACACGATGGAGTCCGGTATCGTGCCGACGCCGGGTACCTCGCTCGGGGCCGGCCTGGCCCGCGCCCTCGAGCTGTTCGTGGACCCCAACCGCGCCAACAAGGTGATCGTGCTCGCCTCCGACGGCGAGGACCTCGAGGGCGGCATCGAGGAGACAGTGGCGAGGGCGAGGCAGGCGGGCGTCGTCATCCACACCATCGCGGTGGGCACGCCCGCCGGCGGGCCGGTGCCCGACCTCGACCGCGAGGGCCGCCAGGTCGGGTTCAAGAAGAACGAGGACGGGAGCACCGTGGTCTCGCGCCTGCACGCCGAAAACCTGGAGGCGATGGCGCGCGCCACCAGCGGCAAGGCGGTGCGGCTGCTGCCGAGCCAGCCGCTGCCGTGGGAGATCGTCTCGGCCATCGAGGGTATGGAACAGCAAACGCTCGCGAGGGAGTACGCGTACCGCAAGAAGGAGCGCTACCAGTGGCCGCTCGGGGTCGCCGTGGGGGCTCTCACGCTCGGGTTGCTGCTGCCGCCGCCGCGTCTGCGGCGCCGGGCCGCCGCGGGCAACGCCGGCGGGGATCGCGGCCCGCGGCCCGGAATCCGGGGTGCGGGAGCGTCCGCAAGGGCCGTTGCAACCGTGCTGGGGGTCCTCGCGGCCTCGGTGGCCGCCGCGCAGGAGGGGGGGCACGGCCCGAGCGTGGTGGACGAGGCGCTGCTGCGACCGACGCGCCTCACCTCGGCCGGGCGCACCCTGTACGACGAAGGCAACTACCCGAAGGCGCTTGAGCGTTTCACCGAGGCGGCCGCCCTGCGCCCCGAGGACGCGCGGGCTCGCTTCAACCTCGCCGACGCCCTTTTCAAGGCGGGCAAGCTCGACGAGGCCGGAGCGCTCTTCCGCGCCCTCGGCGAGCGCGCCGACGCCCCCCTGGCGTTCGAATCCCGTTACAACCTCGGCAACGTGGAGCTGGCCCGGCAGCGTTTCGCGGAGGCCGTCGAGGCGTACCGGAGGGCGCTCAAGCTGCGCAGCGACGACCCCGACGCCCTCCGCAACCTCGAGCTGGCGCTGCGCGCCATCCAGCAGCAGCAACAGCAGCAGAACGAGCAGAGCCGCGAGGGTCAGCAGCGGGACCAGCAGCAGAACGAACAGCACAGCTCGAGCAACTCGCAGCAGGACCAAACCGGCGACAAGGAGCAGCAGGAACGCGAGCGGTTCGAACGCACGGCCGGCATGCCCAAGGAACAGGCCATGCAGCTCCTTTCCGCCCTCGAGCAGACCGAGAAGGAGCAGCAACGCAAGCAGCTCCAGGCGCTGCGCGCGCAGCGCAAGAAGGGGAAGGACTGGTGATGGCCGCTCTCGCGCCCGCCCGGGCCAGTCGCCGGCGGCCGGCGGCCAGCGGCCGGAAGGCCGGTCTGCACGCGCCGCGGCACACCGCGGTCCGGGTGGCGGCCGTGGTCCTCGCGCTGCTCGTGGGCGGGGGAGCGAGCAGCGCTCAGGAGGTCTCGTTCCGGGCCGAGGTGGAAGCGACCACGGTCGGGATCGAGGACACCTTCCCGCTCATCATCACGATCGAGGGACGCAGCATCGACCTCAAGGGTGAGATCTCGACCCCCGAGCTGTCGAATCTCGAGATCGTCGGCGGTCCCTCGGTGTCGACCCGCGTCTCGTTCGTCAACGGCGCGATTTCCCAGGCGCGGCAGTACACGCTCATCCTGCGGCCGACCGCGCTCGGCCCCGCCAGGATCGGGCCGGTGCAGGCCCAGCTGGGCGGCCGTGACCGCACGACCGAGCCGATTGCCCTCGAGGTGGTACCGGGAAGCCGGGTCCGGTCCCGCCCCCGCCCGGCGGACCCATTCGACATGTTCGGCCAGGAGGACCCTTTCGAGGCCATGTTCGGCCGGCAGCGCCCCGAGCCCGTACACGCCAAGGTGCTGATGGTCGCCGAGGCCAGCCGTCCGCACGTCTTCGTGGGCGAGCCGGTGCTCCTCACCTACTTCCTTTACACGCAGGCGGCGGTGGCCGGTCTCGAACCCGAGGAAGCGCCGAAGTTCCCAGGCTTCTGGTCCGAGGAGCTGCCCGCCCCGGAAAGGGAGCAACCCCGCGGTGAGCGGGTCGAGCGGGACGGCGAGCCGTTCCAGCGCTTCGTGGTCCTGCAGCGCCTGCTGTACCCGACCAGGGCGGGGGTGCTCGAGATCCCCGCTGCGGGGTTCCGGCTCGGCATCCCTCAGCGCGGGGGGTTCTTCGACCCGGGGTTCGGGCGCACCGCTGTCATCACGCGCCGCACCGAGCCGATCAAGATCACGGTCGATCCCCTCCCCTCCGATCCGGCGTTCACTGGCGCCGTCGGCACCCTGCGCGCCTCCGCCGACCTCGACCGCTCGGTGGTCGAGGTCGGCGAGGCGGCGACGCTGCGCTTTTCGATCGAAGGGACCGGCAACCTGCGGTGGATCGACAAGGCCCCGTCGGTCGACATCCCCGGGGTTCGCGTCTACCCGCCGCAGGTCAAGACCGAGGTGAAGGCGAGCCCTTCGGGGCTTTCCGGGCGCCGCACCTGGGAGTACGTGCTGATCCCCGAGACCGCTGGCGCGCACCGCATTCCGTCGATTCCCTTCACGTACCTGGACACCTCGAAGCGCCGCCTCGTGTCAACCGCGACGCCGCCGCTCGTGCTGGCCGCCGGCGCCTCGGCCGCCCAGCCGGCGGCCACCGCGGCCCTGCCGGTGGCGGTCGCCGCACCGGTCACCGCCGACCTTCGCCTGCGGGACGCGCTCGAGGCTCACCGCCCGCTTGCAGGTCGCGGGGTCGGTACGTGGCTCGCGGTGCTCCTGGGCCTGTCGGTGCTCGCCCATGCGCTGATCCGGGGCTGGCCGCCGGGCGGGGTCTCGATCCACGATGGCCGCCCCGGCCTCGCCCGCACGCGCACCGCCCGCAAGGCGCTGTCCGAGCTGCGGCGCGCCGGCCGCGGCGAGCTGTCCAAGGAAGCGGCCGCGATCCTCGTCGAGCAGGTGCTCGTCGATCTCTTCGGCGAACTCGCGGAACGCCCTGCCGAGGACGACTCCGAGCGCGACCGCGAACTCAAGGGAATCCTGCGCGACGCTCGCTTCGTGCGCTACGCGCCCCAGCTCGGGGACTACTCCGACAAGCTCCGCGAAGTGGCGGAGCGCGCCGCCGCGGCGGTGAGGAGGTGGGCGTGAGCCCTTACCCCGCGACCCGGGAAAGAGGGCAACGGCCGACGCCAGCCTCCCGACCGCAGCCGCTCGCCGCCTGCGGTTCGGGCTCGGGGCGACCGCGGCAGCGAAGGCACCGCAGGGCGGGGGCCTGCGGCGCGGGCGCGCTTGTGTTGCTGCTGCTGGCGGGGGCGGGAGCGCTGCTGGCGGCGACGCCTGAACCCGAGGAGCGCTTCAAGGAAGGGACCGCGCTGCTGCGCTCCGGGGACCTCCCGGGCGGCATCGCCGTGCTGCGCGAGCTGGCGGCCTCCGGGCACGAAAGCGTCAACCTCTACTGGAACTGGGCGCAGGGTGCCGCGGCCCGGGGCCGGGCCGGCGAGGCGATGTGGGCGCTCCTGCGCGGCCGCGAGATCGGCCCCCCCGACGACGCCGCCGAGCGGGACATCGAGCGCCTGCGCCAGGCGCTCCAGCTCGACCGCTCCGAGCTCGAACCCGTGCCCGTGGCCGCCCTCGGGCGCCTCGCCCGGAGATGGCACTTCGGCCTGTGGAGCGTGCTCCTGGTCGCCCTCGCGTTGCACCTGCGCCTCGCTTTCTGGCGGCGCGCCGTACCGGCGTGGGCAAAGGCCGCCTCCCTGGCCGCCGCCCTGGCGGCAATCCTCCTCGGAGCCGCTGGGTTCGCCGGCGCCTCGGCCCCCCCCACCGCCGTCGTGACGGCCCGTGATGTGCCGCTGCTCGACGCCGCCTCCCCCACCGCCCGGACCGTGGCGACCCTGCGCGAGGGCGAGGTGGTCCCAGTCCACGACAGCGCCGGCGAGCACCTGCGCATCCAGGACTCCTCCGGCGCCCGCGGCTGGGCGCGCACGTCCGACGTGTGGCGTCTCGACGCGCCGCCCAGCCCCCGCTGACGTGGTATAGGATGGAGCCCACGCGGCGCTCCGCCATGCGACGAAACCTGGACCTGCTCCGCACGATCTTGCTCCGCGCCGAGGAGGCGGCGCCCGGCACCAATCTCCTCGAGCTAGGGATCGACGAGGTCGACTTCGCCGAACTCGCGCACCATGCCGAGCTGCTGGTCGAGGCCGGGCTCTTGCGCGCCCAGATCTCGTACATGGAGCGCTCGCCCGTCCCCGTGTACGTGGTCGTCGAGCGGCTCACCTGGCCCGGCTACGAGTTCGTCGACCTGGCACGCGACGACGAGCGCTGGGAACGCGTCCTGGCCCGCGTCGCAGCCGGGGTCGGGGCCACGAGCTTCGAGATCCTCCGCGAGCTCCTGCGCGAGGCCCACGTCGCCGCCCTCACCAGGCACTGACGTCGGCCTTCGGGTCCAGTGGCAAACAGCGGCATCTGCGTGTGAACACAGAGCCAATCGGGCCGGAACGGCCAAGCACAACCCGCCCATGCTTTTCGCAGAACGGACTTCGAAAGGCTCCACCCTCAACGCAAGGGATGACTCGGACGCTCGAGCAGCCAGCGCCAGAGAGGCACATACCGGACCGTCTTGCCGTCTGTCGTCTCCTCGGCTTCGTGGCTCGCGGTCACGATGGTGCCCCGCGCGAGACGGAGCGTGCTCATCGCGGCGAGCAGTCCCTTGAGCTCCCGTTCCCGGGCAGCCTCGGGATCGACGCAGACCTGGATCGCGTCGACGATCCTGGTGCCGCGCTTGACGATGAAGTCGCATTCCGCCTGCTCGTCGAAGAAGAAGAGATCGCCGCCGCGACGGACGAGCTCGAGCAGCACGGCCTGCTCGTAGCGCGCGCCCAGGTCAGGGGAGAAGCTGTGGCCCGCCACCGTCTTGAAGACCGGGTCCTCGACATAGTACTTGCTCACCGCGTTCCGGCTCAGCCGGTGGCTGAACTTGGGCAGGACGTGCAAGAATCCCGCATCCTCGAGAAATCCGGTGTACGGGCCGACGGTGTTCTTCGACACGGCCGTCGCTTCGCGTATCGTCGCGCCGAGGCGGGCCAGCGACGTCTTCCGCGTCGTGTTGGCGACGTAGCGCCGGATGAGCGCCTTGAGCACCGCCAGGTTCTTGATGCCGTACCGCTCCACCAGGTCCTTGTAGACGACGAGATCCAGGTGGGTGGAGAGGATCCGGCGCCGCTCCGCATCATCCGCAGCGTTCACCGCCTCGAAGAAGCCGCCCCAGGCGAGATACTCTTCGAGGAGCTTCACCGCCTTGAACCGGTCCCGCGAATACGGAAGTTTCTCGGTCACCGCGACGCCCTTGTACGCGACGAACTCTCTGAAACTCATCGGGTAGAGGTTCGTCGTCACGGCGCGGCCCCGGAGTGCGGTCGCGATCTCCTTGCTGAGGAGCTTGGAGGAGGAGCCCGTGATCCGGATCCGGAAGCGTTTCTCCTCGAAGAGGCGCGCGATGAACCGCTCCCAGCCCGGCACCACCTGGATCTCGTCGAAAAAGAGGTGAAGCTCGTCGCCGACCCTGTCCGGGTAAAGCTCGTAGTACGCGTCCAACACCAAGCCGAGCCGCTCGCCTGTGAGCCCAACGAGCCGCTCATCCTCGAAGTTGACGAGGACGAGCCTCTCGCGGGGCACGCCCCGCTCGAGCAGCTCGTTCGCCACCTGCTACAGGAAATGCGTCTTGCCGACGCGGCGCAGCCCGACGACGGCGTGAATCTGGCGCGTGTCGACGAGCGTCGCGGCATGTCGCTTGAAAAGCCGGAACGGCATCCGCTCCTGGTTCTCGATGATGATCCGCTTCAGCTGCTCCTTGAGCATGCCCACCTCCTGGCAGAATCAGCAAATAGAAGTTTCACTTCACAGAACGACACACTAAATCAATGTGTCCCTATGGCTCACGCACCGCAGTCCAGCAGCGACGCGCCGCGAAGAGCTCAACCCTCAAGAGTTGTGCCGCACGCAATCGTCTCCGGCGCCGCAGCACGCCCCTTGTGGCCACCAACGCATGACAACGAGCCCCGCTGCAGATCACGAACGGCTCAGCGCCCCGTCCCTCTGCCGATCCGCCACGTGCTTGCCGTCGGGGGTGAGGTGGTCCGGGCCCCCCGCGAGCAGAACGCCTTCACCACGCCGCAGCTTTGCCTGCCTTGGGCCTGCCACCGCCGCCCGGCGCGGTCCAGCCCCGCACCACCCGCCCCATCGCACCGTGGGGCTGCCATGGACCGCGGGCCCGCAGGCCCGCATTTTTCCTCTATCCCCTCCCTCCCTGTGGGGCTGCAGCCCCGCCCTCCCCGCCAGCCGCGCCGGGAAAAGTGACGAGGGAGGGTGGGAGGATGGCCTTCCCGTGTTGGCGGGCGCGGGAGAGGACTCTCGACTCTCGACTCTCGCCCGGGTGGGCGGGAGGGAGGGGCCTACGTCCCGACGCCCTCGGCGGCCCCGTGGCACTTCTTGTACTTCTTGCCGGAGCCGCACGGGCACGGATCGTTGCGGCCGACCTTCGGCTCCTGGCGGCGCACCGTCGTCGGAGTGCCGGAGCCGGGCGAGTGCCTGGCCTCTTGGCGCTCGCCCTGCAACCCGGACGCCTCGGCCTTGGACTCGCGGACCGGCGCGGCACGCCGACGTCCGGGCACGACGCGCGCGAGGTCGAGCTTGAACATGTACTGCACGGCCTGGTCCTCGATGCGATCCATCATCGACTGGAAGAGCTCGAACGATTCGCGCTTGTATTCGACCAGCGGGTCGCGCTGGCCGTAGGCCCGCATGCCGATGCCTTCCTTGAGATGGTCGAGCGCCAGCAGGTGGTCCTTCCATTGTCCGTCGAGCACCGAGAGGATGACGTACCGCTCGAGCTGGCGGAAGTCCTCCGCGCCGAGTTCCTGCTCCCGAGCCGCGTAGCGGGCCTCGACCGCCGCCACGAGCCGCTCCTCGAGAGCGGCCCGGGTCGTCGAGTCCCACGCCACCCCGGCATCGCGCAGCCCGAGGCCGAAGTTCTCCTCCAGCTCGCGATCGAGCGTCGCCTGGTCCCAGTCGTCGAAGTGCTTGTCGTCCGGGCAGTGGGTGTCGATGAGCGAGCCGATGATGTCCCTCGCCGCGTTGAGCACCCAGTGGCGCCCTTCCTTGCCGGCCAGCACGTCGCGCCGCAGCCGGTACACCGACTCGCGCTGCTTGTTCATGACGTCGTCGTACTGCAGCAAGTGCTTGCGGATCTCGAAGTTGCGGCCTTCCACCTGCTTTTGCGCCCGCTCGATCGAGCGCGTGACCATCTTCGACTCGATCGGGACGTCCTCTTCCATCCCGAGGTGCTTCATCCACTCGCGCAGGCGATCCGAGGCGAAGATCCGCATGAGGTCGTCTTCGAGCGAGAGGATGAAGCGCGAGGAGCCCGGGTCGCCTTGCCGGCCCGAGCGGCCGCGCAGCTGGTTGTCGATGCGGCGGGCCTCGTGCCGCTCGGTGCCGAGAATATGGAGCCCGCCGGCGGCGAGCACCTTGTCGCGCCCTTCGGCGCACTGGGCGGAGTATTTCGCGAGCGCCTCCCGGTACGCTTCCGGGTCCTTCGCCGGGTCGGCCTCGGCCTTGGCCAGCCCCTCCGGGTTGCCTCCGAGGATGATGTCGGTGCCGCGGCCGGCCATGTTGGTGGCGATGGTGACGGCGCCGAACCGCCCGGCCTGGGCGACGATCGCCGCCTCGCGCTCGTGGAACTTGGCGTTCAGCACGACGTGCTGGATCCCGCGCCGCTTGAGCAGCTCGGAGAGCTTTTCCGACTTCTCAATCGACACCGTGCCGACCAGGATGGGCTGCCCCTTCTCGTGCAGCTCCAGGATCTCCTCGACCACCGCCTTCCACTTTTCCTTCTCGGTCCGGTAGATGAGGTCGGAGTTGTCGACCCGGATCATCGGCTTGTTGGTCGGGATCACGACCACGTCGAGACCGTAAATTTGCGCGAACTCGTCGGCCTCGGTCTCGGCCGTGCCCGTCATCCCGGCCAGCTTCTCGTACATGCGGAAGTAGTTCTGCAGCGTGATGGTGGCCAGGGTCTGGTTCTCGGCTTCGATCTTGACCCCTTCCTTGGCCTCCACCGCCTGGTGGAGCCCGTCCGACCAGCGGCGTCCGGGCATCAGCCGGCCGGTGAACTCGTCGACAATGATGACTTGCCCGTCCTTGACGATGTACTCACGGTCCCGCTGGTACAGGGCGTGAGCGCGCAGCGCCTGCTCGACCGCGTGCAGCACCTCGATTTGGCTCGGGTCGTAAAGGTTCGGCACCGAGAGCAGCCGCTCGGCCTTGGCGACGCCCTCCTCGGTGAGCGCTGCGGTGCGGGACTTCTCGTCGACGATGTAGTCGCCCGTCGTCGACTTGTTCCCGTACTTGTCGCGGATTTCCTCGCCCTTGACGAGCTTGGGGATGATGCGGTCGACCTGGTAATAAAGCCCGACCGACAGCTCGGACGGCCCCGAGATGATGAGCGGCGTGCGCGCCTCGTCGATCAGGATCGAGTCGACCTCGTCGACGATGGCGT
>DAOOJE010000010.1:0-106980 GCA_035384965.1 Thermoanaerobaculaceae bacterium
GACGACCTGGACTACATGCACGCGCGGTACTACGGGACGAAGATGGGGAGGTTCGCGAGTGTGGATCCCTCGTCACGTTCCATCGGAGCCGAGCGGCCCCAGAGCTGGAATCGGTACTCCTATGCTCGAAGCAACCCACTACGCTTTCTGGATCCCGATGGCAATGACGAGGTGGAATACGGGGGAACGAAACTGACGATCTTCCCCGGTGATGTCCTTGTCGTGAGGGGTTCCAAGGAGGGCGACTATCACGTCGTGACCTACGTCGGCGGGGGTAAGCCCGGACAGATTATGGTGGTGGAGAACAGCCCTGGCCGAAACAGGGACCTGAGCGTGTTCGGCCCGGGCACGGTGGAAAAGCTCCGAGACAACACAGGAAGCAGTCATCCTCCCGTCGATCTGCTCGCACTCCAGGTCAACGGGCAGCCGAACTCCTACCACCCGGACAACGGTGGCAAGGCGCTCGGCGCCGTGCAGCACGACGGCCCGCCGCTGACCGGCGAGCAGGTCAAGGCGGCGGCGGCTACCGTTACGATGGCCTACATGTCGCCCCCCGACTACAAACAGTGCACTCATTTCGTCCTCGAACTCGCTCGAATGCTGGAGGTCAAGCTCAGGCTTGCCCCCGAGCGCAGCGGCGAGGACCCGGAGGGCGTGGGGCGCTTCGTGAGAAGCGTGGCATCACGAACCGCACGCGGTGGTTTACCGCCAGCGCCTTGAGGCAGGGAGGGAGGCTCCAAATGAGGAAGCGCGCAATTTGGATCGGCATCGCGACACTTGCTGTTGTCATGACGTGTGCAATGGCCGTGGTCATTGCACAGCAGGAGGAGAAGGACGAGGAGGAGTATGTCTCGCACCCGGATTTTACCGCCCAGAGGGCGACCTGTGGCGCGATCTGGGGAGCCAACCTCAACGTCGAGGCGTTCAAGAGCGATTTTCCTGGAGAGAAGCTGCCGACAACGCTGAGTGCTCTGCACCAGGTGATGGGAGGCGTTGATCCCGACGGTCGGTTGTGGCTCGATGGTTGGGGGCGGCCGCTCGTCTATTTCGTCACCTGGGATGGGCACTACGTGATTGCCAGCTTTGGCAAGGATGGAGTGCCCCAAGGGCAGGCCGCCACGCCCGGTGGTGCAACGATCGATACAGATCGGGATGCCGACATTGTCATGATCGACGGAGACTGGGCGCAGGCGCCCGGTGGGGTGGGTGGGCTGTCCTGATTGCCGGCAGATGGGACCGGTGGCCGATGGGGTGGCCGTGCCATCGGATTGGTACGAGATCGGTTGCGATCGGCGGCACGCATCACCAATCGACGACACCCGATGTGCCACAGCAAAAGGAGCACCTCACCGTGCGGCGAGGGTGACGTTCGGGCACCGGTGGGGATGGGCTCGCGGGAGGGGCGGGATCAGGTCTTCGGCGCTGCCTCGGCCGTTTCGCCTGGGGTCTCGGAGGAGGGCCGGAGCATGCCGTGGCGGAGCATCTCGGCGATCTCGCGGATGACCTCCTCGGTGTCCTTGCCGAAGTGGTTGGGGACGCCGAACAGGATCTCGACCGCGAAGTAGTTGAGGAAGAAGCGGCTGGCGAGCATGACCGCGGACAGGGGAGAGATGCCGGGGCGCAGGCGGGCGGCGAGTTCGGAGGGTTGCTCCTGGCGGGCCATGAAGTCGGCGAAGCGCTGCGCCATGTCGGAGTAGAACTTGCGGATGTGGCTGCCCTCGAACTCGACGACGTCGACGTAGATGAGCGCCACGTAGCGGCGGTACTGCAGCACGGAGTCGCGCGCTGCGTGCCCGACGTCTTCGAGGTTGTCGGGGAACCGTCCGGTTGCGAGGGCACGGTTGAACGGGAAGTCGGGGCTCTCGATCGCCGCCCAGTACTGGTCGAGCAGCGTGCGGAAGATCGCTTCCTTGTCCGCGAAGTGGTGGTAGACGTTGCCGGTCGACACCTCTGCGCGGGCGGCGATGTCGCGTACGCTGGTGGCCCTGTACCCCTGGGTGGAGAACAGCTCGAGGGCGGCCTCGAGGATCTGGTCGCGGGAGCGTTGTGATTTCTCAGCCTGGTTCATCCCAAACCATCCGTTCGGTTTGGGAGCCTACGCTTCCAGGCTGCCGTGGTCAAGGCGCGAGCTGGCGGCACGCTGTGCCCGCTGCCTCGCACCGGCGGCGCTTTCGACGCTGCCGGGCCTCTGCTATGCTCCGCGCGGTTCTGCGCGCAGGGCGGTCCGGAGCGAGTTGGCCGCGCGGCAGGCCAGGAAGGGCGACCTACCATGACCGAGAAAGCGCAACAGCTTCTCAACGACTCCAGGGCGGCCCGGTGGACGGCGCTGGGGCTTGTCTCGTTCACGATGCTCGCGGCGTATTACTTCGTGGACGCCATCGCGCCGCTCCAGACGCTCGTGCAGCACAAGTACGCCTGGACCTCCGATCACTGGGGGTTCTTCTCGGGCGCCGAGTACCTGCTCAACGTCATGGGGTTCCTGATCATCTCGGGAATCATCCTCGACAAGATGGGGATTCGCTTCACCGGCTTGCTGTCCTCGAGCATCATGCTGGTCGGCGCCGGTATCAAGCTCTACGCGCTGTCGCCGCTGTTTCCTGCCGGCCCCCTCTACCGGCTGTTCGACTCGTTCTGGCCGTCGATGCCGGCCACGGCCAAGCTGGCGGCGCTCGGGTACGCGATCTTCGGGATCGGGGTCGAGATGTGCGGGATCACGGTTTCCCGCTCCCTCGTCAAGTGGTTCAAGGGCAAAGAGCTGGCCCTGGCAATGGGGTCACAGCTGGCGACGGCCCGGCTGGGCGCCTCGATCGCCTTCTTCTTCTCCTCGGCGGTCGGCGGCGTGAAGACGGTGGACGGGGTCGTGCAGGGCAGCCCGGTCAAGCCGGTGGCGCTCGGCGTAACGCTGCTCGCGATCGGGCTCCTGACGTTCTTGGTCTACTCGTTCATGGATCGGAAGTTCGACAAACAGACCGGGCGCTACTCGGACGCCGACCCGTCGGAGGCGTTCCATCTTTCGGACCTCGGTAAGATCATCACCAACCCGGGGTTCCTCATCATCTCGTTCCTGTGCGTGCTGTTCTATTCCGGGGTCTTTCCGTTCCTCAAGTACGCGGTGGCGATGATGCAGGCGCGGCTGGGGCTGTCGCCCGGCGCCGGGGAGTGGATCCCGGGGCTGCTGCCGGTGGGCACGATCCTGCTCACGCCGGTGTTCGGCCTCTACCTCGACACCAAGGGGAAGGGCGCGACGCTGATGATTCTGGGCTCGGCTCTGCTCACCGGCGCCCACCTCACGTTCGCGCTGGCGCCGATCAACATGGCCGTGGCGATCGTCGCGATCATGGTGCTCGGAGTGGCGTTCTCGCTCATCCCGGCCTCGATGTGGCCGTCAGTCCCCAAGATCGTCGAGGACCGCTACCTCGGTTCGGCCTACGCCATGGTGTTCCAGATCCAGAACGTGGGCTTGTGGTTCATCCCCTGGCTCATCGGGGTGGTGATCGAGAAGTCCAACCCCGGCGTCTCGCAGCGCATCGCCGCGGGCGACGCCACGGCCGTCTACAACTACACGAGCGCCATGCTGATCTTCTCGGCGCTGGGGGCGGCGGCGATCGGGCTGGCGTTCGCGCTCAAGTGGATCGACGCCAAGAAGGGGTACGGGCTCGAGCTGCCCAACAAGAAGAGCTGACAGCGGCGGGCGGCGCCGCCAAGTCGGGGCCGGCTGGGCGTGCCGCTCGTGTTCCGAGGGCCCGCTCGCCGGGGGGGCGTCACCGGGCCGGGCCGTGCCCGGCGCGCCTTGCCGCGGCGCCGGCGGCTGTCGCCCTTGCCGTGTGGCCGGTGCCCCGAACAGTGCGACAATGCATGGCAGGGGCGCGCCGGGGCGGTGGCCAGGGCCGGCGCGGAGGGAGAGGACATGGACCTGCCTGTGCAAGATGTGCTGCGCCCGACCTCGCTGCGAGAGGCGCTGCAGGCGCTCGCCGACCATCCGGGCGCGCGGCCGGTGGCGGGGGGGACCGATCTTGTGGTGCAGCTCCGGGATGGCCGCCGCAAGGCGGAGCGGCTCGTCGACCTCGGTCGTGTCGGGCTCGAGGGGATCAAGGAAACCGAGCGCGGGGTGTCGATCGGTGCCGGCACGACGATGGAGGCGATCGCGTCCCACGCCGCCGTGAGAAGGCATTTCCCGGCGCTGGCGGCGGCCGCGGCGCAGGTCGGGGCGTGGCCGATCCAGTGCCGGGCCACGCTGGGCGGCAACCTCGCCAACGCCTCGCCGGCCGCTGACACTGCCCCGCCGTTGCTGGTGGCAGGTGCGGCGGTCACGCTCGCCTCGGCTCGCGGCCAGAGCCAGCTCCCGCTCGAGGAGCTGTTCGTGGGGCCCGGGCGCACGAGCCTGCGGCCAAACGAGCTCATCGTCTCGGTGCTGCTGCCGATCACCCGCCCGGGGACCGGCCGGCGGGTGGTCGAACGGTTCGGCAAGGTGGGGCCACGCCGCGAGCAGATCATCTCGGTGGTGTGCATGGCCGGGAGAACGGTGGTGGCGGCGGACGGGCGGCTGGAGCTGGTGCGCCTGGCGTTCGGCTCGGTGGCTCCGACGCCGGTTCGCGCCCGGGCCGCCGAGCGGGTGCTCGAGCGCCGGGTGCTCGACGACAGGCTGCGGCGGGAAGCGCTGGGGGCCGTGCAGGAGGATGTGCGGCCGATCGACGATGTGCGGGCTCCGGCCTGGTACCGGCGGCTGGCGGTCGCCACGCTGCTCGACCGGTACCTCGAGGAGGTGGCCCATGCCTGAGCGGATCCGTGTCACGTTCACCCTCAACGGCGAGCGGCGGACGTTCGCGGTGCCGCCCGGCCGGCGCCTGCTCGACCTCCTGCGCGAGGACGCGGGGCTCATCGGCACGAAGGAGGGTTGCGGGGCCGGCGAGTGCGGTGCCTGCACGGTGCTGCTCGATGGCCTTCCGGTGACGTCGTGCCTGGTGCTGGCGGCCTCGGTCGAGGGCCGGACGGTGGTGACGGTGGAGGGGCTCGGCGGCGGCGGGTCGCTCCACCCGTTCCAGCGCGCGCTGGTCGAAAAGGGCGGCGTCCAGTGCGGGTTCTGCACGCCGGGGGTGGTTGTCACGGGCGCCGCGATCCTGGCCCGGGGGGTGACCGAGCCCGCCGAGGTTCCCCGGTTGCTCGCCGGCAACCTCTGCCGCTGCACCGGCTACACCAAGATCTTCGAGGCCTTCGAGGCGGCCAGGGAGGAGTCCAATGGCTGACACCACCACCCGCCCGGCCAGGCGCCAGAGGTCGCAGCCCGAGACGGCCCTCGGCCAAGACACGGGCCGGGAGCCGCAGGCCGCCCACCCCGGACCGCTCGGAGGCCGCCACGTCCGCCCCGACGCCACGGCGAAGGTCGCGGGGCTCACACGGTACGTGGGCGACTTGGCGTTGCCGGGGATGCTGCACGCCGCGCTCGTGACCGCGCGCGTCGCCTCGGCCCGAGTCAGGAGCCTCGATGTCCGGCCTGCAGCGGCGGTGCCGGACGTGGTCGCGGTGCTCACCGCCGGGGACGTGCCCGGGCAGAACTCGATCGGCGTGATTTTCGGGGATCAGCCGCTGCTGGTCACGGACCGCGTACGCATGGTCGGCGACCGGCTGGCTCTGGTGGCGGCGCGCACGCCCGAGGCGGCGTGGACGGCGGCGCGGGCGGTGCGCATGGAGCTCGAGCCGTTGCCGGGTGTGCACGATCCGGTGGCGGCGCTGGCCGAGGGCGCCCCGGCCGTGCACGACAAAGGCAACCTGTTCCACACCTTCCGGGTGCTCAGGGGCAAGGTGTATGGCCGGCGCGCGAAGGCGGTCGCCGTCGTCGAAGCCGAGTACCACATCGGCGGGCAGGACCACGCGTACCTCGAACCGCAGGGCTGTCTCGCCATCCCCGAGGGCCGCAGCCGCATCACCATCGTTGCCTCGTGCCAGTGCCCGTTCTATGTCCAGCACGCCGTCGCCAGGGTGCTCGGGCTGCCGCTGGCGGCGGTCCGCGTCGAGCAGGCGCCGACCGGCGGCGGGTTCGGCGGCAAGGAGGACTACCCCTCCGAGCCGGCGGCGTGTGCCGCGCTGCTTGCCTGGCACACCGGGCACCCGGTGCGACTGCTCTATCCCCGCGAGCTGGACCTGCAGGCCACGACCAAGCGGCACGCCATGGTGATCCGACACCGCTGGGGTGCCGATGCCAGGGGCAAGCTGCAGTTCGCCGAGGTCGAGACGTTCATGGACGCCGGCGCGTACGTGGGGCTGTCGACGGTGGTGGCCGAGCGCGCCAACGTCTCGTGCATCGGCCCGTACGACGTGGCGGCGGTCGATGTCAAGACGCACGTCGTGTACACCAACAACCTGTTCGGCGGAGCGTACCGCGGGTTCGGCGCGCCGCAGGTGACGTGGGCGGCCGAGGCGACGATGGACAAGCTCGCCCGGCAACTCGGCCTCGACCCGCTGGAAATCCGGCGCCGCAACGCCCTCCACGCCAGGGCGCGCGTGCTGTGCACCGGCCAGAAGCTCGAGGGCCCGGTGCTGGCCAGGGAGGTGCTCGAAAGCGCCGCCCGCCTGGCCGGCTGGGACGCCTTCCGCGCCGGCCGCCCGGCGGAGGGAAGCCGCCTCCGGCACGGGATGGGGATCTCGCTCGTGCTCTATGGCTGCAACCTGCATCACGGCGGGCAAAAGCTCGACCGCTCCTCGGCCGTGGTCATCCTGCAGCCCGACGGCTCGGTGATCGTGCGGGTCGGGCTCACCGACATGGGGCAGGGCAACCTCACGGCGGCGCAGACGATCGCCGCCCAGGCGCTCGGGGTGTCGCCGTCGGCGGTGCAGGTCTGGCAGCCGGATACCACGACGGTCGGCGACTCCGGACCGACCGTGGCGTCCCGCGGTTCGCACATGTCGGGGATGGCGATCCTCGACGCTGTGGCGCGGCTGCGCACCCGCCTCGACCCGGTGGCGGCGGAACTGCTCGGGTGTGCGCCGGGTGAGGTGGAACTGGGAGGCGGCTTCGCCTCGGTACGGGGGCAGGCGGAGCGCCGGGTGCCGATGGCGGCGGTGGCGGCGGAAATGGCGGCCCGCCGAATCGAGGCCGTCGCCACCGGCTGGTACCGCACCGAGCCGCGGGAGTTCGACCACGAGACGGGCCAGGGCGACCCCTACGAGTTCTACGCCATGGCGTGTCATGTCGCCCGTGTCGCCGTCGACCCCGAGCTCGGGCTCGTCACGGTGGAGGAGGTCTCGGCCGCTCACGACGTCGGGCGGGCGATCCACCGCGACGCGCTCGAGGGCCAGATCCAGGGCGGTGTCGTGCAGGCAATGGGCTGGGGGGTGACCGAGGCGTTGCACCTGAAGGACGGCGTGCTCTCGAACCCCAACTTCACCGACTACATCATCCCCACCGCCGCCGATGCTCCGAAGATCAACATCGAGATCATCGAGAGCGAGGGGCCGGGCGGCCCGTACGGCGCCAAGGGGATCGGCGAGCCGTCGTTCATCCCCACCGCCGCGGCGATTCGCAACGCGGTGTGCGACGCGTTGGGGGTCGAGATCGACACGCTGCCGCTGACTCCTCCGACCGTCTTGGCTGCCCTGGGCGATCGCCACCCGCTGGCGTGGGTTCTGGAGAGACGGCGATGAACGAGCTGCGAACTGCGCTGGAATGGGTGGATGCCGGGAAGACGTGCGTCCTCGTCACGGTGATCGAGGCGAGGGGCTCGGCGCCGCGCAAGGAAGGGGCGCGTCTGGCGCTGTGCGCCGACGGTCAGCGGGTCGGCACGGTCGGCGGCGGCGAGGTCGAGGAGAGGGCGCTCGCCGAGGCGCGGGCGCTCCTGCAGTCGTCCGAGACGACGCGCCTCGTGGAGCAGGTCGCCACGTGCGGCGGCCAGGTCACGCTGTACTGCGAGAAGCTGGCGCCGCGGCGGCGCCTCGTCGTGGTCGGGGCCGGGCACGTCGGGAGGGCGATCGCCCAGGCGGGAGCGCACGCAGGGTTCCGGGTCACGGCGGTGGCGCCGTCGGCCCCGGAGCGGGTGGCTGACACCCCCCGTGTCCAGGCGGTCGCGGCGGACGATCCAGCCTGGCTCGACACAGCGGAAGCCCCGGCCGCCACTCACGTGGTGTGCGCGACCGGAACCCACGCGGGTGACACCGGCTGGGCTGTGGCGGCGCTGCACGCCGGCTTCGCCTCGGTGGGAGTCGTCGGCTCGGCCGGGAAGGCGCAAAACATCCGGCGCCAGGCTGCCGCCGACGGCGTGCCGCCGCGCCGCATCGACGAGCTGCGCTGTCCGGTCGGGCTCGACATCGGTGCCGTGACACCCGAGGAAATTGCGGTCGCCGTCGTCGCCGAGCTCATCTTGCTCGAGCGCAAGGGACACGTGCCCGAGGCATGGCGCAAGCAGGTACGGCCGGTCTGATCCTGGCCGGCGGCCAGGGCCAGCGGTTCGGCGGGCCCAAGGCGTTCGCCGTGCTGCCGGACGGCCGGTCATTTCTCGCCGCCTGCGCTGCAACGCTCGCCGAGGCCGGGGCCCGGCCGATCGTCGCGACGCTCCCTCCGTGCTGCCAGGAGCCGGCGGTGGAGGGGGCGCGCGGGTTGCGGCTGCCGGCCCCGGATCTCGACATGTTCGCCTCGCTGCGTCTGGGGCTGTGCGCGTTGCTCGAGGGCGCGAGCTGGGCGGCGGTGGTCGTGCTGCCCGTGGACCACCCGCTCGTGCGCCCCGCCACGGTGGCGAGCCTGGCCGCAGCGGTCGGAACCGGCGTTGCGGCAGTGCGGCCCCGGCACGACGGCAAGCACGGACACCCCATCGCGATGGCGCGGGCGGTGGCGGAAGGAATCGCCGATGGCCGGCTCGCCGGCCCGACCCTGCGGGACGTCCTGTGCACGGTCGGCGCCGTGGACCTGCCAGTGGCCGACGGGGGCGTCACCGCCAACTGCAACACCCCCGAGCGTCTCGCCGCGGCGCTGGCGCAGTCTGCGGCTCAGCGCTGACCTGGCGGGCCGGCCGCGGCGTACGAGGCGACGCGGCGGAGAGGGACCCGGGCGGCGTGGTCGTCGCTCACGGCTTCGAGGATGACGCCCCCGGCCATGTCGCGGGCGACTGGCAGCTCCAGCAGGTAGAGGATGGTCGGGACGACGTCCGCCACGCGGCGCGTGCGCAGGCGCTCCCCGGCCCGCGTGCCGGGCCCGGAAAACAGCACGAATCCGTCCGGTGCCTCGTCCGGCGACACCTGCCACTCGCTGGCGCGCCCGACAAGCCGGCCGAGCCGCCGCCAGGGCGAGGGGGGCGCCATCCCGTACGGCGAGGCGACCACGAGCAGCGTGTCCTCGCCGCCGAGCAGCTGCCACAGGCGCCGCAGCTCGTCGTCGAGCAACCGCGCCGCCTGCCGGAGGGTGTCGTCGGCCGGGTCACCGGGCCCCTGCGGGGTCCACGCCGGGCGGAGCTGGGCGACGAGCCGGGTGTTGACGACCAGTGCCTCGACCCGTTCGGCCGCGCCGCGCCGCAGCACCGCGGCGTGGAGCTCGCTCGCCACGGCAAAGGCACGCTGGGCGTCGCGTGCGGCGTCGGGCCGCGCCGCCAGGGCCGGGGCGAGCGCCGCCCGCAGATCGGCGTCGAACTCCTCGAACGGCGCCGTCTCGGAAGCGAGGGGCGCCTGGAGATCCCACCCGCCGGTCGACCATCGCGGCCAGCCGGCGTTGCCGGCCGGCAAGCCGGAGCGCTCCACGATCGACCAGATCGGGGCCCGCCTGGGGCTGGCGCCCGCGACACGCTCCCAGGCCCGCCACGGCAGCTGATGAGGCGACGGCCAGGGCCCTGCCAGTAGCAGGGTGACGGGCTGGTCGAGCAGCCACGAGAGACGGTACGATCGCCGGCCGAGCACCCCGTGGACTGACGGGGCGCAGCCGGTGGCAAGGGTCGCCAGGGCAGCCGAGCGCGTGTACGGACGAACAGTGCGGAGCTGGCCCCACGCCCCCCTGTCGCGGCGCGACTGCAGGAACGGCATGTCCTTGTGTTCGAGCAGCGGCAGCAGCCAGGGCAGGTCAGCGCCTTCCCACGAAACCATGAGGAGCCGGTGCGCGGCCTTGAACGGAGGGCCGTCGTCACCCCCTTGCGGGGGCGGTGCCGGGGGGGTGAGCAGCCACACGCCCCACAGCAACGCGACGACGAGACCGGTGCCGGAAAGGGTGATGACCGCGGCGAGGCGCGGCACGGCCCTGCGCACGATGAGGACGAGCAGCACGAGCAGGTAGGTTCCGGCGATCCACGCCGCCACCGACAGCGCCTCGCGGTTGGCGGGCACCAGCAAATCGCGGGTGAGGTGCCGGTTCCACACCGCCACGGCGGCGACGAGCAACGACGCGACGGCCATCAGGCGGCGCCACAACCCGACCGAGAACCCCGGCCCGCCGAGCAGCCTCGGCGGTGCCAGGGCGAGCAGCTCGAGCACCAGGAAGCAGATGAGGCCCAGCCAGAGACCAGCCCAGCTCGCCCAGGCGGCGAGCGCGAGGAGCGCCCGGCCTGGGGAGAGGCTGACCTCGGCCCACAGCAACAGCTGGAGCGGCGCGAGGGCGGCGCCCGTGACAGCCCCGGCCGCGAGGCTGTGGCCAAGCCTGGCGAGATGCCGCATAATCCCCGACGCATGATAGCGCGCCGCGATCTCGCCGCTCGGGTCCTGTCGGCCGACGATCTGACCCCCACTGCGTTCAGGCTGGAGCTGCTGTGCCGCGAGGCGGTGGAGGCCGTGCCCGGGCAGTTCGGGATGCTGCGCTGCAGCGAGGGATACGACCCGCTGCTGCGCCGCGCCTTTTCGCTCGCCGGTGTGCGGCCGACTGGGGAGGGGTGGGTCGTGGAGATGCACATCAAGGAGGTGGGCAAGGGCACCGCCTTGCTCCGCCGGCTGGTCCCCGGGGCCCCGACCTCGCTGCTCGTCCCGCTGGGAAACGGCTTCGACCTGGGCGACGAGCACGACCTGCCCTTTGCCCTGGTGGCCGGCGGCATCGGCCTGCCGCCGGTGCTTTTCGCGGCCGAGGTGCTGGCGGCGCGCGGCCGCCGCTTCGATTTTTTCTTTGGCGCTGCCTCGGCCTGCGAGCTGTACGAGGTGGAGCGGCTGGCGGCCGCGACCGCTGCGGCCGGCGGCGAGCTGGTGCTGTGCACCGACGACGGCACGCGCGGCGAGGCAGGGTTCGTGACCGCTGCCCTCGATCGCCGGCTCGCCGCGGGTCGGGTGTACGGGCGGGTCCTGGCCTGCGGCCCCGATCCGATGCTCCGGGCGCTCGGGCGCCTGGTGACGGCGCGAGGGCTCGCGGCCGAGCTGTCGCTCGAGGAGCCGATGGCCTGCGGCGTAGGTGTGTGCCTGGGTTGCGTGGTCGAGCTCGAGGACGGCCGGCTCGTGCCGTCGTGCAAGGAGGGGCCGGTGTTTTCGGCTGCGCGCCTGGGAGCGAGGTGGAGGTCGTGACGCCCGACCTCCGGACCAGGGTGGGCGCCGTGTCGCTGGCCAACCCGATCCTGACCGCCTCGGGGACGTTCGGGTACGGTCTCGACCTCGAGGACCTCTGTCCTCCGGAACGGCTCGGTGGGATCGTCACCAAGGGGCTCTCGCCGCTGCCGCGGCGCGGCAACGCTCCGCCGCGCATCGTGGAAACCGCGGCCGGCATGATCAACGCTATCGGGCTGCAGAACATCGGCGTCGAGGCGTTTTGCCGCGACGTGCTGCCGGAGCTGCGGCGGCGCGGCGTGACCGTGGTGGTCAACGTTTTCGGCGAGTCGCCGGCGGCCTACCGCGAGGTCATCGCCCGCTGCGAGCGCGAGGCCGGCGTGGCGGCGTACGAGCTCAACGTCTCGTGCCCCAACGTGTCGGCCGGCGGTATGGAATTCGGGCACGACCCGGTGCTGCTCGCCTCGCTCACCGCGGCGTGCCGCAGCGAGACGTCGAGGGCGTTGTGGGTCAAGCTCTCGCCCAACGCCCCCGACCTCGTCGGCACGGCCCGCGCCGCCGTGGACGGCGGAGCGGATGCGCTGACGCTCATCAACACGCTACGCGCCATGGCCATCGACGCGGTGGCGCGGCGGCCAGTGCTGCAGCGCGGATGCGGGGGGTTGTCGGGCCCGGCCATCAAGCCCATTGCCCTGCGCATGGTGTGGGAGGTCCACCGCGCCTTGCCGACGTTGCCGCTCGTGGGGATCGGCGGGATCGAGACCGGCCGAGACGCGGCGGAGTTTTTGCTCGCTGGGGCCAGCGCCGTGCAGGTGGGGACCGCGGTGTTCCGCGATCCCTCGGCGCCGATTCGCATCCTGGGGGAACTGGAGCGCTTTTGCGCACAGCAGAACGTCGCGGCGGTGGGGGAGCTGATCGGAGGGCTGCAATGGCCGTGTTGACACGGGAGGAGGCGGTGCGGCGCCTCGTGGTGGCAGCCGACGCATCGGAGCGGGGCGTGCTCGTGGCGCTGGCGAAGAGGCTGCGGCCAGCAGTGGGGATGGTCAAGCTCGGGCTCGAGGCGTTCGTGGCCTGCGGGCCCGAGCTGGTGCGGGAAGTACGCGGGCTCGGCGTGCCGGTCTTCCTGGACCTCAAGCTCCACGACATCCCCAACACGGTCGAGCGCGCCGCGGCCAGTGCCGCCCGGCTCGGGGTGCAGATGCTCACGGTGCACGCCGGGGGCGGGGAGGCGATGCTGCGCGCCGCCGTCGCGGGTGCGGCGGCCGGGGCTCCGGCCGGTTCGCCGCCGCCTGTCGTGCTGGCCGTGACCGTGCTGACGAGCCTGGACGACGAGACGCTCGCCACGCTCGGGCTGCCGGGAACCGCCGGCGAGCGCGTGCGCGCCTGGGCTGCGCTGGCGCACCGCGCCGGCTGCGGTGGAATCGTCTGCTCGCCGCACGAGGTGGCGGCCATGCGGGCGGCGTTCGGCCCCGACTTCGTGCTGCTCAGCCCGGGCATCCGCCCGGCTGGCGGCGCGGCGGGGGACCAGAAGCGCGTCGCCACCCCGCGCGCCGCGGTGGAGGCGGGTGCGACCTACGTGGTGGTGGGGCGGCCCATCACCGGGGCTCCGGATCCTCTGGCCGCTGCCGAGGCGATCCTGACCGAAATGTGCGGCCACCCGGTCGCGGCCGGGCAGTGATCCGGGTACGCCGCTCGCCCGTCGCGCTTCGCGCTTGCGGCCAGCGGCCCCCGATGGCCCGCCGCGGAGCGGGGAATCGGGCCGGTGCTGGCAAGCTTGTTGGCTTTGCTGGAGGTGTTCGATGAGTCTGGTTGGCAAGCCGGCCCCGACGTTCACGCTCGAGGGCTATGCACACGGGGAGTTCACCACCGTCTCGCTCGAGTCGCTGCGCGGCACGTGGGTGCTGTTGCTGTTTTACCCGCTCGACTTCACCTTCGTGTGTCCCACCGAGGTGCTGGCGTTTTCGGCCGACGCGGCCGCGTTCGCGGCCCGCAACTGCAAGATCCTCGGAATTTCCGTGGACTCCAAGTACGCCCACAAGGCGTGGGCCGAGACGGAGCGCGAGCGCGGCGGGCTGGGCGGGGCGCTGGGCTTTCCGCTGCTGTCCGACCTCACCCGCCACACGGCCCGCGACTACGGCGTGATGATCGAGGAATCCGGGGTGGCGCTGCGCGGCCTCTTCCTCATCGACCCGGACGGCGTGGTCGTGCACGAGACGACCAACCTCCTGCCGGTGGGCCGCTCGTCCCGGGAGGCGTTGCGCGTCTTGGAGGCGTTCCAGTACGTCACAGCGCACAGCGGGGAGGTTTGCCCGGCCAACTGGGAAGCGGGGCGGCCGGCGGTGGAGGCAACGCCGGAGGGGGTGGCGTCGTACCTGAAGGGCCGGCCGTGAGACGCGCGAGGTACGGGCTCGAGGGAGATCACCACACCCACACGGCGCGCTGTGGCCACGCCGTCGGCGACGCCAGGGAGTATGTCGAGGCGGCGCTGGCGGCCGGGCTCCGCTCGATTGCAATCACCGACCACGTGCCGATGTTCTGGCGTCCCGAGCCGGAACGCGACGCCAGCCTTGCAATGCGGCTCGAGGAGCTGCCGGCCTACGTCGAGGAGGTCCTGGCGCTCGAGGCGGCGTTCCGGGGCAGGATCGAGGTGCTGCTCGGCATCGAGGCCGACTTCCTGCCCGGCCACGAGGAGGAGCTGCGGCGCCTGCTCGCACCGTACCCGTTCGATCTCGTCCTCGGCTCGGTCCACTGGCTCGGGGACTGGCTCGTCGACGGGCCGGGCTCGGTCGCGCGGTTCGAGCGCGGCCAGGACGAGGTGGACGCGATCTGGAACGCGTACGCCGACGCGGTCATCGGGGCGGCGCGCTCCGGCCTGTTCGACGTCCTCACCCACCTCGACCTGCCCAAGAAGTTCGGCCACCGCCCCCGCCTGCCGTACGCCGGGCGGCAGGCGGAGGTCGTGCAGGCGGTCGCGGCCTCGGGATGTGCCGTGGAACTATCGTCGGGCGGGATGCGCAAGCCGGTGGGGGAGCCGTACCCTGCACGCGACCTCTTGCGCGAGCTGCAGGCGGCCGGCGTGCCGGTCGTGCTGGCGTCCGACGCCCACGCGCCGGAAGAGGTCGGCCACCGGTTCGCCGAGCTGCGGGCTCTGCTGGCCGGCCCCGGGGACGGGCACGTGGCACGAGGCACGAGGCAGGAGGGGGGGCCGGCCCGCGCCTTGCCCGAGGGAGCGGGGGCGACTGACGGGTTCGATCCGGCGGCGGGACGAGTAGAATGACCGGACCGGTTCGCTCGGTGTTCGAGCGCGCCGGGTGGAGGGCATATGCACCATCGCGTGATCATCCTGGGCTCGGGGCCGGCCGGCTGGACGGCGGCCCTTTACACGGCGCGGGCGCAGCTCGGACCGCTCGTGCTGAAGGGCTTGCAGGAGGGCGGCCAGCTCACGATCACGACCGAGGTCGAGAATTACCCGGGTTTTCCTCACGGTATCATGGGCCCCGAGCTCATGGCCCAGATGGCGGAGCAGGCGGAGCGTTTCGGCGTCCGGTCGCTGCCGGACGAGGCCACCTCGGTCGAGCTGGGGGTGCGACCGTTCGCGGTCCGCACCGCGAACAGCGGCGAGTTCACCTGCGATGCCCTCATCGTCGCCACTGGCGCCTCCGCCCGCCTGCTTGGGCTGCCGGCCGAAAAGGAGCTGATGGGCTACGGTGTGTCGGCCTGCGCCACCTGTGACGGGTTCTTTTTCAAGGACAAGGAAGTGGTGGTGGTGGGCGGCGGCGACACCGCGATGGAGGAGGCCATTTTCCTCACCCGTTTCTGTACCAGGGTCACGATCGTGCACCGGCGCAGCGAGCTGCGCGCCTCGCGCATCATGCAGGAGCGGGCTCGCGCCAACCCCAAGGTGCGCTTCGAGCTCAACGCCGTGCCGGTGGACATCCTGGGCAGCAGGGAGAGGGGCGTGGAAGCAGTGGTGCTACGCGACACCGTCACCGGCGACACGCGCGTCCTACCCACGCAAGGCGTGTTCGTGGCGATCGGCCACCAGCCCAACACCGCCTTCCTGGGAGGTCAACTCGAGCTCGACGCCGCGGGGTACGTCGTCACCAGACCGGACTCGACGCGGACGGCGATCGAAGGCGTGTTCGCCTGTGGCGACGTGCGCGACCACGTGTACCGGCAGGCGGTCACCGCCGCCGGCAGCGGGTGCATGGCGGCGATCGAGGCCGAGCGGTGGCTGGCCGAACACGGAGTCCAGGAATAGCGCGTGTCGGGCGCCGGTTGGCGGCCGTTGGGGGGCCGTGTGCCCCGGAGGGTTGCATGTTGACGATCACCGAAAGGGCTGCCCAGGCGGTCCGGGACTACGCCGCGACGATGCCCGACGTGGCCGGCAAGCAGCTCCGCATCTTCGTCGAGCGCGGTGGCTGCTCGGGCGTGCGATACGGCTTCGCGTTCGACGACCACCACGAGGGCGACACGGTGCTCGAGTCGGGCGGTTTGCAGGTGCTCCTGGACGCGACCTCGGCCCAGGTCCTGGACGGCGCCACGGTCGACTTCGTGGACGACCAGCGCGGGCGAGGGTTCGTGGTCGACAACCCGGCCATCACCCACGCCGGCTGCGGTTGCTCCTGCGACGGGTGCTGAGCGGGGTCGGGAGGGACGGCGTGGCGATCTTCAAGCGTCCTCACCCGACCGACGGCAGGCGCCGGGAGATCGTGCGGCTCGGCCACCCGGCGCTGCGGCAAAAGGCGGAGGAGGTGCCGAGGGAACGTTTCGGCACGCGTTTCTTGCGCGACCTCGGGCGGGACCTCACGCGGACGATGTTCGAGGACAACGGCATGGGGCTGGCGGCGCCGCAAATCGCCGTACCGTTGCGCGCCTTCGTCTACTACGTGCCGGGGGAAGACGACCGGGACGAGGTGCCTCCGAGGGTGATCGTGAACCCACGGCTCGCACTCGAGGGCGAGGCCGACGCGCTGGGATGGGAGGGGTGCCTGTCGCTGCCGGGCTTGCGCGGGCTCGTCCCCCGGCACGCCAGGCTCGTCTGCGAGGGGTTCGACGTCGAGGGCTCGCGGCTGCGAGTCGAGGCCGAGGGGCTGCACGCCCGGGTCATCCAGCACGAGGTCGACCACCTCGACGGGATCGTGTTCGTCGACCGCATGCGCGACCTCTTCACCCTCATGTTCGAGGAGGAGTGGGAGCGTTTTGCTGACCGCAAGGACCTGCCCGTCGAGACGTAGGGCGAGCGCCCCTGCCGCGCCTTCGTGTCGCCAATCGTGTCGGGGCGGCGGCGAGCGCCGTCAGGAAATGATGCCGGCGGCGCGACAGCTTTCCATGAGGTCGGCAGCGGCGCAGATCTTGTACCAGATCCAGGCGCCCAGCGCCTTGGCCGGCAGCTCGCCGGGCTTGAGCGTGGCCAACTTGATCTCGCGCTTGTCGGCCTCGCGGACGAGCAAGAACGTGGCCGGGCGATGCTTGTTGACGAGCAGCACCATGTCGGTGTAAGCGGTGATCTTCTCGCGGCTGGGGCTGCCTCCCTCGTCCGCGAGCTCGGCCACCAGGACCCAGCCCTTGTCCTTGAGCAGCGCCAGGCCCTTCTCGAACCGCTCGGAGGGCGCCATGTCGGTCTGCGCCGGAACGACGGCGGCGAGCGCCAGGAAAGCAACGCCGAACCCGCCGGAGAGGATTCGCCACCACGCCTTGGAGCGCATCGGGACCTCCCAGCATGCAGCAAGTCCACGTTAGGGAGCCCACCCTGGGAAGTCAAGGTGCCCGGGAGCCTCGCGGCCCCCGGGCGCTCGAGCCGCCAAAGCCGGTCAGCCGTCCTGCTACCTCGTCTTGCCGCGTGGGGGCCTGGCCGGCGGGGCCGGTGGCTCGGGTGCTTCGGGCGGCGCCGGAGGAGCGTCCGGCGCCGGCGCCCAGACAAAGCCGCGGCGGCCGCCCTCCGGGATCTTCGCCAGCAGCGTGAGCCTTTCCTTCTTGCGCAACACCTCGATGGCCGCCGTCTCGCCGGGATCGTACGAGCGGAGCAGCCGCAACACCCGGGACGGGGACGTGGCAGGCCGATCGCCGACCTTGAGGATGACGTCCCCCGCCCGCAGCTTGAGGCTGTCGTCCCTGGGAGCGCGGGTGACCAGCACCCCCTCGCTGGCCCCGAAGTACTCGCCGAGTTCCGGGTTGAGGGAGGTCAGCTCGAGGTCGAGCCAGTCGCGCACGACCAACGTGCGGTGGCCGCCCGTTCCCTTGCCGTCGAAGTCGAAGTCGAAGTCGAAGCTCCTTCCCTTGTCGGTCCACATGCCGACGAGAGGGCCGCCCATGCGGCGGGCCGTGAGCTCAAGCGTCTTCAGCTCGCTTCCGCGCTTGACGACGAGCTCCACCTTGTCGCCGTCCGCCAGTTGCGCGACGGCCTCCCTGAGGCGGGCGGCGGGCGCCGACTCGTCCGCATCCACCTCCACCTCGATGAACGGCGTGGTGAGGATCTTGCCGTTGATCTTGACGATGACGTCGCCGATCTTGACCCCGGCCTCCTCGGCCGGGCCGCCCGGGGTCACCCCCTGGACCTCGGCGCCGATGACGTCGACCCTCGGGTCGGCCTCGCTGCGGAGGATGACACCGATGCGCGGGTGGTCGCCGAAGACGACCACCTTGCGCCAGAGCTCTTTCTGCACCGCCTGCCGGGTGGTCTGCGCGATTTCGCGCGCCGCCTCGCGCAGCTTGCGCTCGGCCTCACGCAGCTTGCGCTGCGCCTCCTGCATCTCGAGCTCGGCCTTCCGCATCTGCTCCTCGGCCTTCTGGCGGGCCTTCTCGGCGGCGCGCCGGGCCGCGTCGTCCGTGGTGCTGTCCTGGGCGCGCACCGTTCCCGCAAAGGCCAGCAAGCCGGCCGCAACGAGCGCTGTGATGTGCCTGGTGTTCATGATGTCCTCCCTGGCCGACAGACTCCTAGATTCCGATGTATGCGACACGGGTGTTCTGGACGCTCGCGAGATCATCCAGAAGCGCCACGCGCTGCTGCCAGAGGTCCACAATTTCGGTGGTCGGCCGCCTTTCCCGGCGGGCTGCGGCGAGACGAGCGTCGATGGCCTCGACGCGGCTCTGGAGGTCAGCGATCGCGTACGCGGTCCGCCCGCTCAGCACGCGCCCGCCGATCTCGGAGCTGCGAAGCTGGCCTTCGAGGCGCTGGGACTCCACCACCAGCGCCTTCACTTGCTGTTGCAGCCTGGCCTCGGTCCACGCCTCCATGCTCCCGCGCACCGCGACCGTGACCGTGAACAGCACCATGGCGGCCGCCGCGGCCCAGCCCCCGCGGACGAGCATCCTGGCGCGGCGCTGGTTGGCAAGAGTGTGCTGCAGGCGTTCCCAGCCGCCGGCCGGGGGTTCGGCCTGCGGAAGCGCAGCGAGGCGCGCGCGCAGCGCCCGCAGCTCGACCAGCGTCTCCTGGCAGCGCGCGCAGCCGGCCACGTGAGCAGCCGTGGTGGGGGCGGCATCGCCGTCACGGGTGGCCAGGAGTTCGTCGAGGGGTGGGTGCGTCATGACGGCCTCCCTTCGGTGCCCAGCAGTGTCCGCAGCCGGGCACAGGCGCGGGACAGCTGGGACTTGGAGAAGCTCGCGCTCTTGCCCCACAGCGAGGCGATCTCGTCGTGGTTCCAGCCTTCCACTTCGTGGAGCCAGAGCACGGCCCGAGCCGTGTCGCCGAGGCTCGCGAGCGCCGTTTCGAGGTCGACCCGGGCGAGCACCGGCTCGAGGAGCCCTTCGCCGGGCGCGGGCAGGCACTCCGCCAGCTCGTCGTCGAGGCCGGTCTCGGACCGGCCTCCACGCTCCTTGCGGAGCCTTTGCAGCGCCTTCGATGCGGCCACCTTGCGGACCCAGCCGGCGAACGAGCCCTCGCCCCGAAACCGGGGGAGAGAGCGGAAGACCTCGAGAAACGTCTCCTGCAGAACGTCCTCGGCGTCGTGCGCGGTGCGGCACAGCCGCCGCGCCAGGTTGTAGACCGGGCGCTCGAAAGTGCGGTAGAGGCGCTCGATGGCCGCCTGGTCGCCGCGCCGGGCGCGCGCCAGCAGCAGCTCGTCCACCTCGATGGAAAAGGTGCCCGGAGCGGGCTCAGGGATGCTCAACGTGACCTCCGGGGCCGGATCGTCCGCGGCGGCGGCCCCGGAGGGCTCGAGCACGGCAGCGGTGGCGGGCAGCGGCGTCATCACCCCTCAAGATGCACCTCGCGCGGGAATCGTCGCACACCGCCCACTCCAGCCGTGGGCGCGGTCTCTGCCAGGGCCGGACCCCGGGCGCGGCCGCCCTGCGCACCTGCCGGGCTCAGGCCGAAAGCGCCTGCTCGATCCTGGCGAGCAGCCGCTCGACCGTGACGAGGCGAGCGCGCAGCTCCTCGCGCATCTCGTAGGTGGCGCTGTGGTGAATCTCGGAAGGCAGCTCGTGCAGCTCTTGCTGCAGCAGCTCCTGTACCAGCCGCCACTCCTCCAGGCTGAGTCTGGGCTCCCGAGCCATGCCGTCACCTCCGCATCCCTGCCGCCGGCGGGTCGTTCAACCCCATTGTACGTCCCCCCGTCGCTGCTAGACTGATTCTCGATACGAGGCTGCGACATGTCGCCGGTGGCCGAGGCAGCCGGCGCGCAGTCGGAGGGAGGAAGCCATGTGGAAGTCCGTGTCGATGGTGGTGGTCTGCAGCTTGCTGGTCGCAGCCGCAGCGGTGGCCGGAGATGCCCGTGACATCACGGTCGTCAACAAGTCCGGCAAGCCGATCACCGAGCTGTACATCTCGCCCGCCGACTCCTCCGACTGGGAGGAGGACGTGCTGGGTGTCGACGTCCTCGCCGAGGGAGAAAGCGTCAAGATCAGCTTCTCCGGCTACAAGGACAGCCAGTGCTCGTTCGACATCCTGGCCCGCAACGCCGACGGCGACGAGTGGCTGCTCACCGACCTCGACCTCTGCGCGACGTTCACCGTCACCATCACCAGCAAGTACATCCAAGCCAAATAGCCCCGGCGCGGCAGAAACGACGAGGACCCGGCCGCGGCCGGGTCCCTTGCGTCGAGAGTGAGGCGATCAGAACAGCTTGAAGGCCACTGTGAGGCCGGCCATCACGATGGAGACCATGCTCATGAGCTTGATGAGGATGTTGAGCGAGGGCCCCGACGTGTCCTTGAACGGGTCGCCGACCGTGTCGCCGATGACCGCTGCCTTGTGGGCGAAGGAGCTCTTGCCGCCGTGGTGCCCCTCCTCGATGAACTTCTTGGCGTTGTCCCAGGCACCGCCGGCGTTGGCCATGAACACCGCCACCGCGAAGCCGGTGGTGAGCCCGCCCGCCAGCAGCCCCATTACGCCGGCGATACCGAAGACGACGCCGGTGACGACCGGTGCCAGGATGGCGAGGAATGACGGCAGCAGCATCTCGCGCTGGGCGCCGCGGGTCGAAATGGCGACGCAGCTCGCGTAATCGGGCTCTGCCTTCCCCTCGAGGATGCCGGGGATCTCCTTGAACTGCCGCCGCACCTCGTCCACCATCTTGGAGGCGGCCCGGCCCACGGCGCGCATCGACAGCCCGCAGAACAGGAACGCCATCATCGAGCCGATGAAGGCGCCGATCAGCACGATCGGGTTCATGAGGGTGATGTTGAAGTAGCTCATGAAGTCACCGAGCTGCGCCTTGGCGGTGTCGACGACCCGGCCGTCGGCGAGCTGCAGTGTCGCGGTCCCGAGCCTGATGAGCCCCACCCGGACCTCCTCGATGTAGGAGGCGAGCAGCGCCAGCGCGGTGAGAGCCGCGGAGCCGATGGCGAACCCTTTGCCGGTGGCCGCGGTGGTGTTGCCGAGCGCGTCGAGAGCGTCGGTGCGCGCTCGGACCTCCGGCGGCAGGCCGCTCATCTGCGCGTTGCCGCCGGCGTTGTCGGCGATCGGGCCGTAGGCGTCCGTGGCGAGGGTGATGCCGAGCGTGGAAAGCATGCCGACGGCCGCAATGCCGATGCCGTACAACCCGACCTCGACGTTGGCGAAGTTCCAGCCGCTGGCGAAGCCGAAGGCGAGGAAGGTGCCCGTGGCGACCGCGAGCACCGGCACGAACGTCGACACCATGCCGACTCCCAGGCCCTCGATGATGACCGTGGCGGGGCCGGTGGTGGCCTTTTCGGCGATGAACTGCGTCGGCCCGTACGAGTGGGAGGTGAAGTACTCGGTGGCCTTGCCGATGACGATGCCGGTGACGAGGCCGGCGGCGATGGCGCCCCAGACGCCCCACGGGTTGGGGATCCCGAGCCAGTGCATGACGCCGGCGGAGGCCGCCAGGATCAGCAGCGACGACAGGTTGATGCCGCGGTTGAGCGCCGCCATGAGTTCCTTCTGGGAGGCGCCCTCGTGCGTCCGCACCGCATAGATCCCGAGGATCGACAGCACCGTGCCGATGGCGGCGATGACCATGGGGGCGATGACGGCGTTGAGCTGCACCTTGCCGTCGGCGACGAACGCGGCGGCGCCGAGCGAAGCGGTGGCCAGGATCGAGCCGGCGAACGACTCGTAGAGATCGGCGCCCATGCCGGCCACGTCGCCGACGTTGTCGCCCACGTTGTCGGCGATGGTCGCCGGGTTGCGCGGGTCGTCCTCGGGGATGCCGGCCTCCACCTTGCCGACGAGGTCCGCTCCGACGTCGGCGGCCTTGGTGAAGATGCCGCCCCCGACGCGGGCGAACAGCGCCTGGGTGGAGGCGCCCATGCCGAACGTCAGCATCGTGGTCGTGATGACGAGCAGGTTGTGGGTGTCGGCTGTGGCCGGGTAGAAGTGGTTCAGGATCAAGAACCACAGCGAGATGTCGAGGAGCGCCAGCCCGACGACGACAAGCCCCATCACGGCGCCGGAGCGGAACGCCACCTGCAGCCCGGCGTTGAGCGACTCGCGCGCCGAGTTGGCGGTGCGGGCCGAGGCGTACGTCGCGGTCCGCATGCCGAGGAAACCGGCGAGGCCCGAGAAGAACCCGCCCGTGATGAAGGCGAAAGGCACCCACGGGTTCTGCACCTTGAAGACATAGGCGAGGATCGCGAAGATGACCGTGATGACCACGAAGACGATCCCCACCACCCTGTACTGCTGCTTGAGGTAGGCCATGGCGCCCACCCGCACGTGGGCGGCGATCCGGGCCATGGTGTCGGTTCCTTCGCTCTTCTTCATCATTTGCCGGAAGAAGACCCACGCGAACACGAGCGCGAGGATCGAGCCCGCCGGCGCCAGCCAAAAGACCTGTGTAACCATTCTTCGTCCCCCTTGATCACCGGCCGCGTTCCCGGAGTCTGCCCTGGGCTGCGACCGACTGACGGCTGCGAAGCTTAGCCGCTTGCCGCGGCCGGGCCAAGTCCCCCTGAACGGAACGCACCCGGCCCGCAAGGCGCTCCCGCCCACGACGCTCGATCGCTGGCCCCGCCACATCCCCTGGGCGCGGATACGGAGCCGGCGGAGTGCCGTCCGCACGTGACGCCTGTGACGCCGTGGCCCGGCCGCGGCGGCCGGGCCATGGCGGTGTATGCAGGCGCAGGGTGGGGGCGGCGCCCTGCGCTCCGGTGTCAGCGGCCGATCGTCGCGACCATCACGGCCTTGATGGTGTGCATGCGGTTTTCGGCCTCGTCGAAGACGCGCGACCAGGGACCCTCGAAGACCTCGTCCTCGGCCTCGCAAATGTCGGGGTTCTGGCGGGACATCTCGGTGTCGAGGTTGTGGAAGCACGGCAGGCAGTGCAGGAAGATCGCATCCTTCCGGCCGGTCGCCTCCATCATCCCGACCGTCACCTTGTACGGCTTGAGCAGGGCGATGCGCTCGGCGATCTTGGCCTCCTCGCCCATAGACGCCCAGACGTCGGTGTAGATCGCGTGGCTGCCGCGCACGCCGGTGGCCACGTCCGAGGTGATCGTGACCGTGGCCCCGGTCTGCCCGGCGATGGCCTGCGCGCGCTCGACCAGCCAGCTCTCGGGGAACAGCGTCTCGGGGCTGACGATCCGCACGTCCATGCCGAGCATGGCGCAGCCCACGAGCAGCGAGTTGGCGACGTTGTTGCGGCCGTCGCCGACGTACGCGAGGCCGATGCCGCGCAGGGTTCCGAACTGCTCCTTGACCGTCATCACGTCGGCGAGGAGCTGCGTCGGGTGCCATGCGTCGGTGAGGCCGTTCCACACCGGTACGCCGGCGTACCTGGCAAGCGCCTCGACGGTGGCGTGGGCGAAGCCCCGGAACTGGATGCCGTCGAACATCCGGCCCAGCACGCGGGCCGTGTCGGCGATGGTCTCCTTCTTTCCGAGCTGGATGTCGCCCTTGCCCAGGTACTCGGGGTGGGCGCCCTCGTCGACGCAGGCGACGGTGAAAGCGCAGCGCGTGCGGGTGGAGGGCTTTTCGAAGATGAGGGCGACGTTCTTGCCCTCGAGCGCCCGCCCGCGTACGCCGGCCCGCTTGTTGGCCTTCAAGGTGAAGGCGAGGTCGAGCAGGTCACCGAGCTCGGCCGGGGTGAAGTCGAGCTCCTTGAGGAAGTGACGCCCCTTCAGGTTTGCGGCCATGTTGATCCTCCGTGGAAGCGCCGGATTGCGGCGCCGGTGCATGGTAGCAGCGGGAGGACCACGTGCCAAGTGCTCGTGCGTGCACGCTCCGGGGTGCCGGGGGCGAGACCCGGCGACGGCTCGGGTTGCCTCGCAAGGTCAAGGGGCCAATAAAAGACGCGAGGCGCCTTCGAGAAGGCGCCTCGGGGGGCTGCACAGGAACGGGGGCTAGCGCGCCAGCTCTTCGACGAGCGGGATCGCCTGGTCGAGGCTCAGGCCGTCGCGCACCGGCAGGGTGCGCAGAGGGCTCCAGCCCTGGGGCGTGGCGGTCACGTAAAGAATCTTGTCGCCCTGCACCTTGTACGCGACGGGCTGGAGGTTGGCGCCGACGAGGATGCGCGCGCCGGTGAGGTCCATCGCCTGGGGCACCTGGAAGATGCGGCGGACGCCGAAGATCGGCATGTGGCGGCGGCGCTGGATGCGGATCTGGAAGTCGGGGCTGCCCTCGGGCAGCGGCGGCTCGAGGGCGAAGGAGACCTCGGCGAGGTGCATCAGGCAGATTCGGCGCGAGCCGAAGAACACGACCGCCCGATCCCTGGCCGACACGGAGGCGAACAGCGGGTGCTCGAGCACTTCCTGCGGCGGGGCGGTCGAGCAACCGAGGCCGGCCGGGATCAACGAGTCGAGGTCGACGATCGCGAGGCTGGAAGCGTCGTCGGGCTGGGCGCTCAGGCGCAGCAAGGCAAACGCGCCGTGCTGGGTCTCGCCTGTACCTTCCCACCAGGCAATGTGGAGGAAGCTGTCGCGATAGGTGACCGGAACCGGCTCATCCTGGCCTTCGACATTCTCGAGGACGGTGGTCTCGACTCGCGACAGGCGGCTCTGCGGGTGGCGCGGGTCGAGCGAGAAGTCCTCGGTCAGAGGCTCGACGCGTTCCCAGGTGCCCTCGTGCCAGACGGCCAGCAGGATCTGCGAGTAACCCGGGGCGAAGTGGCGCTGCCAGACGACCGTCACCTTGCCGGTCAGATCGTCGACCGCGACCTGGATGTCCCGGTCCACGCTGCCGCCGATGCCGACGACGTAGGGGACGAGCGACCTCACGATTTCCTGCCCGTTGGCCTCGGCGGTCAGCAACATGCCTTCCCGGCTGGAGGCCGCCTTCCACAACACCCCTTGCGGGTCGAGCGCGAAGGGGGAGGCGGCCCACAACCCCGGGGCCAGAAGCAGGGTGAGCATGACGAAAGCTGCGCGTCGCATCATGACCTCACGCCTTCAAGTTGATGACCTCGCGGACGTTGAAGGCGCGCAAGAAGGCCTTCATGCCCCGGAAGTCGGGATAGTGCGCCGAGAGCCGGTGGAGGTACTCGTCCGCCGCCTCCTCGTCGCCTTCGTCCATGGCCGCATCGGCCAGCAGCATCAAGGTGTTCTTCTCCACCGTGGGGTTGGAATACGCGCGCGCCAGCTCGAGAGCCCGCTCGCCGGCGATCCGGGCCTCGGCGAGGTTGCCGAGCTGAAGGGCACCGAAGCAGATGTCCTGGTAGACCTCCGGCAGCAGGTGGCGGCTGCCGATCGCCTCGAGCGCCGCGGCCGCATCGCGGCACAGCGCCAGCCCGTCCTCGACCCGGCCCGTGCACATCCAGCAATAGCCGAGGTTGTCCCTGGCCACGGCCAGGTTGATCGGGTCGTCACCGTCCTCGGCCGCGAAGCCGAGCGCCACCTGGAACCGCTCGGCGGCCTCGGCAAAGCGCGAGTCGCGGAGCGCCAGCACGCCGTGGAGGTTGGCCGAACCCTTGAGAGCACGCCGGTCGTCGAGCGCCTGGGCGATCTCGCTGGCGCGGCGGGCGTACGCGAGAGCGCGCGAGAAGTTCTCCTCCGCCTCGTAGACCTGCGCCGTGTAGTACGCGGCCATCCACGAGGTGAAGGGGTCGCGGGAGCGCATGAGCACGGTCTTGAGCTCGCCGACCGCACCCTCGAGCCGGTCCAGCTCGAGCAACACCACGCACCGGTTGCAAAACGCCCTGTCGACGAGCTCCTGGTCGCCGGTCGCGCGCGCCTCGTCCTCGGCCGCCGAGAAGAGCCGCAGGGCACGATCCAGCCGGCCCTTGGCGTAGGCCGCCTGGGCCAGCTTGCTCAGACGCAAATAGCGCTCGAGAGAGCCCATGCCCCTCCTCACTCCAGACTCCGCTCCAGCCGCTGGCGCTTGAAGGCGGCAAACTCGAGAACTTCCTCCTGCGCCTCGGGCGGCAGAGCGCGGAACGATTCTATCAGCTCGGACTCGCGATCTGTCAAGCTGCCGCCGCTCAGATCCCCGAAGAATTCCCCCAGCGACAACTCGAAGGCCTGCAGGAGGCGAAAGAGGACGTCGAGCGAGACTCTGTACTCGCCCTTCTCCATGCGGGACAGGTCGGACTGCTGGATGCCAATCTGGCGCGCCAGCTCCACCTGCGTGAGGTTCCTCTCGACCCGCCGCTGGCGGATGCGCTTCCCCACGGCGCTGCTGGGAAGCATGGGGCGAAAGGCTCGATCCATCGCTCTTCTTGTGCCCTGTGGACGCTTCTGCTAGGGTTCCCAGGGCTAAGGTTATGGTAAGTCCGCATAACAGCCGTGTCAAGGAAAGTTCGTGGCTGGCGAGCCGGGAGTGATCGGGCGGATCTGGCGCTGGCGCCGGCTCGTGCGGGAGCTGGCCCGGCGGGACTTCCGGGCGCGCTACGCGGGCTCGCTGCTCGGCGCATCGTGGGCGATCTTCGAGCCTGTGGTCCACTTCGGTCTGTACTGGTTCGTCTTCGACCGTCTCCTTGGCACCAGACTTGCTTCGGCCGACGGCGTGGGTCCGTTCGCCCTTTACCTGATCTCCGGCCTCGTGCCGTTTCTCGCCCTGCAGGAAATGCTGCAGCGAGCCGTGGGTCTGGCCGGTGAACAGGCGGCCATCCTCCGGCACGTCAACGTGCCCGTGGAGGTGCTCGTCTCGGGGGCGCTGCTCGCCGTGGCCGCCCGGCAGGGCGTGGCGCTCGCGCTCGTCGTCGCGGCGTGCGCCGCGACGGGCACGCTCGGAGCCGCCCAGCTTCCGGCGCTGGCGCTGGGCCTGGGCGTGCTGCTGCTGGCGGGGTGGGGCGCGGCCCTCGCGCTCTTCCCGATCGGCGCCTACCTGCCCGACGCTGCGCAGGTGGTGCGAATCGGCTCTCAGGTGGTGTTCTTCGCGACGCCGATCGTCTACCGTGAGGCGATCGTGCCGCCGGGGCAGCGCGTCTGGTTCGACCTCAACCCGGTGGCCGGCCTCGTGGACCTTTTCCGGGCCGGTCTCGTCGGCGGCCAGGTTTCGGTGCGCCGGACGGTGCTGGCGGCGGCCGCGAGCGTGCTGTGCGCCGGTCTCGGCGCGGTGGTCCTGCGGCGGCGCGGGCGGACCCTGCGCGACGTGGTCTGAACTCGACGACAAATGAGATGCACCTTGTGGAGGAGAGATGAAGAAGACAGTGCTCGTTGTGGTGTTCGCCGCCTGGTTCGGCGGCCTGGCGGCGGCCCAGACGCCGGCCCCGTCCGCGCCCTTGAAGGCGCTCGCCGCGACCCCGGCGGCGAGCCCCGCCCCGGCGCCCCCGCCGGAAGTCCCGCCTGCCGATGCGGGCGAGGACGCATGGGAAGCCTTCATGAAGAGGTACCGCGAGATCCGCAAGTTTCCCAAGGAACTCGTGGTCCGGCTGGGACCCAACACCGGGTACCCGGCGGCGTTCATGCGGCGCAAGATGGAGATCGTCGACGAGGACGACCAGTGGGTCTACATGCGGAACCTTCCGATCGAGGACCCCGAGTCGGCCTCCCACAAGTCCTGGCTCATGCGGCAGGCCATCGAGATCCGCGAGGTCGCCCGCCAGGAGGAAGCGGAGGGGCAGTTCGTCCTCGATCCGGCTGTGGAGCACCCGTTGCCGGCGTTTTGCGACCGCATCCACTTCGAGGAGCGGAGCGCCGGCCTGCCCAACCAGGGGCGATGGGGTCTCGGCCTGGCGGTGGCCGACATGAACGGCGACGGGCTGCCGGACCTCGTCCTGCCGCCGCCGCGGCTGGGCGTGCCGCGGCCGGTGATCGTGCTGCAGACCCCGGACGGGTGGCGGACCTGGGAGACGGTCACCTGGCCCGACGTGAAGCTCGACTACGGCGACGTCGAGGTCGCCGACTTCGACGGGGACGGCCACCTCGACATCGCGATCGCGTGCCACTTCCTGCGCATTTACGTCATGTACGGCAACGGCAAGGGCGACTTCACGCGCGTCGTCGAGCTGCCGCGGGCGAGCGAGCGGATCACCTCGCGGGCCATCGCCCAGGCGGACTTCGACGGTGACGGGCGGCAGGACCTCGTCGCGCTCGCCGAGCTGGATGTGGATCTGGCGACCAACGCCCAGCACATCGGCGCCCTGGTGCAGGTGCTGCTCAACACCAGCAAGGGGTGGCAGGCTGTGGCGATCGAGGGCGGCGACCAGCACATTTACGGCGACCACGTGGCGGCCGGCGACCTGGACGGCGACGGACACCCCGACTTCGTGGTCGCCTCGCACAAGAACGCGAACCGCAGGTTCATGTTCGTCAACCGCGGCGACGGCCGCAGCTTCCAGCCGATCGAAAACCGCGAGTTCCCCAACCTCGGCTACGTTTTCGGCGTGGCGGCCGGCGACCTCGACGGCCGGCCCGGCGCCGAGGAGCTCATGGGCGCCTTCCAGAACGTGCGGGCCGGCAGCCGCCAGTACCCGATGAACGGCGTGGTGGTGTACAAGCTCGAGCGCACGAGCGAAGGCTTCGAGGTGCAGCGGAACGTCGTGGCCGTGGACGGGCGGGAACTCGACGCGTACGTCTCGGCGGCGATCCTCGACGTCGACGGCGACGGGCGCAACGACCTCGTCATGGGGCGTCGCACCGGCGCGGTCGAGATCTACCTGCAGGGTCTCGAGGGCCAGTTCTTCCGCGAGCAGAGCCCGGAGCTCGACCTCGGAGACGCCTACATCAACGCCTTCGCCATGGTGCCGATCGGCACGAAGGGGGAGCGGGCGCTGGTCGTGATGTCCTCGGACGGGCCGGCGACGGCCGGCTCGGTGCGAGCGTTCGTGGTGCGGCGCGGCCCCTTGACAAAGCAAGCGAGCCCGCGCTAGCGTGTGACCCGTGACACGACCTGCCTCGAAGGGGCTTGACAGCGCGCTCGAGGCACACTAGGTTATATGCTGTGGCAGCATAGAGAGGAGCGAGCCAAACAGTGGTAGTGGAAAAAACCAACGGGGAGGTGATGGCATCGCGAGTTCAAGGTCGTGACGTGGCCGTTTCGACTCATCTCGAAGCTCACGCTAGGAAGGAGAATGAAGGAATGAAGAAGATCTTCGCTGTGACCCTGGTGGCGGCGCTGGCCATGTTCGCCGGCTCGGCGTACGCCAACTTCTGCGCCCGCGACGTGGTGCCCGCCTCGACGCTGCTGGTGCCGTACGCGGTGGTGTCGATGAACGGCTCGGTGCCGGATCCGTCGGGCGCGACCACCCTGCTGTCCGTGACCAACGCCTCCTACGAGGCCACGATCATCCACATCACGGTGTGGAACGCCATTTCGGACGCGATCCTCGACTTCGACGAGGTGCTCTCCGGCTACGACGTGTGGGTCATCAACTTCCGCGACCTGCTGTCGGGCAACTGGTCGGCGTTCGACACCTCGCGCTCGGCCACTGCCTACCCGAACACCGAGCCCGGCGCGCTCAAGCGCACCCCGTTCGAGTGGGGTCCCGACGGCCGCTCGGCGTACGGCGGCGTGCCCGCTCCGTACACCTCACCGTGGTCCCGTGGGCTCCCCGTGCCGCAGCCGACCAACGTCCTGCCGGCCATCAACTGCAACATGCCGTTCGGCGACACCGTGGGCGCCCAGTACGCGCCGATGGTCGTGGAGGGCCTCCAGGAGCCGCTGTTCGCGCGCGGACACCTGGGCTGCGGCACGCAGGTCGTGCAGCGTCACCTCAACGACTGGCTGTCGAACCTTGGCGACAACCCGCTGTTCTTCTACGTCACGGTCGACAACTTCAAGCAGTGCGACCTGGTGTTCCCCGAGGACGTCGGCTACTTCGGTCGTGAGGGGCGCTACAATTACGAGAACGTGCTGCTCGGCGAGATCTACTGGGTGAACGCGGCCTCCAACTACTCCGAGGCGACCCCGGCGGTCCACATCGAGTCCGATCTCAATTCCGAGCTGTCGCTCGTGACCACCGAGTTCTACCTCGAGAAGGCGTCCGACCCGGCCACCTTCCTCGAGCCGCTGGCCACCGCGTTCGGCTTCAAGTACTACGACGGCAACGGCGTGACCTCCTCGGTCATCGTGTGGAAGAACTTCTGGGAGTTCTCCAACCCGCTCAACAACCCGATGCTCAACGTCAACGACTGCGGCGCCTACCTGTACTACGCGTGGGACGAGGATGAGCACGTCGTCACCCGCGGCGTGACCTGCCCCGTTTCGCCGTGCGCCGGGGCCGACATCGACCCCAACGAGTTCCCGTTCGAGACCCAGATGGTCCCGATCACCACGGCGAACTTCGACCTGCCGGCGGCGGCTGGCTGGATGCTGCTGGTGTTCCCGCCGTCCTACGACGCCAACTTCTGGGCGCTCAACGGCGACCCGACTCCGAACACCATCCTGCTCAACCGCGACTACCAGGCGTGGGTCGGCACCCGGATCGAGTACGGCACCTACTCCATGGGCCTCGAGGCCGCAACGATGGCCAACGCCCACTGCTTCCCGGATCAGGAGCTGCCGTGGCTGGGCGTGAACTACACGCACTGGGGCGGCTACAGCTACGAGTGGTACCGGAACATCCCGGTCAACTAGTAATCCAGACGTGAAGCAAATCCGGGCGGGCCGCAAGGCCCGCCCACTGTTTTTTTGGCGGGATGGAGCCTCGCCCACCGCGAGAAGCCAGCCGGTCGCGACGGGGCCGCACGGGGCGGTACCAGGGTGGACTCCGGCCAGCAGGAAGCCCCGAGAGTGAGCATGGTCACGCCAAGCTCTTGCGGCAGCGGCGGAAACGTCGTACATTGCAGGTCGAGGAGGTCGTGATGAAGCAACTGAAAGTGTGCCTGCCTCTCCTCCCGGCGCTGGTGGTCCTGCTGGCGCCGAGCGGTGCGGTTCCTGCCGCCGGGCAGACCTGTGTGCAGCCCTCAACGCCGCCGTCTCCGCCGGCGTACTGGGCGAGCTCGGCTCCCCCGCAGACCGTCTATGAGTGCTCGGACCTCATGTTCCACAACCGTATCGCGCGCGTCAGCGGGCAGGCTGGGCAGCCCGGCCTGCCCAAGCTCGTGAGCGTGGTGGGGTGCGACGTGGTGTTTTCCGACGTGAGCGGCGCCTCGCCGGTCAAGGAGACGTCGATCAAGCTGTGGAACTACGGCAACAACGATACCCACTCCAACCACTACCTCTCGGGCGTCGAGATCCTCGACGGCTTTCCCTACGTCATGCTCTCGCACAGCAACAACGGCTGGGTGATGGGGAAGATCCAGATGAGCGGCTCGGGGGCGGTGAGCACCCTGAGCTACGTCACGCACTTCAAGTTCGGCGACAGCAGGCCGAGCCCCGACGCCCAGGCTTACGGCACGAAGATGTGGTGGGGCAACGACGGGCGGGCGTACATCGTGGGGATGTACCTCGACAAGAACATCGACGATGCGGCGTTCAAGATCGCCGATCTCGGCACCGGCGAGCAAACGCCGCCGTTCACGATCAAGAGCGCCCTTCCATCCAGCTCTCTGTCGTCGATGTTCAGCACGATGAAGGTCGGCAGCACGATTTACCTCCTGCAGTGGGGGCGCAACGGCCTGTACGTGCACAACGTCACGAACCCGTCGGTGCCGCAGCTCGCGGCCGTGCACACCGACACCCCGTTCAAGTTCCCCACCAAAGACTACGGCCCGGACTACGTGTGGGGGCCGGTGGTCCTCAACCGGGGCACCGACAACGCGCCCCAGTGGCGGGCGTACACCTACCAGCGAGGCGGCTCCAAGCTCTACATCATCGACCTCAACAATCCGCTCGCCCCGGTCGTCCTTGCCCAGGCCACGCTGCCTGACGGGGCCGCGAGCATCAACTCGGTGGCGAGCGACGGCCAGCTTCTGGTCGCCCACCGGCTGACGCCCTCGTCCGAGACCCTCCCGGGGCCGCAACTCACCTACTACTCGGTCGTCGACGACTCGTTCCAGGAAATCCCGAGCCACTTCTGGTGGGACAAGGGGCGGGACCGCCTCGGAGAGGAATTCGCGCAGGAGATCGCCGTGTGGCCCGGCGCCGGCCAGTACAAGGTCTTTGCCGCCGCTCGGATTCGCGCCTACCAGAGCACCGTGCAGGCCAGCTGCCTGAGCATGACCCCGACGGCGGCGCTCGGCGTTGCGCGCGCCAGCGGGCAGACCGGGACGCCGGGGTGCACCCCCGGCCACCCAGAGGCAGCGAAGGGGTTCCCGGGGGACGTCTTCACCCTCACCAACGGCTCGACCAACGGCCTCCTCCTCGAATCGCTCGAGGTCCGGCACCCCGACCAGTCGGTCCACGACCTCACGGCGCAGTTCGGCTCCGGCTCGATGTCCTGGACCTCGCCGGCCGCCGGTCCGCTCGGCGAGTACACGTTCACGCTGCGCATGCGCGACGCCCAGCAAGTTCTCTACACCGCGCAGGCGTACGTGCAACTGTGCGGCGACCCAACGGCGCGGCTGGCCATCACCCACGTCCGGGCCCCGGGCGGCAACTGGGCGGCGTGCACGAGCTGCTCGTGGCTGGCCGGGTACGGCGTGCGGCTGTCCGCGGCCGGCTCCGACGGGCATCCGGTGTGGAGCGGGAGCAACCCGACGTGGGACGTGCAATACCGGCCGAAGGACGGGAGCTGGTCGCCGGCGCCGGAAACCGATTACGTCAACCCGGGCGACGGCACTCTCGAACTCACCCTCAACGGCATCGGGGACTACAAGGTCGGCGCCAGCGTGAGCTACCCGTACGAGGAGCTGCCGGTGGGGACCGGCGACACGACGCTCCATTCCGGCGCGGTCACGGCTGCGTTCACTGCGTACCAGGGCGGCACGCAGGTGGTCAACAACGGCACGGCTGACCGGGCCAAGGCGACGGCCCTCACGTTCACGGGCCAGCCGGCCAGCGGCTCGACGTGCGTGTGGGCGATCGCGCCCGCGCACTGGGGCGGGTTTTCCGGGGCCTGCGGCAGCGCGGCGTCGATTCCCGCCGGCACGCTGCAGAAGGATCAGCAGTACACCCTGACGCTGACCGCGAGCGTCTCCGAGCCGGTGGCCGACGAGGCCGTGGCGACGCTCGTCTTCACCGCCACCGAGATCACCGGCGACTTCTCGTGGTCGCCGACCACCCCCAATATCGGTCAGACCACGACGTTCACCCCGCTGAACCTGCCCACGGGGGTGAAGAGGCTGAGATGGGAGTTCGGCGAGGAGGGGTGCGACCCGCAAGCGCACCCCGCCACGCTCGAGGTGCCGTGCCTGGCCGGGTGTGTCGCCGCGACGTTCCAGTTCAAGACCGGCGGCTCCAAAACCGTGACGCTGTCGGCCTCCACCGACTCGGTCAACTTCACCCCGGTGGCCACCCACTCGCTCACCGTCAATTACGCGGGCTCGTGCGTCACCTGCACCCCGCCCTCGGCGCCCACCAACGTCGTGCCGCAGCCCGGAGCGCAGGTGGGCTCCGGCACCGTCCAGTTCTCGTGGAACCCCTCGACCGGCACGGCGCCGATCTCGTATCAGGTCTACCTGGGCCCGGTGGCGGCGTGCAGCTCGAGCTCGACTTCGTGCAGCACCACGATCAGCTCGCCAGGCACGTACTCCTGGACCGTGAGGGCGAGCAACTCGTGCGGCAACGCGACGTCGAGCGCCACCAGCTTCACGGTCGTCTCGAGCGGCACCGCGCCCAGCGCGCCGGTGCTCGTGAGCCCCGCCAACAACGCCAACCTGCCCGGCGGGTCGGTGACGTTCTCGTGGGCCGCGTCGAGCGGCAGCCAGCCGATCACCTACGATGTGAACCTCGGGCCGCTCATGAAGATCTGCTCGAACGTGAGCGGCACCACGTGCTCGGCCACGATCTCCAACGCGAGCACGTACACGTGGTGGGTGACGGCGAAAAACGCGGCCGGCTCGGCCCAGTCGGAGACGCGGACGCTGGTGATCGGCACGCCGTGCGTGGCGCCGGCGGCGCCCACCAACCCGACGCCGGCCAACGGCGGCGTGGTCGCGCCGGGGAGCGTGACGTTGAAGTGGTCGGCCCCGGCTTCGGGTACGGCCCCCTTCACGTACGACGTCTACCTCGGTCCGACGAAGGCGTGCTCCGACCTCACCACCACGCAGTGCGTGGTCAACAACGTCCAGACCGGCTCGTTCTCCTGGTACGTCAAGGCCAAGAACGCCTGCTCGACCGGCGGGGTGCAGAGCGCCACGTGGTCGTTCTCGGTCTGCCAGGCCACTGCGGTGCCGGTGGTCGACTTCACGTGGACGCCGCGCGAGCCGGTGACGATCGGCGGCGTCGTCCAGGAGCAGCCGTACGTCGGTCAGACGGTCACCTTCGACCCCTCGGCCACCACCAACTACCCGACCGGCTGGGACTGGACCGACTTCAACACCCCGGTGCCGTGGATCCACTACACGGTCCAGAACCCGACGCACGTGTGGAACACGCCGGGCGACAAGATCGTGCGCCTGACCGCCACCAACTGTATCGGCAGCTCGCAGCAGGTGGCGAAGACGGTCAAGGTGTACCCCGACATCCGGCCGGTGACGGCCACCTTCACCGTCACCGCCACCGACCCCAACCGCCCGCAGGAGGTCACGTTCACGGCCGCCACCGGGGTCGACCAGGGGGAGCCCAACGAGTTCACGTGGGACTTCGGCGACGGCACGACCGCGTCCGGCGCCGACAAGGCCACGGTGGTCCACAGCTACAAGTGCGGCGCGACATACCCGGTCAAGCTCACGGCCAGGCGGATCAAGAGCGGCTCGACGATCGTCTCGTCGCCCTCCACCCAGCAGGTGAGGGTGGGCGGTACCCTGTGCTCGCCGCAGTCGCTGCTCGTCGTGGACGTGGCGCGCAACCTGCCGGGGAAGAACGGCGCCTTGTGGAACACCGACCTCACGGTCTACAACCCGACTACAGAGGAAATGATGCTCAAGATGGCGGTCAAGCGGCCGGACGGCTCGCCGCGCGAGGAGTCCCGGACGTTCTCGTTGCTGCCGAACGAGACGCTGTCACTCGAGCAGATCCTCACCTACACCCAGATCGACTTCCAGAAGGCCTCGCTGTGGTTCTACCAGGCCGACCCGATCAACCGGGGCATGAAACCGCTGCCGGTGATCTCGGCCCGCACCCACACCGGTGCGGTGCCGCCGTACGACGACTTCGGCCAGTTCGTCATGGTGTACCCCGTGTACCAGGCGACCGACCGGAAGCTCACGCTGTTCATCACCGGCTTGCGCCACAACGGCAAGACGGCGCAGCAGGCCGGGCAGGGGTTCCGCACCAACTTGACGATCGTCGAGCCGGCCGGCGGCCAGTGGAGCGCCGACGCCGTCAAGCTCACGCTCTACAGCGTCGACGACCCCAACTTCGTCAAGGAGCGACAGCTTTGGGCGGCCGGCAGGTATGCCTACTGGCAGAAGTCGATCGACGAGTTCTTCCAGGACGTGGCACCGGAGGACGACCTCGGCAGGATCATCCTCAAGATCGAGGTTGAGCCGGGCGCCTCGATCGCCTTCGGCTGCTCGCTCATCAACAACTTCACGAACGCCCCGATTTTCGTGCCGACCCAGACGCTCGAGTAGCGGCCGGCCCGTACCGATGCAGGCGAGCGGCCCGCGGCAACGCGGGCCGCTTTGCTCAGTGCGCCCAGCTCGAGCATCGACGCCGGGTGAGAGTGTCGAAGGGAGGAGGCGGCTCCGACCGATGCGCAAGGGCAGCCACGGTATCGATGGAACGGCCGTGGACGAGCTGTCGACCCGCTGCGAGCGGCCGGCAGGGCCCTCGATACTTTCAAGGCGAGACGACTGGAGCTGTCCCGTCGGAACCGGGGCCGCGGCGTGGCCGCGGGTGCCAGCTCCCCGGCGGCGAACCTCGCGCGGCGCCCTCAGCTCCACCTTGCGAACCGCCGGATGTGGACCCGCACGTCCGGTGGTGTGAGGGGGGAGCGGCGGTCACCCACCGCCGCCCCCTGTCCCGGTTGGCGGCGTGGCGCCGGGGGCGGTGTCGCGGCAGACGTAGATCCACTGAGCCTCGTCGGCAACGATGGTCGGCTCGCACGCCGCGACGAGTTCACACTGTGCCGCCCGCGACGCCAGCCGCGCCAGCGGCCGGTTGTGGAGCAGCACCGCGCCGCGTCCGGCGTCCAACGCCGCGGCCGCGTCGACGAGCGCCTCCTCGTGCAGGGTGTCCTGGGCAAGACGCGCGAGGTTCCACACCACGAAGCTGCCGCGGCTTCCGGTGGCCGGGAACAGCAGCGTGCGGCCGGGGAGATATGCCACCACGCCGGAGGCGGAAAAGTCGCACCCCGCCACGAGCGGCAGCCGGTCGAGCCCCTCGCGCTCGAGACGGAGTGCCGCACACCTCGCCCCGGAAAACGCCTCGCCAAGCTCCCACCGCACCGCCACGGCCGTGCCCAGGTCGGCGACGGCGAGCGCCGCGGCCACGGCCAGCTTCGCCGGACGCGAGTCGAACCTGGCGTCGGTTCCGGCGATCCACACCGCGACCACGGCGAGCACCCACAGGAACCCGGCGTGGCGAAGCGCGCCCGGGAACTTGAGATAGGCGAAGGCGAGCAGCGAGCCGCTCCCGGCCAGCCAGACCCAGCGCGCGGGCCGCGAGCGCCAGACGAGCCAGGCCACGCCGGCGACGAACCCGGCGATGGTCGAAAGCGCCAGCACGTCCCCGGTGTCGCGCCAGCGGAAAGGATGCGGCCCGGTCCGGAACAGGGCCGAGCTGTTCCAGAAGTGGAGGTGGTTTTTGGGCAGCGGCAGCAGCGCGGCAGCGAAGTTCCTCGCGGTGTAGCCGGCCCGCTCGGCCTCCCAGCCGAGATGCCAGCCTCGTGCGTGCTCGTAGTCGGGCGGGGGCAGGCACTGTGCGACGGCGGCCGCGAGGGCTACAGCGATGATCAAAAGCGGCAGCGCCGCCCGCCGGGGCTGCCGGAGCCACATGCCGAGGGCGAGGGCGGGCGCCAGCACCATGCCCATCGGGGAAGCGTTGGCCGCGAGGGCGGCGGCGCCGGCCGCCCCCAGCGGCCGTTGCGTCTGGAGGCAGCGGGCGAACGCCAGCAGGCCCACGACCGTGGCGGCGTAGTTCCGGCTGATCACCCCGTACTCGAAAAACGGCAAGTACGAGAACACGACTGCCAAGCGCACCGGCAGCGGCAGCGCGGACCGGTGGAGGAGGAACGCCGCGGCGGCAGTGGCGAGCGCCCAGTGCAGAAGCTGCATCGCGCCGGGGCCCGCTCCCAGCCGCGCAAGTACGAAGAGCGCGAGGTGCCACAGCAGCGGGTGCCCCTCGTACCGCGTGTTGCGCCACAGCTCCCCGAGCGTTGCGGAGTCGCGGGCCAGCAGCCAGGCCTGCAATTCGTCCCGCCACATCTCGTGGGCGGCCATCACTGCTCCCAGGGCGAGAGCAAAGACCGCCGTGGCAAGCCACAGCCACGCGGCCTCGTGCCGGCCGCCGTGGAACCGCCTCGCATCCATGGCGAAACGGTACCACAGCGAGGGTTTACCGACCCGCGCGCGGGGCGACGCCCCGTCTCGCCGAGCCGCTACTCGCACTCCCAGACGTGGGGGACGTCCACGACCCCGGGCTCCCAGCGGCCGGCGGTCAGCTCGACCGCCCCGCGCACCACGACTTGGTCGTAAATGGTGAGCATACCCTCGTCGGCCGCCACGACCGTGAGGTCGAGGCGCCCGCGCCGGAACGGCCAGCGCTCGATGCGCAACCGCGCCACCTGCTCGCCGCGGGCCACCAGCGGCGCGACCCCGTCCCACATCGTCACGGCCGAAAAGAGGCAGGTGCCTTGCCGGTCCTCGAACGCGACGCCGAGGTGGACGGGTAGCCCGGAAACGCGGCGCGAGACCCGGATTTCCAGCGCCAGGGGGCGCCCCGGGACGATGTCCGTCTCCGGCTGGAGGCTTACGCCGGCAATGCGGGCGAGCGGCGCCGCCGTCTCGTCCGTCGCCTGCGCCAGGTTGCGCTTGCCCTTGTGCCGGAGGTGCTCCTCGTACGCCTGGATGACCTCGGGCGAGGGGCCCGCTGCTGCCACCTCTCCGTCGCGCAGCCAAATCGCGCGCTCGCAAAACCCCGCCACGAGGTACATCGCGTGGGAGCAAAAGAGCACGGTGCGGCCCTCCTCCTTGAAGCGCACCATGCGGTCCACGCACTTCTTCTGGAACGCGCCGTCGCCCACCGCCAAAGCCTCGTCCACGACCAGCACGCGCGGATCCACGTGCGTCGCGACCGCGAAGGCGAGCCGCGCCGACATGCCGGAGGAGTAGGTGCGCACGGGCTGGTCGATGAACTCGCCGAGCTCGGCGAAGGCCAGGATCTCGTCGAGCCGTCCGGCCATGGCGGAGGCCGGCACGCCGATGAGCGAGCCATACAGGGTCGCGTTTTCCCTGCCCGTGAACTCCGGATGAAAGCCGAGCCCCAGTTCGAGGATCGCCGACACCGGCGGCTCGACGCGGGCCGAGCCCTCGCTGGGCTCGGAAATGCCGGCCACGATGCGGAGCAGCGTGCTCTTGCCGGAGCCGTTGTCGCCGATGATCCCCATCGCCTCCCCTGCCCTCGCCTCGAGCGAGACGTCGCGCAAGGCGGCCTTGGTGGCCAGCGGGGCCGTGTGCCCGACCAGCGCCAGGAGGCGGTCCCGCCGACGGCGAAACAGCGGGTATCGCTTGTGGATCCCCTCCAGGCGAACGGTGATGTGACCGGTGTTCGAAGGTTCGGTTCCCACGGCGGCCCAGCCTACCATCTCCCCGGGTAGCCCGGAAATGGCGGCGGTCAGGCCCGGCGCGCCAGCAAGTTCGCGAACCAGCCGGGGCGCTCGCGCCGGGCGAGCGCGGCCCGGCAGGCCGCCCCTCCCCGGTGCACGACGCCGGCCTGTTCGTCGGCGAGTTCCAGCGGAGCGAAACCGTGCTCTTCGAGCCACTCGAGCAGGGCCGCCGGAGAGGCGCCGGCGGCCTCGAGGCACGCCGGGTTGACCTCCACCAGCACCGCCCGCGGGCGGTCGCCGCACACGAGGCCTGAAAGCCCTTGCAGGACTTCGAGTTCGGCGCCCTCGACGTCGATCTTGACGAAGTCGGGGGAAGCCGCCAGCAGGCGGTCGAGCCGCCGCTCCCGCACCACGACGGAGCCCACGCTCCGGGACAGCGGGTGGGGGTAGAAGGAGTGGGTGTCGCTCGAGTCGGAGAGCACGAAGGTCCGCTCCCGATCCTCGCGGCCGGCCGCCGCTTGCACGATCTCGACCGAACGCTCAGGGGCGAACTCGAGGTTGCGTGCGAGGAGCGAGGCGTTCTCCGGCGCGGGTTCCACGGCGACGACGCGGCCCGCGGGCGCCACGAGCCTCGCCAGCAGCAGCGTGTAGAAGCCGACGTGCGCACCCACGTCCACGGCCAGCATGCCAGGCCGCACGAGGCGGCGGAGCCGGGCAATCGTGAGCCGGTCGAAGCGCCGGTCGAGGAACGCGAGCGCGAGGGGAAGCGGGACGCGCAGCGTCACGCCTTCGAGGCGGATCAGACAGGGGTCCCCCTGCGCCGCGAGCCTGGCGGCAACGCGGGCGCGCCCGCGCGCCGCAAGGCCTTCGCAGCGGCGCGCCAGCGCCGGGATCGGGCCGGACCTGCCGGCCATGGCGCGCAGTGCCGCAAGCCAAAGGCTGGGCAGGCGCACGGGCCGCTCGGCGCGGGCAGGGGGCGGTGCTGCAGTCACGCCGGCACGATAGCAGACAGGGTTTGCGCGAGGTGCCGGGATGCCCGATACTGCCGCTGCTCATGGTGGAAGCGCGTTCACGGCGGCCCGAGCACGCAGGAGCTGAGACGGCGGCGTCCGGTTCCGCCAGCGGTGCGAGCCGTGCGCCGGCCGGCCCGGGGGTACGGCTGCGACCGTATCGCGCCGGCGACGAGAGCGAGATCAACCGCGCGTTCAACGCCGCGTTCGGCCTCGCGAGGCCGCTTCCGGAGTGGCAGTGGAAGTTCGCCGACGGGCCGGAAGGCCGGTGGATCGTCGTCGGCGAGGACGCCTCCGGCGCCGTCGTCACGCACTTCGCCGCTCTGCCCGTCTGGCTGCAGGACGGCGGCCGCCGGGTGCTGGCCGGGCAAAACGTGGACGTGTTCGCGCTCCCCAGTGCCCGCTCGGGCCTCGGCGCCGCGCGTGCCTACCTCGAGACTGCCCGCTGCTTCTTCGCGCTCTTCGAGGCGCCGGAGCGGCTCGCCGTGTTGTTCGGCTTCCCCGGGCCGCGCAACGACCCGCTCGTCGTCGGGCGCCTCGGCTACCGGCCGGTGAGGCCTGTGGAGGTCTGGACGCGAGCCGCGGTCGTCCGGTGGCGCTGGCACCTCGGCCACGAGGTCGTCGACGAGGACCTCCCGCACCTCACCGACAGGCTGTGGGCGCGCGCCGCACACCGTTACCGGGTGGCCGCGGTGCGGGACGCCGCGTGGTACCGGCGCCGGTTTTGCGGTCGCCCGGGTGTGGAGTACCGGTTCGTCACCGCGTGGCGGCGGGGCGAGCCCCATGCCGTGGCGGTGTTGCGGGTGGGGGACGGCGTCCTCTGGGTGTGCGACCTCGTGTGGGACGGGGAGGACGACCGGTCCGTGCGCGCCATCGACGCGGCGGCGGGGGAGCTCGCCCGCCGGCACGGGTGCTCCCGTCTCGAGGCGTGGATGTCCGGCGACGCGCAGGCTGCCGAACTCCTGGCCGGGCTCGGGTGGCTGCGGCGTGGTCACGAGGCGGGGCTGCGCATGGTTGCCAGGGGCGTCGACCCCCAGCTCACGATCGACAGGCTCGCGGCGAGTTTCTACTTCACGATGGCGGACGCGGACCTGGTATGAAACCCGACCTCGCTGTGCTGGCCTGGATTGCCGTGCCGATTGCGCTCGTGCACCTGGCCTGCTGGCGCCGTCGCCACGGCCTGCTGAGGTTCCAGCTCTTGGTCGATGTCCTGCTCGTGCTCCTGCCGGGACGGCTGGTCCTGCAAGGGCTGCATCTGGGTCCCGGCACCCCCGCCGCGCCTGCCTGGGGAGGCACCGCGACCGTGGCGGGGATCGGCGACCAGATCGACTTGCCGTTACAGTTCGAGGTGTGGTGGGAGGAGGCCCGCCGGCTCGTCGCGGAGGGCGAGCCGCCGTGGATTTCGGAGCGCATTGGCGGCGGCGCTCCGCTCGCAGCGGGCGGCCAGAGCCAGCTTCCGTTCCCTCTCCACGCCCCGGTCTGGGCGCTGGGCGCCCGCCGCGGGTCGGACGTCATGGTGTTCTGGAAGCTCGAGCTGGCCGCCCTGGGCGCCTGGCTGCTGTTCCGGCGCTGGGGGCTTCGCCCGGCGGCCTGCAGCGCCGGGGCGCTGGCGTTTGCCTTCGGGCTCTACCCGCTGGCGTGGGGGGTGGTGCCGCTCGCCTGGGTGGTGGCGGCGCTCCCCTGGGTGGTGTGGGCGCTGGTCGGGGCAATGCGCGGGCGGCGCCGGGACGGCGCGCTGGCGGCGCTGCTGCTGGGGGTGATGGGAGGGTGGTGCGTGCACCCGGAAACGGGGGGGTTCCTGTGGCTCGCCGCGGGCTCGATGGGCACCGTGCTGGCGGCGGGGCGCTGGCGCCGGCTCGCGAGGCTCGCAGTGCCGTTCGTGCTGGCGCTGGCGGTGAGCGGGGCCGGGGCGGTTCCGACCGCGCTCACGGTGCAGGACTCGGCCAAGCTCGCCGAGATCGGCCGCGCGCCGGCGTACCCGCTGGCGGTTTTCACCTGGGAGCTGCGAGCGCGCGCGGCGGCCATGCTGGTGTCGCCGTGGCGGGAGGGGCATCCGGCCGACGGCACCTGGCGCTACCCGTTCGCGGCATCCGTTCTGCTCCTGGGGGCCGGCGCGGCGCCGTTCGTCTGGATGCTGGCCGGTCGGCCGCGGCGGCGGCTCGGAAGACACCGGCTCGCCCTCGCGGTGTTGGCGGGGTGGGCGTTCGCCCTCGTGTTCCAGCTGCCGGTGCTTGCCGACGCGCTGGCGCGAGTTCCGGTGCTCGGCGTCATGACGTGGCCCCGGGCTGGCCTGCTGCCTGGCTTCGTGCTCGCAGCGTGCGGCGCCATCGGTGCCGACGCCGTGCTGCGCCGGCCGCACCGCGGGCGGATCGCCGCCGCGACCGCGGCGGTGGGCGCCGCGGCGCTGCTCCTGGCGCTGACCGCGCGCCCCGGAGTGGCGCGCCATCGGCTGGTGCCGGGCGCGGTCGCGCCGGTCGCCGCCGGGGCAGCGAGCCTGGCGGGGCAGGGGTGGCTGTTGCCGGTCGTGGTTGGAGCGGAGTCGGCTCTCAACGCCTGGGACGTGCTCGGAGCCTGTCGCGGAGGCGAGCCGGGTGGGGCCGAGCTGGCAGAGGCGCTGGTGCGGGAGCAGGCCCGGGAAGGCGGGCGGGTGCTCGCGTTGGCAAGCGTGCTGCCGGCCAACCGGGCCGCCGCCTGGGGCCTCCCCGAGCTCGCCTCGAACGACCCGGTCCGCTCCCGGGCGCTGACCGCGCTGCACCAGGCGCTTGGGAGCGCGGGCCTGGACCTGCCGGGGCCGTTCACTCGCCCGTGGGCCGGGTTGGCCGGGGCGTGGGGCGTGCGGTGGCTGGCGACGCCGCCCGGCGAGCCGACAGGGGAGCTGGCCGACGGGTGGGAAGCGGTGGAGGTGCACCCCGGCGGCGCGATCCATCGCAACACGCGCGCGCTGCCGGTGCTGCGGCTGGCGGCGGAGGTGGTGGCGCCACCCGGCGATGCGGCGAGCGGTGCGTGGGAGGCACTCGACTTCTCGGCGGTTGCCGTGGGTGACCGGCCGCGTGTCCTGGGTGGGGAAGGGTGGCTCGAGGTGCGCGAACAGCGGCCGTGGCGCTGGCACGCCGAGATCCGAGCCCAGGGGCGCATCCTCGCGGTGCTCCACGTGCCGCGCGCCCCCGGCTGGCGAGCCTGGCTCGACGGGCGCGAGGTCTCGATCGAAACCGTGAACCTGGCGGCCATGGCGGTGGAGGTCCCGGAAGGGATACACGCCGTCCTCTGGCGCTACCGACCGCCGGGTCTGGGGCTCGGGGTCGTCCTCACCGTGCTGGGGCTGGCCGGATGCGCGGCGCTGTGGAGCCGGAGGTGGTGATGCCCGGACGTTTGCCCGAGGAAGGCGAGCTGATCCCCTTTGCTGGCGGGTTTCCTCCCGGGAGGCAATGGCTGGTGCTGGCACCCCACCCCGACGACGAGACGCTGGGGCTCGGGGGCACGCTGGCGCTGGCCGCGGGGCGCGGCGTCGAGATCGCGATCGTGTGCCTGACTAGCGGCGATGCGCAGGGCGTGGCCGGGGTGCGCGAGGACGAGGCGCGCCGGGCCGCCGGGGAGCTGGGCGTCGCGCCGCCGCTGTTCTGGCGTCTGCCCGACCGCGGGCTGGGAGCGATGCGGAGCGGCCTCGCAGCGCGCCTCGGGAGGCTTTTCGACGAGTCTGGCGCCGAGACAGTCGTGACGCCATCGCTGGTGGAGCTCCACCCCGACCATCGCGCCGTGGCCCTGGCGGTCCAGGTTGCGCTCCGCCGGCGCTTCGCCTGGGGGCTGCGGCGGCGCGCCCCCGCCTGGGTCGTGGCGTACGAAGTCGGCGCCCCGCTGCTGCCGAACCTCCTGGTCGAGGTCGATGCCACGTGGGATCGCAAGCGCCGCGCTCTGGCCTGCTACGCGAGCCAGCTCGGGTTCAGGCCCTACGCCGCGGTGACGGAGGGCCTCGGCGCGCTGCGCACGCTGACGCTTCCGAGCGCGCAACGGGCGGAGGGGTTCTTCGTACTGCCGGCGAGGCGGGTGGCGCGTCTGGGGGCGCGCCGCTGGGCGAGCCAGATGGGAGCAGTGCGCGTGCTTTGACTGTCCCCGGGCGGGGACGACGGCATCGGTGGCGGGACGGCGGGGCGCGGGTCCGGAAGGGCACGCTGGTTGCTTACGAGGGTTTTGGAGGTGAGGCCATGCGCAGGTTCATGCTGCTCGGAACCGCGGCCCTGATCGTGCTGGGCTCGGCGATGCCGGCCTCCGCCCACCGCTGGCGGAGCGTCTGGTGGGGAGTGCACTGGGGGCTGTGGTGGGACTGGCCCGGCTGGTATGTGGGTCTCCCGCGAGCCGTCAACCCCTCGTTGACGGCGGTGGACACCGACATCAGCCCCGAGCGAGCCCGGGTGTACCTGGACGGCGAGCTGATCGGCACCGCCGACGACTTCGACGGATTCCCCGACTACCTCTATCTCGAGCCCGGGGAGTACACCCTGGAGTTCAGGCTCAAAGGGTACAGGAGCGAGTCCGTGACGATCGAGGCGCGGGAGGGGCGCTTCTTCCCGCTCGATTTCAAGCTCGAGAGGGTGCGGGGCGAACCGGAGGAGCCGTGGTACGAGGGCAACCTCCGAGGGCTCCCGAACCGCCGGGTGTTCGGAGAAAAGAAGCCGGCGCCGGAGCCCCCCGAGCGCCGTGGCCCCGACCGCTCGCTTCGCCCCGAGACGCGCGGCGAGCCGGGACGGCCGCCTGCCGCCCGCGTGCCTGCGGGCGCCGTGCTGGATCTCAGGGTCTCTCCCGGCAACGCCGCCGTGTACCTGGACGGCGAGCTAGTCGGGACGGCGGATGAGTTGCGCCGACTCGAGCGCGGGCTGGCCGTCCCGCCGGGGAGGCACGAGATCGAGGTGCTGGCGCCCGGGAAGAAAGCGCGCGCCTTGAGGGTTGACGTGGGGGAGGGCGAGAAGCAACAAGTCGTGATCGAGCTCGAGGACGCTCAGGACGAGGGAGGGGCTAGACAAGACGAGGACGGAGCCCTATAATGCCCCTAGTCGATAGATCGGAGGGAGGCGGCGGTCAAGCGACCACTCTTGCAGACCAGCCAAAAGCAACCTACCACCTTTTCCTTTCACTTTTGTTTCCTGCCTTCAAAGGCCAACCTTACGACGACTTGAGCGACCGACCTCCCCATCCCTCAACCGCCGCCGGCACCATCCGGCGGCTTTCTTTTTCGGCCCGGTTCGGCAGCCCCTCGCCTCCGCCGGCGCGAGGGCGGCCCGGCAGCGATGGCCAGGCACCGACTCGCCGGGGCCACTCGGAATGAGCACGGCCCCGCCCCACGGCCACCACCATCACCGCCTCGCCGCCGATCGGCGCAACCGCCGGCGTTTGCTGGTCACGCTCGCGCTCACGCTCGCCTACATGGTGGCGGAGGTGCTGGGGGCGTGGCTCACCAACTCGCTGGCGCTGCTCGCCGATGCCGGCCACATGCTTTCCGACGCCGGCGCACTCGGCCTGGCGCTGTTCGCGATCTGGATGGCCGGCCGTCGGCCGTCGCCCCGGCACACCTTCGGGTTCTACCGGACGGAAATCCTGGCCGCCCTGGCCAACGGCGCCCTGCTGGCGGCGCTGGCGGTGCTGATCGTTCGCGAGGCGGTCGGAAGGCTGGCGGCGCCGGCGCTGGTGCGCCCGGGCCCCCTCATGGTCATTGCCGCCGGCGGGCTGGTCGTGAACGTGGTGGGGATGCTGGTGCTGCGGGGAGGCGCGCGCGACAGCCTGAACCTCCGCGGCGCCTTTCTCCACGTCGCCGGCGACGCGCTCGGCTCGGTCCAGGTGCTGCTCGCCGGTCTCGCCATCCAGTTCTTCGGGTGGCGCTGGGTGGATCCGGTGGCCTCGATGGTCATCGCGGTGCTGATCGTGGCCTCGGCCTGGGGGATCCTGAGAGATGCGGTGTCGGTGCTGATGGAAGGGGTTCCCGGCCACCTCGACGCCGACCGCGTACGGGAGGCGGTGCTGGGTGTCGAGGGCGTGGCGGGCGTGCACGACCTGCACGTCTGGACGATCGGGTCGGGCTTCGTGGCGCTCTCGGCCCACGTCAACGCCGATCCGCACGCCGGCGAGGAGCTGCTCTGGCGGATCCACGAGGTGCTCCACCGTGACTTTGGGATTCGCCACACCACGATCCAGGTCGAGCGCCCGGCCCGGCCCGAGCCCCTGAGGCCCTCGGCGCGGCCCTGACACGCGGCGCCGAGACGCCGACTACTTGAGTCCGCTCTCCGCGGCGTGCCGGGCGGATGAGGCGGGCGCTGCATCTTCCACGATGCGACCGTCCTCGATGCGAATGATGCGGCGGGTTCGCCGAGCGACGGCAGCGTCGTGAGTGATGAGCACGAGCGTGTGACCCTTCTGCCAGAGCTGCTCGAACATGCCGATGATGTCCTTGCCGGCTGCCGAGTCGAGGTTGCCGGTAGGCTCGTCGGCCAGGATGATGTCCGGCGCGCACGCCAGCGCCCTCGCGATGGCGACGCGCTGCATCTGCCCGCCGGACATCTCGGTGGGGCGGTGGAACCGGCGGTCGGCGAGCCCGACCTGGTCGAGCAGCTCCTCGACCCGCGCCCGCCGCTCGCGCGCGGGCTTTCCCGCGAACAGCAGCGGCATCTCGACGTTCTCGAACGCCGAGAGCTGCGGCAGCAGGTTGAAGCTCTGGAAAACGAAGCCGACGCGCCGGTTGCGGATGGCGGCCAGGCGGTCGACCGAAAGCCCCGCGACTTCCTCGCCGCGCAGCCGATACGAGCCGCCCGTGGCCGTGTCGAGGCAGCCGATGATGTTCATGAGGGTCGACTTGCCAGAGCCGGAAGGACCCACGATCGCGACCATCTCGCCGGCGTCGACGAGGAGGTCGACGCCGCGCAGCGCCTCCACCTCGACGGGTCCACTGGAGTAGACCTTGCGGATGCCCTGCATGTCGATGAGGCCGCCGCCCGGCCGGGGCCGCGCGCCGTTGCTGCCGTTGCCGCCGATGCCGAACATGGTGCGCCCCCTCACTCGTACCGCAGCGCCGCCGCGGGCTGGATGGTGACCGCGCGGCGGGCCGGGAAGTAGCCAGACAGCAGCCCGATGCCGCCGAGCAGCAGCACGGTGGTGACGGCAATCGGCACAGAAATCGTGGGCTGGCCTAGGAACTCCATGGCCTCGTTCGGGTTGGAGGCCTGGAAGGCCGCCAGCGCCCGGACCAGAGCGCTGCCGGCGCCGATGCCCACGAGCCCGCCGGCGAAGGTCAGGGTGAGCGACTCGAGCACCAGGCCGCCAGTGATCCACACCCGCCGCGCGCCGAGTGCCATCTGGATGCCGATCTCCCTGGTGCGGTGTTGCACCGCGGCAAACATGATGTTGGCCACGCCCACGCCGCCGATGACGAGTGTCAGGGCGCCGATGATCCCGAGGAAGATCTCGATGCCGATCATCATGTTGCTGAAGACCCTGGCGTTCTCGATGGTGTCCCAGAAGCCGAACACGCGGGTGTCGGAGGGGTCGAAGCGGTACTTGCTCCCCATGACCTCCAGGAAGCGGCGCCTGGCGGCCGGCGCGGCGGCCTCGCTCACCGGCTGGTAGACGAGGTTCGAGAGGTGCCGGCGGCCGAACAGCGCCTCGAAGGTCGAGAGGGGGATCGTCGCACGGTCGGCGTCGGGGCCGCCGTACATCCCCATTTGCCGCTTCTTCTGCATCACGCCGATGACCGTGAACGTGGAATCGGCGAGCTGCAGCGTCCTGCCGACGGGGTCGGCATCCCCGAACAGGTCGCGGGCGAGGTTGTCCCCGAGGAAGACGACGCGGCGCTTGTGGAGCATGTCCAGGTCGTCGATGTACCGCCCGCCCGGCTGCGGGTAGTTGGCGCGCAGCTCGCCGTACGCCGGTTGGACTCCGACGACGCGCTTGTTGAGGGCGGTACGGCCGTTGACGAGCTGCACGTTCCAGTTGTGCATTTCACCAGCGGCGGCGCCGATCTCGGGAACCGCCCCGAGCACCAGCCCGACGTCCTCGGGCACGAGGCGGATCGGGCGCGCGGCGGGAAGGCCGGCAAAGGGCTTCTCGGTCTGCCCCATCCAGAGGATCACGAGGCGATCGCCGAGGCCCCGCTGTCCCTTCTCCATGCTGCGCTTGAGGCCCTCGCCGAACGACAGGAGCAAGAGGATCGCCACGGTGCCCCAGGCAATGGCGGACACGGTCAGGACCATGCGCTTGCGCTGGATCCTGGCGGCGGTGCGGAACAGGCACACGATGAGCCGGGCGGTCAGCATGCTAGAGCCTCAGGGCCTCGACCGGGTTCAGCCTGGCGGCGGAGCGGGCCGGGAAGTAGCCGGCGACGAACCCCACGAGGCCGAGGATTCCGGTGGTGACGGCCGCGACCTGGAGCGAGATCGCAGGGGTGCCGACGTACTCGTCGAGGCTGGCCGGAAACGCCGAGCAGATCCCCCACGATATGAGAAACCCGATGGCGCCGCCCAGGAGGGTGAGCACCAGCGTCTCGAACAGGAACTGTGCGGTGATGGCGCGCTGCCTGGCGCCGAGCGCCATCTTGATGCCGATCTCTCTGGTGCGCTCCTCCACCACCACGTTCATGATGTTGGAGACGCCGATCCCGCCGACGACCAGCGTGAGCACCCCCATACTGCCGAGAAACAGCCGGAAGCCGAGCATGATCGAGCGCATGAATTTCTCGTTTTCGGTGACGTCCCACATGCGCACCGCCTCCTTGTCGGCCGGGTCGAAGCGGTGCAGGCGGGCCAGCGTCGCGATGACCTTCTCCTTGGCGGACTCGACGGCGGCGGCGTCGTGGACCTGGAACACGAAGTTGCCGAAGGCCTCCTGGCCGTACATGGCGCGGAACGTCGTGGCTGGGATGGAGGCGCGGTCCTTGTCGCGGCCCTGGTACGAGGAGTCCTGCTCCTTGTTCTGCATCACTCCCACGACCAGGAACGGCACTCCATTGATGTGGACGTACTTGCCCACCACGTCCTGGGTGCCGAAGAGGTCGTCGGCGAGCTCGTCGCCCAGAAACACGACCCGCCGCCGCTCGTCCAGGTCGAGCGCGTTGACGTAGCGGCCGCCTTCCTGCGGGATGAGGTTGCGCATCGCCGCGAACACCGGGCTGGCGCCTGTCAGCCCCGGCACCAGGACCCTGTGCCCGACCCTGAACTTCTTGTCGCCCGCCGAGTACTCGCCGGAAATCGCGGCGATCTCGGGCACTTCCCGGCGAATCGCCTCGATCTCTCGTTCCTTAACCACGACCCGCCGGTTGCGCGGCAGGCCTTCCCACGGCTTCGAGGTGCGGGCCGGCCAGGCGATGACGATGTTCTCCCCGAGTCCCCGGATGCTCTTGACGAGGTGCTTCTCGAGCCCTTCGCCGAACGCCCCGAGGAGCGTGACGGCGGCGGTGCCCCAGACGATGCCGAACAGCGTCAAGGCGGCGCGCAGCTTCTGCGTCTTGAGGTCGCGCAGGAGCTGGTGGAGGTAGTTCGAGACACCCATGCCGGCCTCACCAATGGCTCAGGTGATCTGCTTCGGGGGGCGCTGGATGACGTGGTCGCCGTCGGCCAGCCCCTCCAGGACCTCGATGAGCAAGCCGTCCGAGAGCCCGACCCTGATCTCCCTCCTGATCGGCTGCAGCTCCGCGCTGGCCGGGGGCATCTCGACGGAGGCCTTACCTCCCTCGAACGCGACGAGCCGCTCCGGAATGACCAGGGCGTCGTTCTTTTCCTGGATGACGATGTCGGCGTTCGCCGAGTAGCCGGCTCGCAGCGTCACGCCCGTGGCGGCGGCGATCGCGGCCTCGACATCGAAGAGGGTGGTGCCCTCCTTCTCGGTGGCCTTCGGGGCGATGCGGGTGAGGCGTCCTGACACCCTGGCGTCGGGCAGGGCGCCGATCCTGATGCGCACGGGCATGCCTTCCTCGAGCTTGCCGACGTCGATCTCGTCTACGGTGCCCCGGAACAGCAGCGTTCCCATGTCCGCCAGGGTCGCGAGCGGCGTGCCGGCCTGGTACGAGGTCAGGGGCACGACCGGGTCACCCGGGTTGACATGACGCCGCAACACGGTCCCGGACGCGGGGGCGCGAATCACGGAGTCCACTGCGTTGGTGGCGCGCCGGATCCTCCCCTCCTTGGTGAGCGCGAGCCTCTCGCGCGCCAGGTCGAGCTGGATGCGCGCCTCGTCGAACGCCTTCTGGGTGCCGTCGAGCTGTTCCCGGGAGAGGATGCCCTCCTTCCACAGGGAGCTGGCCCGCTCGAGGTCGGCCGCCGCCTTGGCGTACGTCACCTCGGCAAGGTCGAGCTTGCGCTGGACCTCGTTGAGCTCGAGCGGGGTCGGGTCCGGCGTGATGACGAACAGCGGCTGGCCGGCCTCCACGCGGTCGCCGACCTCGGCCAGGCACTCCTTGACGATCCCCGAGATCTGCGACTTCACCTGGATTTCCTGCTCCGGGACGATCTGCCCGGTCGCCAGCGCCTTGTCGGTGATGGTGCCGCGCTCGACCTTGACGAGCGTCCACGCCGAGCCCTTGTCCCTGCCGCCGCCGGCGACCTGGACCGCGCCGTACCCCATGGCCGCCACGACGGCGAGCCCGACGAGGACCTTGATGAGCGTCTTCATGCGTCGCCTCCGCCCGGCAGGTACCCTGCCTGCTGGTGCGTTCAACGCAGGACCGCGGCGCCGGGTTCTGGCCGGATCCCCGTCGGTCCCCGCGGAGGTGCGGCGCCTTCACGCGCGGGCCAGCACCTCCCAGACGGCGCCGGCCTCGCGGGCGAAGATCGCGTACCCGCGCTGGCGGAGGGCGTCGACGAGCGGTGCCGGGTAAAACGGCGCCCGCAAGCCGAGGATCGTGCCGGGCGCTGCCTCGGCGAGCCTGCTCCCGAGCACGCCGACCGGGCTGCCCGAGCCGGCGAGGATCTGCTGCGCGTCCAGCCACTCGGCGGGGAGCGCGCCGCGTGCCCAGTCGGGCTCGGGCTCGGGGACGTCCGGGGCCTCGTGTCCGGGCGGCGGCTCCACGACCGGCTGGCCCGCCGCCTTGCGCAGGGCGCGCACGAGGTCGGGGGCGGGGATGCCGCCGATGCGGGCCGCCTGCGAAAGCGTGGCGACGCGGGCGACCGTGCGGCGGAGGACGGGGTTCTGGAGGCGCCGGAACTCGGGCGAGAGCCCGATGAGGACCTCCTCCAGCTCGGGGTGGGCGTCGAGCAGAGCGCCGACTCTGGTGTCGCCAGTGATGTCCATGCGGTCCTCCCTAGCCTTCGGCCAGCAGCCGGCGCTGGCCCTCGAGCCGGCGGATGCCGGCCACGTCCTGGGTCACCTCGAGGCAGCCGAGGTACTGCCTGTCCGCGTCCCGTACGGCGAAGTAGCGGATGTGGACGAAGCGCGGGCCCATCTCGATCCAGAACTCGGCGACCTCCCGCCGACCGCTCCGCATCTCGTCGAGAATGCGCTGAACGATGTGCATCGAGGACGGCGGGTGGCAGTCCTGGACGCGCCGCCCGATGATCGCTCGGTTGCGTGCGAAGACGCGGTCGCTGCCCTCGCTGAAGTAGGCGACGCGGTCGTCGGCATCGACGAACGTGATGTCGAACGGCAGGGTGTCGAGAACGGCCCGGAGCTGCGAAAGCGTGAAATGGCCGGACGGCAGCCGCACGGCGTCGTCGGCCGCGAGCTCGGCGACGTGGGCCGGCACGGCCGGCGCGGCCGGTGTCCAGCCCTGGGCGGGCTCCACGAGCCCGGGGCCGAAGTCGCCCCACTGCTGCTGCACCTCGCCCCACTCGGCGTCGGAGAGATGCTCGAGCGCCATCGGGAAGAGCACCCGCTCCTCCTTTTCGGCCATGCCGGCGACCGCGGCGAGCATCGGCTCCAGCACAACCTCGCGGATGAGGCGGAGATCCTCGCCGCGCGTCGACTCCGCGGCGGTGGCCGCTTCGCGGGCGGCGGCCAGTTTCTCGCGGACGTCGTCGTCGACCCCCCACATGACCTTGGGCGGGGCCGTGATCCCGGCCTTTTCGAGGAACGGGAAGAGCAGGAACTCCTTGCGCTTGTAGTGTCCGTCCACGAGATCGAGACGGGCCTGCAGCCGCCGCCAGTGCGCCGCCTGCTCCGGCGCCGGCGTGGCCTCGCCGGCGGCTGGCAGCTCGGCGGCGAGCGCGCGGTACTCGTCGACGAGGCGCAGGATCTCGGCGTTTTCGGCGCGGAAGGTGTGGACGGGGTGGCCGGGCTGTGCCTCGGCCGGCGGGCGCTGTTCCAGCGTTTCCCTGAACACCGCCACGTGCAAATCGCACATCCGCTTGATCTCGTCCGGCGGCATGCCCTCGGCCATCAGCTCCGACTCCAGGGCCGAGATCTCACCCGCCCCGACGTGCTCGAGAACCGCGCGGAAGCGGGCCTTCAGCGCCTCGGGCGGGGCCCCGTCGTGCAGTTCGCGGATCAGTTGCTTGAGCGCCTCCAGACGGTGGCGGCGGTTGTCGATCAGCTCGCTCATGCGGCCCTCCCGGTGAGAAACGGTCTCACCGCACTCAGTATCGGTCGCCGTAGAGACGGTGGCCTTGACGGAAGTCAACCGGGAGGCAAGGGGCACGAGACAAGAGGCGCTGGGTCAGGGATGGCCGGTTCCGGCTGCGTCGTGCCGGACGCGGTGCTGGCGGAGGACCTCGAAGAGCGCGACGGCGACGGCGGTGGAGAGATTCAGGGAGCGGACCGGACCCGGCGCCATCGGAATCCGCACGAGGCGGTGCCGAAAGCGAGCCCGCACGGGTTCGGGAAGCCCGACGCTCTCCCGCCCGAAGGCAAGTACGACCCGGGGCGGAAACGCCACATCCCACAGGTCCCGCTCCGCTTCCGCGCCGAAAAAGTACGGCTCTCCGAGCCCGCCGAGGTGTGGCTCCAGCTTTTCCCACGAGGGCCAGACCACTGGGTGTACGTGCTCCCAGTAGTCGAGCCCGGCCCGCCGCAGGCTCGCCTCGTCGAGGGAGAACCCGAGCGGCCTCACAAGGTGCAGCCGCGCGCCCGCCGCCAGGCACGAGCGGCCGATGTTCCCGGTGTTCCACGCGATTTCCGGGTGCACCAGCACGACATGCACCACCGTCACGGCCCTCGCTCCGGGCGTGATCCTCACGTCCCAAGAGTAGGCGGCCTGCTTCAGAGAAGGAAGCGCCTCGCCCCGTGCCTTTTGCCCGGGCGGCGGCCCGGGGCCGCAGGGGTGGCGAGCGGGTGTGAAAAGTGGCACAATCCGCGAACCCACGAGGGCCCCGGCGGGCCACCCATGCGAACAGGTCCCCGCGAGGGCAAGGAGGGCGGATGGGCGTACAGGACAAGATCAGGCAGTTGCACGACCTTCGCCAGCAGTCGCGGCTCGGTGGCGGGCAGGAGCGCATCGACGCCCAGCACGCCAAGGGCAAGATGACGGCGCGGGAGCGCCTCGAGGCGCTGCTCGACCCCGGGTCGTTCCGCGAGATCGACGCCTTCGTCGTGCACCGCACCACCGACTTCGGAATGGACGCCAAGAAAGTCTTGGCGGACAGCGTCGTCACCGGGTGGGGGACGATCGACGGCCGGACCGTGTACGTCTTCTCCCAGGACTTCACGGTGTTCGGCGGCTCGCTCGGCGAGGTGCACTCCGAGAAGATTTGCAAGGTCATGGATCTGGCGACCCGCAACGGCGCCCCCATCATCGGGCTCAACGACTCCGGGGGCGCGCGCATCCAGGAAGGCGTGGTCTCGCTCGGGGCCTACGCCGACATCTTCCTGCGCAACACGCTGGCCTCGGGGGTCGTGCCGCAGATCTCGGCGATCATGGGGCCGTGCGCGGGCGGGGCGGTGTACAGCCCCGCGCTCACCGACTTCGTGGTCATGGTGCGGAAGTCGAGCCACATGTTCATCACCGGCCCGGACGTGGTGAAGGCGGTGACGCGCCAGGAGGTCTCGTTCGACGAGCTGGGCGGGGCCGACGTGCACGCGCAGAAGTCCGGGGTCTGCCACCTGGCGGCCGGGGACGAGTCGGAGGCGCTCCAGATGATCCGCCAGCTCGTGGGGTTCCTCCCCGCCAACAACATGGAGGACCCGCCGGCGCAGGACACGGGGGACGACCCGAACCGCATGGACGAGCGGCTCGATTCGGTCGTGCCGGACGACCCGGGCAAGCCGTACGACATCGGCGAAGTCATCCGCATGGTCGTGGACAACGGCGAGTTCTTCGAGATCCAGGAAGCCTACGCCCAGAACATCGTCATCGGGTTCGCGCGGCTGGGCGGCCGCACCGTCGGGATCGTCGCCAATCAGCCGATGGTGCTGGCCGGGGTTCTCGACATCAAGGCCTCGGTCAAGGGCGCGCGGTTCGTGCGCTTTTGTGACGCCTTCAACATCCCGATCGTGACGTTCGAGGATGTGCCGGGGTTCCTGCCAGGACTCGACCAGGAGCACGGCGGCATCATCACGCATGGCGCCAAACTGCTGTTCGCTTACTGCGAGGCGACGGTGCCCAAGCTCACCGTGATCACGCGCAAGGCGTACGGCGGCGCCTACTGCGTGATGTCCTCCAAGCACATCCGCGGCGACTACAACGTGGCGTGGCCGACCGCCGAGATTGCCGTGATGGGTGCCGACGGTGCGGTCAACATCATCTTCCGCAGCGAGATCCAGAACGCGCCTGACCCGGCGGCCAGGCGCGCCGAGCTGATCAAGGCCTACAGCGAAAAGTTCGCCAACCCCTACGCAGCGGCCGGCCGCGGCTACCTCGACGACGTGATCGAACCGAAGCAGACGCGGCCGCGGCTCATCGAGGCGCTGCGCACCCTGCAGAGCAAGCGCGACCAGAACCCGCCCTCGAAGCACAACACGATGCCGCTGTAGGCGGCGGGAGGAAGGCATGGCCAACAAGATGAGTATCGACGAGCTGGCGGCGGTCCTCACCGCGCCCTACACGCACCTCGAGCTGGGGCAGGTCAACGACCACGCCGCCTACGTCATGCACTTCAAGGACGAGTACCCGTTCCACCGGCACACCAAGGACGAGCTGTACCTGGTGCTGGACGGCGAGGTCACGATCCGGTTCCGCAACATGCCGGCGGTGACGCTGAAGAAGAACGAGAGCACGGTGGTGCGGGCGTACACCACCCACAGTCCCTCGTCGCCGGACGGGGCGCTCGTGCTGATGATCAAGCCCAAGGAAATGTTCGGCTCGCGCGGCGAGCAGGAGTGAGCATGAGCGCCAGGCCATTGCAGATTTGCGAGACGCTGCTGCGCGACGCCCACCAGTCGCTGCTGGCCACGCGGATGCGCACCGAGGACATGCTGCCGGTTGCGATGGCGCTCGACAAGGTCGGGTACTGGTCGGTCGAAGTCTGGGGCGGAGCGACGTTCGACTCGGCGATGCGCTTTCTCAACGAGGACCCGTGGGAGCGGCTGCGCACGCTGCGCCGGGCAATGCCTCGCACCCGCTTCCAGATGCTGCTGCGCGGCCAGAACCTCGTGGGGTACAAGCACTACCCCGACGACATCGCGGAACGCTTCATCGTCCTGGCGCGCCGCAACGGCATCGACGTGTTCCGCATCTTCGACGCCCTCAACGACACGCGCAACATGTCGTTCGCGATGAAGATCGCCAAGCGCGAGGGGGGGCATGTGCAGGCGGCGATCTCGTACACGATCTCGCCGGTGCACACGATTGCGGGGTTCGTCGCGCTCGGGCGCGAACTTGCCGAGCTCGGCGCCGACTCCATCGCGATCAAGGACATGGCCGGGCTGCTCACGCCGTACGCGGCTTTCGACCTGGTGTCGGCGCTCAAGCGGGAGGTCGGCCTGCCGGTGCAGCTCCACACGCACTACACCTCGGGCATGGGCACGGCGACGCTGCTCAAGGCCGTGGAGGCGGGCGTGGACGTGGTCGACACCGCGATTTCCTCGATGGCGATGTCGACCTCGCAGCCGCCGACCGAAACCCTGGTGGCGATGCTGAGGGGGACCGAGCGCGACACCGGGCTCCACCTCGGGCTGCTCGCCGAGATTGCCCGCACGCAGGGGGAGATCCGCAAGCGTTACGCGGCGTTCGAGGCGGGGGTCGCGGCCGTGGATGTCAACGTGCTGCAGTTCCAGGTGCCGGGAGGGATGCTCTCGAACCTCGTGAGCCAGCTTCGCCAGCAAGGGGCCGCCGACCGCTACCACGAGGTGCTGGAGGAGATCCCGCGGGTCCGCAAGGACATGGGGTACCCGCCGCTGGTCACCCCGTCGAGCCAGATCGTCGGCACCCAGGCGACGCTCAACGTGATCCTCGGGGAGCGCTACAAGGTGGTGCCCGAGGAGGTCAAGCAGTACGTGCGCGGCTACTACGGGAAGCCGCCGGCACCGATCGATCCCGAGCTGCAGCGCAAGGCCATCGGCGACGAGGAGCCGATCAGTTGCCGTCCCGCCGACATGCTGTGCCCCGGGCTCGAGGATGCGCGGCGGGAAATCGGCGACCTCGCCCGCTCCGAGGAGGACGTGCTGTCGTACGCGCTGTTCCCGCAGGTGGCGCGGCCGTTCCTCGAGCGGCGCGCCAAGGGGCTCGGCGGCAAGGAGGAGATCGCTGCTGCCGTCGCGCTGGCGCTGTTCGAGCAACAGGAGGCGAAGGCCAGGCGGCAGGCGGCGGTTCCTGCCGGGCCGCGGCTTTCCGCGTGGACGATCGCCGGCCGGCCGGCCGCCGCGATGAGGTGGCTGCGATGAGAAACAAGTTCACTCTCGAGCTGCAAGGCGTGCCGTACGAGATCGAGCGCCGCGGCGACGTCATCGTGGTCAACGGGTGCGAGATGCCGGCCGCGGTGGTGGGCAGCCAGATCCACGTCGCTGGCACCCCCCACGCCGTCGAGATCTCGGGCAGCACCGCCAGGGTCGACGGCGTGGCGTATCAGTTCAGGGCCGAAGGGCTCGAGGAGCCGAAGGCCAAGCCGACGCGCAAGGCCGCTTCCGCCGCGGCGGCCGAGGAGGCCGGCGCCATCACGGCCATCATGCCCGGGCTCATCATCAAGGTGCTCAAGCACGAGGGCGACCGCGTGCAGCCGGGCGACGTGGTGGTGGTGCTCGAGGCGATGAAAATGCAAAACGAGCTACACGCCAAGCAGGGCGGAGTCGTCAAGCAGATCCTGGTCAAGGAAGGCGACAGCGTCGAGATGCGGCAGGTCCTCGCCGTCATCGAGTAGCGGCCGCAGCTCAACAAGCGCCGGTCGCGAAGGGGGTCAGGGCGCCGAGGACGGCTGTCTCGTGGTCGAGCCGCAGCGCGACACAGCGGTGCTCGCTGGCGAGCAAAGCCGCCGCCGCCGCGAGCGCCCGCTCGGCCTGCTCGTCCGGCAGCGAGCGGGCGGCCCCGAGCAGCGTCACGACGGCGAGCGCGAGCCCACCGGGCGTGCCCCCGACGAGCCCCGCAGTCTGCAGGAGCGCTGCTCCGTCGCCCCAAAGCACAGCCGGGAGCAGCGTGGCAAGCCGCCTTGCTGCGCCGACCGCGGGGTCGCCGGCAGCGAGGGCGATGGCCGCGTTGCCGTGGCACGCCTCGAGCAGAGCCGCAGCCCGGCTGGGGTCGGTTCCGCAGGCGGCGGCGACCAGGGCTTCGGCTGCGGCACGGTCCGGCGGAGGAATCCGGATCTGGACGCTGCGCGACTGGATCGTCGGCAGCACCCGCTCCGGGTTGGCCGCCAACAGCAGGAACACCAGGTGCGCGGGGGGCTCCTCGAGCGTCTTGAGCAGGGCGGAGGCAGCCTCGGTGTTGAGCGGAGGCGTCTGACAGGAGGAAAAGACAACCACCCGCTGCCGTCCCTCGTAGGGGCGCTGGTCGACGCTCGCGGCGACCTGTTGCGCCTGAAGGATCGAGATGTCGCTCTTGCCTTGTTCGGGGACGATAATCTCCACGTCGGGATGGATGCCCCGGCGCACTCGCTGGCACGCCGCGCACGTGCAGCCGGCAGGCGGTCCGCCGTGAACGGCGAGACCGGCGGCCAGCTCGACCGCGAAAGCCTCGCGCCCGAGGCCGGGCTCGCCGACCAGCATGAGGGTGGAGGGCAGCTCGTGATGCGAGGCAAGGTCCAGGCAGCGGGCCAGCAACCGCTGGGTGCTCGGCCACGCGGACGGAGCCAGCATCCAGCTCGGCCACGGGAGCTGCGAGGTCACAGCAGGTCCTCCACCGCCGCCAGGACGCGGGCGAGGACCTCGTCCGGGGTGCCGGAAGCGTCCACCGTGCGGACGCGCTCCGGCTCGCGGGCCGAAAGCGCCCGATACGCCTCGGCCACCGTGCGGTGGAAGGCGAGGTCCTCGTCTTCGAACCGCCGGTTGCTCGCAGTGGTCGAGGCACGGCGACGGGCCCGCTCGAGCGCAAGCTCGACGTCGAGGTCGAGCACGAGGGTGCGGTCAGGTCGGGTCGCGCCGCAGACCATGGCGTTGAGCGCTGCCACGGTGTCGAGGCCGAGGCCGCGGGCGGCCCCCTGGTAGGCCAGCGATGCGTCGGCGAAGCGGTCGGAGAGCACCCACTCGCCGCGCGCCAGGGCCGGCGCGATGAGGGTGGAGACGTGCTGGGCACGCGCCGCCTCGAGGATGAGCAGCTCGGCCATGGGCGTCGGCGAGCTGGCCGGATCGAGCAGGATCGCGCGCAACGCCTCGCCGAGCGGGGTCCCTCCCGGCTCCCGGGTGAGGAGCACCCTGAGGCCGCGGGCGAGCAGGTGGTCGGCGAGAAGGCGGTGCTGCGTCGATTTCCCGCACCCCTCGATCCCTTCGAAGGTGATGAACCGGCCGCGCATGCGCCGGGATTGTAGCAACCCGGCGCCTGAACACGCTGCCGCCAGGCTGCGTAGTATGCTCGTGGTGAGCATGGGGACGGAGCGAGGAACCGGGCTCGTCTCGCTGCTGGCCTTCGGGGCGGCAGCGTTTCTGGTCGCCTGCCTGTCGATCCTCGACATGTTCCTTCCGCGCCCGTATGACGGCGTGGTGCTGGACCTGGACGCCGCGGAGCCGGTGGTGTTGAGGGTCGAGCCCGGCTCCGGAGCCAGGGAGGCGGGGCTGGAGCCCGGCGACCGCATCGCCGGCGTGGGGCGCACCATCGTGCGAACCCCGGCCGACGCGGCGCGGGTGCTGGGGCGGCACTCGATCGGCGAGACGGTCGACTACCTCGTCGAGCGCAACGGTCGCCTGCTCGAAAGGCACGTCAGGCTCGGCACCCGGACGCTCGGCGCCGGGTGGTACCTGTACGCTTGCGTCTCGGGCTTCCTCTTCTTCTTCATCGGCCTGTACGTACTGCTGCAGCGCCCCGACTCCTCGGCGGGCGCGCCGTCGCGGGTGTTCTTCGCGCTGTGCACGCTGTTTCTCCTGTTCCTCGTATGCCGGCTGCGGCCGGCGTCGTACTCGTGGGTCGACGAGGTCGTGTTGACCACCGGCACGCTGTCGCTGCTGGTGCTGCCGGCGGCGTTCCTGCACTTTTTCCTCGTCTTTCCGCGCCGCCTGACGATCCACCTCGTCGACCCGAACGAGGGGTGGGAGGGCCTGGCCGGCCGCGCGATCGTTCGGGTCGAGAGGTTCATCAACAACCCGGCGGCGCTCATCCGCACGCTTTACCTGCTGCCGCCCCTGCTGTTCGTGGCCACCTTCATGGTCGGCAGGGTGCTCGGGGTGCGGTTCAGGCTGGTCTCGGGCGCGCCGATTTCGAGCTGGGTGCTGATGGGTGACTACCTCGTGCTGGGGCTGCTGGCACTGCTCGTTTCCCTGGTGCGCGCCGAGGAGGGCCGCGAGCGGCGGCAGATCGCCACGGTGTTCGCCGGCACTGTCGCCGGTGTCACGCCGTTCCTGGTGCTGGGCGTGGCGATGCCGTCGATGCTGCGCACCGACGAGTACCTGTACTGGGGCGTGGTGCCGCTCATCCTGGTCCCGCTCACGTTCGCCTACGCCATCGTGCGCTTCCACTTCTTCGACATCCGCGTGATCGTGCGCCGGTCGGTGCTGTACACCATGACCACGGCCGTGGTGGGGACCGGCTACGCGGTCGGCATCGCGGCGTTCAACCTGCTGTTCCGCGACTCCTCGATCGGGCGCTCGCCCTATTTCTTCCTCATCTTCGCGCTCGTCATCGTCGGGCTGTTCGACCCGCTGCGGCGGCGGTTGCAGGAACCGGTGGACCGCTTCTTCTTTCGCGAGGTGTACGACGCGCGGCGGGCCATGGAGGAGGTCTCCGAGACGGTCGTGCGCGAGCTATCGTTCGAGAAGCTCGAGAGACTCCTCACGGTGCGGCTGGCGGAAATCATGCACCTCGAGTGGGCGGCGCTGTACCGCCGAGAGGGGCGGAGCTTCACGGCGGGCAGCGCGTCCGAAGCCGTCCCTCGCGAACTCGAGGCGGATCTCCTGGTGATCGGCGAGCTGGCCCGGCAGGAGGCGCCGGTGCGGCCGGTGGACCTGGAGCCGCTCAAGCCGCTCGACCCGCGCTCGCGGCAGGCTCTCGACGCCCTGGTCGGGGCCGGCGCCAGAGTTCTCGCGCCGCTGCGCAGCCGGGAGCGGCTGCACGCGGTGCTGGTGCTGGGTCCCAAGCTGTCGGGGGAGGAGTACGGGCGGGACGACGTGCAGGTCGTGCGGACGCTCGCCAACCAGGCGGCCGTGGCGCTGGAGAACGCCGAGCTGCTCAAGGAGCGGACCCGCCAGCTCGAACTCGAAAAGGAGCTGGAAATCGCCCGGCGGGTCCAGTTCGCGCTCATCCCGACAGAGCTTCCCCAGCCGCCGGGGTGGGAGGTGGCGGCCCGCTGCGTCCCGGCCCGGCAGGTCGGCGGCGACTTCTACGACGCCTTGCCGACGGGGGAGGAGGCGAGCCTTGCGTACGTGCTGGGCGACGTGTCGGGAAAGTCCGTGCCGGGGGCGATGCTCATGGTGGCGGCGCGGGAGGTGCTGCAGACGGCCGCGCTCGGTGGCGCCTCGCCGCGGGAACTGCTGGGCGTGGCGAACCAGCGGCTGTACGCGCCGCGGCACCGGTTGTTCGTGGCGCTGACCTACCTGCGCCTGGGGCGGGACGGCGAGGTCACGTATGCGCTCGCCGGCCAGCCGGGGCCGCTGTGCCGGAGGGCGACCGGTCGCGTGGACGAGCTGGCTACGCCCTCCCTTCGGCTCCCCGTCGGGGCGTTGCGCGACGCCGGCTGGGACCTGGTCACCCAACGGCTGGAGGAGGGCGATCTTTTGGTCGCGTTTTCGGACGGCCTCACCGATGCGCGCAACCGACACGGCGAGCTTTTTGGCGACGAGAGGCTGCAGCGCGTCCTGAGCCGGCTCGACGGGAGCGCCGCAACGTGTCTCGAGGGTCTTCTCGCCGAGGTCGACGCCTTCGTGGATGGCGACGAACCGTACGACGACATCACGCTGCTCGTCGCGAGGTGGCACGGGCAACGGCCGGAAGGGCGGGAGCGTGGCATCGACGCGTGAAGGGTGGCGCCGTGCGCGGTTCGAGACGGTCCTCGACCTGTCGCTGGCGCTCGCCGGTCCCCGGCGGGAAGGCGAGGTGGTCGAGGAACTCGCGCACCGGGCGGTGGGTTTGCTCGATGCCCGCGCCGGTGTCGCGTTGTCGCTGCTGCCCGACCTGCGGCCGGCGGCGGTGGTGGGGGTCGGCTGGCCCGGCGAGCCGGGGAGCGTGGCCGCCTGGCTGTCCTCGCCCCAGCTCGGGGCGGTGCGGGCCGGCGACACGGTGCGGCTGCCGGGCGCGGCCATCGGCCTGCCGTTCGAGGAAGTCCTCATCGCTCCCTGTCTGTGGCGTGACGAGCTGACGGGGGTGGTGTGCGTCGCGGACCGGGAGGCGCGCGGCGGGCAGGTGGCGTTCGACGAGGAAGACGAGCGTTTCCTGCGCTCGCTGGCGCTGCTCGCCGCGCCGGCGATCGCCGCCGGCCGGCAGCTCGAGGAAGCCGAGCGGCGCCGCCTGGTGCTCGAGGAGGAAAACCGGACACTGCGCTTCGGGGGCGGCGAGGACGTGGGGCTGGTGGGCCAGGCCCCGGCGTTCAGGCGGGTCATCGAGCTGGCGCGGCGAGTTGCGGCGAGCGACGTCACCGTGCTGGTCCGCGGCGAGTCCGGAACCGGCAAGGAGAGGGTCGCCAGGCTGCTGCACAGCCTCTCGGGGCGGAGGCTCGGGCCGTTCGTCCCGCTCAACTGCGCCGCGGTCCCCGAGTCGCTGCTCGAGGCGGAGCTGTTCGGTATCGAAAAGGGTGTCGCCACAGGCGTTGCGGCGCGCGCCGGCAAGCTCGAGCTGGCCAACGGAGGCACGCTGTTCCTCGACGAGGTCGGCGATCTCACGCCGCACCTGCAGGCCAAGCTGCTCCGCGTCGTGCAGGAGCGCGAGGTGGAGAGGGTGGGGGGTCGCCAGCGCCTGCGCGTGGACGTGCGGCTGGTGGCGGCCACCAATCGCGACGTCGAGGCCATGATGGAGCGGGGCGAGTTCAGGGAGGACCTCTACTACCGGCTCCGGGTCGTGGAGCTGGTGCTGCCTCCCTTGCGCCAGCGGCGGGAGGACATCCCGCTGCTCGCGAGCTACTTCGTCCGCCTGCACGGGCAGCGTCTCGGGCGGGGAGAGCTGCGCCTGTCGCGCGGGGCGCTCGAGCTGCTGCTGGCGCACGACTACCCGGGCAACGTGCGGGAGCTCGAAAACCTCATCGAGGCGGCAGTGGCGCTCGCCGACGGTCCGTTCATCGAGCGTGCCGACGTCGAGCTCGCGGTCGGCCGGCGGCCAGCAGCCCCGGCAGCCGCAGCCGGGGGGTCCCTCGACGACGTGGTCCGGGCGCACGTGCTGGCCACGCTCGAACGGTGCCAGGGCTGCAGGGGGGAGGCGGCGCGGGAGCTCGGAATCGACCGCTCGACGCTGTACCGCATGCTCGTGAGGTGGAATGCATCATCCGGTGCAATACGCACCGTTGGGACTGCAAATACTGCAAAGAAAAGCATTGCGTGTCATGGAAAGAGGCGGTCATGAGCTCGTGTTGCGATGTGCATCGTCACGGGCTCGCCGCCGCACCCGGTGTGTCGCGTAGATCGTGTGTTCCTGGAAATACTTGCAGAGTTGGCGCGGTTCTTGATGGGCGAATCGGCCATGATGGTCCCGCCCACCGCCGCCCTCGCCAGCCGCTTCCTGGAGCCCCTCACCCACCCCTGGGCCGCGGTGGTGGCCTCGCTCACCGGTGGGGGACCGGCGTGGAACGACGCGTCGTTCGAGGCAGTCAGAGTGGCCTGGCGGCTGCTCCAGCTCCTGCTCTCGCTCTAGGCCTGGCTCGCTTCGGGGTGTGGGATGACTGAACCCTCCCGCGTTCGCCTGGTCCTGCCGCAGGTGGCGGATGCCGAGCTGCTGGCGGCGCGGGCCGTGCAGGATGTGGGTGCCCGTCTCGGCTTTGCCCGTGATACGCTGGAGGAAGTGAAGCTCGCGGTCGTGGAGGCGTGCCTGAACGCGCTCGAGCACGGCTCGGGCGAGGTCGAGGTGGAGGTCCTCGGGTATTCCAACGGCGAAGGCCCACGCATCGAGGTGCTGGTGACCGACCATGGCGGGGGGTTCGAGCCGGACAAGGTTCCAGCGCCCGAACTGGAGGCAAAGCTGCACGGCAACCGCAAGCGAGGCTGGGGGCTCGAACTCATGCGCCACCTCATGGATCGAGTCGACGTGGTCTCGAAGCCGGGGTTCACGCAGGTGCGCCTGCTGAGACGGCGGGGAGGGCTGTAACGGTGGAGACGTTCGAGCTCAGGCTGGTCGAATCCGACGGCTCCGTGGCCGTCCTCGAGGTCACCGGGTACATCAACAACGAGGGCGGCGAGGCGATCTCCAGGGAAGCCTCCCGCCTGCTGGACAGCGGTATCAGGACGCTGCTGATCGACCTCCACGCCACCCGCATCATCAACTCCATCGGCATCTCGCTGCTGCTCGAGGTCCTCGAGCGCACGCTGGATCTCGGCGGAACGCTCGCCTTTTGCTGCCTCTCGCCGAGCATCGCCAAGACCTTCCAGATCATGGGCCTCGCCCAGTACGCCAGACTCTTCCCGGATCGTCCGACGGCGCTCGCCCAGCTCCGCGGCTCGTCATGAGCGCGTTTGTCAAGCTGCTCGAAGCCGGAGCCCGCGGGCCGCGGGAAGGTAGCGTCCACCTCCCCGAGACCGTTCTCGACGCCGTCCTCGGCGAGACAGGGGCGGTGGCCGCCCGGATCGGACTCGGCGAGGAGGTGCTCGCCGTGCGGGGGCAGGCTCCGGGAACGGGCCGGCGATACGAGCTTCCGGCCGGGCGCGACAGCTTCTGGCTCGAGACGAGCGGTGGCAGCGAGCCCTCGGAGCTGCTGCGCATGGCAGGGGGGGTGGTGCTGGGGGCGTGGGCGGTGCGCGACCAGCTCAAGCGGGCGCGCTTCGCCGAGCGGCGAAGGCTGTGGGAGATGGAGTCGCTGCGGGCCATCGGCGAGGCCCTCGGCGGCAGCCTCGAGCCGACGCACATCGCGGAGGAGCTGCTGCTCAACGCCACGGCGCTGCTCGATGCCAGGCGCGGCGAGGTCTGGCTGGCCGGGGCCGGGGCGCCGGCGCTCGCCAGCGCGGTGCGAGGAGCGGCTGCGGCCGATCCCTGCGCGGACGGGAGCTGCCTGGTCGCGGCCCGGGTGGGGGGTGGCGTGCTGACGGCGGCCGAGGCGGCGTCGCTGCCCGACAGCGGCCTCCTCGAGGGCTCCCGGTTGGCGGTGCCGATTTCCGGTCGCCGCGGACGCCTCGGGGTGCTGGCCGTCGCCGAGCGCGAGGTGAGGGGCGGCACGGCGCCGTTTTCCCCGACCGATGCCGAGACGCTGGGGCTGTTCGCGGCCCAGGCGGCGGTCGCGCTCGAAAGCGCGGTGTTGCATCGCGAGGCGGTCGAACGCCTGCGCCTCGAGCGCGAACTCGAGCTGGCGGCGGTGGTGCAGAAGGAGCTGCTGCCGTCCGCGCTGCCGGAGCTGCCCGGGTTCGAGCTGGCGGCCCGCAACCAGTCGTCCCGCCGGGTGGGCGGCGACGTGTTCGACGTCATCGAGGCCGGCGACGGGCTGTTCCTGATGCTCGGCGACGTGGCTGGCAAGGGCGTTCCCGCCGCGCTCATGGCCGCCTCGGTGCAGTCGGCCGTGCGGGTCCTGATGCTGTCGCAGCCGCCTCTCGTCGAGGTTGCCCGCCAGCTGCACGCCCATCTCCTGCGCACCACGCCGGTCAACAAGTTCGCGACGGTCTTCATGGCCTACCTCCACGCGGACGGGCAGCTGGAGTACCTGTCGGCCGGGCACAACCCGGTCGTCGTCGCCGGTGCGGACGGGACCACGATCCTGCTGTCCGCCAGCGGCCCGCCGCTCGGCCTCTTGCCGGCAGCGACTTTCACCTCGAGCCGCACGGAGCTGGCCCGGGGCGCGCTGCTGCTTGCCTACACCGACGGGATCTCGGAGGCCGTGGACGCCCACGATGAGGAGTTCGGCACCCGCCGGATCGCCGAACTGGCGGCCGGGGCCCGCGGCACGGCGCCAGCGGCGGTCGTCGACCGCCTGTTCACGGCCGTCGAGGAGCACACGGGCGGGGCCCCGCTGCACGACGACCGCACCGTGCTGGCCGTCAGGCGCGCCGGCGTGTGACGCCCCTCACGGCCGCGCGGCCGGGCCCGACCTATCGTAGGGACAGCACCCTCCTCCTTTCCTCCGGCGCCGGCACGGGCGCCATTTTTCTGCCCGGCGAGCGGCGCGGCCCGGCCTGGTCCGTCCTGCCGGGCGAACCCGGGCCCCTTGGTTGACGCACCGGGCGACCGCGCCTAGAGTACGCCCCAGCACGCTTGCCGACAGGCAGGGAAAGGGGAGGAGATACATGGTGAATGCAAGGACTTGCGGGCGCATGGCAGGGGTGGTGGCGATGCTGCTCGCCCCCACGTTCGTCTTCGGGGCCGGCTTCGCGCTGTTCGAGCATGGTGCCCGCGGGGTGGCGATGGCCGGCGCCTTTGGCGCCACCGCCGACGATCCGACGGCGCTCTACTACAACCCGGCCGGTGTGGCGTTCCTCGAGGGTACGCATGCCGCGGCCGGCGCCTACCTCATCACGCTGGCCAGCGACTTCCAGGGGGCCGACCCGTACCCCGGCAAGGGCTACACGGCGAGCCAGAAGAGCCAGGTCTTCTACCCGCCGCACGTTTACCTCACCGGCCGGCTGAGCGAGAACCTGCGGTGGGGAGTTGCCCTGAACGCACCGTTCGGCCTCGGTACGTGGTGGGACGACGACTTCGCCGGGCGCTACATCACCAAGCGCGCCGACCTCAAGGTCTTCAACGTCAACCCCAACCTCGCCTACCGGCTGGCCGACAACGCGGCGCTGGCCGTGGGGCTCGACTATTACATCGCGGCGATCGACCTGACCCGCTCGATCGGCTCCATCAACCCCTACACCCAGAAGGTGGCCGAGGTGGGGCAGGCGCACCTGTACTCCGACAACAACGGCGGGCTCGGCTTCAACCTCGCGTTTCTCGGTAAGCTCGGGCGGGGGGTCTCGCTCGGTCTCTCGTACCGCTCGCGGGTCAAGGTATACTTCGAGGGCAACGCCTCGTTCGTGCAGTTCCCGACCGGCTACAGCGACTTCGACGCGATCGTCGGGCGGCAGATTCCTTTCGACCGCAACCCGAAGGTCGCGAGCCAGATCGAGTTTCCCGACGAGATCCGGCTGGCCCTTGGCTGGCGCGACGATCGCTGGGGCGTCGAGCTCGATCTCGTGAAGATGGGCTGGTCGAGCTTCCGGGAGCTGCCGATCGACATCAAGGGCTACCCGGCGCTCTCGTCGGTGCGCCCGGAACACTACGAGGACAGCTACACGTACAGGTTCGGCGTCGAGTACAAGCGGTCGGCGACGTGGGCCTGGCAGTTCGGGTTCCTCTACGACGAGTCGCCGGTGCCGACCGAGAGCGTGTCGCCGCTGCTGCCCGATGCCGACCGCATCGGACTGTCCATCGGCTTCTCCAAGCAGCTCAACGAGCGCATGCGACTGGACGTTGGGTACCTCCACCTCGACTTCCCGCACCGCTCGACGAAGGGGAAGGACCACGACGGCTTCAACGGTACCTACGAGAACCAGGCTCACTTGCTGGGCTTCACCGTGGTCTACAAGCTCTGAGGGGGGAGACATGCGAATCTCAAGCAAGCTCATGACGGTCGTTATCGCCCTGGCTCTCGCGGCGAACGCGGGGGCGCAGGTGGATTTCACCCGGTACGTGGCGCTCGGCGACAGCCTCACCGCCGGGGTGGCGTCGTTCGGGCTCGAGGAGAGCACGCAAAAGGGCTCGTTCCCGGCGCTGCTGGCTCGCCAGGCCGGCGTGGGGGCGTCGTTCCAGCAACCCACGGTCGGTTTTCCAGGGTTGCCGACGACGCTCGAGCTGAAGGCGCTCGCCATCACCTCACAGGGTGTCAGCCCGACAATCCTGCCGCGCCCCGGGGTGGGGCTCCCCACTAACGCGACGCTGACCCGCCCGTACAACAACCTCGGGATGGACGGCGCCAAGACCGTCGACATCCTCACCCTCAAGGGGTCCATCACCGACCTCGCCACCGACCTGCAGCGGTACGCCGCGGGGGAGGTGGGGAAGGTCGTCTACTCGGCCGACCTGGTGCTGCGCAACGGGCAGAACACCGCGGTCGAGCTGGCCCTGGCGCAGCAGCCGACGTTCCTCACCGTGTGGGCCGGCAACAACGACGTGCTGGGCGCGGCGCTGGTGGGTGTGGCCATGGACGGGGTGACGTTGACCCCGGTGGCGAGCTTCCAGCAGCAGTACCAGACGTTGCTGGAGACGCTGCGGGCCGGCGCACCGAACGCCAGGATCGTGGTGGGGACGATCCCCGACGTGACAGCGATCCCCTACGTCTTCACGGTCAAGCCGTACATCGTCAACCCGGCCACGGGCCAGAAGATCCCGCTCATCGGCGAGGCCGGTCTGCTGACGGATAGCGACTTCCTGCTGCTCGGCGCTTCCTCGCTGCTGGCCAGGGGGATCGGCATCCCGGTCGCGGCCGGAGGCACGGGGCAGCCCCTGCCCGAGGGCAAGGTCGACCAGAACGGCCTGCAGGCCGGCGTGATCCTGCGGGCGGCCGAAGTCGCCGCCATCCGCAAGCACACGGCCGAGCTCAATGCGATCATCAAGGCCACGGCTGGCTCGGTGGGGGCGAGGGTGGTCGACATCAACGCCGTCTTCAACGACGTCCGGGCCAACGGGAGAGTCGTGGGAGGGGTCAGGTTGGGGGCGAGCTTCCTCACCGGCGGCATCTTCTCCTACGACGGCGTGCACCCGCAAAGCCTCGGCTACGCCTTGCTGGCCAACGAGTTTATCCGCGTCATCAACAGCGAGCTGGGCGGCAACCTGCCGGAGGTGGGCCTGCGCGAGTTCCTGCCGATGACCGCGGCCGCCACCTCGGTGACCGCCTCGCAGGTCGTGTTTTCCGAGCAGGCCGCCGTGGAGATGGCGCGCTCGCTCTTCCCCGGCGTCGACACGAGCCGTCTCCTGGCACTCTCGTCGCCGGTGCGCCGCCACCTCAGCGCGGGGCTGGAAGCGACGCCCGACACGCCAGTCGAGCCGTAGCGGTCCTCGTCCACCTGGACGCGGGGGCTCCGGCGGTTTCAGCCGGGGCCCTCGCGCGCTGCGTCAGCTGTACAGGCCTGTGAGTACGTCGGCCGCCGCCGCGAGGGTGGTGTGGATATCGGCGTCGGATATCTCGACGTGGGTGACCATGCGCAGCTCGTGATCGGAAAACGCGATGCAGAGGATGCCGCGCTCGCGCAGGCCGGCCGCGAGTCGGGGTGCGGGAGGCTCGGGGCCGGAGGCCGGCTGCAGGCGGAACACGAGGATGTTGGTCCACACGCGCCGGGGGTCCACCTCGACGCCGGGCAGTCCGGCCAGGCCTTCGGCCAGCCTCCGCGCCCGCGCGTGGTCCTCGCCGAGACGGTCCACCATGTCGGTGAGCGCGACGATGCCGGGCGCAGCCAGCACGCCCACCTGGCGCATCCCGCCGCCGAACAGCTTGCGCACGCGCCGCCCCTCGCGAACGAGATCGGTCGGGCCGGCGAGCAGCGAGCCGACAGGCGCGGCGAGCCCCTTGGACAGACAGCACATGACGGTATCGCAGGGGGCCGCCAGCGCCGCGGCGGAGGTGCCGAGCGCGATGGCGGCGTTGAAGATCCGGGCGCCGTCGAGGTGCACCGGCACGCCCTTGCCGTGCGCCACGGCTGCCAGGGCGCGGGTTCGCGCCTCGTCCATGGGTAGCCCCGACCAGAGGTTGTGGGTGTTTTCGAGGCACAGCAAACGGGTCGGTGTGCGGTAGGAGACGGGCGGCGCAATGGCGCTGGCCACCTGCTCGGGAGTGAGGAGGCCGTCGGCGGTGGTGACCGGCCGGGGGATCACCCCCGACCACACGGCCATCGCCCCCATCTCGAAATTGAAGATGTGGGCGCGGGCCTCCAGCACCACCTCGCTGCCCGGCCGGGTCTGCAGGTGGATGGCAATCTGGTTGCCCATCGTGCCGGTGGGGACGAACAAGGCCGCCTCCTTGCCGAGCATGCTGGCGGCCAGCTCCTCCAAGCGGCGCACGGTCGGGTCTTCCTCGTAGACGTCGTCGCCGACCTCGGCGGCGGCCATGGCGGCGCGCATCGCCGGCGTGGGGCGGGTCACGGTGTCGGAGCGGAGGTCGATCATGCCGGCTATCATACGAGCCCCGGCGCGGGAGGTGGCATGGGCGAGGCGTTCACGGTGGTGGCGAGAGAGCACGGTGTGGAGGAACTCGAGCTGGCGGCCAACGGGTTGCGCGTGCTGCTGATGCCCGACCCCGGGGTGCCGGTGGTGGCGGTGTGCATCGTCTACCACGTCGGCTCCCGCAACGAGGCCGTCGGGCACACCGGCGCGACGCACCTGCTGGAGCACCTCATGTTCAAGGGGTCGCGCCGCTTCAACGCCGAGGCAGGGAGCGGCGTGGCCAGGGTGCTCGAGCGCGTGGGCGCCAGCTTCAACGCCACCACCTGGTTCGACCGCACGACGTACTACGAGACGCTGCCGCCGGAGCACCTCGGACTGGCCCTGGCGATCGAGGCGGACCGCATGCGCGGTGCCTTGCTCCGCGCCGAGGACCTGGCCTCCGAGCTGACGGTGGTCCAGAACGAGCTCGAGCGCGGCGAGAACGATCCCTTCGACCTGCTGCTGCGGGACTCCTTCGCGATCGCCTTCCGGGAACACCCCTACCACCACCCGACGATCGGCTGGCGCAGCGACGTCGAGGCCGCCACCATCGAGCGGCTGCGGGGGTTTTACGACACGTTCTACTACCCCGACAACGCCACGGCGGTGGTGGTCGGGGCGTTCGACCGGGAGGAGGCGCTGCGCCTCATCGATGCGAGCTTCGGCTCGCTGCCGCGGGCGCCGCGGCCGTTCCCGCCGGTCGTGACCAGGGAGCCCCGCCAGGAGGGCGAGCGCCGTTTCGTGCTGCGACGGGCCGGCGAGGTGGGGTGGGTGGCGTGCTCGTGGCGCTCGCCGGAGGCGACGCACCCCGACATCCACCCGCTCGCGGTGGCGGCGGACGTGCTCGCCGGCGGTGTCACGTCGCGCCTTTACCAGCGCCTCGTCGAGACGGGCACGTGCCTCGATGTGCAGGCGGTGGCGTGGCAGCTCCGCGACCCCGGCCTGTTCCAGGTCTTCGCGAGCCTCAACCCGCCGGCGAGGCACGAGGAGGTGGAGGCCGTCATCCGGGAGGCGGTGCGCGAGCTGCAGGCCGAGCCCCCGAGCCCGGAGGAGCTGGAGCGCGCCAGGGTCGGGGTCGAGGCGCAGGCGGCGTACCACCGCGATGCGCCGGCCCAGGTAGCATCGGCGCTCGGCGAGGCGATCTCGGCCGGCAACTGGCGCGCCTACTTCGACTATCTCGAGCGGGTGCGAGCGGTCGAGCGCGGGGACGTGACGCGGGTGGCCGCCTCCTACCTGGTGGATGACGCGTTGACGGTGGGGCACTTCGTGCCTCGCAACGGCGAGTCGGGTGCGCCGTCGCGGCAGGGTCCGATGCGGCCGCGGCCGTGCTGGTGGCGCTCCAACTTCGGCGCCGAGGTGCGCGACGGGAAGCTTCCAGGCGGCGGTCGCCTGCTGTTGCTGCCGCGCCACTCCAACTGCACGGTCCACGTGCAGGGTTCGCTGCTGGCGGGACACGGCATGGTCGAGATGGCCGACTGGACCGCAGCCTCGGTGATGCCCGACATGCTTGAGCGCGGCACCTCGCGGTTCGGGCGACTGGAGCTGGCGAGGGCGCTGGAGGACAGGGGGATCGAGCTCGACGTCTCGGGCGAGAGCTTCAACCCGCTGGAGGTTTACGTCTCCGGACGCTGCCTGTCACGGCATCTCGACGTGCTCTGCGAGGTGCTTTTCGATATGCTGCGCCGGCCCACGTTCCCCGAGGAGGAGCTGGAGAGGGTCCGCCAGCTCCGGCTGGGAGAGCTGGCGCAGTCCCAGGAGGACACGTTCCTGCGCGCCTTCGAGGCGTTCAGCCGGCTGGTGTTTCCCGGCGGCCACCCCTGCTGCCGGCGGCCGGCGGAGCAGCGGCGGCAAGGGCTGCTCGCCCTCACGCGGGCCGATCTCGAGCGCGTCCACCGCGAGCTGTACGGGCCGGCGTCGCTCGTCCTGGCAATGGTCGGGGATTTCGACCCGGAGCGGGTCGCGGCCCGCATCGCCGAGCTGTGTGACGGCTGGACGGGCGGGCGCGGGGTGCCGGTCGACCCTCCACGCCTTGGTCGGGCCGACGCCCCCCCCGCCGAGGCGTTCGAGGTCATGGCCGACAAGCCCAACCTCGACGTGGTGATGGGGTGCCCGGGCGGGCTGCGGCGGCGGGACCCGGACTTTCTCGCCTCCCTGCTCGGCAACGCGGTGCTCGGCCAGTCCACGCTCTCGTCGCGCCTGGGGCGGCGGCTGCGCGACCAGGAAGGCCTCACTTACGGCGTGGTGTCGCGGTTCTTCGGCGCCTCCCTGGTGGACGGCCCGTGGGCGGTGACGTTCTCGGTAGCGCCGGGCAACCTCGAGCGGGCTACCGCCCTGGCCCGAGAGGAAATCGAGTCTTTCGTGGCCGAGGGCCCGAGCGACGCGGAGCTGGAGGACGAGCGGGCCGCGATGGCCGGGTCGTACCGGGTGTCGCTGTCCACCCCCTCGGGTGTGGCCCGCGAACTGGCCCGGCTGGCCCGGCACGACCTGCCGTTCACCGAACTCGACACGGTGCCGGAGCGGATCCTCGCCACGCCCCGCGAGGCGGTGGCGGAGGCGGTGCGGCAGCACATCCGGCCGCGGAGCCTGGCTCGCGCAGTGGCCGGGGAGATCGTTGCAAAGCCGCCCGCGGGCCGATAGCATCGGCGCGTATGCTCGGCGAGCTGGACGTCCACAACCTCGGCATCATCGAGTCGGTGCACCTGGACCTGGGCGAGGGCCTGACCGTCCTCACCGGCGAGACGGGGGCCGGCAAGTCGCTGCTCGTGCAGTCGCTGCAGCTCCTCGCCGGGGCCCGGGCGGAGGCCGAACAGGTGCGCTCCGGGTGCGACCGCTTGCAGGTGGAAGGCCGGTTCGAGGCACCAGCCGCGCCGGCGGCGCGGGTGCTGCTCGACGAGCTGGGGGTCGAGGCCGGCGAGGAGCTGGTCGTGCGCCGGGAGGTGACCTCAGCAGGCCGCTCCCGGGCGTGGATCGACGATGTGGCCGTGACGGCAGGGGCGCTGCAGCGGCTCGCCCCCTACCTGCTGGCGATCGACGGCCAGCACGAGCAGCGAGGGCTGGCCGACCCCGGTGCGCACCTGCCGGTCGTCGACGAGGCCGGCGGGCTCGAGGCGCTGCGGGCGCAGGTCGGGGAGGCGTTCGCGGCGTGGCAGGAGGTGCGGGAGCAGGTCGCGCGCCAGCGCGCCGCTCTTGCCTCGCGACGCGATCGCCTGGATGTGATCGCCTTCCAGACGCGGGAGATCGAGGAGGCCCGGTTGCAGGCCGGGGAGGATGCGGCGCTGCGCGAGGAGCGCAGTCTCTTGCGCCACGGCAGCCGCATCGCCGAGCTGGTCGCCACCGCCTTGCAGGCGCTCGGCGGCGAAGGGGGCACGGCGGCGCTGGCGCGGGCGGCTCGCGTCGCCAGGGAACTCGAGGAGTTCGGTGTCGGGCTCGGGCAGACCGGCGAGGAGCTCGGCCAGGCCCTGATCCTGGCCGAGGAGGCGGGGCGCGTGCTCGAGGCGCTGGCGGACCGGGTGCGGGTGGATCCGGTCCGACTCGAGGCGGTCGAGACCAGGCTCGCGACCATCGAGCGACTGGCGCGTAAGTACGGCGGGAGTCTCGACGCCGTCCTGGCTCACCACGAAAGCCTGGGCCGGGAACGGCAGCAGCTCGAGGCGGTGGAGGATGACCTGGCGCATCTTGAACTCGTCGAGCAGGAGCGTGCCGCGCGCTACCTCGAGCTCGCCACGGCGCTCTCCGAGGCCCGCCGCGAGGCGAGTGCCTCGTTTTGCCGCGACGTCGTGGGGGTGCTCGGGCGGTTGGGGATGGCGCGCGTCGAGCTGCGGCTGGCGCTGCGCCGTCGCGAGAGCCCCCACGGCGCGCTACGTGTCGGTGATGCCCGGGTCGAGCCGGGCCCCGACGGCATCGACGTCGGGGAGTTCCTAATCTCGCCCAACCCCGGCGAGGAGGTGCGGCCGATGGCGCGTATCGCCTCGGGAGGGGAGCTGTCGCGGCTCCACCTGGCGATGCGCACGGTTCTCCGGCAGCGGCGCGACGACGGCGACCGCCTGACGCTGCTGTTCGACGAGGTCGACAGCGGGATCGGCGGGCGCGTCGCCGACGAGCTGGGCGAGCTGCTGGCCGAGCAGGGCCGTCGCCACCAGGTGCTGGTCGTGACCCACCTTCCGCAGCTTGCGGTGCGCGCCGCCACGCACCTCGTGGTCGCGAAGGGAAGCGAGGGCGGGCGAACCACCACGCGCGTGGTCGAGGTAGCCGGAGAGGCGAGAGTCGCCGAGATCGTCCGGATGATGGGCGGGGGTGCGAACGCGGCGGCCCGCGCCCACGCGCGTGCCCTCCTCGGCATGGCGTGATGCGCGTTCAGCCGTTCCATGCGGACTCCGACCTTCCCGCTGCTGCGGCCGCCTGCCGCGCTGCTCTCGACGGCCACGGGGTGGTGGCCGTCCCGACCGAGACGTTTTACGGGCTGGCCGTGGACCCGCGGGATGCCGCCGCGGTCGAGGCCGTGCTGGAACTCAAGGGCCGGCCGGCGGACAAGGCGCTGCCGCTGGTCGCCGCCGACCTCGACCAGGTCGCCGAGCTGGTCGTGCTCGCTCCGGTCTGGGTCGCGCGGCTCGCTGCCGTGTGGCCGGCGCCCCTCACCGTTGTGGCGCCCGTGCGGCAGCCGCTTCCGGCTTGCGGCAGGACGGCGGCGGTGCGCGTGCCCGGCCACGGTCTGCTCCGCGCCCTGCTGCGCATGACCGGGCCGCTGACCGCCACTTCGGCCAACCCCAGCGGTCTCCCCGCGCTCATCTCCCCCGCGGCAGTCGCCAAAGCTTTCGGCCGAGGGCTGGCGCTGCTGCTGGACGGCGGCGACGCCCCCGGCGGGAGCCCTTCGACGCTCGTGGACATCTGCTCGGAGGTTCCCAAGTTGCTGCGCCCCGGGGCGTTCCGACCGCCTCGCGAGTGGCTCGTGAACGGCGCGTGAGGATTTCCGCAGCTTCTGCGGAAAAGCCTGTGGAAAAGTCTGTCGAAAGGCGGGGAAGCTCACGGACTGCAACGGGTTATGCGCTCTGCACTGGCTCCAGTGCGACAATGCAAGACATTATTTTTCAGTAGCTTACGTATTAGTCTCGGGCCCTCTTCCACTTCCCGGCACTGCCTCGGGGGGGTATTCCACAGCCTCTTGCGTTGCCACGTCTTACGAGCCGCGCCTGGAAGGCGGGTGGCGGCTGTGGTAGCGTGACGGCCGCTCGGGAGGTGGAGCATGAGTGTGGATCGCCTGGCTGGAAAGACACCGCGTCTGGGCCAGCGTGTCTTCGTCGCGTCGACGGCCACGGTGGTCGGCGACGTGGAGCTGGGGGACGACGTGTCGATCTGGTTCGGGGCCGTGCTGCGCGCCGATTTGCAGTGCATTCGCATCGGGGCCCGTTCCAACATCCAGGACAACGCGGTTGTGCACGTGGACTCGCCGGACGCCCCGACGATCGTGGCCGAGGACGTGACGGTCGGGCACGCGGCCATCCTCCATGGCTGCCGGGTGGAGAGGGGTGCCCTCGTGGGAATGCATGCCACGGTGCTCGACCACGCGATCGTGGGGGAGGAGGCGATGGTGGCGGCCGGGGCGCTGGTTCCCCCGGGCATGCACGTTCCACCCCGCACCCTGGTCGCGGGCGTGCCCGCCAAGGTGAGGCGGGAGCTGGAGCCGGGGGAGATCGAGCGCCTGCGGCGGGGGGCCGCGGTGTACGTCGAACTCAAGGAACGCTTCATGGCCGAGGCCGCGGGCTCCGGGGGAGGCGAGGGATGATCCAGCGACCGCGCGGGACGCGCGACCTCCTGCCGCCCGAGTCGCGGCTGTGGCAGGCCGTGGAGCAGACCGCCAGGGATGTCTTCGGCGCCTTCGGGGCCGAGGAGATCCGCACGCCGGTGCTCGAGCCCACCGAGCTGTTCGTGCGCTCGGTCGGCGAGACCACCGACATCGTCCACAAGGAGATGTACACCTTCGAGGACCGCAAGGGGCGCTCGCTGACGCTGCGGCCGGAAGGTACGGCGGGCGTGGCCCGGGCCTGGATCGAGAACCGCCTGCACGACCGTTCGCACCCGCTCAGGCTCTACTACATCGGGCCGATGTTCCGCTACGAGAGGATGCAGGCCGGGAGGTACCGGCAGTTCTCGCAGATCGGGCTCGAGATCCTGGGGGCGGACTCTCCGCTCGCCGACGCCGAGCTGCTGCTCGTTCTCCACGAGCTTCTCACCCGACTCGGGTTCGACGACCTGCGGGTCCATCTCAACAACCTCGGAGATCCCGAGGATCGACCTGCATACCAGCAGCTCGTGAGGGAGACGCTCACAGGCTCCCGCGACGCGCTGTGCGCGGACTGCCAGCGCCGGCTGGAGGAGAACCCCCTCCGCGTCCTCGATTGCAAGGTGCCGTCGTGCCAGGTGATCGTCGCCGACGTACCGCCCGTTGCGGCGGTGGCGAGCGAGGCGTCCCGGGCCCACGTCGGGGAGGTGGAGCGCCAGCTCGACGGGCTCGGAGTGCCGTTCGTGCGCAACCCGCGGCTCGTGCGCGGCCTCGACTACTACCTGCGCACGGTCTTCGAGGTCGTGTCGCCGCAGCTCGGCGCCACCGCCGTGCTGTGCGGGGGCGGCCGCTACGACCGGCTCATTTCGGACCTCGGGGGCCCGGCGATCCCGGGTTCAGGGTTCGCCATCGGAGAGGATCGCCTCGTCGACGTGCTGCCGGAGGGGTTCAAGGCCCGCATCCTGGGTCTGCGGCGCCTCTACCTGGTGCCGCTGGGCGCTGCCGCGCAAGCCGAGGCGCTGCGCCTGGCGCGCGACTGGACGCGCGCCGGCGTGACGCTGGAGGTGGAGCTCACCGGTCGCTCCCTCAAGGCCGCGCTCAAGCGCGCCGACAAGGAGGGGTTCGGGGCGGTGGCCATCCTGGGTGACGACGAGCTGGCGGCGGGGACGGTGGCGGTTCGCGACCTCGCGGCGAGCGCGCAGCACGTCATGGCGCCGGCTGCAGTGCCCGTGTGGTGGGCGCAGCGCTAGGCACGAGGGGCTCGTGTGGGCGGTGAAAGGGCAGGCGGCGCGGCTGGAGGGGCCATGCCGGGCAAGATCATCTCGGGCGGCCAGACAGGTGTGGACAGGGCGGCGCTCGACGCGGCGGCCGAGCTCGGGATCCCGTGCGGCGGGTGGTGCCCGCGAGGGCGAAAGGCCGAGGACGGCCGCATCCCGATGTGCTACCCCCTGCGCGAGACGCCCGATGCCGACTACCGCGTGCGCACCGAGTGGAACGTCCGGGAAGCGGACGCCACGCTGGTGCTCGTGTGGGGCCCCGCGAGCGGAGGGACTCAGCTGACGCTCAATCTCGCGCAGTGGCTCGACAAGCCGCTTCTCGTGGTGGACCTGGCGGAGGACCCGAGCCCGGACGCGGCCCGCGCCTGGCTGGCGAGCGGTGGGTTCGAGGTGGTCAACGTCGCAGGGCCCCGCGAGTCCTCGTCGCCGGGGATCCATCGCCTCGCCCACGCCTTCCTGCGTGAGGCGCTCGCCCCGGCGAGGGACCGGTGACGGCGAGGCGTCAGCCGATGTCGTCCACGATGCCGACGATGACCGAGCGGAGCGGGGCGGTCGAACAGCCGACGACCTGCCGGGCGCCGTTGCCCTCATCGAGCACCAGGACGCGCTGGCCGGGCCCCGCCCCGACCGTGTCGACGGCGACGAGGTAGTCGCCTGTCGGCTCGCCCCCGGGCGTTTCCCGGTCCACGATGAGTAACGTCCGGCCGTCGAAAAACGGGTGGTTGACGGTGGAGGTGATCTCCCCGGCGACCCGGCCGACGATCATGCCCCGCCTCCGTTGCAGCGCCGGCAGCGGTCGACGATGCCCACGATCGCGTGGTCGACCGGCACGAACGACGGCTCGAGGAGTAGCGCCGCCTCGCGTCCCCCCTCGTAGTAGACCAGCTCGCCGGGCCCGGCCATGCGCGTGGGATCGGCGGCCACGACTGAGCGGCCGCGGGGCCGGCCCTCGCGATCGAGCGGCTGCACGAGGAGCATCGGCACCCCGCGCAGCCCTTCGTAGACCACGCAAGGAACCACGGTGCCGACCACGCGTCCCAGCAGCATCACCCCACCTCCCCGCCGAGCTCCAGCAAGGGGGCGCTGTCGAACCTGGTCGCGCTCGCCAGCCGCGCGAGCGTCGCACCGTGCGGCCCGGCGATGACTCGCACCCGCAGGCCAAGGCCCCGGCTCGCGAGCTCGGCCGCCGCCAGCTCCACCGCGGCCTCCACGTCGTGCAGCTCGCCGGCCAGCACCGCGAGGCCCTTGCCGGCGAGGCCCGTGTCGGCGAGCCGGATCTCGCTCAGCTCGACGTGCGCTCCCTTGAGCGCTCGCTCGGCGGCCCGCACGGCCGCCGCGGCCGTGTCGGTCTCGAGCACGCCCAGCGCCCCGCGCGGGGCCTGCCGCGCCCCTTGGATTCCCGCCAGCAGGTGCGGGTGCACGTCGGCCAGGAGGACGTGGTCCAGCACCGCTTCCCCCCCGGCTTCGAGTCCCGCCTTCACGGCCTCTTCCACCGCTGCCGGGCTCCCGCCGACGAGCGTCAGGAACCGTCCCCCCGTCACCGACCCGGAGCGCACGAGGGCGATGGGGGCGCACTTGACCATGGCGTCGGTGGCGGCGATGCCGGCCGGGATTTCCCTGAAGTCGACGACGGCAATGGCGGCGACCGGCTTCATCAGGTGATCCGGAAGTGGTCCACGAGCACGCAGCGCCGCTGCCGGGAAAAGCTGCGCGGGGTGGTGAGCCCCTCGCCGGTCGGGCTGGCGATGGTGAACGAGCAGGTTCCCTCGCCGTCCAGGCCGAGCCCGGCCTGGGACCGGCCGTTCTTGACGAAGATGCTGCAGTCACACAGTTTGGCCATGCGGCTGAGGCGATCGAGGTGGCGGGAGTGCATCACGGCCGTGTGCCGGTTGCCGCCTTCGACCCGCACCGCGAGATCGATTGCAAAGTCGGCGTCGGGCACCCGGCAGACCGGCAGCACCGGCATCATCTGTTCGGTCCAAAGGAGGGGGTGGTCGACGTCCACCTCGACCACCGCGAGCCGCACCGAGTCGGGAGCCGAGATCCCCAGCTTGCCCAGGATCACGTTGGCGTTGCGGCCGATGAGTTCGCGGTTGATCTCGGCCGGCTGGCGAGGGCCGTGCTGTCGGGCAAAGATGACCTTTTCGAGCGCCGGGAGCTGGTGCGGGCCAAGCAGCACGACCTCAAGCCGGCGCAGCGCGGCCAGGAAGGCGTCGGCGGCGGCGGTCGTGACCAGCGCCTCCTTCTCGTCGACGCAAATGATGTTGTTGTCGGTGGAGGCCCCCGCCACGATGTCGCGCGCCGCCTTCTCGAGATCGGCGGTCTCGTCGACCACCACCGGCGGGTTCCCCGGTCCGGCGCAAATGGCCCGCTTGCCTGAGGCCATCGCCGCCTTCACCACCCCGCCCCCGCCGGTCACGACGAGCAGGCGGACGCCGGGGTGCTGCATGAGCTGGCCTGCCGTCTCGAGGCTGGAGGCCGACACGCACGTCACGACGTTGGGCGGGCCGCCCGCCGCGACGATGGCCTTGTTGAGCAGCGCCACGGTCTGCAGCGAGCACCCGCGTGCGGCGGGGTGGACGTTGAACACCACCGTGTTGCCGGCGGCGAGCATGCCGATGGTGTTGCAGATGATCGTCGACGTGGGGTTGGTGCAGGGGGTGATGGCACCGATGACGCCGAACGGAGCGGGCTCGGTGAGGGTCAGCCCGTGGTCGCCGCTGACGGCGGCCGGCGCCAGATCCTCGAGGCCGGGTGTCTTCTCGGTCACGAGACGGTTCTTCACGACCTTGTCGGCGACGCGGCCGAGCCCGGTCTCGCGCCAGGCCGCTTGCGCCAGCTCGTCGCACGCCGCCAGCATCGCGCTGCGGATCGAGGCGATGATGCGCGCGCGGGCAGCGAGCGGGAGCGCCACGAACGCCGGCTGGGCCGCCCGCGCCGCCGCCACTGCGGCGTCGACGGTCGGAAACGCCCCCGGAACCTCGATCTCGGACGCCCCGGCTGCGGTACCCTCCCGCCGGTCCAGCTCGCCGGCAATGCGCCGGGCGATCGCCTCGATCTCGCGATCGGTGAGCCGGGCCGTCATTTCCTGTACTTGGTCTCGGAGCCGACGGCCCACGAGTCGACGATCGCCATGATCACCGCGTCCACGGGGCGCTTGTCGGTCGCGGCGGTCTGGCGGGCCGAGCTTCCCGAGGCGACCAGCACGACCTCGCCGGGTCCGGCCCCCACCGCGTCGGCGGCGACGAGGTGGGCCCCGACCTCACGGCCCTCCTCGTCGAGCGGCCGCACGAGCAACAGCTTGAGGCCGTCGAGCGAGGCTTCCTTGCGGGTCGCCACGACGGTTCCCACCACCTTGGCAAGGACCATCTCTCACCCCTTCCGGGACGGTACTGCTACCCCCTGGCCTGCTCCTGGCGGCCGAGCGGCATCACGAGGTCCACGTTCTGGTGCGGGCGCGCGATGATGTGGACCGCCACCAGCTCGCCGACGCGGCCGGCCGCGATTTGCGCGGCGTCGCACGCCGCCTTCACCGCCGCTACGTCGCCCCGGATGATCACGGTCACGTACCCTCCGCCCGTCTTCTCGTACGTGACGAGCTCTACCTTCGCCGCCTTGACGGCCGCGTCGGCGGCCTCCACCACGGCCGGAAACGATCTGGTTTCGATCATGCCCAGCGCTTCAGTCATCGATGACCTCCCTAGCATGTTGAGGAGATGTGCGACCAGTCACGGCGAGGCGATCGGTCCCCATGGTGACCTCTCTTCACTCGCGCCCGGCGCGCGGGGAGCGTCCCCGGATGGCGGCGATGGCCGCCTCGGCGGCCCGGTGGCCGACGTCGACGTCCTTTTCCTCGCCCCCCAGGTATACCCGGCCGAAGCTGCCGATGGCGCGCACCTCGAGGATGTTGATGTTGGCCGCCTTCTCCGCCTCGTTGGCGGCGATCGCGGCGTACCCGGCCGGTGCCACTTCCATGACGTACAGCGTCTGCCCCGGCAGGATCATGTCGCCGTGGCGGCTGCGGTTGATGAGCTGGGTGTGGTACGGCGAGATGTTGCGGATCACCTGGCTCGAGACCACCTCCGGCTTGACCCGGTCTTCCTCCTCGAGGCCCAGCGCCTGCAGGATTGCCGCCCCTGCCTGGCGCACGTCGGCCTGGGAGTCCGAGTGCAGCTCGAGCATGCCGTACAGCCGCTCGATGATGAGCATCCCGGGGCGCACGTCAGTGGCCTTGAGCGCCACGTCGGTCACCCGCATGATGTCCATGCCGGGCGCCACCTCCACGAACAGCGCCGCCTGCCCGGGCGTCGGCAGGAAGCCCTGGGCCACCGACGCCACGAACGAGGCGTGCTGGGGCTGAAGTGAGTCGATGAAGACGTAGCAGCGCAGCTCGGACATGACCTCACCCCTTGCCGCCGGCGAGCCTGGCGGCCTCCTCGATAATCCTGACGCTGTTCGACGAGCCGATGCGCGTCGCTCCGGCCTCCAGCATCCGCACCGCGTCGGCATACGTCCGGACCCCACCCGAGGCCTTCACACCCAGGCGCCGCGGCGCCACGGTGCGCGCCATCAACGCGATGTCCTCGGCGGTGGCGCCGCCCGACGAGAAGCCGGTCGAGGTCTTCACGAAGTCGGCCCCGGCTCGCATCGCGAGCTCGCAAGCGCGAACCTTCTCCTCGGCGGACAGCAGCGCGGTCTCGAGAATAACTTTGCACAGCGCCCGCCCGTCCTTGCAGGCCTCGACCACGGCGCGGATGTCGCGCAGCACCAGCTCGTCGTCGCCGCCCTTCAGAGCGCCGATGTTGATCACCATGTCGATCTCGGAAGCCCCTTCCCGGATGGCCCGCCGGGCCTCCAGGGCCTTGATTTCCGACCTTTGCGCCCCGAGCGGGAAGCCGACCACCGCGCACACCTTGACCGGCGTGCTGCGCACGAGCGAGGCCGCGAGCGCCACGTGGGCGGGGTTGACGCAGACCGAGAAGAAGCGGTGCTGGATCGCCTCGCGGCAAAGCTTCTCGACGTCGCCTCGGGTGGCTTCCGGCCGCAGCAGAGTGTGGTCGATGAGGCGCGCCAGCTCGGCCGGCGGGATGGCGGGCCCGGCGGCGCCAGGGTCGCCTGCCAGGAGTTGCTTGACGCGCTCCGCGACGCGCCGGATGTCCTCACCGGTAAGCTCGGAGGCCACGGTCTCGAGGTCGCGAATCTGCTGCACCCGGCGCCGGTGGCGCTCCTCGGTGCACTCGGTGGCGAGAAAGACGCGGACGATCGCCTCTGCCAGCGCCGTGTCGACATGCGCGGCGCCGAGCGTGAGGACGTTGGCGCCGTTGTGCTCGCGAGCGTTGCGCGCGAGCGCCTCCGAGTAGCAGGCGGCGGCCAGCACCCCGGGGATCTTGTTCGCGGCCATGGCCGAGCCGATGCCCGCCCCGTCGACCATGATCCCGAACTCGCAGCGGCCGCTGGCGACTCGCCGCGCAACCTCGGCGGCGATCGGCGGATAGTCGACCGGGTCCTTGCCGTGGGTTCCGCAGTCTTCGACCTGGTGGCCCAAGCTGGCGAGAAGCTGCGCCAGGCGTTGCTTGAGTTCGTAGCCGCCGTGGTCGGCCCCGACAGCGACGGTGAGGGGGCGTTTCATGGGACGAAATGGTACCTCATCCGGCCAGGAGTACCAACCTGCCGAGCTGCCAGGGCTTGCGCGCCACACGCGAGAGCAGGGGTTCCCGTCCCCCGGGCCGATCCGGCCGAGACCCGAAGCCCTACGGCTCTCGCATCGTCGTGGCGGTCACTGAAAGGTCGTCGCGGGGTCATACCGGCGAACGCGTCCCGACTCAGCGGCGCCCCGGCGGCAGCCTCTTGACATCCTCCCTGGCCAGTCGCATAGTGGCGGCGGCGCAGGAGGAGGGCTTCCAGGCGGGTGGTCGCCAGTCGCAAGGTGCCCAAGTGGAGTTTGCCTTCTCGAGTCACCTGCGTGGAGTCATGACGGGAGACCAGCCGCCGCGTGAGGAGACCTGAGGTTGACGCAGAGACGCTGCCAGGAAACAGAAGGGCTCCTTCCGTTTGCCGGCGCGAGCCAGCCTGCGATATTCCATTGATTGGTTCCTTTTGGAGGAAATCCGGTATGCGCAAGGTCGCCGTTCCCCCAATCCTGATGGTGCTGGTCGCAGCGCTCGCCCTGAGCGGCTGCGACACCCTCAAGGCCCGCATCGAGCTCAACAAGGGCAACCAGCACTATAAGAACGAGAAGTACAGAGACGCCCTCTACCAGTTCCAGAAGGGGCTGCAGCTCGATCCGAGCCTGAAGTTCGCCTGGCGATCGGTGGCCCTCAGCGCCATGACGCTGTACCGTCCCGGCGTCGAGACCAAGGAAAACCAGGAGTACGCCGAGATTGCCATCGACGCCTTCAAGAAGTACCTGGAAGCGTACCCCGACGACCTCAAGGCCCAGGAATTCCTCATCGGCACGTATGTCAACGCCGGCAAGTTCGACGAGGTGCTCAAGTACCTCGAGGCCGAGGTGAAGAAGAACCCGGGCGATCTCAAGAGCCACAAGGCGATCGTCTCGATCTACCTGCGGACCCAGCGGATCCCGCAGGCCTACGAGTGGATCAAGGCGCACATCCCCAACGCCGACGCGGAGCCGTACTATCTCGTCTCGGTGTACTGCTGGGACAAGGCGTTTCGTGACGCCACCATCACGTCCGAGGTGCGGTCGGAGTTCGTGGAGATGGGGCTGTCCGCCGCCGACAAGGCGCTCCAACTCAACCCCGACTACTTCGAGGCGATGGTCTACACCAACCTCCTCTACCGCGAGAAGGCCAAGCTGCAGACCGACGAGGCCCTCAAGACCCAGTACTTCGACAAGGCAGAGGAGTACCGTACGAAGGCCATGGCCCTGCGTGAAAAGCTGAAGGCGCAGGGCTCCAGCTTCGCCAGCAAGTGAGGACGGGGGAGCCATGTTCGAGGAGAACCTGATCGCATCCAAGAAGCAGAAGCGCAACAAGAACCAACTGCTCACCCTGCCGATCGCCATCCTCATCCACGTCGTCGCCATTGGCGGGTATCTCATCGCCCAGGTGTGGCAGGTGCACGAGGTTCCGGAACCGCCGCTGCAGGTGAGCTTCTACGCCGCGCCGCCGCCGCCGCCGCCGCCGCCCGCGCCGCCCAAGCCTGCGGCTGCGGCGCCCAAGCCGGTGGTGCAGGCACCGGTGAATGCGCCGGTCGTGCAACCCGTGGAAATCCCCGACAAGATCGCTCCGGCGACATCCGGCGGCGGTGAGGGCGTCGAGGGCGGCGTGGAGGGCGGTGTGGAGGGTGGGGTGGCCGGTGGCATCCCGGGCGGCGTGCCGGGCGGCGTGCCGGGCGGCGTCGTGCAGGAGATCGAGGAGCCTCCCATCCGCATCGGCGGCGAGGTCGTGGCTCCAGAGCCGATCGCCCAGCCCCAGCCGCAGTACCCCGAGATCGCCCGCAAGGCCCGCGTGACCGGCATCGTGATCATCGAGGCGATCATCAACAAGAACGGCGACGTGACCGACGTGCGGGTGCTCCGCGGCCTGCCGATGGGCGTGTCCGAGGCGGCCATGGAAGCCGTGCGCAAGTGGAAGTACCGGCCCGCGACGCTCAACGGGCGTCCCGTGGCGGTGTATTTGACCGTGACTGTCAGGTTCCAGTTGAACTGAGATCAATCTCAAAGGCCTAGCCAGGAGAGGAATAGGAGGAACTCGTATGGACATGTCAATCGGAGCGCTGTGGGCTTCCATGGGCCTTGTCGCCCGCCTGGTCGTCATCCTGCTTTTGCTGCAGTCGGTCTACTCGCTGACGATTGCGGGCGAGCGCTTCATGCGCTATCGCAAAGCCAAGAAGGAGTCGCTCCAGTTCGCACTCATGACCACACAGTACCTGAAGCAGGACCGCCCGCAGGAAGCCGTGGCCGCGTCCAAGAAGTTCAAGAACAGCCACCTGGCCCGGGTGGTGGCGGCGGGTCTTCTCGAGTTCATGGTTGAGGAGCAGTCGAGCCCGCTGTCGGGGTATGACGTCATCGAAGCGGCGCGGCGCGCGATCGAGCGGGCCACCCTGATGACCACCGCCGACTTCAAGAAGGGGCTCCCCGCCCTCGCCACCATCGGCGCCACCGCGCCGTTCGTGGGCCTGTTCGGCACGGTCGTCGGCATCATCAACGCCTTCACCGGCATGGCCGTCACCGGCTCGGGCGGTCTGGGTGCCGTGTCGGCCGGTATCGCCGAAGCGCTCGTCGCGACCGCCATCGGCCTCGGCGTCGCCATCCCGGCGGTGTGGCTCTACAACTACTTCCTGAACCAGGTGGAGCGTTTCCAGGTGGAGATGTCCAACTCGGCTTCGGAGCTGGTCGACTTCTTCATCAAGAAGCACGGAGGCAGCGATGCAATCGGCTCGGCGGCACGCTGAGCACGGGAAGGCGGCGGGCGGAGCGCCCCAGTCGGTTTCCGACATCAACGTCACCCCGCTCGTCGACGTGTGCCTCGTGCTGCTGATCATCTTCATGGTCGTCACCCCGATGCTGCAGACCGGCGTGCCGGTGCAGTTGCCGGAGACCAACAACCCCGAGAAGTACCCCGAAGGGGCCAAGCAGCAAAAGGTCACGATCATCGAGGATGGCAAGATTTTCCTGGCGAAGGACGACTGGGTGCCCAACACCCAGGACCTGACGCGGCGCATCGCCGAGATGGTGCGCGAGACGCCCGACAAGGAGTTCGTCGTCAAGGCCGACAAGCGGCTGCGGTACCGCCAGGTGCGCGAGGTCATGAAGGCGATCAACGAGGCAGGAGTGACCAAGGTCGGTCTGATCACCACCAAGAAGGGCGGCGGCTCGTAAGCCGCGGCGGTCTGACCGAGACGCAAGGGAGATGAGCCTATGGCAATGACCGGCGGCAGAATGGGCGACATGAAGAGTGACATCAACATCACGCCCCTCGTGGACGTGGTGCTGGTGCTCCTCATCATTTTCATGGTCGTCACGCCGCTGCTGCAGCGGGGGTACGAGACGAAGGTCCCGCCGAAGGTCACCGGCCCGACGCCGCCGATCTCGGGCGATCAGGTCGTGATCCGGCTCCAGTCCGACGGGGGGATCTTCATCAACAAGGACCAGTTCACGGAGCGCGAGTTTCCCGCCAAGCTGGCGGAGATCATGAGGGGCCGCGAGTCGAAGGTGACGTTCTTCGCCGCGGACGGCGACATCCCCTACGAGAAGGTGGCTGCCTTCATGGATCTCTGCAACGAGAACGGCGCCAAGAACCTCGGCATCGTGCTGGACGACATCGCCCCCGCCGGGACCACAGCCGGTCCCTGATGCAGTAGCTCCACGCGACCTAGTCCGCCGCCCGTGGCGCCCTGTCGTTCCTCACCGGAACGGCGCGGCGGCACGGGCGGCTCCTTTCAGTGGTGTCAGCGGCCGTACACCTCGACGAGTTCCGCGAGGCGCCGCTGGTGCCAATCGGAAAGCATCCAGTCGGTGATGCGGAAGCGCCAGTTGCCGTCGGCGACGCCGGGGGTGTTCATGCGGCAGTCGGCGCCGAGGCCGGCGATGTCCTGGTGGGGGACGATCGCCAACGCCGCGACCGAGGCCAATGCGGTGCGGATCATGTCCCAGTGGATCTCGTGGCCGTCCGTTCCGAGGTAGCGGCGCGCAAAGTCCTTCTCGGCTTCCGAGGCGTCTTCGAGGTACCAGCCGAGCGTTGTGTTGTTGTCGTGCGTCCCGGTGTAGACGACGAGGTCCCGCTCGTGGCGGTACGGCAGGAACGAGCTGCGCTGGACCGGATCGAAGGCGAACTGCAGCACCGCCATGCCGGGCAGCCCCAGGCCCCGGCGGAGGGCGGTGACGTCTTCGGTGATGACGCCCAGGTCTTCGGCCACGAGCGGCAGGTCGCCGAGGGCGGCGGCAACGGCGTCGAAGAGCGCCCGGCCGGGCCCCGGCACCCACCGGCCGTTGAGGGCGGTCTCTTCGCTTGCCGGCACCTCCCAGCAGGCGGCGAAGCCGCGAAAGTGGTCGAGGCGGACCGCATCCACCTGCCGCAGGGTGGCGCGGAAGCGCTCGATCCACCAGGCGAAGCCGGTGCGCTCCATGGCCGCCCAGTCGTACAGCGGGTTCCCCCAAAGCTGGCCGGTCTCGCTGAAGTAGTCGGGAGGGACACCGGCGACCACCGTCGGCAGGCCGCTCTCGTCGAGCAGGAAGAGCTCACGGTGGGCCCAGACGTCGGCGCTGTCGTCGGCCACGAAAATCGGGATATCGCCGAGGATCGAGATCCCCCGGCTGCGGGCATGGTCCCGCAGCTCCCCCCACTGCCGATCGAAGAGGAACTGGCAAAAGACGTGAAACTCGACGTCACGCCGGTGCTCGGCTTCCCACGCGGCGAGCGCATGCGGCCGCCGGAGCGCCAGCTCGGAGCGCCACTCGTGCCACGGCGCCCCGTTGTGCGCGTCGCGCAGGGCAGCGAAGAGGGCGAAGTCCTGAAGCCAGCCGCGCTGTTCGTGCCGGAAGGCCTCGAACGCCTGCGCCATGCCCCGCGGAGGGCGGGCGAGGAAGGTCTCGAAGGCGCGGCGCAGCAGTGCGAGCCGGGCTGGCGCGACCCGCTCGAAGTCGACGAAGACGTCCGGCAGCCCGCGCAGGGCCTCGAGGTCCGCCGGCTCGATGAGGCCGTCTCGCGCCAGCAGTTCCGGGCTGATCAGCAGCGGGTTGGCGCCGAACGAGGAAATAGCGTTGTACGGCGACTGCCCGGGCCCGGCCGGGTTGAGGGGCAGCACCTGCCACCAGCGCACGCCGGCGCCGGCCATCCAGTCCAGGTAGCGGTGCGCCGCCGGGCCGATGTCGCCGATGCCGAAGGGGCCGTTCAGGCAGGTGGGGTGGAGCAGGATGCCGCAGGCTCGCTCGAGTCGCATGCCGCCATGGTACCCGATGCGGGCTCTTCTGGATCGCCGCCGCCGGGGGCCGCGGGAGGTTGCTGGCGAGCCGTGCCGGGCACCGGCAGCATGAACGGCACCTGGCTGCGGTAGTCGTCCCACGCGTCGCCGAAGCGAATGCCGAGATTGTGCTCCTCCCGCCGCGCCCGGTCGATCGTGAGCTTGAGCGTCGGGATGAAGAGGATGAGGCCGGGCCACGAGCGCAGCGCCACGATCGCTCCCAGCACCATGACCAGGATCGACAGGAAATAGGGGTGTCGGACGAACGCGTACGGCCCCCAGGTCACGAGCCGGGCGCCCGTGCCCATGGTCCTGATCGCCCACAGCGCGGCGAGCCCTCCGAGCAGCAGGAGCGGGCCTCCGAGCATCACCGATAGCCTCGACTGGCCGCCCGTGAACCACGCCCCCAGCACGCAGACGACCACGGAAATCGTCCAGAACACCGGCATCTCGGCGACCGGGACACCCTCCACCATCTCGCGCTCCGCGGACACGCCGAAAGTGAACCGCAGGCGCACGCTAGCTCCGGCCGCAAGCCGTCCGATAGCGCTCGAGCCCGGCCAGGAAGACCTGCATCGCCCGCTCGATCTTGGGCGCCTCGAGCACGTACGCCATCCGCACCTCGTCGGTGCCGGCGCCGGGCGTGGCGTAGAACCCGCCGGCCGGGGCGACCATCACGGTCTCGCCGTCGAGGTGGAAGTCCTCGAGCAAGAAGCGCGCGAAATCGTCGGAGTCGGCCACCCCGGCCATCTTGACGATCATGTAGAACGCCCCTGCCGGCTTGCGCAGGACGATGCCCGGGTCCCTCGTCAGCCCGGCGAACATCACGTCCCGCCGCTTCTCGTACTCGGCGCGAACGCCGTCGAAGTAGCTTTCCGGCAGCCGATACGCCGCGACGGCGCCGAGCTGTTCGAGCGTCGGGGGGCAGAGCCGCGCCTGGCCAAACTTCAGCACCGCGGCCATCACGCTCCGGTTGCGCGAGATCACGGCTCCCACCCGGGCGCCGCAGGCCGAGAACCGCTTCGAGATCGAGTCGACCACGATCACACGCTCCTCGATCCCCGGAAGCTCCAGCACCGAGCGGTGCCGGGCGCCGCCATAGGTGAACTCCTTGTAGACCTCGTCGGCGATCAGGAAGAGGTCGTGCCGCTTCACGAACGCCGCCAGCCGCTCGAGTTCCTCCCATGACAGCACGGTGCCTGTGGGGTTGTTGGGCGAGCAGATCAGCATGGCGCGAGTGCGGGGCGTCACCGCCTTTTCGAGCGCGGCGTCGGGGGGCAGGTGAAAGCCGTCCTCGGCGCGGGTCCGCACCGGCACCACCTTGAGGTTCGCCATTTCCGCGTAGCCGTTGTAGTTGGTGTAGAACGGCTCGGGGATGATGATTTCCTGCCCCTCGTCGGCGACGACGTTGAAGGCGAACAGGATCGCCTCCGAGCCGCCGTTGGTGATGAGCACGTCGGCCGGCTCGAGGCCGATCTCGTAGCGCCGGAAGTAGTCCACCATCGCCTGCCGGAGCTCGGGCAGCCCATCCGAGGGCCCGTACGCCAGCACCGGGTCGGAAAAGGCGGCCACGGCCTTGAGGAACTCCGGAGGCGTGGCCACGTCGGGCTGGCCGATGTTGAGGTTGTAGATCTTCACGCCCCGGGCGCGCGCGGCGCTGGCGAGCGGCGCGAGCTTTCGGATCGGCGACTCCTGGATGGCCTCGGCGCGGCGAGAAAGCTGCATGTGACCTCCAACATCCGGGGACCCGGACCGGCCCGGAGCGTAGCGAGCTGTGAACGAAAACACAAGCGCTGTCGTGGCGCTCCCACCACGCGCCACGCCGGCCGGGTCAGAGCGTGGCGAGCGCCTGTTCGAGGTCGGCCCGCAGGTCGGCCTCGTCCTCGCACCCCACGGCGAGGCGCACCAGTCCGGCGGTGATCCCCTGCTCGCGCTGCTCGGCCTCGCTCACGCCCTTGTGCGTCATCGACGCCGGGTGCTCGATGAGCGTCTCCACGCCCCCCAGCGAGACGGCCAGGGTGATGAACCGCAGTGTGTTCATGAGCCGGCGACCAGCCTCCACGCCGCCTCGCAACTCAAAGGCGATGATCGACCCGGGGCCGTCCATCTGCCGGCGCGCCAGCTCGTACTGAGGGTGCGACGGCAAGCCCGGGTATCGCACCCACTCGACCGCCGGATGGCGCTCGAGCCACCCGGCCAGCGCCTGGGCGTTGGCTTGCGCGCGCTCCACGCGCATCCCGAGCGTCCGGATGCCCCGCAGCACGAGCCACGCCTGGTGAGGATCCATGGTGGTGCCGTACGCCACCGCGGCCTCGCGCAGGGCCTGCAGCACGGGCGCCGTCCTGGCCACCACGATGCCGGCCACGACATCGGCGTGGCCGTTGAGCGATTTGGTCGCCGAGTGCAGGACGACATCGGCGCCCCACTCGAACGGGCGCTGCAGGTGCGGGCCGGCAAAGGTGTTGTCGACCACGAGCACGGCGCCGACCCGGTGCGCCACCTCGGCGACGGCGGCGATATCCACGAGGTCCACGGTCGGGTTGGCCGGTGTCTCGATGTACACCAGCCGGGTGGCAGGGCGCACTGCCCGCTCGATCTCCGCGGCCTCGGCGGCCCTCGCGAAAGTGAAAGAGACACCGAAGCGTGAGAGGCGCGTGCCGATCATGACGCCGGTGGGTCCGTACAGCGGCCGCGTCGCCACGACGTGGTCGCCGGAGCCCAGCAAGGCGAGGAACACGGTGCTCACCGCGGCCATCCCGGTGGCGGCGCCGACCGCGCCGCACCCACCCTCGAGACCGGCCACGCACGCCTCGAGCGCCTGGATCGTCGGGTTGCCGAGCCGCGTGTAAATGAGCCCGTCGGATTGCCCGAGAAACCGCGCCGCCCCCTCCTCGGCGGACGGGAACGCGAACGTGGAACTCTGGTAGATCGGGACCGAGACCGCCCCCCGGTGCTCGAGCGGATCCAGACCGCCGTGGATCGCCCGGCTGTGCCTGCCTGTGTGCTCCTGCTTCATGTCCTTTCCTCCTCCACCGCCGCATCCGGCTCCTCGCGCAGCACCAGCGCCACGCCCGCGAGGATCACGCCAGTGGCGACGATCATCGAGATGCTCACCCGTTCTCCGAGCAGCAGCCAGCCTGCCAGCACCGCGACGACGGGGTTGACGTACGTCGAGGTGGCCACGCGCGACGCAGGCCAGTGTTTGAGCAGGTAGAAGTACGCCCCGAAGGCGATCAGCGACCCGAAGACGACCAGGAACGCGAGCCCCGTGACCGCCTGCCAGCCGACCGGGCCAACCAGCGCCCGTCCCCGTCCCGCCGCGACGCCGAGCAGGACGGCCCCGCCGGCTGCCATCTGCGCGACCGAGAGCGCGAACGGGTGGAAGCGATCCTTGATCCGCCGCACCCACAGCGCCGTGGCCGACCAGATGATCACCGACAGCTCGACGACGAGCGCTGCGCCCAGCTCGAGCCTCCCGCCCCGCCACGGTTCCAGTAGCAGCCCGGTCCCGAGGAGGCCGACCCCGAGCCCTAGCCAGCCGCGCCACGACAGGCGGCTTTCGCCCGGCACGAAGACCTCGAAGAACGCGATCCACAAGGGGTTGGCGGTGATCAGCAGCGCCGTGTAGCCGGAATCGAGCCGCGTCTCGGCCCAGAACACCATGCCGTTGCACACGCCGACGAACAGCACGCCGACACCGAAGGCAGGCAGCCACCGCGCGAGGGGCCCCGCGAGCGGCACCTTCAAGGAGCGCAGGATCGCCCACCCGGCGGCCGTCGCGAGCAGGTAGCGCAGCCCCGCGTAAAAGAACGGATCGAAGGCGGCCAGCCCCACCTTGATGGCCAGGTAGGTGCTCCCCCAGATGATGCAAATGGCCGTGTACGCCACGGCCAGCCCGGCGCGAGACGCCCGTTCCACGAGCGAGCATGATAGTCCCGCTCCCCGGCGGGCAGAAGGCCAGCAGCGCGAGGCACGAGGGAGTGAGTGTGTCCCGCCTCGTGCCTGTCCCTATACGCGGAAGACCCGGTTGCCGCCGGCCTCCTCGGCCAGCAGTGCGGTGGCGGCGCGGGCCTCGACCGGGCGGGAGAACAGGTAGCCCTGGCCGAACATGCAGCCGAGCGCCATGAGCTGGTCGACCTGCCGCCTCCGCTCGACCCCTTCGGCCACCACTTCCTTGCCGAGGTTCTTGGCCAGGGTGACGATGGTGCGCACGATCTCCTCGCTGTCCTGGTCGGAGTCCATGCGGCCGACGAACGACCTGTCGATCTTGAGGAGGTCGATCTCGAACCGCCGCAGGTAGGACAGCGACGAGTAGCCGGTGCCGAAGTCGTCGATCGACAGCCGGATGTCGAGCGCCCGCAAGTGGGCGAGCATGTCCGCGGCGTAGCGGGCGTGCTCCATGATCACGCTTTCGGTGATCTCGATCTTGAGGTTGCGGCCCCAGACGCCGTGAGCACGCAAGGCGCGGTCGATCTCCATCGTGATCTCGGGTTTCTGGAACTCGATGCCCGAGAGGTTGACCGCCACCGTCAGGGGCGGCCGCCGCCGGAACTGTGTCTCCCACGCCCTGAGCTGGCGGCACACCTCGTTGAGCACCCAGCGGTCGATGTCGGTGATGAGGCCGATCTCCTCCGCCAGGGGGATGAAATCGGCCGGCATGATGAGCCGCCCCGAGGGGTGCTGCCAGCGCACGAGCGCCTCGAAGCCGGCGATGATCCCCTGCGATAGCAGCACGATCGGCTGGTAGTAGACGCAAAACTCGTGGCGCTGCACGGCCCGCCGCAGGTCGGTCTCGAGGCGTAGTACGTGCTCGGCGTCGGCGTGCATACTGTCCTGGAACACCGCGTACGTCGAGCGACCCTGGGCACGGGCCTGCTGGGCCGCGGCATCGGCGTCGCGCAGCAGGTCCTCCGGCCGGCTGTACGGCCTCTCGGACGTCGCGATGCCGATGCTGGTGGTGACGAACAGCTCCTGTCCCTCGATGGCGAACGGCGCCCGCAGGCTCTCCTGCACCGACCTGGCCACCGCGGTCGCATCGTTCGTCGAGACGATGCGCTCGAGAAGGATGGCGAACTCGTCGGCGCCGAGGTGGGCGCCGAGCGCCCACGGGGCGAGAGGTTCACCGAGACCGCGCAGGCACTCCCGCAGCCGGCTCGCCACCGCGGCGAGGAGCTGGTCGCCGACCCGGTGGCCGAGGGTGTAGTTGACGTTCTTGAACCGGTCCAGGTTGAAGAAGAGCACGGCGAACTGGGGGCTTCCCGGGTCGTGGGAGGCTTCGAGGGCGCGGGCGAGGCGGACCAGGAAGTAGGCGCGGTTGTACATCCCCGTGATCGGGTCGATGCCGGTCCGGCGGTTGAGCCCCGATTGCGAGCCGACCATGCGCACGGCTCGTCCGAACGCGTCCCGGAAGGCGATGCCGCGGGAGAGCATCCAGCCATACCCGCCGCTGCGGAGCTGGATCCGGTGCTCGCTCTCGAAGTGAGGCGAACGCTGCTCGATGTGGGCCGCCACGGCGTTGCGGAGTGCTTCCCGGTCGTGGGGGTGCACGAGGGCGAAGAACTCCTCTTCGGTCGTCACCACGGTCTCGGCGGAGTACCCCCGCAGCGCCTGCAGCTCGGGGCTGAACTTCACCACATGGGTCGTGAGGTCCCAGTCCCACAGGCCGTCCGGCCCACCGGACACCGAGGGATCGACGGCGCCAAGCTCGCCGGAAGGTGGGAGGTCCAGCACCGGGGCCGGGCCGGGAGGCTCCGGCGGCGCCGCCTCGACGTCGCCCCCGGGGGCCGCAGGTGCTTCCCCTGGAGCCAGTCGCGCCGCCTCTCTCCACAGTCCCCGGAACAGCCCGCGCATCATGCTCCCGATGGTCCGGGTCGGCACGGGCGTGGGTTGCTCCGGGGGCCGGGCCTCCGCCTCCGGTTCCGGTGGAGGGGCGACCTGTGCCTGCTGGCGCTGCCGCGCCAGGTTCGACGCGAAGTGCAGCCGCAGGTCCAGCTCGCCGCGGCGCAGCGGCAGGATGAGCCAGTCGTCGAAAAGGGCACCCGCCGAGTTGGAAGGAAACGCCCGGCCGACCCCGAGCAGCACGAGCGAGTCGCCGGCCGGCATCCCGCGCAGCGCCCGCACGAGCTCGCCGCGTGCGCGAGGGCTGTCGTCGACCACGACCAGAGCGAGGGCATGCGTCGCGGACTCCCACAGCGAGACGGCCTCGTCGGCACGGCTGCACGTGTCGACGCTCCAGCCGGCACGGCCGAGGGCGGCCGAAAGCTCAGAGGCGAGCGGTCCGGAATCGGCGACGAGCAGAGCGCGCGGCGCCTGCGACGGCTCGGTGCTCCCCGTCACCTCGGCAGCAGTTTGGGGCGGGTTTGCCGCCCCCGGCTCCGTCACGTGCTCCGGCTGCGACTGCATTCGACGATCATGATACTCCGGCCGCTGCGGCCGCGGGAGTGGCGGCGCGAGCCCCGCCGCGCTCAGATCGCCGTGCCCGGCGCCCGCGAGCCGGCCACCAGCTTCTCGACCAGGGCCAGCGGGAGCACGATCTGGCCGCTGACCTCGGTCTGCCTGGTGGTCACCTGGGCGTCCCGGAGCACCTCGACGAGCTCGGGCTGCGTCTCCCGGAGCTGGATACGTGCAGCGGCGAGCGCACCCTTGACGGCGTCACGCACCAGCTCGGCGTTCTCCGCCGTGTCGGCGACCGCCACGCCGCTCAGCGTGAGCTCCTTGTCGAGCCGGGCCTGCATCGCCACCCGCAGGATCGTGCCGCCGGCGGACAGCACCGAGCGCACGGTGTCCGCGTGCTCCCCCTTGACCTCGGCGGCTGCCTTCCCGGCGCCCCGGCGGACCCTGTCCGGGACCGTCGCCACCAGCCAGAACGGGGCGCGCAGGTCGATCTGCCCGGCGGCCACCGCGCCGCTCACGAGCGTGCGGCCGGTGGCCGGGCCGGCAAGGGCGGTACGCACCGCCGCCTCGTCGCCGGCGATCAGCAGCTCGGCCGACGGCAGCGCGACGGCGCCTCCGCCGTGCTCGTCCCTTGCGAGGTAGAACGGCACGCCGTTCACGGTTTCGGCGGTCGCGCCCCGGCCCGCCAGCGCCGCGCAAAGGCTCGACGGGTCGTACCGGCCGGCGAACAGCGCCAGGGCATGGCCCCCCTGCCCCTCTGCGTTGGCCGCGACGACCATGAGATCCACGTCGCGCAGCGGGTCGAGCCCGGCGTCGCGCAGGAAGCGGTGCATGTCGCTGTCGATGCCGGTCCAGCCGGCCTGGTGCTCGACGATCCACCCCTGCACGAAGGGATGGGCGCGCAACGCGGCGGCGTCCACCGCCATGACCACCTGGGCGTCGGCGGGCACCCAGCGCAGGAGGTCGGTGGCCGTCGGGGGGGCCGCGAGCGCGGGCGCCGCGGCCAGCAGCAAGATCAGGACGACTCGGGTGATGGTTCGCATGTGTAGGCTCCTAGTAGCTCTTGCGTTGGAAGATGGCGGCCGCGGCGCCAAGGCAGCCGAGGCCGAAGGCGAGCGTGGTGGCGAGCGCGGCGAGCGACAGCTCGCCCTTGCCCATGACGAGCTGCACGACGTCCTTGCCCAGCTCGGCGCTCTTGGGGAGCAGCCAGTACAGCCCGTGGACGCACCAGGCCGCGAGCCGGGAGTCCACGGCGGCGGCGATGTGCTCGTGGGCCGCGAGCGGCATGGCGAGGACGTAAATCGCGTACGGCAGCATGATCGACAGCGGGGTGGAGCCCGAGAGCACGCCGATCAGGTACATGAACCCGAGGTAGGAGCAGAACACCAGGGCGATCATCCCTCCGGCCGCGAGCAGGCGCGGGTTCCACACCCCGGTCTTGAGCGAGACGATGAGGAAGACGCCTCCGCACAGGAACGCCAGGTTGGCGAGCACGAGCGTGACGGCGCCGACGAACCGTCCGAGCAGCAGGAGCGGTCGGCTCACCGGGCGGGAAAGGTAGAGATCGACGGTGCCACGATGCACGAGGTTGGGGACCTGCGAGCCGGTCGCGAACACCGCGAGGAAGATGCCGAGCCCGTACAGCATCGCCGCGAACGCCGACTCTCCTGTGGTGACGACGGTCTCGATCGGCGTCCCGCCGGGCACGTCGAACGCCTGGCCGAACAGCGAGCCTGCCGCCAGTGTGCCGTTCGCGATGTCGAGGTTGAGGGCGAAGGCGAGCACGAGCAGGAACAGCGTCGAGACGACGAAGAAGCCGAGCAGCGTGTAGCGCGCCAGCGCCTCCCGCCAGGTGTCGACGACCAGAGCCCAGATCTTCACGGCGCACTCTCCTCGCGCACCAGCTCGATGAAGACATCCTCCAGCGCCGCCCGCCGGGGCGTCACCTCGGCGATGAGCAGCCGCTCGCCGCGCAGCCGGTCGAGCAGCCGGTTCAGCGTCTCCAGGTCCGGCACCTCGACCTCGATGTGGCCGTTGGGCGCCGCGGCGCCGAACGGGGCGAGCGTCGCCAGGGGGGCGCGCTGGCCCTCCTCGAGACGAATGCAGAAGCGCCGGCTCGGGCGCGTGAGGTCCTCAACGCTGGCCTCGCGCAGCAGCCGCCCCTGGTGCAGGATCGCCACCCTGTCGCACGTGCGCTCGACCTCCGAGAGCAGGTGCGAGTTGATGAAGATCGTGGTGCCGGCGGCCCTGGCGTCGAGCAGCACGTCGCGGATCTGGCGCCGGCCGACCGGGTCCACGCCGTCCGTGGGCTCGTCGAGGAACAGCACCTCGGGCTCGTCGAGCAGAGCGCAGGCGAGCCCCAGGCGCTGGGTCATGCCCTTGGAGTAGCGCCCGATGCGATCGCTGCCGCGGTCCGACAGCCCGACGAGCGCCAGCAGCTCGCGGGTGCGCCGGGTGATCGTCGCCTCGTCGAGCCCGGCCAGCCGCCCGAACAGACGCATCGCCGCCTCCCCCGACAGGTAGCCGGGGAAGCGGTGCCCCTCGGGGAGGTAGCCGACCCGGCGCCGGGCACGTGTCCGCCGTGGCTCCGCCCCGCGCACCGTAACGTGACCCGCGGTGGGGCGCGTGAGCCCCAGCAGGATCTTGACCAGGGTGGTCTTCCCGGCGCCGTTGGCCCCCAGCAGGCCGAACACCTCGCCGCGGCGCACGGCGAACGACACGCCGTCGAGCGCCAGCACCCGCCGCCGCCACGAGCGGAACTCCTTGCTCACCCGGTCCACGTCGATCACGGTCGCTGCCTCGCTCACACAGGCTACTACGCGCGCCGGCGCCGCTGGGTTCGGCGGGCTGCGCCGCGAAGGTGGCCGCTCCGGGCCCAGCCGGACTATGGCGCGCGGGCCTCGAACGCCAGCACCGTGACGCCGACCCCGTCGGGCTCGACGCGGCGTAGCGCAAGCGCGGCGCAGGGGGCGAACGCCTGCTGCCACGCCTCGACCGGCTGACTCTGGTGGGAAAGCGTGACCCACACCCGTTCGCCGGGGCGGAGCTGGCCAGGCCGGCAGCCGACGGTCGCCGGCGGCCGCCCCTGGCTTACCGGCACCACCGCAAGGTCGCGGCGCCGCAAATACCGCTCGAGTGTGATCCGGGTGTAGTCGGGGTCGACGAGCACGAGTTCGCCGGAGCGCGCCTCGGCGGCGATGAGGCGAGCCACGTCGCGCCAGCGCTCCTTGCCGCCGCGGCCCGCTGTCCACAGCGCCGAGCCGGCGAGGCCCAGCGCGAGCAGGGCCGCGAGGCCGCCCGCCGCCACCCGCCGCGGTGCCTGCAGTACGCCTGCCACGATGAGGAGCAGCGCGAGCGGCTGCACGATTCCGAGGTAGCGCTCCGAGTACATCGGCACCGCAAGCGAGACGAGCCCCGGTACGAGGAACGTGCACGCGACCACGGTGGCAGCGTGACTGAGGGCGGCGTTCTGGCTCGAGCGCGGGTTCTGGCGGAATGCCCGGACGAGCCCGGCCAGGGCGATCGCTCCGACGACCGCAGCCACGGCGAGCCACGGCCACGCCGCAAGCACCGTTCGCAGCGGCTGCTGCTCGAGCGCGGTGTCGTGAGGCATGACGCCGTAGCCGACCAGAAAGCGCACCGCGGCGTAAGGCGGCACCGCCCAGAGCAGGCTGCGGAACGTTTGGCCGACCGAGCTGGCCAGCCGCACCACGGTCGCGAGCCAGGGCGCGAAGGCGAGCGCGATCCCGAGGTGCGCCGCCCACCACCAGTGCCAGCGATCGCCAGAGGCTGCCCTCCGCCACAGCCGCCACCCCCGCCACGCTGCGCTGCCCGCGATCACGAACGCCAGGTAGTAGTGGCAGTACAGCCCGAGCGCCCCGGCAGCGGCGAGCCCGGCGTGCACCGGCCAGCGGCCGCCTCGGGACGCGGCGCCCTCCAGCAGGACGACCGCCAGCACCAGCACGGTGGCGAGCGAGTACATGCGAGCTTCCTGGGCGAAGTACACCTGATAGGGCGAGACCGCGAGCAGCCCGATCGTCCACCACCGCGTCTCGGTGCTCGGCCAGGCCAAGGCCGGGACGAGGCCCACCAGGAGCAGCACGAGGCACGACGCCAGCGCCGAGAAGCCGCGCAGCCAGCCGTCAGAGGTACCGAGCGCCATCCACCCGTGGAGCAGCGCGTAGTACAGGGGTGGCGTGTGCGCGTCGCCGACGCGGCCGGCCAGGATGTCCTCGAGCGGCGCCCGGGCGACCTCCACGGTGTACGCCTCGTCGAGCCAGAACGAGCGCAGCTCGAGCCGGGCGAAGCGCAGCGCGACGCCGGCGGCGAGCGCCAGCGCCACCCCGAGGAGGGCCGCACGGTGTCGCGCGGGTCGAACGAGCGTCCGCGAGCTCGAGGCGGTCACGGCGGGAAGTGTACGTCGGGTGGCGCGCGATGCCGCGAGGGGGTACGATGCGCGTCCCGGGGCACGACCCCGGACAGGAGCGAAGCGATGAACCTTCCGCCCCACGACGTTCTCAACCTCGACCTGGCCGAAGCCGGCGCCCGTCGCATCGCGTGGGCCGACCGGCACATGCCGGTGCTGGCCTCGATCCGCCAGCGTTTCGAACGGGAAAGGCCCCTCGCCGGACAGCGCCTGGCGGCCTGCCTGCACGTCACGACCGAGACCGCCAACCTCGTGCGCACGCTGGTGGCGGGTGGCGCCGAAGTGCGGCTCTGCGCCTCCAACCCGCTTTCCACGCAGGACGACGTGGCGGCGGCGCTGGTCGCCGAGCACGGTATCCCCACCTTTGCCGTCAAGGGGGAAGACAACGCTCGCTACTACAAGCACATCCGATCCTGCCTCGAGTTTTACCCGACGATCACGATGGACGACGGCGCCGACCTCGTGTCGTCGCTGCTGTTCGTCGCCCGCGGTGAACTCGACGGCGTGCACCCGGAGGTCCGCGCCTTCGCCGAGGCGCTCGGGCCGGCCGGACGCGAGTCTCTCATTGCCAGCGTGATCGGCTCCACCGAGGAGACCACGACCGGGGTCATCCGCCTGCGCGCCATGGAGCGCGACGGCGTGCTGCGCTTCCCGGTCATCGCGGTCAACGACTCGGACACCAAGCACCTGTTCGACAACCGGTACGGCACCGGGCAGTCGACCATGGACGGCATCATCCGCGCCACCAACTTGCTGATCTCGGGCCTCACCGTCGTGGTCGCCGGCTACGGCTGGTGCGGGCGGGGCGTGGCGATGCGGGCGCACGGTCTGGGCGCGCGGGTCGTGGTCACCGAGGTCGACCCGGTCAAGGCGCTCGAGGCGGCAATGGACGGCTGGCAGGTCATGCCGATGGCCGAGGCGGCGAGAATCGGCGACGTCTTCGTGACCGTGACCGGCAACACCAGGGTGCTCACGCCGGCCCATGCGCCGCTCTTCAAGGACGGCGCGGTGCTCTGCAACTCCGGGCACTTCGACGTCGAGATCGACCTTCCGGGCCTGCGCGCGCTGGCGGTGGAGCGGTGGGAAGCACGCCCGTTCGTGGAGGCGCTCAAGCTCGCCGACGGACGGGTGATCCACGTCCTGGCGGAGGGACGCCTGGTCAACCTGGCGGCGGCCGAGGGACACCCCGCCGTGGTCATGGACATGTCGTTCGCCAACCAGGCGATGGCCGCGGAGTACCTGGTCCGGCACGCTGGCTCGCTGCAGCCGCAGGTGTACCGGCTGCCGGAGGAGCTCGACAAGGGGATTGCCAAGCTCAAGCTCGAGACGATGGGCCGCAGCATCGACGTGCTGACGCCCGAGCAGGTGGCGTACCTCGCCTCCTGGCGGGAAGGGACGTGATCGAAGCGGAGCTGGTGGCCTCTGGAACGTGATGGCGTGGGCTCGAGAGGAGGAAGCATGCGGAAGACGTTGGCGGCAGCGGTGGCTGTTGGGTTCCTGGCGATCGGGGTGGCGGCTTCAGAGCAGCCGACCCCTGGCGCGCCGGCGGGAGCCCGGCCAGGGGGCGAAAAGGGGACCGGTACGGTGATCACGACCGAGAGCGGGCTGCAGTACGAGGACCTCGTGGTCGGCACCGGCGATGTGGCGAAGGCGGGGCAGACGGCAGTCGTGCACTACACCGGCTGGCTCGTGGACGGCACCAAGTTCGACTCCTCGGTCGGCAAGCAGCCGTTCGAGTTCCCGCTCGGCGGCGGCAAGGTCATCAAGGGGTGGGACGAAGGCGTGGCCGGAATGCGGATCGGCGGCAAGCGCAAGTTGACGATCCCCGCCAAGCTGGCGTACGGCGAGCGCGGGTATCCCGGGGTCATCCCCCCCAACGCGACCCTCATCTTCGAGGTCGAGCTGCTGGCGCTCCGATAGCTGCCGGCGGCCCGTCGCAAGCCTCGCGCGCGGCGGCGGTCAGTCGCGGAAGGTGGGCGTGGCGAGAACCATGCCCCTGGCGTTCACGAGCGTGATGGCGAGCGAGTGCTCGCCGTGCTCGGGGGCGGGGCAAGGGAAGACCAGCACGTAGTGCCCGGCCAGCGCCCCTTCGATGCGCATCACAGCCTGGTCGGGGAAGTTGTGGGTCTTGACGTAGAACCCGCCGGTGTCCTCGGCCACCCGCTCGAGCCCGACCTCGAGCGTGTGGTAGTCGGCGTCGGTGACGTCGATGGCATGAACAGAGACGCGCCCGTTCATGAGGTGGTAGCGCGCCCGCGCGTAGTCCGGCCCCATCCAGACGCGGCGGTTGAAGAGGTTGCCGAGCCCCCAGCCGAAGAAGAAGAGGTTCTTGTGGCCCGGCAGCTTCTCGAGCGCCCGGGCGAGCACGAGCAGGCCCTTTTCCGGCGTCCCTGCCTCCCTGGCGGCGCGGTAGTCGAGGTGGGCCGCCAGCGAGGGAAACTCGCCCGGCGGCAGGCGCTCCACCTTGCCCGAGAGGATGGCGTCGTGAATGGCGTCCTTGACGATCTCGCGGGCGGTGGTGAAGTCCACCCGCAGCTTGAGATGCGAGTCGTACGACACGACCGCCACGTAATCCTCGGGCTGCAGGCCTTGCAGGACTTTGATGGCGCGGCCCTTCATCCGCATCTGGCCAGCCAGACGCACGCTCTGGTAGCCGACCTGGAAGAAAAAGACGATGAGGCGGCCCCTGGGCGCGGCCTCGAGGCTCGCTTGCGCCGCCACCTCGGGCGGCACCCCCTCCGAGTACGGCTCCGAGCCTTCGATCCACTCGACGCTGTCCAGCGCCGCCGGGAGGCCGTCCACGAAGACCCGGAAGTTGTTGCTGGAAAGGCCGCGGATGGGTTGCCCCTTGCCGTTCACGACTCGCACGTCGACCACGACCCGCCGCACCTCGACCTCGGCCGAGAACACGGGCAGTGGGGTCGGCGTTTGCGCCTCGACCGCCAAGGCGGCGAGGCCAGCGGCCAGCACCCATCCAGCCCTTCGGGCACCGCAACACCCCCCCCGGAGACCGGCCTGTCGTACGGGCCGCGGGATCCCTAGCGACCGCCGAGCCACGGCAGCTCCTCCAGGTCCACGTTACCACCTGAAAGAATGATTCCGACACGCTGCCCGGCCAGCGCCAGGCTGCCCTCGAGCAACGCCGCGAGCGGCACCGCCGAGGACGGCTCGATGACGATCTTCATGCGCTCCCACACCAGGCGCATCGCCGCCACGATCGCCTCCTCGGAGACCGTGACGATCCCCCGCACGTGCTGCTGGATGATCGCGAACGTGCGCGACCCGAGGGAGGTGCGCAAGCCGTCGGCGATCGTGCGGGGGTCCAGGCTCGGCACGATGCGGCCTTCGCGCAGGGAACGATACGCATCGTCCGCGGCAGCGGGCTCGACGCCCCAGACCGTGGCTGAGGGGCAGCATCCCTGGACCGCCAGCGCCGTGCCCGAGAGCAGTCCCCCCCCACCCACCGGTGCCAGGACAGCGCTGAGGCCGTGGACCTGCTCGCAGAACTCGAGCGCCGCCGTGCCCTGGCCGGCGATGACGCGCGGGTCGTTGTACGGGTGCACGAACGCGGCGCCGGTCGAAGCCACCACCTCGGCAAGCTTCGTTTCGCGGGCCGCGAGCGTCGGCTCGCACTCTACCACGTGGGCGCCGTAGCCGGCCACGGCCGCCTTCTTCACCGCCTTCGAGGTGCGCGGCATGACGACATACGCCGGGATTCCGCGGCGAGCCGCCGCCCAGGCGAGGGCGGCCCCGTGGTTGCCGGAAGAGTGGGTTGCCACGCCGTGCACGGCCTCCTCGGCCGCCAGCGAGAGCACCGCGTTGGCGGCGCCGCGTGCCTTGAAAGCCCCCACCTTCTGGAAGTTTTCGCACTTGAAGTGCAGGCGCGCCCGCACCAGCTCGTCGAGCGTGCGGCAGGTCAGGACCGGCGTCCGGTGGACGGTGCCGGCGATGCGCGCGGCGGCGGCGACGACGTCGTCGAAGGCCGGCAGGCCGGCAGACCCGGTCACGCGTACGCCTCCACTCCAGGTCCAGGTGAGTCGGCCACCCGTTGCACGACCACGAGCGAGAGGTCGTCGCGCAGGGGCTCGGTGCCCGCGTGCGTGTCGAGCGAGGCGAGCAGACGCGCCACCACCGACTGCGGATCCCCGCCCGGGCGCAAGCAGTACTCCAACCGCTCGAACCCGAGCGGCTCACCTCGGGGGTTGGCGGCCTCTGGGAGTCCGTCGCTGTAGAGCGCGAGGGTGTCCCCGGGCTCGAGCGCTGTGGTGCAGACCGCGACCGAGCGCTCGAGGCGCAAACCGAGCGGGAGGCCGCCCTGTCCGAGCTCCTCTACGCTGCCGGAGGAGCGCCGCAGGAGCGGGAACGGGTGGCCGGCGCAGGCGTAGGTCAGCGCGCCAGTCGGCGGGTCGAGGATTCCCACGAACAGACTCATGAACGCCCTGCGGTCGCCGGTGCGGCACAGCACGCGGTTGACCATGCCGAAGACCCTGTCGAGCGCCGGGTCGAGCTCGAGCGCCAGCTTGAGGACCGCCGATGTGATCGCCATGAGCAGGCCCGAGGCCATGCCGTAGCCGGAGGCGTCGCCGATCACCAGCGCGAGCCTGCCGTCGGCGAGCGGGATGTAGTCGTGGTAGTCCCCGCCCACCTCGTTGGCGGTGCGGGACGCGTGCGCGAACCGGTAGCCAGCGAGCTCCGGGACGGCCCGCGGCAGCAGCTCGCGCTGCAGCTCGCGGGCGACCTCGAGCTCGTCGCGTACCAGCAGGCGGTCGGCGAGCTCGAGCGCCAGGAGAAAGACCATGAGCGCGAACGCCACGACGAGGTAGAGCGACGGGAAGCGGATGACGACCTCGCCGACCGACAGCTCCGCCTGCCGGGCGGCCAGGCCGAAGACGAACGTCACGAGCGCCACACCGAACAGCAGCCGCCGCGGCGGGGAGAGCTTGGCTGAGAGCCCGACCAAGAGGAGCTTGAGCCGCAACCATCCGCGGCCGAGCGACGTCCGGGCCGCGGTCGACTTCGTCTCGTCGCGGGTGAGCACGTGCCAGACGCGCGCCGCATCGCGGTCGAACAGCCGCTGCACGTCCGCCGGGTGGAGGTCGCCGGTGTAGTGGTGCCAGAGCCGGTGCAGGCTGGAGTCACGGCGTCGTTGCGTGGGCATGGTCCGCGAGCAGGCGCTCCCCGGCGATGATACGCGCTCACCGTTCCGGTGTTGCGCGCGCCCGGCTCGCGGCCACCGTGGACCCGGCAGGTGCCACACCAACGTCCACGTCCACGACCACGTCGTTCTCGACTCTTGGCTCTCGACTGGGTGGGCGGCGGGGAGAAAAAGCCCCGGTCCGAAGACCGGGGCTCGAAGATGCAACGAGAGTGGGCCTAAAAGCGAACGCCCAGCGACACCGTGAAGGTGCGCGGGGTCTGGTAGGAACCGGTCGCCGTCGGTTTGCCGAAGTCCGGCCCCTTCATCCAGTTGCCGGAGCCCTGACAGACCCACACGTTGTTGGCGTTGTAACCGCCCTTGCACTCCACCGGCTTGTCGGTGAACGGGTTGAAGCGGGTGAGGCCGCGTCCGGAGTCGTTGCCGGTGTACACGGTCTGGTTGACGATCTCGACGCCGTCCTCGTTGAAGATGTTGGTCACGGCAGGCTGCACGAAGAACTGCAGGTCGGTGCCGAACGCGGGGATCTTGAACGCATAGTTGATCGCGATGTCGGTGCGGGTGATGTTGTCGGTGGTCCACTTGTCGCGCGCGGTGAACCAGTAGGTCGTGGTGGTGGGCGGGGTGAGGTAGCCCGGATTGGTCACGTAGTGCTGGTTCTGCGCGTTGCGCAGCGCGATCGTGCCCACGGCGCCGTAGGGGGTGCCGGAGAAGAAGCTCTGCATGAGCGAGACCGAGAGGGTGTTGTGCTTGGTGTTGAAGGCGTCCCACACCAGCCACAGCCGTGCCTTGTGGCGCTGGTCCTGGTCGAGGCGGCCCTTCGGGGACCACCACTTGATGTCCTTGTACTCCGGGTACTCGCGGATCGAGGAAGTGAGGGGGCCGGACGCCGCGTTCTCGCCCACGAAGTTGCCGTACAGCCGCGACAGGGTGTAGTTGCCGCCGAGGGAGAACGCCTTCGACAGCCGGTAGGAGAACGAGCTCTGCAGGGCGTCGTAGGTGCGCTCGAGGAGCTTGTTCTCGTTGCCGTACAGGCGGAGGTTGAAGGTGCCGTTGGGAGTGGTGACGGTGCCGGTCGTGAGGTCGAGGCGCGTCACGTAGAAGTCGGAGAAGTCGCGGTGCACCAGGTCGATGCGGATCATGCCGTTGGCGCCGAAGCGCTTGGTCAGACCGAGGGTCGCCTCGTCGGCCGAGGGCGACTTCAGGGTCTTGTCGATCTTGGAGTTGCCGCCCGGGATGTCGGGCGAAAAAGCCCACTGGCTGGTGTTGTTGATGCCGCCGATCGAGTCGAACCACGCCCAGAACTGGTTGAGAGCCGTGGCGGTGTCGACGCAGTTGGTGCCGTTTGTCTGGCAGTTTTCGTTGATGCCGGGGCCGTTGTAGTACCAGCCCCAGGTCGCCGGGTTGCCGGCCGCGGACGTGGAGTCGCCCACCGAGTTGGCGAGCGCGGTGGCGTACTTGGCGTAGCCGGCGTTGATGAGCCAGTCACCGTCGCCCTTCGGGTCCCAGGTGATGCCCAGACGCGGGGAGAACTTGGCATCGTCGGCGACCGTCTTGCCCTCGCCGTCCTGGCCGTCGTTCTTGTCGTAGCGGACCCCGATGTTGAAGCTGAAGTTGTTCGAAAGCCGCCACTTGTCGTTGATGAAGGCGGACTTGGTCTTGAACGAGGTGCCCTCGTTGGCCTTGAGGATGGGCTGGTAGTAGAAGTAGGTGTTGGTGCCGGGCGAGAAGACCGGGTAGATCTCCTTGGTGGTGGAGTTGATGATCGTCTTCACCACGTAGATTCGGTAGTCGGAGCCCGACTGGTGGTTCATCTGCTTGCGGATGTCGTCGAACTGGTCGAAGCCGGCCACGATGTCGTGGGTGCCGAGGCCCGGGGTGGACAGGAAGTAGGAGGCCTTGAGGATGTAGTTCTCGTTGTTGCGCTCCTCGTCCTCGCACACGCCGCAGAACGTCGGGCTCCAGAAGCGGGCCGAACCGCGCGAGCGGTCGAGCATGAGGGTGCCCTTGATCCGGTCGGTGTACCGCGAACCCGAGCCGACGAACGCGAACTCCTTCTTGGAGTACTGGCCCTCGACGAAGAAGTTGTCGGTGAGCACGCCGGTGTAGTTGCCGGTCAAAAGCGTCGAGGGCAGCTCGCGGTCATACAGCGAGGCGTAGTCCATGATGGTGCCGAACCTGTTGTTGCCCTGCTCGCGGTTGTAGTCGATGTAGGAGCCGATGACGCGGTGGTTGGGGGTGAACGCCACCGTCAGCTTGCCCTCGTACCGGGTGTCCTTATCGGTCACCGGGTATGGGAGGTTGGTGTAGGTCGTCTGGCTTGTGGTCTCGGTCTCGCGCAGGCGGCCGGCGGCGAAGAACCACAGCCGGTCCTTCAGGATGAAACCGCCCAGCGTGGCCTGGTGGGTCTCGTTGGTCTTGTTGGTGCGAGACACCGTCTTGGGAGTGGGCTCCTGCCAGGTCTGGTTGTCCAGGCCCAGGCGGTACGACCCCGAGAACTGGTTCCCGCCCGACTTGGTGAGCATGTTGACCACACCGCCCGAGAAGCGCCCGTACTCGGCCGACACCGACGCCGTGGCGGTGGTGGTCTCCTCGACCGCGTCCTCGATGTAGAGCGCCGTCGGCGTGTTGCGGATGTTGTCCATGATCGCCACGCCGTTGACGAGGAAGAGGTTCTCGTACGACATGGCGCCCGAAATCGTGATGTTGCCGGAGGGGCCGGTCGAGGTGGTGCCGGCGGCCAGCACGGCGTACGAGGTGATGCCGCTCCCGGCGGGGAGCTTGTTGATGAGATCATACGTGATGGTGGCGGCGACCTGGGAGCTCTGCGAGATCGTCTCGTACGAGCCGGTGACCGTCACCTCCTCGGCGACCTGGGCGAGCGGCATCTCGGCGTTGACCGTGGCGGTCTGCGCGGCCGAGATCTTCTTGGTGGTCTCCAGGGTGGAGAACCCCTGCAGTTCGAACTTGATCGTGTAGTCGCCCGGGGGCAGGAAGCGGAAGATGTAGTCGCCGTTGATGGAGGTCACCGCGGTGCGCGTGCCCTGCAGGGCAGGCGACGACACGGTCACGGTGACGCCTGGCAGCACCTCACCCTTGTCGTCGCTGACACGACCGGTGAGGGTGCCGGTGGGGTTTTGCGCCAGGGCCGGCATCGCCAAGGCCACGACGCACAACATGATGAAGAAACGCTTGCTCATTCACTCTCCTCCTTCTTGAGTCGATCCCGAAATTGTGATGCGAGATGTTCGGCGTGAGGGATTTCGACGATCCTGCCGGGGCTGGCCCTCCCTTCGCGCGTGCAGCTCGAGAAACACTCTCACATCTTGGCACGGACTGCAAGAGTTTTGCCACTCTCATGCGCAGGTTCCCGTCAAAGTCGCGGGGGTCTGGGGAGTGGGAGGGTTCGGGCATGT
>DAOOJE010000011.1:0-105831 GCA_035384965.1 Thermoanaerobaculaceae bacterium
CTTTCATGGGCGTAGTTTCTCACACTCTCGACCCCAGTAAAAGCACTTTCTAGCTCGATAATCACCAGTCAGCGCTCACCAGCCATCTATGCGCAACAGGCTCCTAGCCAACCCGCATGGCTGGCCACCGCCCCGGGCGCGTGACGGCCGAGACCTCCCAGAACGTCAAGGCGCCCTGCACCGCGTGTGCAAGGCGCTTCCCATCGTCGAAAACGGTCAGCGAGGCATACGCGATCGAACCGTCCGCCGATGAGACATTCCAGAGCTGCTCCCAGGCGGCGAGATGGCCCGCCGCTCCAGCCGATCCAGATCCCCCGCGCCAGTCCACAGCCGCGCTGCAGAATGCGCGCGACCCGCGCCGCGTTACCAACCGGCGAGCGCCAGCCGGGCCGGCCCGGCGCCCACTGCAGCCACCCCGGCCCAGAGGGAGAGACCGATGCTGAAGACCGAAGGTTTTGCCGCCCCCGACGCCCGCAGCCCGCTGGCGCCGTTTTCGTTCGAACGCCGCGAGCCGGGGCCCGAGGACGTGCTCATCGACATCCTGTACTGCGGCGTCTGCCACTCCGACATCCACCAGGTGCGCGACGAGTGGGGCGGGTCGATCTTCCCGATGGTGCCGGGCCACGAGATCGTCGGCCGCGTCGCCGCCGTCGGCGCCCGAGTCACGCGCTTCGCGGTGGGCGACGTCGTCGGCGTCGGCTGCATGGTCGACTCCTGCCGCACGTGCAGGCCCTGCCAGGACGACCTCGAGCAGTTCTGCGAGCGAGGCTGCGCCTGGACCTACAACGGCACCGAGATGGACCGCACAACGCCGACCTACGGCGGCTACTCGACGCGCATCGTCGTGCCCGAGCGTTTCACCCTGCGCATCCCGGACGGTCTGGACATGGCCGCCGCCGCGCCGCTGCTGTGCGCCGGCATCACGACCTACTCCCCGCTCCGGCAGTGGAACTGCTCGCCCGGCGACCGTGTCGGCGTCGTGGGCCTCGGCGGCCTCGGCCACATGGCGGTCAAGCTCGCCGCTTCGATGGGCGCCGAGGTCACCGTACTCTCGACATCTGCGGCCAAGGGCGCCGACGCGCTGCGGCTGGGCGCCCACGCCTTCGAGTCGACGCGCGAGCCGGCCACGTTCAAGAAGCTCGCCGGCCAGCTCGACCTCATCATCGACACCGTCTCGGCGCCGCACGACTACAACGCCTTCCTCGGCCTGCTGCGCGCCCGCGGCACCATGGTCCTGCTCGGCGTCCCGCCGCAGCCCGCGCCGGTGGCCGCGTTCTCGCTCATCGCACGCAACCGCCGCCTGGCCGGATCCCTCATCGGTGGCATCGCCGAGACCCAGGAGATGCTCGACCACTGCGCGAAGCACGGCATCGTCTCCGACATCAAGGTGATCCCGATCCAAGAGATCAACGAGGCCTACGAGCGCATGCTCACCGGCGACGTTCGCTACCGTTTCGTGATCGACATCGCGAGCCTCCGAGCCTGAAACGCCGGCCGGCGAAACCGGACTGACAGGTAGTACCATGGCACCCACAACCGGCGTGGTTCGGGACTTGGAGGTGTCGATGGCCCAGGAAGTCACGAGTTTCGGGACGTACACCGTCGAGCGCTTCGTCGAGCAGAGCTCGGTCGGCGTCAGCTACATCGGCCGCGCCCCGGACTCCGGGGAAAAGCTGCTCGTCAAGGTCCCGACGCCCCCGGAGGAGGCGCAGGAAGCGCGCGTATTCACCCAGGCGCTGCTCGAGCGCGCGGCAGCAGCCAGGGCGCTGCGACATCCCTCGCTCGTGGCGGTTCGCGACGCCGGCACGTACGGCGAGGCTGGCTTCCCGTTCGTCGTCTACGAACTGGTGGAGGGCGTGCCGCTCGCGGAGAGCTGGCGGGCCGGGCGCAGCTTCTCGCAGGCCGAGGTCGTCGACCTCGGGATCGCCCTCGCCTCGGTCCTCGTGCTCGTGCACGAGCACGGGCAACTGCACGGCAGCATCTCCCCGCAAACAATCCTCGTCACGCCAAGGGGCACATGCCGGCTCGCGGACCTGGCGCTGACCCAACCCGATCGCTCGCCGTTCGACCGCCGCGGCCAGTTCAGGGGGGAAGCGTCGTACATGGCGCCCGAGCAGGTGGCGGGTGGCTCGCTCGACGGGCGGGCCGACCTCTTCTCCCTGGGGGTCGTGCTCTACGAGCTGCTGATCGGCGAGCTGCCGTACGCGTGGCGGTCGAAGGACGTGCCGGGCGACACGACCCAGGGCGAAGCCCCGGTGCCTCGCCAGCGCCGCGCCGACCTCTCGCCTGCGCTCAACGCGATCCTCTACCGCATGATTCAGAAGGACCCCGCGCGCCGCCCGGCGCGGGCGAGCGAGGTCCTCGAGGCGCTGCAGGCGATCAAGCACGCCCTCGAGCGACAGCCGGCCGCAGCGCCGGCCACGCGGAAGAACGGGTTGCCGCTGTGGGCCCTGGCAGCTGCCGCCGGCATTGTCGTGGTGGGGCTCGCGGCTTTCGCGTTCTGGCGCCTCGGGGCTCCAGCCCCTTCTCCGCAGGCGCAAGCCGCGCAGCCGGCGGAGCAACCCGCCGAAAGGGCGCGGACCGTGGAGCTGAGGCGCGAGGCAGAGGCGGCGCTGGCAGCTGGAGATCTCGTGAAGGCGCGCCGGCTCACCAGCGACCTCTGGGCCGCCGGGAGCAGCGATCGGGCCAGCCTCGAACTCGCGGAGCGCATCAAGGCGGCCTGCGAGGCCGCCGGCAAGACGCTCATCGAACGAGGCCACGCCGCACTGGCTCGCCGGCAGTGGGAGGAGGCATCGGCGTCGTTCGCGAAGGCGCTGGCGGTGCTCCCCGACGACAGCGAGGCCTTGCGAGGCGCCGAGCTGGCGCGCAAGGGCTGGATGGAGCACGAGTCGCGGCAGGCCCAGGCGAGGGTGCAGCAGCCGCCGCCGGCGCCGGCCGCCTCGCCCACGGCGCTGCCGGCGGCGCTGCGCCTGGAGTTCCAGTCGCCGCTCACACGGGGCAGGATCGAGGTGAGCATCGACGGCAAGGCGGTCGATCCGGTGGTGTTCGACTTCGAGCGCGAGGGCTTCATGGGCATGCGGCGGACTGGCGGCGGCCGGGTCGCCCACGGCTGGAACCTCCCCAACGGCAGGCACACGGTGAGGTTTCGCCTCCTCGACGCCGCCGGGAGGCCGCTGCAGACCGCCGCCTACGAGATCGACGTCGGGCCGGACACGAGGTACCTCGTGCGCCTGGAGATGAAGGACGCCAGCGCGCTCCCGCGCTTCTACCTCAGCCGCCAGCGGTAGCCCGTCGCGGGACGGCGCGCGACGGCTCGCCTCGCACCGCACCGCCGCCGGAGCCAGCGGCCGGGTCGCGCAAGAAGAGCACCTCGGGACGCCAGCGGAACCCGGTCCGGGTCCACAGCCCGGCCGGATCGGGGTGGAGGTCGACCGGGCGGTACCCGTACTGCCGCAGCGCTGCGTGCACGAGACCCTCGTCCCGCCCCAGCACCACGCCCGAGAAGGCGCGCCGGCCGATCGCGGCCAGGATCTGGTCGACCAGCTCGCGCTTGGCGCCCACCGCGTCGCTCTTGCCCACGTCCCAGAGCGCCACCTGGTGGGCGAACGGCCGGTGGCCGGTAAGGAAGTAGTAGCTGGGCGTATGGGGGATCCACACCGGGTCGGGGAGAGCGGCGAGGGCCTCCACGACCCGCCGCCCGGCGGCGTAGTCCGCCGCACGCGGAGTGTACCTGCCTGGGTCGTACCACAGGGCGGCCAGCGCGCCGGCGAGCAGCAGGCAGTAGCCGGTTCGAAACGCGTCATGCCCGGCCTCGCGCCGGAAGGAGGCGAAGCCGAGTCCGGCGAGCGTCGCCAGGCAGACGTACAACGGCATCGCGTTGTTGGCGGCACCCCCCGGCTGAGCGATGGCCGCCCCGGACACGGCCAGGCACCCGGCGGTCGCGACGAGCCACGGCCAGACCTGGCGCCGGACTACGCCCTCGCCGCGGCCGCCGCGCGCCCACGCCAGCGCCACGGCTCCCGCCAGCAGCGCCAGCGGCAGCCAGAACTGCCTGCCGTAGGCCGCCAGCAACCCGAGGTCGAACCCCCGCTGCGCGTGCATGTCCAGGATGTAGTAGCGGAACCATCCGCCGGTCGAACGGTTGCCGACGAAGATGGCGAGTCCGACCCCGGCCCCGAGCGAGCCGGCGAACGTCGCGACCCAGCGCCGCTTGCCGACGATGGCGAGGCCGAGCAGGAACGGCAGGAGCAGGAGCAGTGTCTGCTTGGTCAGGAACGCCGCGAAGAACAGCAATGCTGCGGCGAGCATCCCGCGGTGGCTCCGAGCGCGGCTCAGCGCCACCAGACCCCACCACACCAGGCACACGAACAGCGAGTCGACCCTGGCCAGGTGGTACCAGGCCCCCGACGCCTCGAAGCAGGCGGCGTAGCACCCCACCGCTGCCAGGGCCGCGGTCCAGCTCGTGGTCTCGCGGCGAACCAGCCACGCCATTCCCGCGGCGGTGGTGCCGAACGCCACCAGCGACAGCGCTCGCAGCGCCGGAAGCGCGGCGCCCAGCCAGCGCACCAGCACGCTGCCGAGCAGGAAGTAGAGCGGCGGGTACGCCACGGGCGTGTGCTCGATCGAGGGCGGCGTGTACATCGGCAGGCCGGAGGACGCCCGGTGCGCCATGCCCAGGCTCGCGCCCTCCATCCATTCCAGCTCGTACGGAAACGGCGCGGCACGCAGGAAAACGAACGCGAGAGCCAGGCAGTGCCAGCCGCACAAGCCCACGAGCGCGGCACGAACCACCCGCTCCCGGAACGTGGTCCCCGCCTCCAGCTGCCCGCTCACGGCGGCAGCGTAGCACTCCGACCCGCAGCGCGGTCGAGGTCTCGCCGCGCGACCTCGCCCGCCGCCTCCACCACGGCACCGGACACGCTAATCCGGCCGCTTCTCAGCGCGTCAACCTGCGGTAGGTGATGCGGTGCGGGCGGGTGGCGGCCTCGCCCAGGGTCTTGCGTCGGCACTCCTCGTACTCGGAGAAGTTGCCGTCGAACATCGTGACCTTGCTGTCGCCCTCGAACGCCAGGATATGGGTGGCGATGCGGTCGAGGAACCAGCGGTCGTGGCTGATCACGATCACCGTGCCGGCGAACCGCTCGAGACCGTCCTCGAGGGCACGCAAGGTGTTGACGTCGAGGTCGTTGGTGGGCTCGTCGAGGAGCAGCACGTTCGCCCCCGACTTGAGCATCCGTGCGAGGTGCACGCGATTGCGCTCCCCCCCCGACATCTGGCTCACCTTCTTCTGCTGGTCGGCGCCCGAGAAGTTGAAGCGCGAGCAATACGCCCGCGCGTTCATCCTGACCTTGCCGAGGACGACCTCGTCCTGGCCGTCGGAGATCGCCTCGTACACGGTCTTCTCGGGGTCGAGGGTGCGGCCTTGATCGGCGTAGGCGAGCTGCACGGTTTCCCCCAGGCGCAGCGAACCGCCGTCGGGAGCCAGCTCGCCGACGATGAGCCGGAAGAGCGTGGTCTTGCCGGCGCCGTTGGGCCCGATGACGCCGACGATCGCGCCCGGCGGCACGACGAAACTGGCGTTGTCGATGAGCAGCCTGTCGCCGAAGCCCTTGGTGAGCCCCCTGGCTTCGATCACCACGTCGCCCAGGCGCGGTCCCGGCGGGATGTAAATTTCGAGATCCTTCGCGACGTCCTCGGGGCGGGCGGTGAGGAGCTGCTGGTACGCGTTCAGGCGCGCCTTGCCCTTGGCATGGCGGGCCCTGGGCGCCATACGGACCCACTCCAGCTCGCGCTGCAGCGTCTTCTGCCGCTCCGACTCCGCTTTCTGCTCGACCCGCAACCGCTCCTGCTTCTGCTCGAGCCAGCTCGAGTAGTTGCCCTTCCACGGAATCCCCTGGCCGCGGTCCAGCTCGAGGATCCAGCCGGCCACGTTGTCCAGGAAGTAGCGGTCGTGGGTGACAGCGATCACCGTGCCCTCGTACTTTTGCAGGTGCTGCTCGAGCCACGCCACGGTCTCGGCGTCGAGGTGGTTGGTGGGCTCGTCGAGCAGCAGGATGTCGGGCTTTTGCAGCAGCAGCCGGCACAGCGCGACCCGGCGCAGCTCGCCGCCGGACAGCACCGAGATCGGCGTCTCGGGGGGTGGGCAGCGCAGGGCGTCCATCGCGAGTTCGAGGCGCGCGTCGAGATCCCAGGCGTCGAGGGCGTCGAGCCGCTCCTGCACCTCCCCCTGGCGGGTGAGCAGTCGGTCCATCTCGTCGGCGTCCATCGGCTCCGCGAAGCGGGCCGAGATCGCCTCGAACTCGGCGAGAAGGTCGCCGAGCTCCCGGACCCCTTCCTTGACCGTTTCGAGTACGGTTCTGGCGGGATCCAGCCTGGGCTCCTGCTCGAGGTAGCCAATCGAATAGCCGGGCGCCTTGGCAATCTCCCCCAAGAACGCCGTGTCGAGCCCGGCCATGATGCGCAGCAGCGTCGACTTGCCCGACCCGTTGAGGCCGATGACCCCGATCTTCGCGCCGTAGAAGTAGCCGAGGAAAATGTCCTTGAGCACCTGCCTGGTGCCATAGACCTTCCCCACGCCCACCATCGAATAGATGACCTTGTTGGGTTCGTCCTGCCTCACCATGGCCTCTCCTGTCGAGCCCGGCCGAGCCGGCACCGGCCCTTGCCGATCACCGCAGCATCTTCCGCAGGTACGTCCACTCCAGGGCCTTGATCTGGGCCCTCTGGCGGTTCACCGAGCCGGCGCCGTGACCGCCCTCGATGCTCTCGAAGTAGTAAACGGGATGGCCCATGCCCAGCATCCTGGCGACCATCTTGCGGGCGTGGCCGGGGTGGACGCGGTCGTCACGCGTGGTGGTCCAGAAGAACACCTTCGGGTAGCGGACGCCCTCGCGCACGAGGTGGTACGGCGACCACTGGCGGATGAACGCCCAGTCCTCCGGATCGTCGGGGTTGCCGTACTCGGCCATCCAGCTCGCGCCGGCGAGCAGCTTGTGGTAGCGCTGCATGTCGAGGAGCGGCACCTGGCAGACCACGGCGTTGAAAAGGTCGGGGCGCAGGGCGAACGCTCCGCCCACGAGCAGCCCACCCTGCGAGCCGCCCATGATGCCGAGGTGCCTCGGGGACGTCACCTTGCGCGCGAGGAGGTCCTCCGCCACAGCGATGAAGTCCTCGAACGACTTGATCCGGTTTCGCTGCTGCGCCGCCTGGTGCCAGCGCGGTCCGAACTCCCCTCCCCCGCGGATGTTGGCGAGCGCGTAGACACCGCCGCGCTCGAGCCATGCGGCACCGATGATCGCGCTGTAGGCGGGCAGCTGGGACGACTCGAAGCCGCCGTAGCCGTACAGCAGTGTCGGGCGTGCTCCGTCCGCCACGAACCCCCAGGGAACGACGAGGAAGTAGGGAATCCTGGTGCCGTCCTTCGAGGTCGCCTCGTGCTGCTCGACCCTCACCCCGGCAGCCTCGAACTGCATCGGCAGGGCCTTCACCTTTTCCGCCCCGCCCTCGCTGTAGAAGTGGAGCGAAGGCGGCGTGAGGAAGTCCTCGTAGGAGAAGAAAAACACGTCGTCCTCGCGGCGCGTTGCGGTGAGGCCCGCGACCCCGAGACCGGGGAGGGCGAGTTCCTCGCGCGTCCAGCCGGCGGCGCCTGGCGCGAGGCGAAAGAGCCGGCTGTGAACGTTGTCGAGCGTGCTCACGAGCACCAGGTTGCGGGTGAAAGCCACGTCGTTGAGCGACGACCGGTCGGTGGGCTCGAACAGCACGTCGCAGGCGCGCCGCCCCTGCAGCAGGCCGTCGAGGTCGGCGGCGAGCAGCGCGCCGCCCGGGTAGACCGTGTCGCCAGGCTTCCAGTCGGTGCGCAGGGAAAACAGCACCTGGTCGCGGAAGATCCCCTTGAAGTCGGCGTCCTCCGGGATGGGGAGGCGGACGAGGCGGCTGCCCAGGCCGAGAAAGGTGTCGGCGACGTAAAAGCGCGGCAAGCGAGTGATCAGGGTGTAGCGGCCCTCCGGCGTCTCGATGGCGAACGGCCACACGCCCACATCCTCGGCCCGGCCCTCGAAGATCGTGCGGGCCGAGGCGAGCGGCGTGCCCCGGCGCCACTCCTTGACGACGCGGGGGTAGCCGGAGGTGGTGAGCGAGCCCTCTCCGAAGTCGGTCGCGACCCACAGCGTGTCCGCATCCTTCCACGCCGCCGTGCTCTTCGCCTCGGGGAGGAAGAAGCCGCCGTCCACGAAGGCCTTGCGCGCGGCATCGAACTCCCGTTGTTCGATCGAGTCGGCGCCGCCGCGCGACAGGCTGACCAGGCAGAGCCGCTCCTCCGGCCCCAGGCAGGTGCTGCCCTTGTACACCCAGGGCACGCCCTCGGCCCTGGCGAGGGCATCGATGTCCAGCACCGTTTCCCAGGCTGGCGCCGGTGTGCGGTACGACGCCAGGCTCGTGCGTCGCAGGATCCCGCGCTCGTGCGCCTCGTCGGTCCAGAAGTTGTAGACCATGCCGCCGCGCAGCGCCGGCCACGGGATGCGCTCCCTGGCGTCGAGGATCCCGAGCAGGCGCCTATACAGACCGGCGTGATCGGAGCCTTTCTCGAGTGCCCGGAGGGTCCGCTGGTTCTGGGCCCGCACCCAGGCCAGGGCCCGCTCCCCTTCGATGTCCTCGAGCCAGCCGTAGGGATCCTCTTGTCCCGCGGCGAGCGCCACCCCGGCGAGTCCCAGCAATGCCGTCAACACAACCGTCCTGAGCATGCCCTCGATCTCCCGCATGCGCCGCCGCGATCGCCGCCCCGGCGCCGCGGTGATTGTACGCACGAACTTGCCGCTCGTCGCTCTCCGCATCGTTTCCGCCGCGCCCGTCGAGCGCGGCGAGCGCGCTGCCAGGCCCCAGAGGGCAGAAGCTTCCGGCGCCCCCCCTTGACAGGTGTCCCTCGAGAACCGATGCTGAGGCTAGCAGTGGGCAGGGGCTCGGTAACTGCAGTACGGGGACGCCCGGTGAGGCGACTTGGGGAACCCGGGCGAGCAGCACGAAGCGGCAGTTGCAGTTCCTGCAGTGCAGTTGGTGAGCCCTGAAGTCGCAGTGGAGTTGCAACACGGAACCGTGTCGAGCAGCACCCCTGCCCACTGTCCGAAACGAGTTCTCAAGAGGCCGGTTGCGGCCTCTCGTCGTTTGTTGCGAGACCGCGCCGCACGCGGGCGCGGGGCTCGCCGCTGCGTTCACACCAGGCCGTGCTCCGCCAGCCAGCTCTTGTTGAACATCTTGGTGAGGTAGCGGGAGGCGCCGTCGGCGAAGATCGTGCAGATGCGGATCCGTTCCGGGCTGCGGGCGAGAATCTGCCGGACTCCCCAGATCGACCCTCCGCTCGACGGCCCCACGAGGATGCCCTCGGTGTGGGCGATGGCGCGGGCCTCGCGGAACGCCTCGCGGTCCGGCACCTGCAGCATCTCGTCGACGAGGTCGAAATCCATGGTTGGCAGGATGAACTCGTCGCCAAGGCCTTCCACGAGCTGGTGGCCGGCCCGCCCCGGCACGCGGGAACGAAAGTACTCGGTGTACACCGAGCCCTGGCCGTCGATCGCCACGACCTTGATGCGGGGGTCGCGCTCCTTGAGGTAGCGCGCCACGCCCCCGAGCGTCCCGCCGGTCCCGACGCCGGCCACGAAGTAATCGATGCGGCCTTGCATCTGCTGCCAGATCTCGGGGCCGGTCGAGTAGTAATGGGCGTCGTTGTTTTCGCGGTTGCCGTGCTGGTCGGGGAAGTAGCAGCGCGGCGTCTCGGCCGCCAGCCGCGGGGTGATGTTGTTGTAGGAGTCGGGGTGCTCGGGGGGCAAGCTGGAGTCGGCCATGATCACCTCCACCCCCATGGCCCGGAGCTGGTCGAGCTTCTCCTGGCTTGCGCGGTCCCGGACCACGACCTTCAGCTTGTACCCCTTCTGGAGCGCCACCATCGCGAGCGCGAGGGCGGTGTTGCCCGACGAGTTCTCGATGATCGTGTAGCCGGGCCCGAGGCGCCCGTCGCGCTCGGCCTGCTCGATCATGTAGCGCGCGATCCGGTCCTTGATGCTGCCGGAAGGGTTCATGAACTCGAGCTTGGCGTAGACCTCGGCCGGGTGGCCTGCGAACACCCGGTTGAGCCGCACCATCGGCGTGTGGCCGATGCAGTCGAGCAAGGACTCGTGGCTGCGGAAGTTGGACATTCTCGAGCCTCCGCCGCGACGGACGCTCGTGCGGCCGCGCGGCGCGACATGGTAACGCGATCGCGCGGTGTCGACTGGCCTCCGCGCGCCCCCGCGGGACGGGGCGCCCATTGCGTTGCGCACCGGCATGCGGCAGAATCACCCCAGAACAGGAGGGGCAGACCATGGCGCACAAGCTCGCAACCCCGGCCGCGGTCCTGGCAGCGTTCGCGCTGCTCGGCGTGACGGCCCCAGCAGTGGCGCAGCAGGACTGGGACTATCACTACGACTTGTCGCTTTCGGCCGTCGCGATCGGCAAGGAGGGGTTCATCCTCCCTTCGTACGCGGTCGGGGACCAGAAGGCGTACACCAGCAAGAGCCTGAGCGCCGACCTTTCGACCGGCGGCGGGGTCGCGTTCGGGGTCCGGAAGGCGAAGTGGTCGGTCGGGCTCGAGGTGCTCTCGGTCGGCTACGACTACACGACCAAGAGCGGCATCGAGGTCGACGCCGACCAGCTCCTCGCCGAGCTGGTCACGACCTGGAGGTTCGGCAGCTCGTTCGACCTCCTGTTCGGCACCCGCTACTCGAAGCTGCGGTCCGACGTCGTCTACCCCGGGACGCCACCGTACGAGCGGCCGGGGGACGCGGACTGGGCCGACGCCTTCGTCGGCGGGCGCCTCGTCGTGCCGACCGGAGGCCGCGTCACGTTCCTGCTGCGCGGCGATGTCGGGGGATTCGGCCTGGCGTCCGACATGGTGTACCACGCACAGGCCAGGGTCGCCTTCAAGCTCGCCGACGCGGCTTCGCTCGCGGTCGGCTACCGCTACTGGGACTGGGACTTCGAGAACCACAAGGGGCGGCAGAAGGTGATGTACGACATGACGCTGGCAGGCCCTTCCCTCGACCTAGTCTTCCACTTCTGACGGGGAGGCGCGCCGAGAAGCCCCGCCCGCGGCTGGGCCGGCCCCGGGCCTCGACACCGTCGGCGGGACGGCAGGGAGAGGACGCTACAACGCCCGGGCGTAGATTCGGTACACCTTGGCGAGCCTGGCGTCCATCAGCCTGACGGTTCGCTTGGCGAGTTCGTTGTCCTCGAGGATCCAGGAGTACTCGCACCACGAGTAGCCGTTTTCGAGAGCGGCACGGAGCCCCTGGTAGAACATCACGCCCTCGATGCCGCGCAGCCGGTACTGCTCCTTGACGCCCATCGTGATGAGGCGCAGCCCCGCCTTGCGGCGGCCCACGACGAGGGCGCGGATCAGCCGGAAGGGGTTCCACAACGTGCCGTTGAGGACGGCGAGCGCGGGGTTGGCGTCGGGCAGCGCGAGCAAGAACCCCGCCGGGTCGTCGCCCATGAAGGCGATGCGCAGCAGCTCGGGGACCGCGAGCGGCTTGAGTTCCCTGGCGAGCGCCGCGAACTCGGCGTCGCTCGTCGGCACGAACCCCCAGTTGTCGGCCCACGCGCTGTTGTAGATGTCGCGAATCCAGACCGCCTCGACGTCGAGCCGCTCGAGGTTCGCCGCACGGCACACGAGACCGGGCTCGCGCTTGCTCGTGCGCTCGGCCAGTCGGGCGAGCCGCTCGAGGGACGCGGGGTGCACTTCCGAGAGGTACGCGTGCAGGTCCTTGGCCTTCTCGAGCCCGGCCTGTTCCAGGAGTTCCTTGTATCGCCTGGGGTTGTACGCCATCATCACGGTCGGCGGGGTATCGAACCCGTCCACGAGGAGGCCGGCCTCGTAGTTGGTGGACGGGCTCACCGGCCCGAGCATGGCGTCGCACCCCCTGGACCGCAGCCAGTCCGCGGCCGCCTCCAGCAGCCCGTCGGCCACGGCCTGATCGTCCTCACACTCGAAAAACCCGAAAAAGCCGGTCCTATCCTTGTGGTACGCGTTGTAGGCGTGGTTCGCGATCGCCACGACCCGCCCCACGACCCGGCTGCCGCGCCGGGCCAGGAAGATTTCCCGTTCGGCCGCGCCGTCCCGGTAAAAGGGGTGGCGGAGGTCGAGCAGCTCTCGCACCTTCGCGCGCAGCGGCGGAACCCAGCACGGGTCGCCGGCGTACAAGCGCCACGGCAGGTCGATGAAACGGCGAAGGTCTCCGGGGCCGCTGGCGGCCGCAACCTGCAGCGTGGGCAGGTTCACCGGATCAGCCCCACCTCGCGTCCGACCTTGGCAAAGGCGTCCAGGGCGCGGTCCAGGTGCTCGCGGGTGTGGGTAGCCATGTACGACGTGCGAAGCAGCGCCTGGTCGGGCGGCACCGCGGGTGCCACGACCGGGTTGACGAACACCCCTTCCTCCTGCAGCCGCCGGGCCATCAGGAACGCCAGACTCCAGTCGCCGCCGACGATGACAGGGATGACGGCGCTCTGCGATTCACCGGTGTCGAAGCCGAGGTTCTTGAGCCCCTCGGCCATGTAACGGGTGTTTTCCCACAGCCGGACCCGGCGCTCGGGTTCCCGTTCGATGATTTCCACTGCCTTGATCACCGACGCCACCGACGCCGGTGGCGGCGCCGCAGAGAAGATGAGCGATCGAGCCCGGTGCTTGATGTAGTCGATGACCTGTGCGTCGCCTGCAATGAAGCCGCCGACCGACGCCAGCGACTTCGAGAAGGTGCCCATCACGAGATCGACCTTGTCCTCGAGGCCGAAGTGCTCGGCCGTGCCGCGGCCGTGCTCGCCCAGGACACCGATGCCGTGGGCGTCGTCCACCATCACGCGCGAGCCGTGCCGGGCCGCCACCTCGACCAGGGCCGGAAGATCGACGATGTCGCCTTCCATCGAGAAGACGCCGTCGACCACGATCAGCGACGCCTTCCGGCTGTCGCGCACGGCCATGCGCCGGTCGAGATCGGCCATGTCGTTGTGCTCGAACTTCACCACCGTCCCGAAGCCCAGCCGCGCACCGTCGATGATGCAGGCGTGGTCCAGCTTGTCGAGGTACACCACGTCGCCGCGCTCGACCAGGCACGAGATGACGCCGAGGTTGACCTGGAAACCGGTCGAAAACGTCAGCGCAGCGGGTTTGTTGACGAAGCGGGCGAGCTTCTCCTCGAGTTCGACGTGGATGTCCAGGGTGCCGTTCAAAAAGCGGGAGCCGGCGCAGCCGGAGCCGTACCTGGAAATAGCGGCGCGGGCCGCCTCCTTCACCTCCGGGTGGTTCGTGAGCCCCAGGTAGTTGTTGGAGCCCAGCATCACGACCTCGCGCCCGTTCATCACGACCACGGGGTCCTGCGCCGAGGAAATGACCCGGAAATACGGGTACATCCCCGCCTGCCGCACCAGGTTCGCATCCTGGAAGTCGAAGCACTTTTGAAAGATATCGACCGATCTTGCGTCGTGGGAGCGGCTCGCGTCCGTCATACGGCGCGCATCTTAGCACGCGGTACCCAGTCATGCTGCCGGTACCACTCCCAGGTCCGGGCTGCGCCGTCTTCGAACGGCACAAAACCGGGAAGGCCGAGGGCCGCCAGCGACTCGCCGGTGCGCGCCGCCCAGTGGCGCGCCAGCAGCTCGGTCGCCTTGTCCGAGGTCAGGGCGACGGTGCGGAACCCGAGGCGCTGCAAAAGGTCACCGCCCAGCCCTGCGGCTCGTACCACGACTGCCGGCAGCGGCACGACTCTCGCCCGCACGCCGCCGGCTGCCGCAATGGCGCGGACCAGTGCCCGGAGCGTGCGCGGGTGGGGCTCCCCGAGGTGCAGAACATGCCCGCTGCCGGTTCCCGCGGCGGCGGCGAGGATCGCTCGCACGACGTCGGCGACGTAGGCAACGGTGACGAACCGCTCACCCGCCGGCACCGGCACGAGACCTCGGGCGGCCAGACGGAAAAACTGCAGGATGTCGATGTCGCGCGGCCCAAACACGGCCGGAGGGCGGAGCACGAGCCACGGGCCGGGGTGTCGCCGCACCTCGCGCTCGCCGCCCAGCTTCGACCGACCGTACGCGGACACGGGCGACGGCTCGTCCTCCGGCGCTCGCCCTCCTGGCTCGCGGCTGGGGCCGGCGGCGGCCAGCGAGGAAAGATGCACGAGCCTCGCGTCCGGAGCCCGGGCGGCCAGGGCCTCGACGAGGAGCGCGGTCCCCAGGCGGTTGGCGCGGTCGAACGAGGTCTCGTCGGGCGCCCGCACCAGCCCCGCGAGGTGGAGGACCGTGGCGGCGCCGTCCGCGAGCCGGCCGACAGCAGCGCCGTCGAGGAGGTCGCCCCCCACGACCTCGACAGCAGGAGCCAGCTCGGCCGGCAGCCGGCCGGGGTCGCGCACCAGCACCCGCGGCCGGATCCCGCTGCGCACGAGAACCTGCAGGAGGTTGGTGCCGATGAACCCGGTGGCGCCGGTGACGGCGACGGGCGGCGCGAGGCGGGCCGTCCACCCGGCCAGCTCGCTGTCGGTGATGTCCGGCGCGAGTGCGGCCCAGCCGTGCATGTCAGGGCTCCGCGACGTACTCGGCCCAGGTGTGCGGCGTCTCCCAGACCCGCACCCGCTCGACCGTCACGCCCTCGGGCACCCGGTAGAGCGCGCCGTCATCGCCCTGCACCTCGGCCCCGGGGCGAAACTCCCCGCTGATCACGCCGAACAGGTGGCGGGCGATCACCTCCGTGGTCGGGTCGCCCTCCTCCATCAGCACCACCCTCTCGACAAACGGCGCGAACGCCTCGCGCAGGGGATCGTCGGACGCCAGCAGCATGGCGTGGTCGAAACGCTCGAGCGCCCGCACCACGACCTGTTTGAGCGCCTTGTAGTCGCACACCATGTCGGAGGCATCGAGCGAGGGCGCTCGCAGCACCACCTCCACGACCCGCGTATGGCCGTGCGGGAACCGGCACTTGCCAGGGTGCTTGTGGAGCCGGTGTCCCGCCTCGATCTCGAACCTCCGGGCAATGCGGAAATAGCCCACGTCCCCTCCCGCCGTGGAGTCTAGTGCCTGGAGACCGGAAACGACAGAGGCCGGGCGGCGGCGCCCGCACCGGGCGCCACGACCCCGGAAGGAGCCTCTACCGCTGCCGCTCGCTGCGCCGCGGCAGCATTTCCAGTCCGAGCCCCCCGAGCACCAGCGCCGCGCCCGGCACGACGTGCAACGGCGGCGCCTCGCCGAGGATCGCCCAGGTCAGCAGCGTCGCACCGACCGGCTCCAGCAGCACTGCCAGGTTCACCCGGTACGCCTCGAGATGGGCGAGCGCCCAGTTCAGCATCGTGTGCCCGACGAGCGTCGGTCCGACCGCCATGCCGAGCAGCGGCAGCCACGAGACCGCGGTCCGCGGACAGAACGGCGTGCCCGAGGCGAGGACGGCTGCCGCCAGCACCGCTGCTGCCACGCCGTTGACGACCGCCAGGTAGCCCAGCAACGGCGCTTTGGCCCGCATGCGCTTGCCGATGACGATGTACCCCGCCACCGCGAACGCCCCCCCGAGCGCCATGGCATCTCCGAGCAGTGTTCGCGGCGACAGCTCGAAGTCGCCCCAGGAGATGACCGTCACTCCGGTCATGGCGAGCCCGAACGTCAGCAGGTTGGAGGCGCGGATCGGCACCCCCAAAAAGCGCGGAGAGAGCAGCAGCACCCACAGCGGCGTGGTGGTCACGAGCACAACGGAGGCCGACACCGAGGTGAGGAACAGCGACGGGATCCACAGCCCGAAGTGCACGGCGAGCAACGCTCCCGCCCACGCGGAGGGACGCCCGGCTCCGGCCGGCAGTGGCAGCTCGCCGCGCACGAAGGCAATCGGGACCAGCAGCGCGGTGGCCAGCACGAGCCGCCACATCGCCACCGCGAGGGGCGCCGCCTCGGTCATGCGCGCCAGCGGCGCGCCCCACGAGATCGCGACCACCGCGAGGGCGAGCCCGCACAGGGCAGAACAGCGGCGGGTCATCGCGAAAACGCCTCGGCCAGCCCGGCCGCCAGTGCCAGCGCCAGCTTTTCTCTGAACCGCGCCGTCTGCAACAGGGCGCGGTCCTCCTCGTTGGCGAGGTTCGAGATTTCCACCAGCACCGAGGTCGGCACGCGGTTGTAGCGGAGCACCGCGGGCACCCAGCGGGAACCGCCGCGCAGTACCGAGGAGCGAACCGGGCGGTACGGATGCACCGCCACACCGAAGCGCTCGGCGGAGCGCACGAGGGCGTCGCCGAGCTGCCCGGACAGCGCCTCGGCGCGCGAGTTGAAGGCGTCGGGAAAACGCGGCGCCTTGAGGGTGCGGGCCTCCTCGCAGGACCAGACGGTGGCCGGATCGGGCGCCCGGGCGGCGCGGAGGTGCCGGGAGGGCACGTACACCATGAGGCCCCGCACCGATGGGTGGAGCGAGTCGGCGTGGATCGACACGAAGGCGACCCGCTCGGGTTCCACTTTCTGGCTCCGGAGGCGTTCGAGGATCGAATTGGCGAGCACCCATCGTAGGTGTACCCCGGTCGACGCGTCGGCGAGGTCGTACGGCGGCGTCACGAGAAGCTTCTGCTGCCGGCCGGCCGGCAGCGTATCGCGCTCCGGTGGGGTGTCGCCCTGACCGACGTCGCGCACCGTCAGCCACACCGTGGCCTTGCTGTCGCGCTGGAGCGCGCGCCGCAGCCGGCTGGCCATGTCGTACACGTAGGTGCTTTCCCACACGCCGCCGACAATGGCGCCGGTGTCGGCGCCGCCGTGACCGGCGTCGATGATGACGTGGATCCCGTCCAGGTTGGAGGCACTGATGGCGCGCCGGATGGCCGCCAGCTCCTCGCGGTCCTTCTCCCACTCCCGCCGCCGCGGGTCCGAGGCCGGCAGGTACTCGGGCAGCAGCAGTTCGAGCGGGATGCGCACCGGGTATCCGACGGGGATGGCGGTGACGTCCTCGATCCCCGACAACCGCGCGAGTTCGGCCGCCGTTGCGTTGACGTCCGCCGCCAGAAGCTGGCCCGTGAAACGCACGACCACCGCCGAGTACAGCGCCTCGCCCGGCCGTAGCCTGTAGACCGCATGGTCCTTGCCGTACTCGAGCACCGGCTCCTCGCCGGCCGGCGGCACGGGCCGGTCGCCTGCCGTCGGCCGGGAGGATGGCGAGGCCATCGGCGTCCGCCTCGCCGGGGCCGGTGTCGCACCGGGGGAGGGGGTGGGGGCAGCCGGGGGGCTGACAGGGGTCGCGGTCGCCGCCGGCGCGGGAGGCTGCGTCGGCGCCGGCGTGGGAGCGAACGGCTCGCCCTCGGGACGCAGGGTGCGCAGCTCGGGGCGCAGCAGTCGGGCCGGGATCAGCACCTTGGCGCCGCGCGGGGGAAAGAGTCCGAGCCCGGGGTTGGCCTCGCGCAGCTCGGGGTAGCGAGCTCCGTCACCGCTGAACCACTCGGCCATCTCCCACCACGACTCCGCGTCTCCCCGCCAGGGAGCGGTAATGACGTGGACCCACCCCTCCGGCGCCCGCCGGTCGCGCGGAAAAAGCGCCTTGAACACGGCCGACACGCGCTCGCCCCGAAGTAACGTGATCGGGATTCTCACTCGCACGTCGCGCAGTGGCCAGCTCAGGCCGCCGTTGGCCGCCTGCAGCTCGGCAGCCAGTCGAGCGTTCCCGCACAGCCGCGCGGCCAAGCCGGTCCAGCCCTCGCCGCGGCGCGCCAGGGTCAGAAGGACGGGCGGCTCGCCGCGCACCCACTCCGCGCGGTCGCCCCCCGGCACCCGCGCCTGCAACGCCGGCTGGGCGGCGGCGAGCGAAAGCGCTAAGAGAACTGGAGCGACGGTCACGCCGGCCTCACGCACCGGCCGGCGTCAAGCGCGGCCACGGCTTACCTCCGACGGGCCCGTGGAAGCCGTATCATGGCCGGGATGGTAGCACGTGCGTGGGCATCGGCCTGGTGGCCACCGGCGGGTGGCGGACGCTGTGCCATCTGCAGCCAGGCCAGCGGGCACCTGGGGCCGGTGGCGCTGGCGGGTGTCCGCGCACTCGCGCTCGACCTGCTGTCCTCCGGCGATCCCCGCGCCCAGGCGGAGGCTGCCGTGACCGCGCTCGCGTCGTTTGGTGGCAGCGACGTCTCGCTGCTCGCGCCCGAAGCCGAGGAAGCCTGGCGCGTGGTGGTGAGCTCGCGGCCGGGTGTCCACGACGACGTGCTGCTGGGCGGTTCGCGCTGGCCCGAGCTGGCCGCCGCCCGCCGCGAGGCAACGCCCGTGCTGCCGCAAGCCGGAGCCGGGGAAGCCCCCCGCAGCGGCGCTCTCGTACTGCCGGTCGCCAACCTCTGCCCGGCGGCGGGGCCCGTGGTGCTCTTCCTGCAGCTCCCCGAGCCCGCAGGGCTCGAGCCGTTGAGCCTCGCCGTCCTCGTCGCCCACCTGCTCCTGCACCGCCTGAGCGGGAACGACCCGCTGCAGACCGCTGCGGCGTTCGGCGTCCGCCCCCCGCCTGGACTCGCGCTTCAGTCGGGGCTGCCGGCCAGGCTCGCGGAACTCGAGGCGGCCAACCGCCGCCTCGAGGAGCTGGCTCGCCTGCGCGCCCGCTTCGTGAGCGACGCCGCCCACGAGCTCAAGACGCCGCTCGCCATCCTGCGCTCGTACCTGGAGGCCCTGTCGACCGACCTGGTCGCCGGGCTCGACCGCGAGCAGCGCGACTTCCTGGCCGCGGCCGAGGAAGGGGCGCGCCGGCTCCAGCGTCTGGTCGAGGAGCTGCTGGATCTCGCCGCCCTCGAGTCCGGCAACCTGCCGCTGCAACTGGGGGCCGTGGACGCGCCGTCCGCCCTCCGGGACGCCTTCGAGGAGCTGCGCCCCCTTGCCTGTCGCGGCGGCGTGGATCTGCGGCTGGGCCCCCTCGCGTCGGTCACCGCGCGGGCCGATCCGGTCCGCCTCGCGCAGGTGCTGCGCAACCTCCTCGACAACGCCCTCAAGTACACCCCGCCCGGCGGCCAGGTGCGCCTCGCCTGCCGCCGACGCGGCAACCACGCAGTGCTGGAGGTGACCGACACCGGCGTGGGCATCCCCGCCGAGGAGCTGCCGCGCATCTTCGACGAGTTCTTCCGCGCCCGCCACACGCCGGCCAGCGACGGGGCCGGCCTCGGGCTGGCGATCGTCCGTCGCCTCGTGCAGGCCATGGGTGGGCGCATCGACGTCACCAGCCAGCGCGGCGCGGGCAGCCGCTTTGCGGTCGAGCTTCCGGCCTGGACCGGCGAGCCATGACGCCGGCCGAAGCCGCCCGCCGCCTCGCCGCCTCGCCGCTGCTGCGGCGCCTGGCCGGGATCGTGGGCAGCGAAGCGTTTCTCGTCGGCGGGGGGCTCCGCGACCGCCTGCTCGGGCTTGTGGCCCATGATCTCGACCTCGTCGTCGCCACCGACCCGGCCGGCGCGGCGCGCCGCGTCGCCAGCGCGCTCGGCGGCAAGGCGTTCCCGCTCGGGAACGAGCCGCTCGTGACGTGGCGAGTCGTGGCCGGCTCTCTTGCAGTCGATCTCTGGCGAGCGGAAAGAGGTCTCGCCGAAGACATCTGGCGGCGCGACATCACGGTCAACGCACTCGCGTGGCGGCTCCCGCGCGGCCCTCTCGTCGACCTCACCGGGGGACTCGAGGACCTGGCAGCGCGCCGCATCCGCGTGGTTCGCGCCTGCAACTTCGAAAAGGACCCGCTGCGCGTGCTCCGGGCCGTGCGCCTGATGAGCACCCACCCGCCGTTTGCCATGACCGCGGAGGCGGAAGGCGTGGTCGCCGCGGCGGCGCCGGCTCTCCGGGCGGTGGCGCGCGAGCGGGTGATCGAGGAGCTGCGCCGGCTGCTCGCCGGCCCCGGTGCCGGAAAGGCCGTGGCCGTGGCCGCCCGCCTGGGCATCCTGGCCGCGCTCTCCCCCGCCTGGGCCGACCGCCGCCAAGCCGCTGAGCCGGCGCGCCGGGCCGCGGCGCTGGCCGCGATGCAGCGAAACCGGCGCGGCTTCCTGGCGGCCGGCGCCGGCCTCGTGGCACCGGCCGTGCTCGCACTACCGGCCGCTGGCGCGCCCGGGGGGTGGGATCGGAATACCGCCGCCGCCACGCTCGAGTGCATCGGCTATCCAAGGCGGAGGGCCACCCGGGTCGCGCAGGCGGCGGCGTTCGGCGAAAAGCTCGCGGCTTCGGGCAGCGGCTGGTCCGAGCTGCGAGAGCTGGCCTGGGAGGCCGGCGAGTTGCTGCCTGCCGCCCTTGCCTGGGCAGCTGCCGCCGATGCTCGCTGGCTCGATCTGGCTTCGCGGCTTTGCCGCTGGCAGCGGAGGTTTGCCCTCCGGCCGCCCCTCCTCGACGGCGAGGGGGTGGCACGGCTGCTGGCACTGCCTGCGACCGCCGAACGGGCGGAGGCCGTACGGGCGTTGCGCCTGGCCCAGGCGCGCGGGGAGGTGCGCCGGCGAGAGGCGGCAGTGCGCTTCCTCCGCGCCTGGCTCGCCGCTCGCGGCGTTGATTCGACCTCCCGGCAATGCTAGATTGAATCGGATGGAAGGGCAGCTCAGCCTCGACGATCTCCTCAGATTCATGACCAAGAAAGGGGCGTCCGACCTCCACGTCAAGCCCATGCGGCCGCCCCTGTTGCGCATCGGCGGCAACCTCACCCCGATCAAGTCGGTGCCGCTCAAGCCCAAGGAGGTCGAGGACATGCTCATGGCGCTGCTGACACCGGCGCAGCGCCAGAAGCTCGAGCAAAACCAGTCCGTCGACCTCGGCTACGGCGTCCCCGGCGTTGCTCGCTTCCGCTGCAACATCTTCGTGCAGCGCGGCTCGTACGCCGCGGTCTTCCGGCGCATCCCGTTCGACATCAAGAACTACAGCGACCTGAACCTGCCCGAGGTGGTGAGCACGTTCGCCCACCTGCCGGCAGGCCTGGTGCTGATCACCGGCCCCACAGGCTGCGGCAAGTCCACGACCCTCGCCGCGATCATCCAGGACATCGCGCGCTCGCGCCCGTGCCACATCGTGACGATCGAGGACCCGATCGAGTTCCTCTTTGGCGACCACATGGCGACGGTGTCGCAGCGCGAGGTCGGTACCGACACCCCGGCGTTCCGCGAGGCGCTCCGCAACGCGATGCGGCAGGACCCCGACGTGATCATGGTCGGCGAGATGCGCGACCGCGAGACGATGGCCACCACCCTCACGGCGGCGGAGACCGGGCACCTCGTGTTCTCGACGCTCCACACCAACAACGCCTCCCAGACCATCGACCGGGTCATCGACACTTTCCCCGCCGACCAGCAAGGGCAGCTCCGCTCCCAGCTCGCGCAGGTGCTCAAAGCCGTCGTCTCGATGCAGCTCATCCTCAAGGCGGACGGGTCCGGCCTCATCCCAGCCTGCGAGGTCCTCGTCAACTCTCCGAAGGTCTCGCGCCACATCGAGCACGGCGAGATCAAGGAGATCCACAACGAGATCGAGACGTCGGTCGCCTACTACCGCATGCAGACGATGAACCAGAGCCTCATCGCCTTGCTGGTCAACGGCGTGATCACCTACGAGACGGCGATGGAGCGTTCGCTCGACCCCGAGGACCTGTCGCTCAAGCTGCGCAAGATGTTCCCGAAAATCGAAGAGGCCCACCGGGAGGGAAGCATGCCCGCGCCTGGAGACTTTGCCCACATCGTCGAGCTGTTGGAAATCAAGAAGCTGTACGACGAGCAGGAGGACCGCTGGCGCGTCCGCTTCCAGGAAAAGGAAGAACAGCTCGCCCAGGTCGAGCGCGATCTCGCCGAGCTGCGGCAAGAGCAGGCCGCCGCCAGCACCACCATGGTCGAGCTGCGCAACCAGCTCGAGGCGGCGCGGGCGGAGCGCGAGCGGCTCGTGCAGGAAGCCAACCAGCGGATCGACAAGCTCAACGACCGCATTCGCGAGCTCAACCAGCAGCTGCAGAGCGCCCGGGGCGGCGCGGCACCGCAGCCCGACAAGCCGCAGTCGGGGTTCTTCAAGAGGTAGGTTCCCCGGCGCCGTCCACCCGGAAACGACTGGCCGGCACCTACGGAATGACCTTGACCTCCCCGGGGGCGATGCGCCCGGCGGTCGCCGAGCTGACCGCGATCACGTGCAACCCGGGCACGAGGGTACGCCGGATCTCCACACGCGTTCCGGCCGAGGCGAGGCACAGCTCGGCCGGGCCGTCGTCGATCCGCACCGCGGCGACGGCATCGGCTGGCGGAGCCAGGTCGATGCCGATGTCGAGGCCCGACACCGCCCTCGCGAGCTGGATCTCCAACTCCGCACGCGGGCCTTCCCACACCCAGGCGGTCGCGGGCCAGCGCTCGGCCGCCACCGCGTCGAGGGCGGCGCGGGCGGCCAGCGCCGCCTCGCCGCCCTGTCGCTGGGCGACCGCGACGGCGGCGTCCAGGTACGCCGGTCGCTTGCGGGTGACGCGGTGCACCTGCGCGAGGCTCTGTCGGGCCGCAGCGACGTCGCCCATGGCGGCGAGCAGGCGGGCCTTGGCGATGAAGTAAGGTCCCCACGCCTCGAGGTTGGTGTCCTCGCTCCGCCGCTCGAGCAGCTCGGCTCCTGCCAGGTCGCCAGCCGCCAGGCGGCCGAGCGCCAGCTCGGCCGGCGGGGGCTGACCGGCCCACCCCAAAAGCCTCGCCACGACCTGGGGTGGCATCCCCTTCTGGCCCCGCACCAGCCGCTCTCCGGCCCAGCGCACCCACGCCGCGCCGGCCTGCCCGGAGCTCAGTGCCGCTGCGGGCAGCATCCCGACCAGCCGGGACACCAGCTCGGCCCCCTCGAGGTCGAGCGGCGCCGCCCCGATGACGGCGGCCGCCATCCGCTGCGAGGTCGGCACGTCGCCGCCAGCCAGCCGCTCGCCGATTTCGCGAACCTGCCCCTCGAGCTCGCGGCGGTGCAGGCGCTGCTGGTGCCTGTGGACCTCGATGTAGGCCGGCCAGTCCCGTGCTGCGGCGAGGCTTTTCGCCACCGCTGCCCAGGTCTCCGAGCGGCCGGGCAGCACGCCCAGCGCTTCCTCGGTGCTGCCCGCCACCTTGAGCCAGATCGGCAGGAACAGCCGCGCCGTGGCCTCGTCCCGGAAAGCCAGCTTGAGGATCTGGCGCGCTGCGACACGGTCTTCACCAGCGAGGGTTGGCCACAGCTCCAGCCTGGTCGCCGCCAGGAGCCGGATCGGCTCGGCCTCGGCGGGCGCAGCCGCGACCGCGTCGTGCAGAGGCTGCTCCCAGCTGCGGCGGTCCGTGAACAGGCGGCGATCGCCCTGCCGTGACCAGGCGAGGTAGCGCGCCGCGCCCGCCAGCATCGGCGCCTGCCAGGCGGCCGGGCGTTCGCGCCGGACGGCCAGCGCGAGCCGTTCGGCCAGCTCCAGCCGCTCGCCGATGCGACCCGCCTCGAGCGCCGCCTCCCGCGGCGGCAGGTTGAGAAAGCTCGACATGTCGAGCGCCTCGTGGACCAGCGCCCGGGCCACGGCGAGCCGCGCCCGAGAGGTGTCGGGCTCGTCCAGAATCGCAGCTGCAAGTTCGGGCTGCCGACGGTCGAGGCCCGTACTCGCCAGCAGCTCGCGCAGCGATCTCGCCTCCGAACCCCGCCAGGCCTCCTCGCGCGCCGACAGCCCCAGCAGGGCGAGGGCTGCCAGGGCACCGAGAATCCGGCGCACCGGCCCGTTGCGCCGGCAGGGCCGGGCGGAGGAGACCTCCTGGTCCGCCGGCACCTAGCGGTTCTCCTCCGGTGGGAGCATGCGATGCGTGCCGTCGCAGCGCTCGCCGCGCCCGGAGTGCTTGCAACCGCACCACGCGACGACACCCCTCGTCTCGATGTGCACCTCCTTCGGTTGGAACGACGTGCCGGCGTGCGAGCCGTCGCAGAACGGCTGCGTCCTCGAGCGCCCGCACGCGCACCACCAGTACGTCCCGGGCTCCATCTCCAGCTTGTACGCGCCTCGCTGCGCGATCACCGGCTCCTCGCTCATCCCTTTCTCCTTCCCTCTGGCCGGGGCGCGGCCGGGCCGCGCACCGGCGCCCTCGCGCCGTCAGGCGTGAATCTCCACCACGTCCCGGTCCCGCAGCTCGAAGTCCCTCGCCACGCGCTGCCCGTCGAGTCGCCCACCCCACACCCGGGCGAACTGCAGCCTCTCGGCGACCTCGCGGTGGATGCGCTCGGCGAGGTCGAGCAGCGTCGAGCCCTCGGGGATCACGAACGGCTCCTTCATGTCGGCCGGCTTGCCCGGCGGCCTGGAATACACGCGCACGAGCTGCAGCCGCCGCCACAGCGCCACCTTGAACGCCTCGAAGCCCGTGTGCTTGAGGGCCGACACCCGAACGACCGGGTACTCGCCGTAGATTTCCTGCAGCACCTCGAGGTCCTCCTCGCGGGCGCGGTCCACCTTGTTGAAGACGACCAGCGTTGGCAACGGTGTGTCGCGCGGATCGGCGTCCAGCGGCAGCTCCCCGACCAGCGGGATGCGCTGGGCAGCCAGGCGCTCCCGCACGATCTCCACGTCCTCCGGCACGACGGGCGACGTGGGGTCGACGATCAGCACTGCGGCATCAGCGCCGCGCACGATACCGGGCAGCCAAGGATCGAGGTGCTCGGCGGCCACCGCCGGCAGGTCCACGAGCTGGATCTGCACGTCCTCGAAGTGCATCATCCCGGGCTGCGGGCGCGTGGTCGTGAACGGGTAGTCGGCGACCACCGGCTCGGCCCGGGTGAGGGCGCCCAGGAGCTGGGACTTGCCGCAGTTGGGCGGCCCCAGCAGCACGACCTGTGCCGCGCCTTCCGGCTCCACCTTGAAGGTGTGCCCGTGCCTGTGGCTTTTCGCCTCCTCCTCGTGGCGGAGGCGTGCCAGGCGGCGCTTGAGCTCGGCTTGCAGCTTTTCCGTCCCCTTGTGCTTGGGGATGGTGGCCAGCATCTCCTCGAGGGCCTGCCGCTTCTCGTCGGGCGAGCGCGCCGCCTTGAATCTCGCCTCGGCCGCCCGGTACTGCGGAGTGAGGTTCGCCGGCATGCCCCCTGATTGTAGACTGCCGCCCGTGAGAGGCAACAGGCGCCAGGAAGCAGGAGCCGCCATGGCGAACGAAGCGGAGCCGAGCGCGAGCGCCACCCCGGGCGAGCCGGAGGCCGCGGGCCACGGGTCGCGCGTCCGGGCGCTCGCCGCCGGAGCGCTGGCCGCAGGCTACCTCGCGCTGGCGCTCTTCGCCCCCGCACTGCTGCTCGCGGCAATCCCCCTCGTGATGGGCGCGGCCTGCACCCTGGCCGCGGGGCGGAAGCCGCGGCGCCGGGCCTTTCTTATTGTCGCGAGCTGGCTCGCCATCGGCGTGGCCGGCGCGTGGTGGTGGCGGTCCGACCCCTCGGCAGGGCTGTGGTGGGTGGTCGGAGCGCTGTTTGTCCTGCCGCTGCCGATCGTGCCCTGGGTGTACGCGGCGTGGTTCGAGGAGCGGGCGTGACGGTCCTCTCCGTGACGCTGCTGCTGGCCGCCGCCCTCGCCGTCTGGGCCGCCGGCAGGGCGCGAGGGGCCAGCGAGTTCTTTGCCGCCGGGCACCGCGCCGGACCGTGGCTCGCCGGTCTGGCTGGCACGGCTGCCGCGGTCTCGGGCTTCGCGTTCGTGGGTGGCCCGGGGCTGTTCGCGATGGCCGGAGCCGGGTCGCTCTGGCTCATCCTCTCGGCCCCCTTCACCGGGGCGCTGCAGTGCTGGGTTATCGGCGAGCGGGTGGTCGAGGACTGTCCCGACCGCCCGCTCACCGTCCCAGAGCTGCTGGGGCGCCGGCTCGGCGGGAAATCGGCGAGGGGTGCGGCGGCCGCCGTCGTGCTGGCCGGGTGCGTCGCCTCCCTGGCCGTGCAGGCGCGAGCCGCCGCCGTGCTCGGCGAGGCGTTCCTGGACCTCGACGGCAGGGCGGCCGCCGCGCTCGTGATGGCGGCCATCACCGCCTACACCGCGGCCGGGGGGATGCGGGCCGGCCTGCTCGCCGACGCCGTGCAGGGCGGCGTCATGGCGCTCGTGGCGGTGGGGCTGGCCGGGACCGCCCTGGCCGCCGCCGGCGGTCCGCTCGCCGGCGTCGCCTCGCTGCGCGCGAGCCGCCCCGAGCTACTGGGCGCCTTTGGCTCGTTCGAGCCCGGCCGGGCCGCCTCGCTGTACCTCCTGTTCGCCCTCGGCACCCTCGCCCAGCCGCACTACATCCAAAAGTTCCTGTTCGTGCGCCGCCGGGCCGACCTGCGACTGCTGCCGGCAGTGCTCACCGGCGCCCTGGCGGCGATGCTGGCCGTCTGGCTCGGGGTGGGGCTGGCCGGCGCCGCGTTGCAGGCCCAGGGCAGGATTGCGGTGGCGCACCCGGACGAGCTGGCGCCGCGCGTTTTGGCGCTGCTCGGCCCGTGGGCGGTGCTGCTGGCCGGCGTTGCTGTGCTGGCGGCCATGATGTCGACCTCGGCATCGTTTCTCAACCTCGCCGCGGCCGCTGTCACGCGCGACCTGCCGGCCGCCGCAGGCCGGGCGCCAGCCGGCCTCGGCGCGGCGCGCTGGGCCACGCTCGCCACCGCTGGCGCGGCCACGGTCATCGGGGTCGCATCCGACCGCGCCGTGGCGTGGCTCGGGATCGCGGGGTGGGGGTTCTTCACCGCGGCGTTCCTGCCGGTCATGACGGCAGGGCTGGCGTGGCGGGGCATCGGGTCGCGGCTCGCCGCCGCGGCGATCGGCACCGGCGCGCTCCTGGACGTGGTTCTCGAGATCTGGCGAGCTCACCTTCCGCCGGCGCTCGAGCCGGGCCTCGCCGGGGCCGCCGCCGGGGCGCTCGTGCTCGCCGCCAGCTGCTTTTGCGCCGGGCCTCGGGCGAGGAACGTGTCGCCAGAGGCGTGTCCTCCCCCGCGGTGAGCGGTCGCTGCAGAGCCCGGCCCCCGCGCCCTCTCACCCGCCGAGTTCGCGGAGCAGTCGCTTTACGAGGGCGAAGAGTTCCGGCCCCAGCTCGGCGAGTTCCCGCCGGCGCCCGGCCGCCGCTTCGCGCTCCCGGCGCATGAGAACCTCCACTGCATGAAGCGTCTCGGCGGGAGCTCCGGCAGCGGCCAGGCGCCGCGCCGCATCGGCCAGCCGGGACCGCGCCACGACCGCGTCCTGGTGTGCCCCGAGGCAGTCCTGCAGCGTGACGAATGTCCTGATGTGACGCTTGAGTTCGGGAGCGAGGAGCTCGGCGAAGAACTCGAGGGCGTAGCGCGCTCGCTTGCCGGCAATGCGGATCGCGTGCAGCTCCGCCGCGGTCAGCAGCTCGATCCTCCGGCGGCGCCAGCGCCGCAGCCGGCCAAGCTCCCGTCTGACCAGCGCCGGCGCAAGGTCACGGGCCGAGCCTTTCGCCTCACCGGCGCCGACGGTCTCGAACTGGCCGGGCAGGGCCTGCAACTCGGTCATGAGCCGGGTGAACCGCTCCGACCGCAGCGCCTCCACCAGCCGGCGCCGGGCCTGCTGGCGATCCCGGACCAGGAGCGCCAGCAGCGGCCGCCGCACCGCCGCCGGCACGCCGAGCGCCCGGAGATGGAGGCGGACCCGTGCGCCGAAGACGTCGGCGTCGCGTGCCGCGCCGGAGAGGCTGCCGAGCCAGCGCAGCTCCTGCCGCCACACCGCCACCCTTTCCGCGGGAAGCACCGCGCGCAGAAGCCGCAGCGCCGCCCGGGCCCGACGCGACGCCACCCGCAGGTCGTGCAGCCGCTCGGGGTCACGCCCCGCGATCGTGCCCTCGACTTGCTGCGAGACCACGAGCGCCTGGCGAGCCAGGATCTTGCGGGCCGCGAGCGCGAGCGGGTCGGCGGCCGTGAGAGCGAGGTCCTCGGGCCACCGGGACTTGTGGACCGAGCGGCCGCCCCGGGGGCGGCCAGGCGCAGCGCCCGCCTCTCCGGCGATCACGGGCGCGGCCCGCGCTCGAGTTCCTCGCACAGCGCGACCAGCAGCTTCCGCAGGCGCACGAGGTCCTTGACGCGGCCCTTCCTGGCGCTGATACCGGCCCACACGATCTCCGCGCACATGTCGTCGGCCAGCGACGGCGGCAGATCGGGAGATGCAGCCGCCTGCTCGAGGCGCTCCAGGCGAGCCACCAGCCGGCTCCGCACCCGGGCCAGCACCTCCTCGAGCGTCGTGCGCAGCACGCCGAGGTGTGCCTGCAGTTCTGCTGCCCCCGGCGAGGCTGGCGCTCGCCTTTCCTGCTCGGCGTTCTCGGACGCAGGGGCGAGACGAGGCGCCGCAGGGCGCCGCCGGCGCCCGGCTACCGGCGGGTTCGTGGAACGCTCGACCATGGACGGCCTCCCCCCGAGTGTATCAGTCCTTGAGCCGCACCCGCAGGCCGAACACCCTGGAGAACAGCCCAGCCTTGGCCTGCAGTGCCCAGCGCTCCAGCATCAGGTCGCCCTCGCCCTGCAGCCGCAGTACCAGCTCCTTCCCCCGGACCCAGGCATCCACCTTGCGCACGCGCTGGAGGTGCTCGCGGTCGAGTGAGTCTGCGATGCGCAGGATGGCCGCGAGCCGGTCTACGACCTCGCGCTCCCGCGCCGTCAGCGCGGCGTACGACCAGTGCGACGGGGACGGTTCGGTCTTGCGGTGGTAACGCGCGACGTTGGCCACGAGCTGCATCTGCCGGGGCGAGAAGCCGGCGAGTTCCGAGTGGTGCAGCAGGTAAAGGCTGTGCTTGTGGTGCCCCTTGAAGCTCACGTACTGCCCCACCTCGTGCAGCAGTGCCGCCGCCAACAGCAGGCGCCTCTCCCCGGCCCCGAGACCGTGCAGCTCCCGGAGCTGGTCGAACAGGGCGAGGGCGACCTCGGCCACCTTGCCTGCGTGCGCCTCGTCGACGTGGTAGCGCCTTCCCAGCGTCAGCGCCGCGGCGCGCAGCACTCGTTCCTGCTCGTCGACGTGCTGGTGGTGCGACGAGACCTCCTCGACGAGGTCGATGAGGAGGCCTTCCACGAGCCCAACGAACGGCACCGTGACGGCGTCGCAGCCGGCCAGCGACGCGATGCGCTCGTACACCAGCGCCCCCGGGAGAATCACGTCGGCGCGGTCCTCCCGAAGCCCCAGCTCGTCCACCCGCTGGCGGTACGACATGCGCGCCAGCGTCTCGATGGTCGCGCGCAGGCGCCCGAGCGGGAGGGTGAGCGTGTCCTCGCCGGCAGCGGGAAACGCCAGGCGCGCCAGCGCCTCGATGTTGCCCCCCGTGGCGACGAACCCCTGTACCTGCCCTTCGCGCACGGCAGCGGGCAGCCGCAAGTTGGAAAGGTACTCCTCGAGGAGCTGTCGAAACCGCCCCGGCTCGGCGCCGGCCTGGCTCAGCTCCTCGAGCAGGCGAACCGCGCCGATGGTGTGAGACTCGCACCAGACGATACCGTCGGCGTCGGCCAGCGAGACCTCGACCGAGCCGCCGCCCAGGTCGGCGATGAGCCACCGCCCGGGCGAGAGCCCGAGCCGGCTGCGCACCGCCAGGAACGCCAGCCGGGCCTCCTCGGCGCCCGACACGACCTCGAGCTGCAGCCCGGTGCGCTCGCGCACCCGCGCGAGGAACGCCTCGCCGTTGGCGGCCTCGCGCACGGCCGAAGTGGCGATGGCCCGGCAGTGCTCGATCCCCAGCTCGCGCATCGACGACGCAAACGAGTCGAGCGCCTCCACCGCCGCGTCCATCGCCTGCGGAGCCAGGCGTCCGGAGAGGAACACGCCATGGCCGAGGCGCACCGCGCGGCGTTCCGAGGCGAGCACGGTCCACCGCCGCGGTGACGTGAACTCGCACGCCTTGAAGCGGATCGCGTTGGAGCCCATATCGACCGCCGCGACGCGCAGCGGGAAAGCGGCTGGCACCCCGACGGCGTCGGCGCGCGCTGCCAGAAAGCGGTGGGGCCGTGCCATGCTCGACGGGGCTCCTCACACCTCCGTGACGATTCTAGGACCTCACCGTGAAGGCGTCGTGAACCGAGGGGAACAGCTCGGCCAGGATCCGGCGCCGGTAAGCGAAAATTCGCCGCACCTCGGGGCCGACCAGAAGTCGTTCGATCAGCCACCCTCCAGGGACCCCGTAGGTGACGCGGTCGCCCACCTCGGTCCCGCCGCCGCGCTCCCCGAACGTGTGTTCGTGCACCCACAGCCGATACGGGCCGCGCCGTTGCTCGTCAGTGAACCGATGCGGCGGCTCCCACGCGGTGATCTCGCTTTGCCAACGCAGCGGGATGCCGCGCACGCGCAGCCGGTAATCGATGCGGGCCCCGACCCGCATCTCGATCGGCCTCGGGGTGAGGATGTAAAAGTGCAGCCAAGGCGGCGTGATGCGCTCGAGGTTGCCGGCGTCGGCGAAAAATGGGAAAACGTCGCCGATCGGCCGCGGCAGCCACTGCACGCTTTCGAGGGTGAACGTCCGCATCGTGGCACGGTCCTTTCCAGGCTCGCCGCCGGGCCCCCACCGGGCCATTCAACCCCGCACGCCCTCAGGGCCTTCCGGCTGGCCGGCGGGGCTTTCCCCGTCACGCCCCGCCCTCTGCTCGCGGCAGGCGCACCGTGAACACGCTGCCCCGGCCCGGCTCGCTGTCGACCTCGATGGTCCCCCCGTGCGCCGCCACCATTTCCTTGACGATCGCCAGCCCGAGTCCGGTACCGAGGCTTTCGAGCCGGCGCGCGTTTTCCGCCCGGAAGAACTCCGAAAACAGCCGCGCCTGGTCCTCCTTCGGAATTCCGATTCCGGAGTCGCGCACCTCGATGCGGACGAGGCCAATTCCTTCCGGCGCGAAACGGACCGCCACCTCGCCTCCCTCGGGGGTGTACTTGATGGCGTTCGAGACGAGGTTGTCGAGCATTTCCTCGAGGGTCTTCTCGTCGCCGGCAATGGGAGGCGTCCCAGGCACGACCGAGACCTCCAGTTTCTGCCCCTTTTGCCGCGCCGCGTCGCCGAACGCCCTCAGGATGCGGCCGGCAAGCCCGCCCGCGTCGACGGGCCGCAGCTCGAGGGTCGTGCGGCGGCTGCGCGACCTGGCCAGCACCAGCAGCTCGTTGAGCATGTCGAGCATGCTTCTGGCGCGGCGGTCGATCCGCGCCACGCAGTCGGCCTGTTCGGGACCGAGCTGGCCCTTGTACTCGCCGCGCAGGAGTTCGCTCATCGACACGATGGCCGCCAGCGGAGCCCGCAGGTCGTGGGCGATCCGGAGCATGAAGTGCGAGCGCTCCTCGGCCAGTGCCTCGACGGCCTGGTAGGCACGGCCGTTTTCGATCGCGATCGCCACCAGGTCGGCGGCCATGCGCAGGAACGAGACGTGCTCCGGCTCGAACCCGTCGGGGCGCGAGCAGTAGGCACCGAGGATGCCGATCACCCGCCCCTCCACGGCCAGCGGCACCAGCATGGCCGAGCGGAGGCCCGCGTCGACCAGCTCGGCGCTGAGCTGGAACGAGTCACTGCGCGTGATGTCCCCGGTGACGTACGGCTCCCCGGCGAGGATGCGCCGGATGAGCGAGCTTCTGGCCACCTCCACCACGCGGTCCTCGACCAGGGCCGGAGGCAACCCGAAGCTGGCCGTACAGCGCAGCGTGGCACGGTCGTCGCTCAGCAGCTCGACCGAGGTCGCCTCGGCCCCGACCACGCTGGCCAGCTCGCCGGCCAGAAGCTGCAGGACATCGTCAGCGTTGCGCGTGCGCACGATGGCCTGGGTCATGTCGTGGAGCGCCCGCATTTCGTCGTTGAGCCCGACGATCTGCTCGGAGAGGTTGGCGAGCGCCACGATGCGCCGCCTCAGCATGGCAGCCACCGCCGTGGTGCTGATCGACGCGATGAGCATGACGGCGGCGTAGCTCAGCATCGTCACAGCGAGCGGGAACGGCTGACGGGCCACATCCAGCACCTGGCCGTGGAAGACCACGGGGTGGTGGGCCAGTAGCCCCGAACTCTCGGTCAGGCCCAGGAAGACCATGCCGGCCACGACCAGGACGGCAAAGGAGACGGCTCCGCGGCGCGGCAGCAGCAGGGCGGCGAAGACGACGTGGAAGATCGCGAAGAACCCCAGGGGGCTGGCCACCCCGCCAGTGAAGTGGATGAGCAGGAACATCGCCAGGTAGTCGAGGCTCATCTGGCACGCGGTGAAGGCGTAAAGCCCCGACATCCTCTCGTCGGGAGCGGCCTCGATCCGGCGCCGCAGGAGGTGGAACACCGTGTTGTACGCCCCGATGAACGCCGCCACCGCCAGGATGGGAAGCAGGGGTGTCTCGAGCCCCGCCAGGCGAGCGGCTGCAGCCAGCACGGCGATGCCCGGGGGAACCCACCACCGCAGGCTCACGAACCAGAGCGCCCGGTACAGCAGCTCCTCGCGGATCACCCGGCGCCGCAGATGGAGCTCGTCGGAAAGGCCGGGGCGGCTCATCGGGCGTCTCGCCTCCGTCATGGTGTCTGCGGCCCCTCCTTCCCCGCCACGCGCTCCATCATGCCATGGCCGCCCCGTTCCCGGTCCGACCACGGGCTCCGCCCGGGCGGAACGCCGCCGGCCGGCGCCGGGGGACTACGCCGGCAGCTTCTGGAGCCGGACGGCGGCGACCTTCAACTCCGGGATCTTGCCGGTCGGATCGAGCGCCGGGCTGGTCAGGAGGTTCGCCGCACACTCGGCGAAGTGGAACGGCATGAACACCACCCCGGCCCCGATCCGGTTCGTCACGCGCGCGGTCACGTTGACCGTGCCGCGCCGGCTCGCGACGGCGATCATCTCGCCGTTCTCGATCCCTGACGATGCGGCGTCCTGGGGGTTGATCTCGATCCAGCCGGTCGGCACTTCGTGGTTCAGAATCGCGGTCCGCCGCGTCATGGTCCCGGTGTGGAAGTGGAACATGCTCCTGCCCGTGGTGAGCAGGAGCGGGTAGGCTTCGTCCGGAGTCTCGGCCGCGGCCCGGTACTCGATCGCCACGAACTGGCCCTTGCCGCGGGTGAACTTGCCCTTGTGCAAGAACGGGGTTCCGGGATGGTCCTGGCTCGGGCAGGGCCACTGCAGTCCCTCGCCGCCCAGCCGGTCGTAGGAGATCCCTCCGTAGCTGGGGGTGAGCCTGGCGATCTCCTGCATGATCTCCGCCGGCGAGCCGTACTCGAACTGGTCGGACCCGGCGGCCCTGGCGATGGCGCAGATGATGTGCCAGTCGGCCTTAGCTTGACCGGGCGGCTCGACCGCCTTGCGCATGAGCTGGACCCGCCGTTCCGTCGAGGTGACGGTCCCCTCCTTCTCGGCAAACGCCGCCGCGGGGAGGACCACGTCCGCCAGCGCGGCGGTCTCGGTGAGAAAGATGTCCTGAACGACCAGAAAGTCGAGCCGCTCGAGCGCGGCGCGCGCGTGCCCGAGGTCGGGGTCGGCGAGCATCGGGTTCTCGCCCATGATGTACATGGCTTCGAGGTTGCCCTTGCCCGCTTCGTTCATCATGTCCGACAGCGTCATCCCCGGCGCGGCAGGCAGCGTCGCCTGCCACGCCTGCTCGAACTTCTGCCGGTTCGCCTCGTCCGCGACCGCCTGGTAACCCGGAAAGACGTTGGGGAGCGCCCCCATGTCGCAGGCGCCCTGGACGTTGTTCTGTCCCCGCAACGGGTTCACGCCGGTGGAGGGGCGGCCGACGTTGCCGGTGACCATGGCCAGGTTGGCGAGGCTCTTGACGTTGTCGGTGCCCGACGTGTGCTGGGTGACCCCCATGGCGTACACGATCGATCCGTTTTCGGCCTTGCCGTACATCCGGGCCGCCTCGACGATCGCCTCCCGGGGCACGCCGGTGATGGCCTCGACCCTCTCCGGAGTGTAGCCCCGCACCACCGCCTCCAGCGCCTCGAACCCCTCGGTGCGCTCGGCGATGAACTCGCGGTCCTCCAGCCCCTCGGCCAGGATGACGTGGATCATCCCGTTCACGAGCGCGACGTTCGTGCCGGGCCTCTGGCGAAGGTGGAGGTCCGCGAATTTCGCCAGGGGGACCTGGCGGATGTCGGAAACGAGGAGCTTCGCTCCTTTCTCCTTGGCCCGCATGATGTAACGCGCCACCAGGGGGTGCTGCTCGATGGTGTTGGAGCCGATCACGAAGATGCAGTCCGCATCCTCGAGCTCCCGGATCGAGTTGGTCATCGCGCCCGACCCGAACGTGGCGGCCAGACCGGCCACCGTCACGCTGTGTCAAAGCCGGGCACAGTGGTCGACGTTGTTCGAGCCCAGCACCGACCTGACCAGCTTCTGCATCAGGTAGTTCTCCTCGTTCGTGCACTTGGCCGAGGAAAGCGCGGCGACGCGGGCCGGGCCGGCGGCCTTCAGCCGGGCGGCGACGAGGCTGACGGCTTCGTCCCAGGTGGCCGGCTGGAGCGTGCCGTTGCGGCGAATCAGCGGTACCGTCAGACGCTCAGGGGACGAAACAAACTCGTTCGCGTTCCAACCCTTGATGCAGAGCTTGCCCTGGCTCACGGGATGGCTCGGCACCGGCCTGACGCCCACGAGCCGGCCGTCGTGGACCTGCAGGTCGAGGCCGCAGCCGGCCCCGCAGTACGGGCACACCGAGAGAGTACTGATGCTAGCCATGGGTCGCCTCCCCTCGGGAAATGTCAGCGAAAGGTGATCGATGCGCCGGGTCCGAGCCCGGCCGGTAGCCGAACAGGGCCTCGACCGCCTCGCGCATCGTCGTCTTGAGCAGGCGGAGCGGAATGTCCATCGGGCACGCGTCTTCGCACGCCCCACAGTCGGCGCAGCGATCCGCGAGGTGCATCATGTGGACGAAGTGGAAGAGCGGGAAGTCGGGAGGGAGCGCACCGGGGGTCACGAAGAGCTCGCGCTCCATCTGGCACTCCCGGCAGAAGCACAGCGGGCAGGCGTTCCGGCACCCGTAGCACTTGATGCACTTGCCGAGATGGTGATGCCAGAACGCCAACCGCTCCTCCGGCCGCATGCGCCTGAACCTCGTGAGCGCCGGATCCTCGGCGACCCCCTCCACCTTCTCCCCCAGCACCGGCTCCCGAGGGTACGGCCGGGCACAGCGGCATGCCTCGGCCTGGGAGCGGTTGCAGGCCACGCCGATCACCTCGACCCCCTCCAAGCTGAGCTGGCGCAGCTTGGCCAGCTCGAGCAGCGCCCGCTCGTCGCAGCCCCGGACGACGATGCCGATCCGCACCCCGGGCCGTTGCGCCTGCTGCAGCGCGACGAGGTTCCTGTCGGCCGGCCGGCAGGTGAAGAACAGGCGTTGCTTGCCCGCAAGGACCAGGCGGTCGAGCTCGGCTGCCGTCGTGAAAAAGCGCGGGACACAGGCGCCGTCGCAGTCTTCCAGGCCGTAGATGCAGTCCACCCGACCCGCCGCCAGGAGCTCCTTACAGTGAGCACGCAGCTCTTCGATCATGGCTCGCTCCCTTGATGGGGTTCGGTCCCAGCCGCTCGATCTCGGCGATGAAGTCCTGGACGACCTCGACGAAGCGGGCGCCTTCCGAGGCGGAGACCCACTCCAGCCGCACCCGACGCGGGTCCACGCCCAGCGCTTCGAGGCCCTTCTTCAAGAGCGGGACTCGCTTTTCGGTCTGCCAGTTGCCGGTGACGTAGTGGCAGTCGCCGATGTGGCAGCCGCTAATCAGCACCGCATCGGCCCCCTTCGAGAGGGCCGACATCACCATCAGCGGGCTGACCCTGCCGGAGCAGTTGACCCGGATGGACACGACGTTGGGCGGGTAGTGCATGCGGCTCGTCCCGGCCAGGTCGGCCCCCGTGTACGAGCACCAGTTGCAGAGGAACGCCACGATTTTCGGTTCGAAGCTCATGCGAGGATCCCTTCGATCTGGGCCAGGATCTGCCGGTCCGTGAAGTGCCTGGCCTTGATCACGCCGGAGGGGCAGGCCGCCGCGCACGCGCCGCACGCCTTGCACAGCGCGCTGTTGACGCGGCTGCGCCGGCGGCCCTCGTCGAACTCGATGGCCGAATACGGGCACAGCTCGACGCACGTCCGGCAGCCCGAACACGCCTCCTCGTCGACCTCGGCGAAGACGGCGTCGATCTCGATCTTCTCCCGGGCAATCCTGGCCAGGATGCGGGCCGCTGCCGCCCGCGCCTGGGCGACGGTGTCCGGGATGTCCTTGGGTGCGGCGCACGTGCCGGCGATGTAGACGCCTTCGGTCGTGGTCGCCACCGGGTCCAGCTTGGGGTGGCTCTCGATGAACCAGCCTTCCTTGTCCTGGCTGATGTTCACGAGGTGGGCGACGTGGGCGGCGTCCGGCCGCGCTTCCATGCCGACCATGAGGATCACCATGTCGGCCGGAATCTCGATGACCTCGCCGGACAGCTTCTCGTTGACCTCGATCAGCATCTCGCAGTCGTCGTGCGGCCCGGCGCGCTTGATGAGGGGGTGCTCGTTCTTGTCGTACATGAGGAAGAGGGTCTTGGCTTCCGAGCTCTGCCGGTAAAACTCCTCGTGCCCCTTGCCGAACGCATGCATGTCGACATAGACGTCGCTCACGTAGGCGCCCGGGATCGCGGACTTGATTTCGTGGGCGTACTTGAGGGCGGTCATGCAGCAGACGCGCGAGCAGTAGCCGTGGTATTCACGGCTGCGCGAGCCCACGCAATGCACGATCGCGAAGTACTGGGGCGTGCGGCCCTCCCGGGTGGCGATCCGCCCGGCCCGCAGCATCGCCTCGAACTCGAAAGAGGTGATGACGTTGGGCAGTCTTCCGTAGCCGTAGTGCGTGATCCGGGAGGCGTCGAACTCCGTGTACCCGGTGCAGACGACGATGCTGCCGACGCTGACCGTGCAGGACGGTGCGGCGCCCGGGCTGCCCTCCCCCGCGGGTCCGATCACGGCCTCGAAGTTGCCGACGTAGCCGGACAGTTCCTTGAGCTCGGACGCCAGGTACACCTTGATCGCGCGGTTTTCGTGAACTCGCGTGATGCGGTCGGTGAGGAGGTCCGCCGCCGGGTCCAGAAACGGCGCGGTGAGATCCACGCGGGCGAGGTTGCCACCGAGGCGCTCCGTCTTCTCAACGAGGTGGACGGGGTAGCCGGCCTCGGCCAGCTCGAGCGCCGCCGTGAGCCCGGCGATCCCGCCCCCGATGACGAGCGTGCTCGGGCACATGTCGACGTACAGCTTGTCAAGCGGCTCGTGAAACGCCACCCGGTACACCGCCCCGCGGGTCAGCGCCTGGGCCTTGCGGGTCGCGGCCTCGCTGTCGTCGTGGACCCAGCTGCACTGCTCGCGGATGTTCGCCATCTCGAAGAAGTACTGGTTCAGCCCCGCGGTCTGCAGCGCCTTGCGGAAAGTCCTCTCGTGCATCCTCGGGCTGCAGGCCGCGACAACGACCCGGTTCAGCCGCTGGTCCTTGATGTCCTGGACGATCATCTCCTGCCCGGGGGTCGAGCACATGTACTTGTAGCTCCGGGTGACGACGACGCCCGGCAGGCGCGCCGCCATCTCGACCACCGCCTCGCAGTCCACGACCTTGGCGATGTTGGTCCCGCAGTTGCAAACATAGACACCGATTCGGAGCTCGTCCCTGGTCATGTCCCGCGCCTCCCTAGAACACCCTGGCGGGTTGTGCGCCGGGAACCCCGGCCTGTTGCGCCGCGCCTGCCCTGGCACGGAGCCCGTCCGCCACGAGCTCCGAGAAGAACATCGCCAGCGGCCGATAGGCGAGGTGGGACCACTTGCCGAACGGCACCTCGAGCACGAGCATCGGCACCACGCCCATCATGTGGGCCAGGTACGCGACGTTCGCCGCCAACTCGAAGCCGGTACGGTGGAGCACGTGCTGCACCACGCCTGTGGTGCCGACGTAGAGCAGGAGTACGAGGAAGATCCAGTCCGTCTCGTGGGAGTGCTTGGTGCCCGGGCGGGTTTTCTTGACCCGGCCGCGCAGCATGAGGATCGTGGCCCCGATGAGCCCCGCGCTCGCCGCATACCCGAAAGCATGCACGCTCCAGTTGATCTGCGGCCCGGCCTGGACCTCGTGGAGGAAGAACATGATGAGGGTGAACATCACCACGTAGCTCAGCATGAGGGCGAGGTGGAGCAGCCACGGCCCCTTCTCCCCGCACTGCGCGTACCGCTTCTGGGTGAAGAAGTGGAACGGCAGCGTCACGACACCCTTGAGGTAGGACAACAGCGGGACCGCGATGTCCTTCCGGCTCCCGACGGTGAACCACCACATCCGCACGCTGTTGACGGCAAGCAGCAGCGTCAGCACGGCCGCCATCCCCCAGTCGAAGAGGTGGACTCGGGCGCTGGGGAGGAACGCGCCGGGGCCGTCGTAGACGCGGATGTCGCCTTGCGACAGCCCGTAGAAGGCGAACCCGAGCCCGGTCAGGATCGCCAGCACGATGACGGCGACCACCTCGGCCTTCCACGACCGGTAGAACAGGCGCGAGATGCCGGTGAAGTCATAGCGCGAGGTGAGCCAGCGCCGAAGGCTCATCATGGTCTCGCCCGGCTCCGCCTCCCGCGGGCACTGCTCGGAGCACTGCCCGCAGTAGTAGCAAAGCCAAGGCTCCAGCGAGGAAAGCAGTTTGGACTCGAGCCCCATCTGCAGCATCCGCATGCTGCGGCGCGGAAACACGAACGGGTCCTTCGAGTGCGGGCAGACCGCGGAGCAGTTGCCGCAGTGGTAGCAGTTGCTGACATCCTCGGCGCCGTATCGTTCGATCTCGTCGATCAGCTTGGGGTTGACTCGGATGGCCATGCTCACCGCCTCGCTCTACGCCAGTCGAAGGGTCCTGGCGCGCGCCTCGATGGTCGACAGGTCGAGATCGGCTCGACTGCCGAGGGTCTTGCCCCGTGAAATGCTCTTCAGGACCCCGGCCGCGACCGCAGACGCCTGGGCCACCGTGTCCGGGATGTCCTTCGGCGCGTGACACGCTCCGGCGACGAAAACGCCCCCGCGCTCGGTCTCGGTGGGATCCCCGTTGTAGTCGAGCTCCTGCAGCCAGCCGTCGCGATCGACCGGCACCCGCAGCATTTCCGCAAGCCTTCTCGTTCCCGCCGCAGGCACCAGGCCGACCGCGAGAATGACCATGTCCACCGGAAACTCGACCACGCTGTCGTGCACCATGTCCTCGCCCTTGACGTACATCTGCCCGTCACGCTCGATGACGGCGGCGGTCCGGCCCCTCACCACGAACGTCCCCTCGGCCTTGATGCGCTCGGCGAACTCCTCGTAGCCCTTCCCGAACGCGCGCATGTCGATGTAGAACTCGTAGCACGGCGCGCCCTCCAGCTTTTCCTTGACGAGGTGCGCGAACTTGAGCGAGTACATGCAGCAGACCCGGGAGCAGTAGGAGTTGTACCTCGCGTCGCGCGAGCCCACGCAGTGGATGATGGCCACCGACCTCGGCGGCTCGCCGTCGGCCGACAGGACCCACTCTTCGACCTTACGGCGCTTGTTGAACTGCCGGGTCTTCGTGACGATGCGGCCACCGGTCGGCCCCGAGGCGTTGGTCAGTCGCTCGAACTCGAGCGAGGTCAGCACGTTGGGCAGCTTGCCGTAGCCGAACGCCGCAATCTTCGAGGCGTCGAGCATGTCGTAACCCACCGCGAGGACGATGTTGCCGACCTCCACCTCGATCGTCTCGTCACGCTGATCGAGGTTGATGCACCCCTTGGGGCACTTCTTCGCGCACGCACCGCACCTCTTGCCGCCGCTCTGGACGTACGTGCACTGCGTCTCGTCGATGAGGTACACGTTCGGCACCGCTTGCGGGAACGGCATGTACACGGCCTTGCGCTCGGCGATCCCGCAGTCGAACTCGGAAGGGACTCTGGTCGGGCAGACCTCGGCGCAGACACCGCAGGACACGCACGCCTTGGGGTCCACACGCCGCGCCTTCTTGAGGATCGTCGCCCTGTACGCCCCCGGCTCGCCCGTGATCTGCTGGACCTCCGAGTAGGTCATGAGCTCGATGCACTCGTGCTGTCCCACGGCCACCATCTTCGGCGTGAGGATGCAGGCGGCGCAGTCGAGCGTCGGAAACGTCTTGTCGAACATCGCCATGTGCCCGCCGATGGTGCCGGAGCGCTCGACCAGGTAGACCTTCTGGCCGGCGTCGGCGATCTCGAGCGCCGCCTGGATGCCGCCCACGCCGCCGCCGATGACCAGCGTCGCGCGGTTGACCGGCATCAGCCGGGATTCCGCAGCGAGGCTGAACGGCACGCCGCGGGTGGCGCATGCGACGATGGCCTGGGCCCGCTCCGTGAGGTTGGCGCCGCCTCCGCCGTGCTCGCGGAACGAGGCGAGGCGGACCTCGGTGGGGTCGCGGCCGGCGAGCGCCATGGCCCGGGTGAACGCCGGCTTGAGCCGGCCCGGGCAGTCGGCGGCGAGCACGATACGGTCGAGTCCGGCACCGCGAATCTCTTCGGCCAGCGCCAGAGGATCCGGGCGGGGGCGCTCGTTCACCTCCCGGACGAGTTCCACCTCCGGCAAGTTGCGTGCGTAGTTGGCCACCGCTTCGTAGTTGATCCCCTCGCGCCCGGACTGCCTCAGGAAAACGCCGATTCTCATCGCCCCTCCACTCGCTGCACGCCAGGGGTGTGCCGCCCCCCGCCGCCTCTCCCGCCCGACGTCGGTCGCGGCCTCCCCGGCCCGCGGCCGGCCCGCGGCGGGAGCAGACGCGGCAGGACAAGCCGGCCGGTCATGGCTGCTTCCTCCCACCCGCCAGCTCCTCGACGAGCCGCACCAGCGTGTCGATCTCGATCGGCTTGGAAACGAAACCGTCGACCGGCAGCATGTCCTCGTCCTCCCGGGGCGAGAACGGGAAACGCCGCTGGCCCAGGCTCGAGGAGACGGCCAGGATGGGGGTGTGCTTGAGGCGTGGATCCTGTCGGAGCTGCCGCGAGAACAGGCACCCGTCGGTCGCGGTCTCGAGCATGACATCGAGGAGGACGACGTCCGGGTGCAGGGCGCGGGCCAGCTCCAGACCCTCCTCGGCTGTCGCGGCTCCCGCCACCGTGAAGCCGCGCCGGGAAAGCACGGCCATCACGCTCTCCCGGAAATCCGCATCGTCGTCCACGACCAGCACCGAGGTCTTCCGGGTGGCGGGGGTCCGCGGCGGCCCGACTGCCTCCGCGACAACTGCCGCCAGCTCGTCGACCTCCCCTTCCTCGTAGACGTAGTAGTAGTACACGCCTGCATCTCTGACCCGTGCCTCGAGCTCGGCCGTGCTGGCGGGCGTCGCGAAGACGATCTTCACGTGCTCGTCGGCCGCCCGGATGACCGGCACGGCCTGGATCCCCGTCATGTCCGCGGCAGCAGCGTGCACGACGGCCACCCCGAACCCGGCGCGCACCAGCACCCGGACCGCCTCGGCCACCGACTCGCACGTCTCGATGTCGGCCCACCCTCGAGCGGCGAGAGCGGCCACAAAAGCCTCTCGCACGCCGCGGTCGCTGGCCACGATGAGAATGCCGGTGCGCGTCATGCGACCCAACTCGAATCCCCGCCTAGCGCCGATGTGAAGAGCACGTTCCGTGCCACGCGCGCCGCAACGCGCGCCGCATCCTCGCGTGCGCTCGCTGCTGCCTCCTCTTCTGAGCGCCACCGCCCGTCTCGCCCTGGCCGCCGCCGCAGCCCCATCGGGGCGATCCGCCACACCCTCCGTGGCGAACCTCCCCGGCCGGCCGTCGGCTCGCCTGCGAGCGGCGTGGGTGCGCGGCTCAGCTCGCCCCGCGCAGCCTCCGCCACAGCGTCTTGCGGTCGATGCCGAGCAGGCGGGCGGCCGCCGTCTGGTTCCCGCCACACGCCCGCAGCACGCGCAGGACGTGCTCCCGCTCGACCTCTCTGAGGTCGACGGCCGCCCCCTGGGGAGGTGGCTTGACACCGGCCGCCTCACCGAGCCACAGCAGGTCCCTGGTGTCGATGGTGTCGCCGTCGGCCAGAACCACGGCGCGCTCGACGATGTTCTCCAGCTCGCGCACGTTGCCGGGCCAGGGGTGAGCCATCATGGCCGCCATCGCCGCCTCGGAGAAACCCCGCACTTTCTTGTGGCACTTGCGGTTGGCCAGCTCGAGAAAGTGCGCCGCGAGGAGCGGAATGTCCTCGGCGCGCTGGCGCAGCGGCGGGACGATGATCGGCACCACGCACAGCCGGTAATAGAGGTCTTCGCGGAAGCGGCCGGCCCGGATCTCGTCCGGCAGGTTCCTGTTGGTGGCGGCGATGATCCGCACGTCGATCGGAATCGGCCGGGTGCTGCCGACCCGGGTGATTTCCCGTTCCTGCAGCACGCGCAGGAGCTTGGCCTGGATGTCGATGCCGACGTTGCCGATCTCGTCGAAGAACACCGTCCCCGAGCTGGCGAGTTCCAGCCGCCCGTGCTTGGTGGTGGTGGCGCTCGTGAAGGATCCCTTCATGTGGCCGAAGAGCTCGCTCTCGAACAGGGTACCGACCAGCGCGCCGCAGTCGACCACCACGAACGGGCGGTCCCGCCGCGAGCTGCCTTGCCAGACGGCCCGCGCCACCACCTCCTTCCCCGTGCCGGACTCGCCCGCGATGAGCACCGTGCTGTCGGTGGGACCGACCCGCGCAACGAGGTCCCGGATGCGCTGGATCGGCTCGCTCGAGCCGACGAACGCCCGGTGCACGCCCTGCGCCTCGATTTCCTTCTTCAGGATCTGGTTTTCGAGCGACAGGCGGTGGGCGTGGAGGCTGCGCTCCACCGCGATCCGTAACGCTTCGGGGGTGAACGGCTTGGACAGGAAATCGGCGGCGCCGTTCTTCATCGCCTCGACGGCCAGGTCCACCGTGGCATAGCCCGTGATGACGATGACCGGCATCCCCGGCGCCTCGCTGCGCAGCCAGGCCAGGATCTCCATACCCCCGGGGCCCGGCATGCACACGTCGGTGATCACGAGATCGAAGACCCGCTGACCGAGCATGTCGATCGCCGCTGCGCCGCTGTCCGCCTCGGTCACTGCGTAGCCTGCCTTGCCCAGGACACACGCGCAGGCGAACCGCATGTCGGCGTCGTCGTCGACAACCAGGATGCTCGTCGGGGCATTCACGGCGCACGACCCCGCTCGCCGCGCAATGGCGGGCGGCCCCCGAACCCCCTCGCCGGGCCCGGGGCGGCCGCGCTGCCGGCGTTGCGCCGGTGTGATCGAACGGCGAGAGTGGCGGCAGAAAACGCCACACCGCACCCGTCCACGGCCCGCACCCGCCCGACCGACCGGCGGGAGCACCCCCGGGGACGGACGCCACTGGCCCTTCTCCCTCGCTGGGGCATCATGCCACAGTCTAACAGGCCCACCCTCGGGCCTCGCGCCGCCCGAAGGTGCCTGATCGCTCCGCCCGGCTGGACGGGGGCGGAGCTTGACGGTGCGGGCGCCCGGCAGGGACACTGCACGGCGTGACCGGGCTTCGCCTGCGACCGGGGTTGGCGCTGGTCGTGCCGGCGGCGCTGGCGCTGGCGCTCGCTGGCACCGGGGCCTGGGTGCGGCCGCCGTGGCACGACGAGTACTTCACGGCGTGGGCGGCACGGCTGCCGTGGAGCGACCTGCTGGCGGCACTGCGGCTCGACTCGGGTCCGCCCCTGCTGTACGCCCTTTCCCGTCTCGCGACGCTGCTCGGGCTGCCGGCGCTCGGCGCGGCGCGCGCGGTCGCCGCGCTGTGCGGAGCCGGTGCCGTCGCCCTCGTGGCCGCCACCGCGCGGTCGCGCTGGGGCGGCGGTGCGGCGTGGACGGCCGGTCTCCTCCTCGCCTTCCACCCCCTGGCGCTGCACTGGAGCTGCGAGGGGCGGGCGTACGCCCTCTTGCTTTTCGCTGCCGCCTGGGGCTGGTTCGAGCTGACACGGATGGAAGGGGGCCTGCCGCGAGCCTGGAGGCTCGGGATCGCGGTCGCTCTCGGCTGCTGGTCGCACAGCCTTGGCTTGCTCCTCGCCTCGGCGCTCGCCGCCGCCTGTGTCGCCCTGCCCGTCACGGTCCGGCGGCGCGGCCTCGTGGCGATTGCCGCCGGCCTCGCCTCGCACCTGCCGTGGTTGCCGGTGATGCTGGGCCAGCCGCCAGCGGCCATCGCCTGGATGGCGCACCTGTGGGAGCAGCTCGCCATCCCTCGCTCGATGGCGCTCGCGATCGGCCGCTACCTCTCGCCCGTCGCGGCGTTCGGCGGCGTGCTCGATCTCCCTTCGCCGCCGCTGGCTGTCGAGGTGGCCGGCGCGGTCCTGACCGCGGCGCTGTTGGGGCTCGCCTTGTGCCGTCCCGGCGAGGTCGCGATTCCGGCCCTCGGGGTCGGGGTGCCGGCGGCCGCGTTTGCGGCCCTCGTGCTGGCGTCGGTGCCGGTGTTCTACCCGGGGCGGGCACACGTGCTGCTACTGGCGCCGTTCGCCGTCCTGCTCGCTGCGCCGCGCGGCAAGGCGGCGCGGATGGCGGCCGCGCTGCTGGTCGCTGGCGGCCTCGCGGTCTCACTGCGGAGCGTCGCGGCCTGGGCCGCCGAGCCGGAGCCGATCGAGGCCCGCCTCGCCCGCCGGCTGCGCGCCGAGCTGCCCGCGGGCGGGACCGTGGTCGTGGGCGGGATCTGGCGGCTGGGGCTCGACTACCATCTCGGCGGCGGGTCACCCCGCCTCGAGCTGGTGAGCGTACCCGAGGCGGCCGGGCGCCACCCGGGCTGGTACGTGGATGGCCACGACCGGCTGCAGCCCGGCGAGCTCGAGGCGCTGGCTCGCCGCCTCGGCGAGCAGCCGGGGCGCGCCGCGGTGCTCGTCGCTCCCGGCGCCGATACAGCCCCGGCCCTCCGGCAGCTCGCGGCTCGCCTCGGCCTCGCACCGGCCGCCGAGGTGCCGGGTGGAGTGCTGTACCTGCCATCGCCGCATCGCCGGGGAGGCGGAACATGACGCAGGCCCTGCGCCGCTGGCTCGCCGCCGCCGACTCCCTTCTCGCCCACCTCGCTCCGGCCGCGAGATGGCGGTGGACGCCCGCAGCTGTGGCGGCCGCCGCCGTGCTGCTGGCCGGGGCCGCCGCCTGGAACAACTCGGCGACCGCCGACGAGCCGTACCACGTGCTGGCGGCGTGGGTGTACGCGCACGACGGGCACGCCGACCTCAACCCGGAGCACCCGCCGCTCGCCAAGCTGCTCGCCGGCCTGGCGCTGCAACCGCTGGGGCTGCGCGGCCCCTCCGGAGCGCCAGTCGAGCGCCTGCCCGACCTGTCGATGGAGGTCCGCAGGTTTCTCTACGAGAACACTCGCGAGTCACAGACGATCCTGCGCGTGGCCCGGCTGCCGGGGCTCGGGTTCCTGGCGTTGCTGCTGGCCGGGACCTACCTGTGGGGTCGGTTCGCCTGGGGGCGGCCGGTCGGCCTGCTGGCGCTGGTGGCCGTGGCTGGCCAGCCTCTCGCGCTCGGGCACGCGCCGATCGTCCACACCGACGTGCCGGCGGCTGCCGCGTGGGTGTGGAGCGGGTTCCTGCTCCACCGCTGGCTCGCTGGCAGCCGCCGGGGCTGGGTGTGGGCCGGCGTGGCAATGGGCGCCGCCCTGGCCATCAAGTTCTCGGCCGTGTACCTGGTACTGCTCGCGGTCTTCGCGGTGGCATGGTGCGCGGCCCGCGCGCGGAGCTGGCGGGCGGTTCTCGAGCTGGCCGGCGCCGGCGTTGTCGCGCTGGCGGTGCTGCTCGCCTCGATCTGGCCGGCAGTGCGCCAGGTTGCACCTGGCGAGCAAGTGCGGGTGAGCGAGGCGTTCCTCGGCCACTGGCAAGGCACCGAGAGGGCGCGCGTCTGGCTGGCCAGGGTCGCCTCGTGGAGCGTCCCGGCGGCGCAATGGGGGCTCGGGCTCGCCTACGTGCACTTCAACAACCGCACCGGCCAGGGGGTCAACTTCCTGTGCGGGCGCGTCTCGGTCCAGGGCTTCCCGCACTACTTCCCGGTCGCGCTGGCGCTCAAGACCTCGGCGCCGTTCCTGCTCGCCGCGCTCTGGGGAGTCGGCGCTGCGCTCCGCCGGCGCGACGGGCCGGCACTCGCACTCGTCGGCGCAGTCGGGTTCTACCTGCTGATTTCCGCCGGCTCCAACTACAACATCGGCGCCCGCCACCTGCTGCCGGTCCTCCCCGCCCTCACCCTCCTGGCCGGTGGGGCGCTGGCGAGGCTCGCACGAGCGTTCCACGCGGTCGCGGCCCTGGCCCTGGCGTCCTCGGCACTCCTGGCGTTCCCCCACTACATCGCCCACTTTTCGCTTTTCGCCGCCGGCCGGGGCCCACAATGCCTCACCGACTCCAACCTCGACTGGGGCCAGGACTGGCGCCGCCTCTGCATCCGGGCCCGCGCCGAAGGCTGGAGTCCGATGGCGTACCTCTACCTCGGGGCGGCGTGGCCGCAGGGCGAGGGGTGCGCGGTCGACGCCACGGACCCCGGAGGTCGCGAGCGGCCGCGCTACGTCGCGGTCTCGCGCTTCGCCGAGACCGTGGGTCCGGACTACCTCCGGGTTTTCGGGGACGTCCGCGAGGCCGAGATCCTCGCCCGGACACTCGCTTACCTGCACGAGCGCGGGCAACTCGTGGGCGACGTCGGCGGCTCGATCCACGTCTACCGGCTGCCGGACACCCCCTGACCGCCCCGAACCCCGGTCGAGAGTCAAGCTGACCAACGGCTGAAGCCGGTGGCAGTAGCGTCTGGTCATGTGTGGAGAAGTTGGGTGAGGTGACCCTGGGGTACCTGGCTGGGTCGTATCATCCGACGAGCCCAGCGGCCGGAACGGAAAGCGACGGCCGCTCGGCCTGCAGCGGCGCCATCGAGCGTTCGGACATGGAGCTCGTGTCGATGCGCCGGTCGTCGTCGATCTCCATGGGGAGGGCTGTGAGGAAGCGCAGCAGCGAGCTTTGTGAGGGGACGATCCCGACCGCGCGCGTGCGGGTGCCGAGCTTCCGGTCGAGCCGCTCGAGGACGTTGGTCGAGTGCAGGTTCGACCAGAGTGCCGCGCTTGTGGAAAAGCCTCCGGCTTTCCCACAGCCGTTTGGAAAGCCCCGCGGGCTTCCCACACCGCCCACGGCCCCGAAGACCCCGCTGGGGGTCATGTCCAACGAGCTGCCGATGGGACATTTCTATTGAGCCTTGACACCTGTGGTGAAAGGGATTGACAAGAGAGAGAGAGAGAGAGAGATAAGATCCGCCTCAAAAAGCCCCGCTGGGGCGGAAGGAGGCCCGTTCATCATGAAAAAGTGCTTGCTCCTCGCCACCCTCACACTTGCCGCGTGGATGCTCGCGACGTCAGCCGGAGCGCAAACCGGCGGAGGCACGATACCCGCACCGGGTACCCACGTGGAGTACATTCCGGCTGGCCAGGCGGGAGGGCCCACCTACTACTGCATCGCTCCAGGTTTTCTCTGCGTCTTGTCGTGGAACGACAACGGGGATGTTGTCGGCTACGACTACGACATCGGTCAAGCCATCAACGAGTTCTTCCAGGATTTCGTGGGTGAGGCCTTTTGCGAACTCCTGCCGTGGCCGTTCGATGTCATGTGCGGATTGCCATAGAATTCGGCGCCAGGCAGAGACGAGAGGGGATCTCGGATGATGGCGATTCACCGGCAAGCATGCCTTCTGTGTCTGGCGTCGAGCGTGCTCGGAGCGGCGGCAGCCGCCGCTCCGAGCGTGCGTATCGTGGCCGAGCATCAGGCCCCCGACGTGCTGCGCCACTGCGGGGACGTGCGCTGGCTGGGCGAGCGCTCGGTCGCGCTCGCTCTCGGCACGCACGGCACGTTCGAGCTGCAGCTTTCGCCGCCGTACGAGCCGAAACTGCTCGCACCAGCTTCTGGCGAGAAGCTCCCCGGGGTGGGGGGGGCGTCCGGATCGAAACTGCTGCGCGCCCACACCCGCCTGGCGGTTTCAAACGTCGGGATCGCCGTCGCTGACTCCATTTTCGGACTGTCGTGGATGCCACACCGAGGGGCCGATCCGCCCGCGATTCTTCCGATCCACTACTGCTACGACCTCGATTTGCACGGCTCGCGCGTGTTACTGACGGGCGTGCCATCCGTCGATGCGGTGCAGAAACACGGCTTCGCCGTGGCGTGGGAGGCTGACCTCAACCGCGCACCGTTGCGCTTCGAGCCGCGACACCTCCTCGCGGAGCGCCGGTGGGGCAGCAGCCAGGAGTTCATCCAGATCACGGATTGGCAGCTGAACTCGTCCGCTGCACATGCCCGCTTCCTGCCCGACGGTTCGCTGGCTGTGCTGCCTGGTGTGGAGCCGGGAGCGTTCCTGTACGGGCCGGACCTCCGGCTTCGTCGTGCCTGGGATCAAGAAGTGTTGGGCACCAACGTGGCGTGGGGCACGGCGGCAGAAGGCCGTCGCATCCACCTCCACCCCGAAGAGCGGATCACGTGGCCAAACACGAAGCGTCTTGCCGAGGTCATGCTGCCGCTACCAGAGGGGCCGGCGCTGCTTGTGCGGGAGGTGCAGCAGCGGCGCACCCGCTGGACGCTCGTGCTGTTGCGCGAGGACGGCAGCTCCCAACGGGTCGAGCTGCCACTGTCGACAACCGGTCCTTACTGGCATGTGGCCGCGGATGCCAGGGGTCATCGCATCATCCTCTGCGTGCGTGACGCGTGCGTGCTCGACAATCCATCCCCGTGCGGCGCTCCCCGCCTACTGGAGCTCGAGGTGCAACCATGATCGCGTGGCTGCTCGCCCTCGCAGTGGCCGAGCCTCACTACGTGTTCGTCGGCAAGGGCGAGCCGTCCCGGTCCCTCACGCACCAAGAAGTCGTGGCATTGCAGGGGAAGGGGCTCGTCTGGACGTGGACCGACGAGCTGCCGCCTTTGCGCAAGCCGGTGGCGTGGCTTGACCGGCCAGCCAGAAAGGAGCCCGGCCGCTTGCAGGTGACGGCCGTGCGGAATGAGCGAACAAAAGCAGGGGCGCTGCAGGTCATCGCCGCCCCGGCCCGCATGTGGCAGGAGGTGGCGGAAACCTTGCTCCCGCGTTGGCCCCTGCCGGAGAACGGTCGGTTGACGTTGCCGGTGTGGACCGACGAACCATGGCAGGTGCGCGTAGTTGGCAGTACATCGGCCAGCCTCTGGAAGCCGGTGGAGGCGGGGCAGCCTTCCCTGGAGGTGTTGCTGCAGCCAGCTTCGACGCGCGAACTGGCGGTACGCGGCCCGCTGCCCATACGGGATCTGCGCGTGCGAGTGTATCCGGCACGGTGGCAAGGCAGTCCCCCGCCGCCTCTTGCCAGCTGCGAGGCCGGCGAGGGTGGCCGCCTCTCGTGGCCCGCGTGGCCGGACGGTGCCGCGGCTCTGTTGCTGGTGGAGGCCGCAGACCTCGCTCCCGCCGTGGTACGCGTGGCCGGAGAGTGGCCGCACACGATTCAACTGCAGCAAGGCTACACGCTCACCGGCACGCTCGTGGACGAGAACGACCATCCTGTGAACGGCGCTGTCGCCATCGAGTGCTGGGCAGTCGCGGACCTGGCGCTGCCTTTCCAGCGCGCCGCACGGACCGATGCTGATGGTCGCTTCATCCTGCGAGGGCTGCCAGCGGGCCCCGCCATGCTGGTGCTCGGGGGAGCCGGTCGGGGAGTGACGCGGCGAGAAGTCGAACTGGTACAGGAGGAGACGGCTCTCGGGACGGTTGTGCTACCGGCGGGGCACACGCTTCGGCTGCGGGTTGTGGGTGAGGACGGTACGCCGGTGGTGGGGGCGCTCGTCAGTGGAGGGCTTGTACCAGTCCGCACGGACGCCGTGGGGTTGGCGATGGTGCGGGGACTGGCAGCCGGGGAGAGCTCGGTCCTGAAAGTGACGGCTTCGGGGTTCTTGCCGGCCGAGCTTCCCATCCCTCGTTCCGAGGCGGAGGAAGTCACGGTGACGCTGCGACCCGGCGTGGTCGTGCGGGGGCGGGTGGTGAACGCCGGTGGCGAGCCCCTCGTCGGCGCCCGCGCCAGCGTGCGGGTAGGCTGCGATGCCGTGCGCTTCGCACCGGTAGCGGTGACAGAAGGGCGCTTCGAAGCAACGATCGAGCCGGAAACCCCGGCCACCTTGCTCCTCGAGTCCCCCTCGACGCGCCAGATGGAGATCAAGCTCGAGCCGGGACAACCCGGCGAGGCGCGGGATCTCGGCGATCTCACCCTTTCCCAGGGGGCGGTTCTTGTCGGGCGTGTGGTGGGGGTCGAGGATCTCGCACCCTTGCCGGGGGTGCGGGTGCGGGCCGCGAGGCCGAGCCTCGGCGGGCCGCGTTTGGCCTTCGTGCTAGGGCAATCCGTGGAGACCACCTCGACTGCGGACGGGTCGTTCCGTCTCGCGGGCTTGGCCGCGGGCGTCGTGCAGGTCTTGTTTGAAACGGACAGGCGTGCCCCGCTCGTGCGTCGTTTCGAAATGTCTGCCGAGGGCGAAACGGATGCTGGCACCGTGGCGCTCGCGAGCGGCGCGACCGTGCGCGTGCGGACGAAGTTGCCGGCGGAAGTCCACGGAGCGCAGGCGCGGGTCGAGTGCGAGGTGTTGGCGGGGGTGACAGAACCTCTTCAGGAAGCCGTGCGAGAGTCAGAAGCGCTCTTCGCCCATGTGCCGCCTGGCCCGGCCACGGTGCAGACGCTCGCCGACGGGGTCGTGGTTTGCGCCAAGCGCGTGCACGTTCCCAGGACTGGAGAGTTGCGTGTGGACTGCCCCGCCCGCACAGTGCAGGTCCGCGGTACGGTTCGGATCGGCGGCGAGCTGGCGGGGCCGGGCACGCTGGTGTGGCGCCGGCCCGGAGCTGACGACGCTCCCGAAGGGATCGTGCAGACCCGCGGCCTGCTGGGCCTGTCGCGCAGCGATCCGCTGTTTTCCAGTTCCCGCCCGGTGACCGTGGATGTCGACGAGCGCGGCCGCTTTGGCCCGCTTGCGCTGCCGTCCGGGCGTTGGGAGGTGCGATTCCATGGGGGCGGGGGGGCCGCCCCAGCGCGCCAGGTGGAGGTGCCGGAGGGACGCGAGTGCGTCCTGGCGATCGACATGCCGGGCATCGTCCTGACCGGCTGGGCCGTGGACGCCGACGAGCGACCGGTCGGCGGCGCGGTGGTCAGCGCGGAGCCAACGGGGGCGTCGACGGTGTCGGGAGCCGACGGCCGCTTCGCGCTGATTGCTCTTCCGCCGGGGCACGTGTCGGTGGAAGCTCGTGAAGGCGAGCGGCGCAGCCAGAAGCTGACGGTCGAGCTCACGGAAGGCCGCCCACCTGAACCAGTGCGTCTGCGCCTCGTCCAGCCTGACCGGCACGAGCTGGCAATCACCGTGCGCACCGGCCGCGGCGATGGGGCAGCCGGTGCCGTGGTCGTGAAACTCGACGCGACCACCCGCCTCGCCACCGCCGACGCAGCCGGCCAGGCCAAGGTGTCCGTGGCCGCGCCCTTCCCCAGCGAGGTCCGCGCCTTTGCCTTCACCGGCGCCGCGCTGGGGGTCTCGGACCGGATGCCGTGGGAAGAGGCCCGCCGCCGCGGTGTTTCGCTGACGCTGCCAGAACCGGCCGGCATTGAAGTCGAGAGTGCATCTCGCGGGCTACGCCTCTTTTTCGAAGGCAGTGATGTGACGACTTTGTTGCGGCTGCTCGGAATCCTGCAACCTGTGCCAGAAGGGCAGATGCTCGTCGTCTGGCCACTACCGCCGGGAAACTGGACAGTGGAGGGAGAGGAGTGCTCGCGGCAGTTGTCCCTGCACCCAGGGGAGCGGGCTCGCGTTTCGTGTCGCTGAGCGTGCGGGCAGCTGCCCGGCAAAGCCCCGATCTGCTCCGCGAGATGGCGATGGTTGAAGGGATACCGGTTTTGCGACGGACGGGACAGGTGGTATCTTTTCGCTCGGCCAACTCCGGCGGCACCGGGAGGGGCGGCCAAAGGACCGCCGCTGCCTGCCCCCTGCATCTCCCAGACCTGGCCGTGGCCGCGAACGACGGCGGCACCGCTCAGCGCATCCGCTCGGCACGGAACCAGCGCACGAACCGCTCGACCCCTTCCTCGATCGGCACCTGCGGCTCCCACCCCCACAACCGCTTGGCCTTGCTCACGTCGGCATAGGTGATCGGCACGTCGCCGGGTTGATCCGGCAGCCGCTCGACCCGCGGCTCGACGCCCAGGGCGGCGGCGATGAGCTCGATGAGGTGCTGCAGGGTGGTGGTGCGAGACCCGCCCAGGTTGACGATCTCGAACGGCGCCGCGTGGTCGTAGGCCGCCAGCACGCCGGTCACGATGTCGTCGATGTAGGTGTAGTCGCGGGCCGAGGAGCCGTCTCCGAAACGGGGCACGGCGAGGCCGCGAGCGAGCCTGTCGGTGAAGGCGTATATCGCCATCTCGGGCCGCTGGCGCGGGCCGTACACCGTGAAAAAGCGCAGGCACGTGATGTGCAGCCCGTACAGGTGGTGGTAGGTATAACACTGCAGCTCGCTGGCACGCTTCGTGGAGGCGTAGGGCGAAACCGGGCGGGTGATGGGGTCGTCCTCGGAGAACGGCACCTTCGAGTTGATCCCGTACACCGAGGAGGAGGAGCCAAAGATGAACGTCCGCGCGCCGTGCCGGCGCGCCGCCTCGAGCAGGTGCAGCGTCCCCAGGCAGTTCACTTCCTCGTAGAGCACGGGCTGCCGAATCGAAGGTCGCACGCCGGCCCGCGCCGCCAGGTGAATGGTGGCGTCGAAGCGCTCGGCGGCGTACAGGCGCTCGACCAGTGCCGCATCCCGGATGTCGCCTTCGACCAGCCGCCAGCCGGGCTCGGCCGCAAAAGGGGCGACATTGCCTCGTTTGAACGCCGGGTCGTAGTAGTCGTTGAAGTCGTCGAGACAGACGACCTCCTCGCCCCGCGCGAGGAGGCGAGCCGTCACGCTCGATCCGATGAACCCCGCGCCTCCCGTCACCAGCACCTTGGCCATGCGCGATCCTCCCGAGCCGCACCGGGAGTCTCGCACATCGACACGCCGGCCGTCACTTCTTGCGGTAGCATGGAGGCATGTCAGCCCCCGACTACCTCATTTGCCTGGAGTGCGAGACCCCGACCTACCTTTTCGAGTGGGAAAACGGGAGGATCAAGGAAGCCCAGTGTCTGATGTGCGGCAACGACGATCCGTCCCAGTTCGCCTCGGAAGACGAGCTCGAGGACATGGTCGCACCGGGCCTCGGCGGCGAAGAGGCGGACCGCGAGGAATAGGACCGACGGGCATGTTGCTCTAGCGATTGCCAGGGGGAGCATGGTCCAGGTCTTGACAGGTCCTCGTTTCGCGCGCGCCGTGAGAGCCGGCGCCCTGGCGGTCGTGCGGGAGCAGGAAAGCCTCAACCGCATCAACGTCTTTCCGGTTCCGGACGCGGACACCGGCGCCAACCTCGCCTCGACGCTGCGCTCCGCCGCAGCCGCAGTGCAGGCGCGCTTCGGCTTCGGTCTGGGGCAGATGGCCCGCACGGCTGCCGACGCTGCCCTCGACGGCGCACGGGGCAACTCGGGCGCGATCATGGCCCAGTTCTTCCACGGGCTGGCCGAGGCGTTGGGCACCCGGATCGCCGTCGGTACCCGTGAGTTCGCCGCCGCGGTGTGCCGGGGCGCCGAGGCCGCCCAGCAAGCTCTCAGTCAGCCGGTCGAGGGCACCATCCTCTCGGTCATTCGCGAGTGGGCCCGCAGTGTCGAGGAGCACGCCCCACGCGTCCAGGACTTCCGGGAGCTGATGGCAGCCACCGTGGAACGGGCCCGGGAAGCGCTGGCCAACACCCCACGGCAGCTCGCCGTCCTGGCCCGGCACAACGTCGTGGACGCGGGCGCCCAGGGCTTCGTGTACTTCCTGGAAGGGATCCAGAAGTTTTTCGTTGACCGCGGCGCGGCGGACTGGCGGCGGGCCGGACTGTCCTCCGCCCAGCCCACGCCGTTCGCGGCCGCCCACGCCGAGCTCGACGACAGCTTCCGCTTCTGCACGGAAGGGCTGCTTTCCGGCACGCAGCTCGATCGCAAAGCGATCGCTCGAGCGATTTCCGACCTCGGCGCCTCGATCGTCGTCGCCGGCGGCGGGTCGCGGGTGCGGGCGCACATCCACACCAACGCGCCACAACGCTTCCTTGCCGTCCTGGCGGGGTTCGGGACGCTCGAGAGGACCAAGATCGACGACATGATCATGCAGCAGGCAGCGGCCAGGCAGGCCCGCATCGCCGTCGTCACCGACTCGGCCGCGGATCTGCCCGAAGCGGTCGCGCACGCCCTCCACATCGTGCGTGTCCCGCTCGCCATCACGCTGGGCGACGCGACCTACCAGGACGGGGTCGACATCACTCCGCCGCTGTTCTACCGCCTGCTCGGCAACACTGCGGGCACACCGCGCACCTCGCAGCCGCCGGTGGGCGCCTTCCGCGACACCTACCGCCGCTTGCTCGAAAGCCACGACGGCATTGTCTCGATCCACCTGTCCTCGGGGATGTCCGGGACGTGCCAGGCGGCCGAGACCGCCGCGGCGATGGTCGACCCGGACCGCATCAGGGTCGTCGACAGCCGACAACTCTGCGGCTCCCTCGGGCTGGTCGCCGAGGCGGCGGGCCGCGCCGCCGCCGAGGGAAAGAAGCTCGACGAGGTGGCTGCCGCGGCGCTGGCGGCAGTGCAGGACTCGATGCTCTTCACGGTCATCGGGTCGCTCGAGATGGCGGTCCGCGGTGGCAGGGTTCCTGCCCGCGTGGCGCGCCTGGCTGGGGCGCTCCGACTGCATCCGATCATTGCCGTGCGCCCGGGAGAGGGCAAGGCGAGGGCGGTCGGGCTGGCGTTCGGTTACGGCTCGGCGATGCGCGCGCTCGTGCGCAAGGCCGCCCGCTTCGCGCGCGGAACCCCCCTCCAGATCACGATCTCGCACGCCAACGCTGTGGGAGCCGCCGAGTACCTCGCCGAGCGGCTCACGCGCCGGTTCGGGCTGTCGGAAATCCCGGTGGTGGACGCCGCCATCGTGCTCGCCGCGCACGTCGGCCCCGGTTCGGTGGCCGTCTCGGTGCGCCGCGCCCGCCGCTGAGCAGATTTGATCCCATGACGGGACATGCATTTGTGGCTTTCGTGGAGAACGTGGCCGGGAAGAGTTCTTGCGCAGCTCGCAAGCGCTCGCTAGAGTTGGGGTGACGTCGTGAGGCCAGCCGCGAGGCAGGCAGGGGGTATCGACATGGCTCGACCCGATTACATCATCTGCTTGGAGTGTGAGTCCGAGGTGGAGGACTTTTCCTGGCGCGAGGGCGAGATCCGCAAGGCGGTGTGCGACGTGTGCGGGAACAACGACCCCGATGCCTTTTCGCTTCCCGAGGACTTCGAGGAGCTCGAGGAAGTGGAGGACGAGGAGGACGATTACGAGGACGAGTACGAGGACTACGCGGACGACGAGGACGAGGAGGAGGAGGCGTAGCGAGCCACCCTGCTCGGCCCCGTCACCTTTCGCCGTTCGGTGACGGTTCCGCGCGGGCCATGTATGCGGCCCGCGCTTCGCTTTTCTCCCTCTCGCCCGCTGGCATTCCGGCCGGATCCGTCGCGTCGGGCCTCACGGTCGCAGCTGCAGCACCCCGCGCACCTCGCCGATAACCCTCCCCGCCACGTTGCGTAGCGGCGGAGCCGCCAGCGCCCCGACTGCAGAGCGCTCCTCAGCGCGCACCACACCCAGCGACAGCAGGGCCGAGGCCACGGCCGGCTCGCGCCCGCGCGCGCCCTCGCCCGCTCCATCCAGCACCTTGAGCGCGAAACCCACAGGCAGTCCCCACGGCGAGCGGTCGGCCGGGATCCCGACCTCGAAGAACCCCTCCGCCCCTTCCTTGGCGAGCAGGCCGGGGCACGCCTCCATCAGGAGGTACGCGAGCCGGTGGGTGCCCGAGGTGTACCAGGGGTGGCCGGTCATGGCCCGCACGACGCGCCGGGCGGCGCCCTCCTCCTGCGCCCTGACCATGAGCGCCGCCACGGCGCGGGCGGTGCCGGCAAGCGAGAGAAAGTAGGTTGGCACGCCGCACCCGTCGACACCGATGCCCGGTCTCTCGCCCGCCATCGCGCCCACGACGCCCTCGATCCGCGCCTGGAGCGGGTGGTCCGGTGCCAGGTAGGTGGCGAGCGGCCAGCCGTTGACGGCGCTCGTCACGAGCATGGCCGTGTGCTTGCCGGAGCAGTTGTTGTGGATCGGCAAAGGTGCGCTGGCGCCTTCCCGCAGCAGGGCGTCGCGGGCCGGTTCTTCGAGCGGCCAATGGCTGCCGCACTGCAGCAGCTCCTCGCCGAGCCCGGCGCGGTGCAGGAGCGAGCGCACCACGAGGACATGTCCCGGCTCGCCGCCGTGCGAGGCCGCGCAGATGGCCAGCTCCTCGCCGCCGAGGGTGAGGGTGCGCTCCAGCCCCAGCTCGAGCATGGTCAGGAGCTGGAATGGCTTGGCTGCAGATCGCAAGTACGTGGCCAGCTGCCCAGGCCCGGCATGGGCGAGCACGCGTCCGGAGGCGTCCGCAACCACCGCGGCCCCCAGGTGGCGCGACTCCACGCGGCCAGACCGCCAGATTTCCGTGCAGACAACGGGATCCACGGCCATCCGGCCGCTACGGCTTCCTGCCGCGCTTGCCGCGAGGCCGGGACGCCGGCAGCCCGTCGAGCCTGGCGGCCACTGCCAGCAGGCGCACGCACAGCCCGAGTTCGGTGGACTCCGGCATGCCGCTGGCCGGCACGATGATCAGCCACGGCAGCCGGGGCGCCTTCACCGCCAAACCCTTCCCGCTGCCCGACTGGATCTCCACCGCCTCGAACGGCTCGGCCCGGCCCAACGGGTCCAGCACCAGCCGCCGCAGACCGGCGTCCTCCAGCAGGGGCATGACGTCGCCGTGGGTCGCCGCCAGCATCACCTCGCCGTCCACGGCCTCGAGCACGGCCGCGCCGCGGTGCCCGCGGTGCTCGACGAGCCACTCGACGAGCGCCGGCATGGCCGCCTCCTCGGCGTTGGCCCAGCGACCCAGCAGCCAGGTCATGCTCTCCTGCAGGAGCATCGGCATGCGATCGGAGGTCGCGTGCCGCCGCTCCCCGCTCTGGCTCACGGGCTGGGGCGAGCGATCGGCGATCGAGGGCGCCTCGCGCGAGCTGCGCGTCGGGTCCCCCGGCGGGGCGAGCTGCGCCATCACCGAGGAGAAGCGGATGAAGTCCCCGGCGTGGAGCTCCGCCTCCTTGGTCCGCCTCCCGTTGACGAACGTGCCGTTGGTGCTGCCGAGATCCAGCACCACGATCTTGCCGTGCTGGCACGTGATGAGCGCGTGCGCCCGCGAGACGTCCACCGCCGTGAGGCGGACGTTGCAGTTCGCCGCCACACCCACCATCAGCTCGGCGCCCTCCTCGATGGGGAACCTTCTCTCGGTACCGTCGAGCAGCACCAGTTCCAGCATGCGATCCCTCACGCCGCCGTCGCGGCAGCTCCGCGCCCAAGCCTACCACGCAAGCGGCCGTGCCGAAAACGTTCCGTGGGACAATCGCGGTATGACCGACGGCTGGCACCCCACGACGCTGCGCGTTCGCTACGCCGAGACCGACCAGATGGGCGTCGTCCACCACGCGGTGTACCCGGTCTGGTTCGAAGTCGGCCGCACCGCCCTCTCGCACGCCCTCGGCACGCCGTACGCCGAGTGGGAACGGCGCGGGGTCTTCCTCATGGTCGCCGAACTCGCGTGCCGGTACCGGAGAGCGGCCCGCTACGACGAGGAGGTCACGATATGGACGCGGGTCCGCGAGGTCGCGAGCCGCAAGGTGGTGTTCGCGTACCGAGTCACCGGCCCGGACGGCGACCTCCTGGCCGAAGGCGAGACTCGCCACGTGGCGGTGGACCGCGCCACCGGCCGCCCCGCGGTCATCCCGCCTGACCTCCGCGCCCCGTTCGAGCGCGTCGCCGGGCGCGATCGAAGCTCCCCGTGATGCTTCGTCTCTCCTCAACCTGGACCTGGGCCTGGACGCGGTCGTGGTCGTCGACTTCGTCGTGGTCGCGGTCGGCAGTTCCAGCAGGATTCCGTCCACGTCCACGCCCGATTCGATGTTCCGGGGCGCTGGGATTGTGGTCCCTTCGCTCTACCCCTCCCTCTCGACTCCCAGCAGCGCGAAGACCCTCTCGTGGAAAAAGCCGACCCACAGCAGGAGCGGCAGCGTGAAGGTGACGGCAATGTCGAAGAAGTAGCGCAGCCCGCCCAGCACCTCGCGCGCCACCGGGCCGTAATTGGCGGCGCTCCACTCCCCGAGACCCGTGGCGAAGAAGAACTGCACGTGCCAGAACAGCGACAGGACGTGCGAGATCGCGAGGAGCAGGAGCATCGAGGCAAGACGTTGCCACCCTTGCCGCCGCGTCCAGCCCGGCACTGCGAGTGCCAGGGCCAGCGCCGGAATGAGATTGAAATGGATTTGGGTGAGAGAGTAGCGAAGCCGGCCGGAGTCCGCCCGCATGTCGGAGCGACCGATGATGGCCGCCTCACCGTCGCAGGCGACCTGCGTCACCGGCGGCCGCTCGAACAGCCGGCACAAACCCTGCGCCGTAGACGTCAGCACGGTGTTGTAGGCGGGCCGGATCACCAGCCACAGCACCACGCTCCCGGCCAGCGCCCAGGGCAGCCGCCGCCAGAAGCGCTTCCTGTCAGGAGCGGGCATACCGCTGCACCCACAGCACCCACAGCGAGACGGCGAAGACGATGACGAGCGACTGCCACACCAGGACGTGCGAGGCGCCGAACCACTCGGGCTTGTAGACGCCGGTGTAAAACAGCGCCACGATGCGCACCAGGTTGAAGGCCTGGATGGCCAGAAAGCCGATCGCCACCCCGATCAGCTTGCGCTTCACCGCCGCAGGAAACGCCAACACGCCGCAGACGAACACCAGGATCGCCTCGAGCCCGTTGCAGCCGTTGTAGATCGCCACCGAGAAACGGGGCGTGGAGAGAATCTGCCCCTGGACCGTCGCGTCCTCGCCGAGCAGCGACAGGGCCAGCCGCGCCTCGTGGGCCACGAACGTCGTGTAGCGGTTGACGACCGAGTCGTTCACCGGCCGCAACGCCAGGATCGTGAAGCCGACAGTGAGGATGAGTGCGTAGACGGCCACGAACCGTCCCGCCGGGGTGCGCACGAGTTCGCGCCAGCCTGCCACGTTCTACCCCTCCTTCCTCTCCCCTGCCGCCTGCAGGTACCGCCGGAGCGCGTCTTGCCAGGGCGGCAGACCGCGCCCGAGCAGCCGCCGCAAGCGGGAGGTGTCGAGGACCGAGTTGGCGGGACGCGGGGCCGGGCGACCCAGCTCGTCGCTGCGAATCGGCCGCACCTCCGCCTCGGCGCCAAGCAACCGGACGATCTCGCACGCAAAGCCGTACCAGCTCGTGGACCCCTCGTTGACGGCGTGCACCATGCCCGTGGCGCCGATCTCTGCCAGCTCCACGAGCGCCCAGGCCAGATCCACTGCGTACGTCGGCGAGCCGACCTGGTCGGACACCACCGCCAGCTTGCGCTTGCCGCTGGACAACTGGGCGCGGATCGCCTCGACGAAGTTCCACCCCTCGCCGAACAGCCACGCCGTGCGCACGACGAGATGCCGGGACGCGCCGACCGCAGCACGCTCCCCGGCCAGCTTGCTGCGCCCGTACGCCGACAGCGGCCCGGTCGGGTCGTCCTCACGCCAGGCCCGCCCCGGCCGGCCGTCGAACACGTAGTCGGTGGAGATGTGGACCAGCAGCGCGCCGACCGCATCGGCGGCCGCCGCCAAACCGGCCACGGCCGTGCCGTTGACCGCCGTGGCTCTCGCTTCGTCCGCCTCGGCCAGGTCGACCGCCGTGAACGCCGCGCAGTTGACGATGACATCGGGCCGCTCGGCTTCTGCCACCCGCCGGACGGCCGCCGCGTCGGTGATGTCGAGCTCCGGCAGGTCGTAGCCGGCCACCAGGTGGCCGCGCGTCGGGCCGGCCTGTGCCAGCGCCCGCCCGAGCTGGCCCCGCGAGCCTGGGACGAGCAGCCTCATCACCCCAGCCGCGCCCCGTACTGCTGCTCGTAGTACTTCCGGAAGTCGCCGTCATGGTCCTTGATCGGTTGCCACCACCACTCGTGCTCGACGTACCAGCGCACCGTGGCCGCCAGCCCCTCGTCGAACGGCACGCGCGGCGTCCAGCCGAGGCGCGCCGCCTTGCCCCCGTCGAGCGAGTAGCGGCGGTCGTGGCCGACTCGGTCCTCGACCGGCCGGATGAGCGTCTCGGGCTTGCCCAGCAGCCGCAGGATCGTGTGGGTGATCTCGATGTTCTCGCGCTCGTTGCCGCCGGCGATGTTGTAGACCTCGCCGGGGATACCGTGCTCGAGCAGGAACAGCACGCCCCGGCAGTGGTCCTCGACGTGCAGCCAGTCGCGCACGTTGCGCCCGTCGCCGTACAGCGGCAGCGGCAGGTCGCGCAGCGCGTTGGTGACGAACAGCGGCACCAGCTTCTCAGGGTACTGGTACGGCCCGTAGTTGTTGGAGGCGCGGGTGATGATCACCGGCACCTGGTAGGTCGCCCAGTACGCGAACGCCAGCCGATCGCCGCCCGCCTTCGAGGCGGCGTAGGGGTTGCGCGGGCACAGCAGGGACTCCTCGGTGAACGAGCCCTCGGCGATCGAGCCGTACACCTCGTCGGTCGAGATCTGGACGAACCGTCCGAGGCCGACGCGCCGCGCCTGCTCGAGCAGCACCAGCACGCCCTTGATGTCGGTGTCGATGAAGTGGGTGGCGCCGAGCAGCGAGCGGTCCACGTGCGTCTCGGCCGCGAAGTTCACCGCCATCGTGCAGCCCGCCATCGCGTCGGCCACCGCCGCGGGGTCGCAGATGTCGCCCTTGACGAAGCGGTAGCGCGGGTTGTCGGCGACGTCCTGGAGGTTCTCGAGCCGCCCGGCGTACGTCAGCTTGTCGAGGTTGACGACCTCCCAGTCGGGCCGCTCGGCCAGCACCAGCCGCACGAAGTTGGAGCCAATGAAGCCGCACCCGCCGGTCACCAGGACCTTCTCACCCATCGCGCCTCCCGCTCCGGCCACCCACTCGCACTCCAGCCGGAGAGCGGCGATTGTACAGTTCCGCCAACCACCCAACCAGGGGGAAATGGACACGCAGGTCGAGATCCCACCATCACCCATGGCCTGGGGTTCATCCGGCAAATGACCAGGTGCCTGCAACCCACTGCTGGTGATGCGCCGGTCACGTCCCTCTGTTCTTGACCAATAGGTACCTCGTATGCGAGAATCCATCATCGTGACGGTGCGCGTGTCCTGGTGTGGTGGGAGTGTTCGCCTCGCGTCGATCGAGATTCATCGCGGCGGTATTGCCGCCGTGACAATCGGTGCTCGCTGCTATCAAGGTGACACCCTGGTGAGCCACCCCGGATCCCGGACGAGAGGCGGTCGGGGCTCATCGTAGGAGGCGATCATGAGGGCAAGAGCAGGTGTGTCGATCACTGTGTGTTTTGTGCTTGCTTGGCTTGTGCCGGCATCGTCGTCGGCAGTTCAGAAGATCCTCGTCAACTTGGATTCGGGGGCGAAAGTCGATGTCGCCTATTTGGATGAACTCAACCAAAGCCGCGTTCGCTCACTAGTCCTGGCTGCGGACCGCTCCACGCAAGAGGACTGCCCCTACACAGACCCGAACTACAAAGGCCTCTTCAAGCAAGGAGACCGGGTCTTCGTGTCCAAGAACTACATGGTCTGGTTCGACTTGACGCCAGGAGACGGCGTCGTCTATCCGCTTGCTCCGAGTCGAGGCCCCAATGGCGTCCTCGCCAATAGCTTCACGAGGGCCGGCGCCTTGGCAGGTTGGTGGACGCTCAACCCGGTCGCAAACAACTTCAAGTACTTCAGAACCGGGCCACACGGAAGCGGGGCGGGTGGGTGCGGAGCAGTCTGGGCTCACAACGAGCTCATACCCGGCTCTGCATCTCCCAACCCTCCCCCTAGCGGAGTACCCCCTTACCGCTACTGGTGGGACGAGTACGGTCCTCCGCTCGAACACACCTTGACAGTCGTACCACCGACAGGCCCAGCGCTCCTAGTATCCGCCTACTATGCCCAGAGAATCCCCGGCAACTTCGGTCTTGCCGTTGATGGCGTCGAGGACAGTGCGGGCGTTCACTACAAGACAACCACGATGAAGATGGTTGGGCGAGGCGCAAACGGCGACTTCACCGACATCGAGGATGGCAACGACCAGAACGGGGTCCAGAACTCCGTCGACACGGAAATCGACTACGTCTGCACCCGCAACGGAGTGAAGGTGACCTGGAGGTTCAGGGCGGCGGATTCCTCGAAGAGCGTGAAGATCCGAAACGCGTATGTGTTTCTCTGGACAGCATATGCTCAGGACGAGGACGGAACCGGACCTCTCCCGCCGGCTGGGACGGGGTGCGACCCGGGCGACCGCCCGGGCCAGCCGGAGCTGAACGCATCCGAGTATCCAGAGCAGCAGTGGGGCCGGCCGATGTTCAACCAATCGTCGATGAGGCTCGCTACGAATTTCGACCCCGCGCTGTCGGGCATGCGAGACTGGCCGCAGGGGTTCCCGGAGTACTTCGACGGCTACTTCGCCCCCGAGGCGACCTGGGGCCCATTTCAGCCGGGGACGATCGTCCCGATGGTCCTTGTCGACCCCAAGTGCCCCTGGCCTGAGCATAACCACGACGTTGTCAGCTCCTATGTCACGCAGTACGTACCGCCACCCCAAGGTCAAAGGCCAACGGGGGGACAGCACTACCTGGTTCCTGAGAACGCGTGGCTTCGTAGTGGTGAATCTCAGACGCTCGCCCTGAGTTCGCCCCGGTGGCAATTCACGAGCCTGGGCCTGCCCCACTCTGGAGCGGGCACACTAGACGTTCCGTTCGTCCATGAGTGGTGGCACCTGATCAGCTGGAACGAGGCTCGCGACGGGACCCTTGGGCTCGGGATCAAACGGCAGCCTGCGAGCGCGAACGACTACGAGCTGCTGCGCGGGGGGGCCTGGTATTCTGGGACGTATTTCCTGTCGACAAACGAGGGGCCCTTGGTGCCTGATTCGCTGACCCTCGACCCTACTGGCAACATGATTCTCGAACCAGGGGAGACGGCGGAGCTCAGACCCACGTGGCTGACGGCCAGATCCGCGTCCACTTCCAGCGTTACAGGAGCGCTTTCCAGCATCACGGGCCCGGCGGGCGCAACTTACACCATCGGCGATGCATCAGCTCAGTACCCGGCCTTCGCGGCGGCAGACCCAGCCAACCCCGAGGCGAACAAGAAGAGCTGCGGCCCACCGAGAGTCAACTGCTACACGCTGAGCGTGTCAGACCCCAGCCTCAGGCCGGCCCGCCACTGGGACGCCACAGTTGTTGAGACCCTGAGCACAGGCGAAAGCACGACTTGGCGGGTGCACATGGGGAGGAGCTTCGCTGACGTCCCCATCTCACACTGGGCGTATCGCTGGGCGGATGCAGCCAGAACCCTGACGGGTCGATCAACTACTGCCCGGATGCCACCTTGACACGTGCGGAACTGGCCACGTTTCTTGTCGTCACGTTTGGCCTGACTCTGGAGTGACGGAGGAGGCACATGAGGGCGGCCAAGGTCCGGTGCGACACCCGGATTCCACGTTGCCGAGGCTGCGGTCGGGGGCACGAGACGTTCGGGGAGTGGGGCTTGACTTGCCCGCAATCGACTCCTACGGCTCTGATCGCAACCAGGTCGTCAGTTCTGATCCTCGCCATGCTCTTGGTAGCGGGAGGCGTGATTTGCGACGATGGTGCGCTCCCTTCGGACTCGCGCAGCTCAAGCGCACCAGATCCTCTCAACACCGCTCAAGTTAGGTCGACCCCTGTCGAGAACGTCGACGGCCCCAATGCGGTCGCTTCCGGTGGGACCGTCGTGGACTGGTTCGGGAACCTCTGGATCCGCGCAGGGTCGCCCGGCGACGTGGGCGGACCAGGAGAGGCCAATTGGTATATCGACGACCTAGCGGCAGGTGGTGTCTCGTCGATCCAGTACGCGCTCGACCGCTACTACCTCTGGTCGCTCCCTGGCATGTCCCGTCGTTGGGGCAAGGGCTGGCTAGCCAAGCACATAGTCGTAGTACTCCTCATGCGAGCATACGAGCTTCGGAACCAGTTGTCGCCGGAACAGCTCTCTGGACTCGACGAGCTTGCCTCGGACGCGCTCGACGAGTCGACCTTGCGGATAGACGGGTGCGGGGTCGTGGGCAACTCGTGCGTCGAGGACTTTGCGTCGATGATGGTGGTGGCGGCGATAGCACGGAACCTCTATCCAGGCGTGGTGTCCCTCCTTGGGCACGCGGAATTGGAGCGGCTGGAGAGGAAGTACTTCCGCCTTACCTTCACATCCCGCAACGGTTCGTTCGGGCTCGTTCGCGAGAACTCGGTCATCGACGGCCACGAGTACGCTATCGTCCAGAATCACTCGGGCCAGTCAGCGGTGTACGCGGCGATCGTCCTTACTCAGCTCGGGAACGCCCTCGACGCCCACCTCGCCGGAGGAAGAGCGATTCCGAGCTTCTTCGTTGACGAACCTGAGCAGGCCGAGAATATCCGTTCGTTGTTCGCCTGGCTCCAGACGACGGCGTTGCCTGACGGGTCGTCCTTTCTGACGGGCTGCCTAGACTACGCCACCGGACAACCCGTCTCTTGCAGCGACCCGGATTTCGCAAACGCGGTGCCGACATTGATCCCAGGGGGGCGAGCCATCGCCCTGCTGTACGGCGAGTGGGCCTTTCGACCCGGTTTCCGATTTCAGGACTTCGACCTAGCAGGCTACTACGGCTTGCTAAGCGAAGGAAGGAAGTACCAGTACAACGACATCAATGCCGACTCTGTGAACCTCGGACTGACGGCCTCGCTGGCGGAAGGTACGCTCTTGGTATCGTGGTCCAGCAATGGCGCCGCCATCCACGACGTGTGGGGGCCCCTTGGCCGTGTTGGGACAACCTCAGGGACTTCGTATTCTCTTACGATAGGTGCATCTCGCGGGAGGATTGGGTTCGGAGTCGTCACGAAGGCCCCTTCGGGGCGCGTTACCGGCTACCAGTTCGACAGCATCGAGCGGTACCGCCCGCGCCGCCGACTCAGCCGCAATGAGTGCACACCGAGGAACTCACACGGACCGCTTGGACACGAGGGAGACCGGCAGTAGACTTGCTCCGCATACAGCCTCCGACAAGGGGAGGTACCCTGGAGTTCGGGCGACTTCTGCGTCGTCCCACCCTCTTGGGCTAGCGGGCATGGCGGCATACACTACGCGACGGGACGACCCCACGGCCGCCCGGAGGAGACATGGCAGAGCCGATCCAGATGACCGATGCAGCGACGATGACCGACCGCGACGCCAACCGCATTCCGAACGACGAGACAGCCGAGACGATCGACCGGATTGCCGAGCACATGGGCGCCGTCATCGACCTGCTGCGCCTCGACCGCTGCGACCCCAACCTGCGCGACACACCACGGCGGATCGCCAAGATGTACCTCGAGATGTTCCACGGCCTCGTGGAGGGGGCCGAGCCCAACATCACGACGTTCCCGAACGAGGAGCGCTACTCGTCCATGGTAATGGAGCGCGACATCCCCTTCTATTCCATGTGCGCCCACCACTTCGTGCCGTTCTACGGGCACGCTCATATCGCCTACATCCCCAAGCGGCGCATCGTCGGGCTGTCGAAGCTGCCGCGCATTCTCGAGTTCTACGCCAAGCGCCCGCAAATCCAGGAGCGCCTCACCGAGCAGGTCGCCGACTACCTGCAGAGCAAGCTCCAGCCGCTGGGCGTGATGGTCGTCGTCCAGGCCCGCCACCTGTGTGTCGAGATGCGGGGCGTCAAGAAGCACGGGGCGCTGACCATCACCTCGGCGATCCGCGGCTGCTTCGCCGACACCAAGGTGCGCGAGGAGTTCCTGGGCTTCCTTTCCCGGAGCAAGGAATGGTGAGCGGGCACCTCGCGGAGCGGATCGCGGCCGAGCTACCGGGATGGCGTCTGCAAGGCTTCGCGCTCACTGCGCGCTGGGCGTTCCCGGACTTCTCCTCCGCACTGGCGGCCACCGTGCGGATCGGCATGCTCGCCGAGCGAGCCGACCACCACCCCGATCTCGAGCTGGGCTGGGGCTACTTGGGCGTGAGCCTGACGACCCACAGCGCAGGGGGCGTGACCGAGAAGGATCTCGACCTCGCGTTCGCGATCCAGGCGCTGCTGGGAGCCCCCTCCTGAGCAGCGGGCCCCCGACCAGCACCTCGGGAGGGCGGGGCTTTCGGGGCGACCGCCGGAACACGCGGTATGGCGTCCCGTATACTTCCCACGTGAGAACGGTTCCGCTCGCGCTCCTCTTGGCCGCTTTGGCGGCGGGATGCGCCTCGCGCGGCCAGCAGCTCATGTACCTGTCGCAGGAGCGCTGGGAGCAGGAGGTGCGCAAGCGCGGGGTGGATCCCGCCAGGGTGCCCAACCCGCTGGCGGTGTCGGAGCCGATGCGGCTCGCTGCCGTAGAGCTTTCCGGCGAGGGCGGCAACGACCTCGCCAGGCTCAGGCGGCTGCAGGCGAGCCTTTTCGACGAGTCGGAATTCCCGTTCCACTATGCCGGGCGCGAGACCCTCACCGCCGCCGAGGCGTTCTTCCGCCGCGAGGGCAACTGCCTGTCGTTCACCAACCTCTTCGTGGCGCTGGCACGCTCCCTCGACCTCCCCGTCACCACCGCGCTCGTCAGGCGCAGCCGTGCCAGCGAGCGCGAGGGCGACCTCATCGTCGTCAACAACCACGTCGTCGCCACCATCGACTGGAACACCAGGGCCGAGTTTTTCGACTTCGACCGCCGGCGGCACGAGCCACCGACGCAGTTCAGGCCCCTCGACGACCTCTGGATTACCGCCCTTTTCCTCAACAACAAGGGGGCCGACGAGCTGCGGGCGGGGCACCCGGACATCGCGATCCGCTACTTCGAGGACGCCGTGAGGCTCGCTCCCGAGTTCGCCGCCGCCTGGGGCAATGTGGGCGTGGCGCGGCGCCGCCTCGGCGATATCGACGGGGCCTTGCAGGCCTACCAGAGGGCGCTCGCCATCGAGGCCGACAACCCGACCATTCTCAACAACCTCTCGTCGCTGTACCGGGCGCTCGGGAGGTTCCAGGAGGCCGACCACGCGCTCGTGGCCGCCAACCTCAAGCTGGCCTCCCCGCACGTGCTCATCGTCCGGGGCGACCTCGAGCTGACGCAGGGGCGGACCGGGGCGGCCAGGAAGCTGTACCGGCGGGCGCGGGCGCTGGGTCCGGAGCTGACCGATCCGCTGCTGGCCCTGGCCCGCCTCGAGCTGGGCCAGAACAACAGGACCAAGGCGCTCAAGTACCTCAAGCAGGCGCTCGCGGTCGAGCCCTCGAACCGCGATGCCGAGGAGCTGCTGCGCCGCCTCGAGCCTGGCAGGGCCGACTGATCCCGAGGTCCGGAGATGATTGCAACCCACCATCAGACGACGTTCGCGACCGGCACGCGCGCCGCGGCGTGCCGCCCAGGAGAACACTGAGGACCCTCACGCCATGTCGAACCGCAAGCGCACACGCCGCCAGGTGGCGGCCCCCGTCAGCACGCCCAAGTCCCTCTTCCGCCGCGTCGAGCGCACCCTCGGCCTGATCCAGCAGGCCGAGGACCTGCTCGGCACCATTCGCAACGTGGCCCAGTACATGGTCTCCAACTTTCGCGACGAGCTCGGAATTTGGGGCGGGCGCATCTACCGCCTCGACGAGGATGCCTACGAGCTCGTGCAGGTGTTCGGCGGCGCCAGCGACCAGCCGCTCGGGACGCGGGTCCCCCGCGACTACGCCGGCATCCAGGACACCCTCGACAGCGGCCTGGTGGTCATGGAGCGGCGGGCGCCGGAGCTCGACGCCGTGCTCGAAAGCCGGCTCGGCACCGGCGAGCGGTTCGCCGCCATCGCCGTGGCCGAGGGCGACTACATCATCTCGTTCGACGTCTCCCCGCGCCTGGGCAGCGTCGAGGACCTGCAGTCGTCGCTCAACATCGTCCGCCTGGCCATCAACCAGAAACTGCAGCAGGAGCGGTTCGCCGGCATTCTCGAGGACGCCCGGCGCATCCAGTCCTCGATCCTCCCCAAGCGGAGCCCCCGCTACGGCGACTTCGACATCGCCGGCGACTCGCGACCGGCCGAAGTCGTGGGCGGGGATTTCTACGACTTCATCCCGATCACCCCGGAAATGTGCGACCTCGCGATCGCCGACGCCTCCGGGCACGGCTTGCCGGCGGCACTGCAGGTGCGCGACGTCTACATGGGCCTGCGCATGGGGCTGACGCGCGACTTCAAGGTCTCGCGCACGGTCGAGCGGCTCAACGCCATCATCAACCGCTCCAAGCTCACCTCCAAGTTCGTATCGCTGTTCCTGGCCGAGCTCGAGACCTCCGGCAACCTCATTTACGTCAACGCCGGGCACGTGTACCCGTTTATCCTGCACGCCGACCGGAGCGTCGAGTACCTGCGCGAGGGCGGCATGGTGCTCGGTCCGTCGCCCGACGCCCGCTACCTGCGGGGTTTCGCCCATCTCGAACCGGGTAGCATGCTGGTGCTGTACACCGACGGCATCACCGAGTGCCGGCACCACCGCACCGACCAGGAGTTCGAGCTGCGGCGGCTGCAGGCGCTGCTCAGGCGCTACGCCCACCGGCCGGCCACCGAGATCGTCTCCATCGTCTTCGAGGCCGTGAGCCGCTTTTCCGGCTCGGCCACCCCGGAGGACGACCAGACCCTGGTCATCGTGCGCCGCCCGGCCCCCACTCCGCCGGCCGCCTGATCCCACACCCGCTGCTCCCTCGCCATGTGGGGGAGCGGGGAAGGACTCTCGACTCTCGACCGGGCAGGCAGGCGGGCGGCCGACTGCCCTATACTTGTCTCATGGACACCTTCCCCGCGCGCGAATTCTTCGCCCTCGACGACTACGAGCATGCAGCGCTGTTCGGCGAGACCACCCAGGTCTGGGAAGCGCTGGGCCGGGCCATGGACACCTACCTCACCGGGTGGCACCGGTGGGAAATCCTCTCGCCCGTCCCTCCCGGGGTGCACCTGCTGGGCGGCGCGATCTTCATCGACCGTGATTGCGTCATCGAGCCGGGCGCAGTGCTCCGGGGCCCGCTCCTCGTCGGGGCAGGGAGCGAGATCAGGACCGGCGCCTACCTGCGGGGCCGCGTCATCATCGGCCGCAGCTGCATCGTCGGCGCCCACAGCGAGCTCAAGACGGCGATCCTGCTCGACGGCGCCCGCGCGCCCCACCAGAACTACGTCGGCGACTCGATCCTGGGCCGCGACGTCAACCTCGGCGCCGGCACGATCCTGTCGAACGTCAAGAACGTCGGCAAGGAGGTCTCGTTCCGCGCCGGCGGCAGCACCATCCACACCGGCCTCAAGAAGCTTGGCGCGATTCTCGGCGACGGCTGCCGGACCGGGTGCAACTCGGTGCTCAACCCCGGCGTGCTGATGGGACCCGGGTGCGTGACCTACCCCAACGTCTGTCTCCGCTCGGGGTTCTACCCGGCCCGGACGCTCGTCAAGCTCCGCCAGACCCAGCAACAGGTGGCCCTGGACCGGCTCGAGCTGGGCTGACCCCGCCCTCCGGTCGGCGAAGTGGGGTCCCAGGGGGTTCGCTGGAAGCTCGCCGTCACCCTGCAAGACGGCTCTGGCCTGCAGCTTCTTCTGGCATGGGGATTGCTTCGGGCCAGGGTGGAGAGTGAAGGGAGGCGCACCATGAGGAGCCGACTCGCAGCCTGGATGATGATCGCGGCCGTCGCCGGGGCGGGCACGCTGGCCTTTGCCGGTGACGAGCTGACCTCCCTGAGCTACATCTCGTATCTCGAGAGGTACGCCACCGTCTACCCGGCCAGCGGCGACGAGACGCTCGACGTGCAGGTCAACATGCCGATCCTGGCCGGCGACCGCCTCGACACCGCCCGCGGCGCCCGGGTCGAGGTGCAGCTCGCCGACGGCTGCATCGTGTGGGTCGACGAGTTCACGACCGTCGATTTCGACGCGCTCGCGCTGTCGCGTGACACGTCGAGCCGCCGCACGGTGCTGCATGTCGTCGCCGGGACGATCGCGGTCGAGGTTCCGGCCACCGCCACCGTCGACGAGAACCTCCGCATCGACTCTGGCCGCGCCAGTGTGTTTCTCTCGAGGCCGGGGCTGTTCCGCCTGACCGCCAAGCGGGGTGAGCTGCACGTCGAGGCCCACGCCGGTCTCGCCGAGCTTCCGGCCCGCATGGGCTCCGCCTTGCTGCGTGCCGGGCAGCAGGCCTGGATCGAGGAGGACGACGACGAGAACGACATCGAGCGCGCCAGGCTGGACGTCGACCCCGACGACTTCTGGTCCTGGGTGGAGGAGCGGCGCAACCCGCGCGGCGGTGGGCAGACGGCCCGCTATGTCGAGGGACACCACGGGTACCGCGCCGCCGTGCTCGACACCTACGGCGAGTGGGTGTACGTGTCGGCCTACTCGAGCTGGGCCTGGCGCCCGAGGGTGAGTGTCACCTGGCGGCCCTACTCGCTTGGCAGGTGGTACTGGACGCCCGTCGGGTGGACCTGGATCTCGTACGAGCCCTGGGGCTGGTACCCCTACCATTACGGTTCCTGGTACTGGGACGCCGGCTACGGCTGGGTGTGGTGCTGGGACTGGGTGTGGGGTCCGGCCTGGGTGCACTGGATGTGGGCCGACGGCTACGTCGGGTGGTGTCCTCGAGGCTATTACGACTGGTGGTACTGGCGCCACCATCACCACCACTACCAGGGTCGCTGGCCCGACCGCTGGTCGCACGCGGCGTTCGACTTCTCCGGCCGGGTCCGCCTGCGCGAGATCGACCCGCGCCCCTGGACGTTCGTGCCGGGCGACCGCTTCGGCAGCTCTCACATCGACCGCGTCCGGCTCGACTCGGAACGGGTCCTGCGCGAGATCGGCGAGCGGGGCGAGGGCATCGTGCGCTCGGGACCGCTGGTCACTCGCACCCCGGCCCGGGAGCTGCCCGACCGCGGGGTCGGCGATGCCCTCAGGCGAAGCGCCGGCGACCGCCCGCTCCCCGACCTCGGAGCGCTCCTGCGGCGCGACGCCGAAGACCTGACCAGAAACGCCGGGGAACGTGCGATCCTGCAGCCCAGCCGCACCGAGGAGTTCGTGTCGAGGACCTTGCCCAGCCGCGGCGTGGAGCTGCCCGGCCGTGAGCCGGGGAACGTCACCCGGCAGCGGGGCGACGGCGGCGGGCGGGTGCGAGTCGGTCCCGGCTCCACGACCGGGCCGCGTACAGGTCGTGAGGCGCCGGGGCGCACGATCCCGAGCCGCGAGATCCCGAGCGCGGTTCCCGGCTCGTCCGGACAGCCAGAGGCCGGAGGTACGACGACCGAGCGCTCGGTCCAGCGTCCCGACGGCGGCAGCGGAAGGGTCCCACCTTCCGAGCGTCCGGGGGCCCGCACGGACCGCGGCTCCGCCCCCGGCAGCAGAGGCTCTGGCCGCTCGGAGCCGGCGGGCCGACCCGACCCGGGTGCCTCGCGGCCCGATCCCCCGGCCCGCTCGGATCCTCCGCCGCGCTCCGACCCGCCGGCCCGCGCCGACCCTCCGGCACGCCCCGATCCGCCCAGTCGCCCCGACCCGCCAGTGCGCGAGCGAACACAGGCCACCCAGCGCTCGTACGAGATGCCCGACCGCACCGCCTACCGCGTCCGTGACGGGGCGCGCCCGTCCTCTCAGGACCGCGACAACGTCTCGTTCCGGGCCCGCACCCAGCCCGGCCCGGAGAACTCCCGCACTGCCGGCCGCTCTCCCGTGACGTCCTCCGGCCAGGACCGCTCGCGCGCCGGCAGCATCCCGCGGCAGGGCGTGCCGGCGGCACCCCGCTGGTCGGATGGCTCGACCACGGCGCCGAGCTGGAGCGGCGGCTCCCGCACAGCGGGCCGCAGCGAGGCGTCCGGCGGCTCGCGTTCGGCGCCGCCGTCGTCCCCGTCCCGCTCTTGGGCCTCACCGTCCGGCGGCTGGCCCAGCGCCGGACGGAGCACCTCCGGCACGGGCGGCACCGGCTCGCGGTCGTCCGCCGGGGCGCCCTCGTCCCGCTCGTCCGCCGGCAGCTCGTCGTCGAGTTCCAGCTCCTCGTCCGGCTCTTCGAACTCGCGCAGCTCATCCGGTTCATCGAATTCATCGGGCCCCTCCCGGGGGAGCGGCAGCTCGCGGCACCGGTGACCGCTACAATGGCGGCGTCATGAGCGCCGCCTTCGAGTACCCACAGTCGAGGCGACGCGCCGCGCTGGCGGCCGTCGCCGCCCTCGTGCTGGGGGCCGTGGGCTGTCACCGCACCCCGACGCAGGCCGTGCGGCTGCCGCTCAACGCGCCCTGGTGGCAGCCTGCCGTGCCGCTCACCCACTCGACCTTCTCGGCCGTGCTGGCCGGGGGCTTCCCGTTGCCGGGGCAGGATCTCGACGAGCGACGGCTCGGCTATCTCAAGGCGTACCTCGCAGTGCTCGCCGACGGCGGCCCCGACAGCACCCCCGAGATGTTCCCCGACCGCGCCCACGTCATCGCCTACTACCTCAACGCCCACATGGCCTGGGCCCACGCCCTGGGGAGTGCGCCCGGCCTGAGGGGTCGCAGCGTCAGCGCCTTGCTCGCGGAGCCTATCCGGCTCGATCGACAGGCCACGACGCTTGCGGACATCGCGAGCCGCGCACGCGCCGAAGCCACAGGCGAACCCAGGGTCGAGCTCTTCCTCAACCCGGGGTGGCGGGGCGGGCCTCGCCTTCCGCCGTCGGCGGTCGAGGGGTACAGCCTCGGCTGGCAGCTCGCGGAGCACGGCCGGCGCTGCGGCCAGGCGGCGGGGTTCTGGGAGCTCGACCCCGCAGCGCGGGAGGTGCGCGTCTCGGCGCTCGTGGCCGAGATGCGCTGGATGCCGGAGGAGCCGCGGTCACGGGCTCGCCGGGCCCTCGACCTGGTGCCGTCCGACGATGCGCTGCGGGGATCGATCCTCGTCACCTGCGGCGAGCAGCTCCAGCGCTGCTCGGTGCGGTTCGTTCCGGTTGACCGCACCCGCGTGTAGCCGGCGGTTCGCACCGTCCACCAGCCACCGGTTCACACCCGTCTGCCCGCGGGAAGGCCGCAACGGCTTCGGCGGTTGCCGCTCGTGCCGGCGCGCCGGCTGAAAGGTCGCCATGCCCAACCGCCTCCTGCATGAGCTCAGTCCCTACCTGCGGCAGCACGCCCACAACCCCGTGGACTGGTTACCCTGGAGCGACGAGGCCTTTGCGACGGCCCGCGCCCGCAACACGCCGATCTTTCTCTCGATCGGTTACGCGGCCTGCCACTGGTGCCACGTCATGGAGCGCGAGTCTTTCGAGGACCCGGACGTGGCAGAACTCCTCAACCGGGATTTCGTGCCGGTGAAGGTCGACCGCGAGGAACGCCCCGACCTCGACGCGGTCTACATGGCCGCGGTGCAGGCGATGACCGGGAGCGGCGGCTGGCCGCTGTCGGTGTTTCTCACACCGGGCGGCGAGCCGTTTTTCGGCGGCACCTACTTTCCACCCGAGCGCCGCTGGGGGCGGCCCTCGTTCAAGGAGGTCCTCACCGCCGTCGCGCGCGCCTGGCGCGAGCGCCCGCACGAGGTGGCGAGCAGCGCCGCGAAGCTGCTTGCTGCCTTGCGCGAGGAGGAGTCGCCGCGGCAGCCCGGCAGGTTCGACCTCGCAGCCGCGCAGTCGACGTTCCTGCGGCGCCTGGAGGCCAGCTTCGACCCGGTCTGGGGCGGCTTCGGGCCGGCACCCAAGTTCCCAACGCCGTCACGCCTCTTCCTGCTCCTCGACCTCGCCTCCCGTCACGATCCCGCCCGCCGCATGCTCACCCTCACCCTGGACGGCATGGCCGCCGGCGGGATGTATGACTGGCTCGGGGGCGGCTTCCACCGCTACTCGGTGGATCGGCAATGGCGCGTTCCCCACTTCGAGAAGATGCTTTACGACAATGCCTTGCTTTCCCGCCTCTACGGCCTCGCCGGGCTGCGCCTCGGCGTGCCGCGCTGGATCGAGGTCACGCGCGCGACCGCCGACTGGATGCTGGCCGACATGCGAGGGCCGGAGGGCGGCTTCTTTTCTTCCACCGATGCCGACACGCCGGAGGGGGAAGGCTTCTACTTCACCTGGACGCCCGCCGAGGTGAGATCGGCGCTGCCGGCGGCCCAGGCCGAGCTGCTCGTTGCGTTCCTCGGGCTCGACGGTCCGCCTTCTTTCGAGGGCGGACGCAGCGTGTTGCGGCCGGCGCGCCCGCTCGCCGAGGCGGCGGCCGGCGCGGGCCTGGCGCCGGAAAACGCCGCTCTCGAGCTGGCGGCGGCACGCCGCGCACTGCTCGCGGCCCGCCGGCAGCGAACGGCGCCCGCCACCGATGACAAGCGTCTGGCGGGGTGGAACGGCATGGCGATCTGGGCGCTCGCCTGGCTCGGCGCGGCGTTGCCCGAGCCGCGCTACCTCACCGCTGCTCGGCGAGCAGCGGAGTTCCTGCGCGATCGGATGACCGCCGGCGAGCACCTGCAGCGCGCCTGGCGCGAGGGTCTCACGGGCGGCAGCGAGACCCTGGAAGACGTGGCGTGGGCGGCCGCCGGTTGGCTGCAGCTCGGGGAAGTCAGCGGCGAGCTCGACTGGATCGACGCCGCCCTGGGCCTCGTCCGCCGTCGCCTTCCCCGTTACCTCGTCGGGGGGCTCGCCTTCGACACCCCGGACGATGGCCCGGCGCTGATCATGCGCCCGCGCAGCGTGCTCGACAACGCCATCCCCTCCGCTGGTGCGGTGCTCGCTGGGGTGCTCGCGCGGCTGGCAGCGATCACCGGCGACGACAGCTTGGCAGCCCACGCGCAGGCCCTCGTGGAGGCCGACGCCCACCTCGCCCTGCAGGTGCCCGAGGCGCTCCCCACGCTGCTGCAGGCCGCCGCTGCGGTGGCGGGCCCGGCGCGCACGGTCGTCGTGACGGGGGATCCTGCTCGCCCGGACACCGGCGCCTTGCTTTCCACGGCCTTGTCCCGCGCCGATTCCCCGACCGTGGTGCTGCTGGCCGCAGCCGCCGTAGCTTCTCCGGCCGCTGCCGCCCGCCTTCCCGTGTTCGCCGGCCGACGAGCTGCCTCCGACGGCCGGCCGTGCGCCTGGGTGTGCGAGGGCGGCGCCTGCCGCATGCCTGCTCACACGCCGGACGAGCTGGCGGGCGCGCTCGAGGGGTACGTCGCGTCTATACTCGATACATGAAACCGCGCTCCGGTGCGCCTTCCCGGGTCCCCTCGACCGCGAGCGCCGCCCGGGCTTTGCGGGAGTCGGAGGAGAGGTTTCGCGCACTTGCCGAGCTTTCCCGCGACACCCTCATGCGCTTCGACCGGCAGCACCGCCACCTGTACGTGAACGCCGTGGTCGAGGCGCAGACCGGCATCCCGGCCGAGCGCTTCATCGGCCGGACGCACCGGGAACTCGGGTTCCCGGAGCACCTCGTACAGATCTGGGAGGCGGCCATCGACCGGGTCTTCACCACCGCCCGGCCCTACCGCGTCGAGTTCCAGCTGCCCACCGGCATCTGGATCGACTGGCAGCTCGTCCCGGAGCTGGACGCGCGCGGCCGCGTCGCTTACGTCATGACCTCCGGCCGCGACATCACCGCCCGCAAGCACGCCGAGGCGGCCGAGGAGGCCCATCGCGAGGCGCTCGCCGCGCACATTGCCGAGAGCGCGGCGGCGCTCGAACAGGCAGCGCAGGGCCTGCACACCCAGGAGGCGGAGCGCCGCCAGGCCGAGGAACGCCTCCGCCAGCTCCTCGAGCACCTCCCGGTCGGGGTCTACCGCACCACGCCCGAGGGCCAGATCCTGGAGGCGAACCAGGCGCTGGCCACCATGCTCGGCTACCCATCCGCCGCGCTGCTGCTCCGCCTCAACATCTCGAAGCTCTACGTGGCCCGGCAGGACCGCGACGCTCACATCGATCGCCTCCGCTCGACCGAGGTCGCGCCGGCCGAGTTCCAGCTCCGCCGCCGCGACGGGCGGGTGATCTGGGTCCGCGACTACCCGCACTCCATTCGGGACGAGACCGGCAAGGTGGTGTACTTCGACGGAGTGCTGGTCGACGTCACCCAGCAGCGACAGGCCCAGGAGGCGGTGCAAAAGAGCGAGGAGTTGTACCGGACGCTGGCCCGCAACTTTCCGGACGGCGCGGTGTGCCTGTTCGACCGCGACCTCCGCTTCTCCCTCGTCGAGGGCACCGGACTCTCGACTAGCGGTCTCGGCAAGGAAGCGCTCGAGGGGCGGACGCTCCGCGAAGCGTTGCCGCCGGAGCGGGCGGCGCGCATCGAGCCGGCGTTCAGGGCAGCGCTCGCTGGCGAGCTGCGGCGGCTCGAGATGCCGGCGGGCGACCGCATCTTCAGCCTCCGCATCCTGCCGCTGCGGTCGGCCGACGGCAGCGTGTGGGCCGGAATGGCGGTGGTCCAGGACATCACCGCCCAGAAACTCACCGAGGAGCGGCTCCGCTTCCAGAGCGCGCACGACGTGCTCACCGGGCTGTTCAACAGGGCGTTCTTCGAGGAGCACCTGGCGGCGCTCACCCGCGGCGGGCGGCTGCCCGTCTCCGTGATCATGGCCGATGTCGACGGCCTCAAGGACATCAACGACCGGCTCGGCCACGCTGCCGGCGACGAGTTGCTGCGCCACGCAGCCGACATCCTGCGCGCCTCGTTTCGCCCCGGTGACGTGGTGGCGCGCATCGGCGGCGACGAGTTCGCCGTGCTGCTGCCCGGAGCCGGCGAGGAGGCCGGCAGGAGCATCCTCGCCCGGCTGCGCCAGAATCAGGCCAGCCACCGCGCGTCCGGCTGCACCTGCAACCTCGCCTTCTCGCTCGGGCTCGCGACCGCGACCGCCGGCCTCTCCCTCCCGGAGGCCCTCCGCATCGCCGACGCCCAGATGTACGCCGACAAGGCGGCGCGCCGGCCGGCCGGCCGGGCGGGGGGGTGAGGCGGATCTCGCGGCCTGCGGAAGATTGCGCTAGTGTTGGCTGTTGACACGGCGGGCAACGCCGGCGCGGTCTTCCGGTGCGGGCGCGCGCTGCCTGCCTCGAATCAGAGACAACCTCGAGGATCTCAAGGAGGACGAACGTGAAGCTCAGGACACGAATCGCGGCGGGAGTGGTGGTGGGTCTGGTCGCCGTGGCGGCGGCATGGGCGCTGCTCGGCAAGCGCGAGAAGGCCGGCCCGGGGTATCTCACCGCGGCGGTGGACCGCGGCACTCTCGTCCAGAACGTCACCACCACCGGCACCCTCACGGCCGTGACGACGGTCAAGGTGGGCTCGCAGGTCTCGGGAATCATCGCCACCCTGCACGCCGATTTCAACGACCGCGTGCGCAAGGGGCAGGTCCTCGCCACGCTCGACCCGACGCCGTTCGAGGCCGCGGTCAACCAGACCAGGGCCCAGCTCGAGCGGGCCCGCGTCGCCGCCCAGGATGCGCGGTCCAAGCTGCGGCGCCAGCAGGCGCTGTTCAAGGCGAAGCTGGTGTCCGAGGACCAGCTTGACTCGGCGCTCGCGACGTACAACCAGGCGCTCGCCCAGGTGACCGAGCTCGAGGCGGCGCTCGAGCGTAACCAGGCGAACCTCACCTACTCGGTCATCCGCTCTCCGATCGACGGCGTGGTGGTCTCCCGCGACTACGACGTGGGTCAGACCGTGGCCGCCTCGTTTCAGGCGCCGACCCTCTTCACGATTGCCGAGGACCTCACCCGCATGCAGCTCACCTGCGACGTGGACGAGGCCGACATCGGCCAGGTGAAAGTCGGCCAGCCCGTGCGTTTCTCGGTCGACACTTTTCCGCAGCGGGAGTTCGTCGGCACGGTCGCACAGATCCGCCTCTCTCCCAAGACCGCCAACAACGTCGTGACGTACCCGGTCATCGTGCAGGTTGACAACTCCGACCTCGCGCTGCTGCCCGGCATGACGGCCGAGGTGCGCGTGCAGGTGGCACGAGCTCAAAACGTGCTGCGCGTCCCGGCCTCGGCGCTGCGCTTCCGGCCGGAGCTGCTGGGGGTGAACGGCCAGCGCGGGCAGAGCGGCGGACCGGGAAGGCCGGCGGGCGCGGGCGCGCGCAGCGAGGACCGCAGCGGGGGTCGCAGCGCACGGGTGTTCCTCGCCCCCGAGCTGCCGGGCGGCAAGCTCAAGGCGGTGACGTTCACCCCCGGCCTCACCGACGGCCAGGTCGTCGAGGTCAAGGACGGCGATCTCGCCGAGGGAGCGAAGGTCGTCATCGGCCTCGCCACCGCTCAGGCGCAGGATGCCGGCGGCCTCGTCAACATGATGGGCCCCCGGCGGAGGTAGGCGATGGGCAACATCATCCAGATCTACAAGATCGCCATCAACGCGCTGCGCCGCAACCCGATGCGCTCGGCGCTCACGATGCTGGGGGTGATCATTGGCGTCGGCTGTGTCGTCGCCATGGTGGCGATCGGCCAGGGCGCCTCGTCAGCGATTCAGAGCCAGATCGGCTCGCTCGGCACCAACTTCCTGATCATCTTCTCGGGCTCCCGGCAGGCCGGGGGGGTGCGCCACGGCGCCGGCAGCGTGCAGACCCTGACGGTCGAGGACGCGGCCGCAATTGCCCGCGAGTGTCCCTCGGTGGCCGTGGCCGAGCCCGGGGTACGCACCGCCGCCCAGGTCGTGTTCGGCAACCAGAACTGGTTCACGAGCATTCAGGGCACCGGACCCGACTACCCGACGATCCGCGCCTGGGCCGTGGCGAAGGGCGCCTACCTCACCGAAGACGACGTGAGGGCTGCGACCAAGGTCGCCGTCCTCGGCGCCACGGTGGTCGAGAACCTCTTCGGCGAGGTCAACCCGGTCGGCCAGATCATCCGCATCAAGGACGTGCCGTTCCGCGTCATCGGCGTGCTCGACCGCAAGGGCGGCAACATGATGGGACAGGACCAGGACGACGTCATCTGCGTGCCGTTCACGACAGCGCAGCGCCGCCTCATGGGGATCACCCACATCCAGACGATCATGGTGTCAGCCGTGTCGCCCGCCAGGATCCAGCATGCCACCGACGAGATCACCGCCTTGCTCCGCCAGCGCCACCGCATCGGCCCGCGCCAGGACGACGACTTCATGATTCGCTCGCAGCAGGAAATCGCCGCCGCCGCAACGCAAATGAGCGGCGTCCTGACCCTGCTGCTCGGCGCCATCGCCTCGGTGTCGCTGCTGGTCGGCGGGATCGGCATCATGAACATCATGCTGGTGTCGGTCACCGAGCGGACTCGCGAAATCGGCGTCCGGCGCGCTCTCGGCGCGCGCCGCTCCGACATCCGCAACCAATTCCTGATCGAGGCATCCATGATCTCGGGGCTCGGCGGCGTGGTGGGGATCACCCTCGGCTTCTTCGCCGCCCGCGCCATCGCCCGCTTCGCCGGGTGGCCGACGCTCGTGGCGCCCGAGATCGTCGCCACGGCGTTCGTGTTCGCGGGCCTGGTCGGGATCTTCTTCGGCCTGTACCCGGCGGCCAAGGCCGCCCGCCTCGACCCGATCGAGGCCCTGAGGTACGAGTAGCCTCGGACGCCCCGGAGCGGCCGCGCCCCTCGTGCCGCGCGCCCGGCAGCGCCGCCGACGCCATGCTCCTTGAGGCAGGCGTAGCTACAGGCGACCGAGGCGCCGGCGCGCGGCCGACGGGATCGTGACCGTTCCCGAGCGGGTGCAGCTCTGCCCTTCGGCGCTGACCGCCAGGCTCCACGTGTAGGTGCCGGGCCGCTCGTACGCGTGAGTCATGCCCGGCCCACTCGACGAGGTCGCGCCGTCACCGAAGCTCCACGCGTACTGCACGGCCGTGCACGCGGTCGGCGGCGCCGCCGTCAGGGTGACGGTGCGGGTCGGGCCGTCGACGCTCGCCGTGACTTCCGGGCAGCTCGCCAGCGAGCAGTCGGCAAAGGCGACCGGGACCACCTCGGCGCGCGTGCCGGCAACGTTGGTGTGATGGAGCAGCAACAGCCCCCTCGATCCTCGTCCTTCGAACGCCTGGCGGTCCACCCGCACCGGCAGCGGCTGCCCGGCCCCGAGCGCGAACGGAGGCAGTCCCGACACGGGCGAAAAGCCAGGCCGCGCCACGTCGAACGTCACCTCCGAGGTGTCCGAGTAGCGGCCGGTCCCCTCCGCCACCACGTGCACCTGCACCCGCATGAGGCTGGTGGCGTCCGACAACCCCAGCGCCGCTGCCGGCACGGCCAGCAGCATGACGTCGGTGCCGAACGGCGTGAGGCCCCCGGTCCCGGGCGCCACGCGGTCGAGGAAAGTGAAGCTCCCGCACTGGGAGCCGGCAGGGGGGCACACGACGGCCCCATACACGTCCGAACTCCACGGCGTCTCCTTGCCAGTGGAGACGAAGGTCCCGTAGTCCCTCGTCATGATGCGGGCGTCCGTGCTGCCGTCGGCGCCGGCATCCACGGTGATCGTCACCGAGACGTCGCGCGGAGTCGCCCACGGCCCGTACACGGCGATCCCGAACAGGACCGTGGCCCCGGCCATGCCACCCCGGGCCGGCGCGTCGCTGCCCAGGCCCAGCCAGCGGATCGCACCGTGGCGGTTGGAACCCGGCTCCGCACCGGTGTGGGCCCACGCCAGCTCGAGCGGAGTCACCAGCGCCGTGGTCGCCGTGGCCTCGCCGCCCGGCTCCCCGAGCGCCTGGCCGCGGAACGGGAGTTCCACGATCGTGGTGTTCCTGCCAACCACGAGCCCGGAGGGCGCCACGTCGAGCGCCAGCGCGGAGGACGGCCGGATCACTGCGTGCAGCGGCAGGCTCACCGCCTCCCCGGCCTCGCCCGTGAGCGTCACGTGGCCGCTGTGCTCGATCGGGTAGTGTCGCGGCTGCCCGTCCTGGGTCGAGGCGGCTCCGGGATCGCGGGCCGCCCGCACGGCCGTCGCATCCACCACCAGCTCGACCGGAAACGTGACGCTCCCTCCCGACGGCACCGTGATGGTGTCGCCGTCAGGGAACGCGACCTCCACCCCGGGCACCGCGACCATCGGCTCGAACCCGACAACCACGCTTCGCGCGCTGCCTCCCTTGTTGACCACCCTGGCCGTGCGCCGCACGCGCGTCACCCCGGTTGCCTCAACGAGCCCGAACGACATCGCCACCCGGGCCGGCGCATCGGCATCCCCAGCCAGCAGCTCGGCCGCTGCCGCTGCTGCAGGGTCCACCAGCCCGCTCCCCACCCGGCCCGCCCCGTGCAGGGGGCCCGGCTCCTCCGCCGGCACCGTCAGGACCCGACGCGCCCTCCCCATGACCGCCGCCTTGATTTCGGTGGCGCTCCAGTCCGGGTGCCGCTGCCGCAACAACGCCACGACCCCTGCGACATGCGGCGTGGCCATCGAGGTGCCGGAAAACGTCGCACCCTGGCTGCCGCTGCGCACCCCCGCCGAGGTGATCGACACCCCGGGAGCGGCAATCTCCGGCTTGAGCGCAAAGTCGCCTCCGCGCGGCCCGCGCGAGGAGCTCGTCGCGACGGTGCCAGCGAGGCTGGCCATGCGGATCGAGGCGGTCACGCCCCCGGCAAGGCCCCCCCGGAGGGTGACGCCGTCCGCCTGCGAGATGAAGACCGAGGGAATCGTGATCGAGGCGTCGTCCCCGGCCATGACGATGAGCGGCCCGCCGGTATTGTTGGCGACGATGGCCGCCACCGCCCCGGCGAGCTGCGCGTTCTTGACCTTGACCGTGAAGTTGCAGCTCCCCCGGTCGATGAGGGCGATCCGCCCGGCCACCTCGGCGGGGTTGGAAAGCGGCCCGCAGGCGTCGAGCGGCGCCGATGCGACCACCGCCCCTGACACCCCCTGCAACGGCGGCGCCGGGCCGAACTGTGCCGAGGTGCTCGGAACCTCACCTGCCAGCGCCTGCGGCGTCTCCACCCGCAGCCGCGCCCCCGTCACTCCGTCGTCAACGCATGACGCCACCGAAAGCGCGCTGTCGACGCTGGAGGGCGCGCCCACGATCGTGTACAGGTCGCCGTCGTTCCCGGCAGCCGCGACGACCACGGTACCGAGCGCCACCAGCCGGTCGATCGAGGTGCGGTACGCCGAGGAGGCGGAACCGTACTTCGAGCCTAACGACAAGTTGACGACGTCGAGCCGGTCCGCGAAGTTGCCGTCGCCGTTGGGGTCGGCTGCCCAGTCGAGAGCCTGCAGCACCAGTCCTGTGTTCCCGGAACACCCGAAGACCCTGATAGCGTATAGCTTAGCCTCCGGCGCCACGCCGGGCCCGATGCGGAACGAGGCGGGATCGAGGCCACCCCGCCACGGCCCGGAGTACGTCTGCCCGTCGGCCGTCACGCCGTAGCCCGCGAGCGAGCCGGCGACGTGCGTGCCGTGGCCGTTTTCCGCGCAATCCATCGGGTCGCCGTCCGGCTGCAGCGTGCTCGACGAACCCGTGTAGCCATCGCCGCACATGTCGATCCCACCCACCACCTTGGCGTTCCACGGCACGACGTTGTCGTCGAAGTTGTGCCCGGCGTACGACCCCGAGCCGCCGAAGTCGCGGTGGAGGTAGTCGATCCCCGAGTCGATCACCCCGACCCGCACGTCCTTTCCCGTGACGCCGAGGTCCTGCCAGGCCCGCGGCGCGCCGATCCACGGCACGCTCGTGGCGTTGGCAGGCTCGAGGAGCGGGTTGGGGTGCACCCCCTTCACCCCCGGCCACTGTTCCAGCCGAGCGAGGTCGGCCTCGTCGACCTCCAGCGCCACCCCGTTGAGCAGGCGCTGCACCCGGAAAACCACCGCCGCACGTACGGCCGAGCCGGCCAGCGCCTCGACGAACGCCTGCTGCTCGCTGTCCGCCAGCGCGAGCTGGGCCCGCGCCGCCGCCGTCGCCCGCGTCATCGCCTCCGGCTGCATCGCCGCGACCGCAGGCCCGGCGCTCCCGAGCCGCTGAAGCCACACCTCGGCGGCCGCCGGCTCGGAAAGCTCGACGATCACCGAGATTCGACCATCCGGCAACCGGGCGCCCGGCCCGAACGCCGCAGCCGACACCGCGCACAGCACGGCGAGAGAACTCGCGAGACAATGACGGACACCCGAGACGTGCAGAAGCATCGTGCCACCTCGAAGCGAGAGCCTACCGCAACGTGGCGCCCGCATCCCAGCCTGCCCGGGATTGACCCGCCGCGCCTCCATTGGTAGGGTCGGGGGCGGGGGGCGCGTGACGCCGGACGACGGGCTTTCGAGGCAGGTGCGCGAGCGGTGTGCAGTTGTGGCAGCACAGGCCGACTGGGTGCAGGTCCGGAGCGACCGCCTCGCTGCCTACGCTGCCTCGCTGCCCCTCAACGGCAACACCGCGCCGCAGCTCGACCCCGAGGCCCACTACCTCGGTTCGCCGGAGGCCACTGCCGCCTTCATTCTCCAGCTCGACGCCATCAACTTCGGTTCCGGCTACTTCCCCCACCTCGCCAAGCTCCCCGGCCGGTCCGGGTACTTCACCGTCGCCACCCACCTCGCCAACCACTTCCGGCAGTACGGCCCGTTCACCCCGCGCGAACTCGAGGAACTCACCGCCGCCGACTGCGCCGAACTCTTCCACCAGGATCCCGCCGGCCAGCCCGTCGCCGAACTCATGTGGCTGTTCGCCACCGCCTTGCAGGACCTCGGCCACTACGTCCGGCAGCGCTTCGGCGGCTCGTTCTCGCGCCTCATCGCCTCCGCCTGCGGCTCCTCGCAGCGGTTGCTGGGCATCCTGCTCGGCATGCGGCTGTTCCGGGACGTGGCGCGCCACAAGGGTGTCGAGGTCCCGTTTCTCAAGCGCGCCCAGCTCTGCGCCGCCGACCTCGCGCTCGCCCTCCGCGGCAAGCCCCTGGGCGTCTTCCACGACCTCGACGAGCTCACCATCTTCGCCGACAACCTCGTGCCCCACGTCCTGCGCGTGGACGGCGTCCTCGAGTACGCCCCCGACCTCGCCCGCCGCGTCGACGAGGGCGTCCTGCTCGCCGCTGGCTCCCCCGAAGAGGTCGAGATCCGCGCCTGCGCCGTGCACGCCGTGGAGCTGCTCCGCGCCGAGCTGGCGCGCCAGGGCCGCCCGACCACCGCCATGCGCCTCGACTACCTGCTGTGGAACCACGGCCAGCACCCCGACTACAAGGCCCTGCCCCGCCACCGCACCCGCACGGTGTTTTACTGATAGGCGGCGCTGACGCGCCTTCCCGTGCACGCCTGCTCGAGACCCACGATCACGCTTGCAACGTGCGTGTGCGTCCTCCTCGCCGATCGCGAGGCAAGTGGCGGCATCTCCGCCGTCTCACCTGGCCTGTGCGCAGTCGAGTCGGGGCGCGGCCGCAAGCAGGGCGGCGAAGCCCGGGGTCATGTGGATGGCGCAGTGTTCGGGGGTCCCGGTCACGAGCATGGCGTGGATGTCCACGCGCCGTTCGAGCCTGGCCAGCCCCCACGGCCCCAGCACCGAAAGCCCCGTGGCCCACGCATCGGCGGTCATGGCGTCGGGCGCCACCACCGTGACCGAGGGTGCCGCCTCGGCGGGCCAGCCGGAGCGCGGGTCGACGATGTGCGAGTAGCGGCGGCCGTCGATCGTGACGAAGCGCGCGTAGTTGCCGGACGTGGCGACGGCGCCGTTGGTCAGCCGGAGCGTGGCGAGCAGGCCCTCGGCGAACGGGTGGCGCACGTCCACCGACCACGGCGAGCGGTCGGGGCGTGCCCCGACCACGCGCAGGTCCCCGCCCACCTCGACCATGGCGCCGCGCACGCCGGCCCGTTCGAGTTCCTCCATCGCCCGGTCGATCCCCCACCCCTTGGCGATCCCGCCCAAATCGATGCGCGCTCCCGCGGCCCGCTTGACAACCCCGTCCTCACGCAGCTCGAAGAGGTCCCAGCGCGAGCGCCCCCGGGCCTGGAGCAACGCCGGCGGGTCCGGCAGTCGCCCGGCCCGGCCGGCCTCACGCCACAGCTCGACGAGCGGGCGGCACGTGGCGTCGAACGCCCCATCGGTTTCCTCGTGAAAACGCCGCGCCGCCTCGAGCACGGCCATGGTGTCGGCCGAGAGCCGCACCACTTCCCCGGCCCCGGCCGCGTTGAGCCGCGACAGCTCGGAGCGCTCGAGGTACGTGCTCATGTGAGCCTCGGTCCGCCGCAGCGCCGCTTCCGCCGCGCGCAAGGCCCGCAGCGCCGCTTCCTGCTGCCGCACCCCGACCACCGCGGCCAGGGTGCACGAGGTTCCCATCACGCGTGCCGGGGAGGCGCTCACCGCCACCAGTCTCGGGTCGCGCTGCGTCACCCACAGCGCCGCCGCGGTGATGCCCACCGCCACCGCCACGAGGCCGACCCCGAACCATCGACGCATCACGCGCATTTTAGCCGCCGCCACGCAAACATGCGGACCACCTCGCGGGTCGCAGCCCCTGCGCCGTGGCAACGGCCATCGCCTATACTCGCTGGCCATGACGGCCGACCCGGCGCGCGAGAACGCGGACCAGACCATCACCCTGCTGCACGTGCGAGAGATCCATCGCTACAACGACTGGGTGTTTTCCTACCTGGCCCCGCACGTGCGCGGCCGGGTCCTGGAGGTGGGCTGCGGCATCGGCACCTACTCGACGCGGCTGCGGCCCCTGGCCGCGAGCCTGCACTGCGTGGACATGAACCCCTCCTACTCGGAGTCCGTCGGACGGGTCTTTCGCGACGACCCGGGCGTGTCGGTCGCCGTCGGCGTGCTCGGCGGCGGCCTGAGCCTTCCCGATGCCAGCTTCGACACCATCGTGTGCCTCAACGTCATCGAGCACGTCCAGGACGACCACGGCGCCGTGCGCCACCTGGCCGGCTGGCTGGCCCCCGGCGGGGTGCTGCTGGTCCAGGTGCCAGCTCACCAGTGGCTGTACGGCTCGATCGACGCTTCCCTCGGACACTACCGGCGCTACACGGCGAGGCAGCTTGCCTCCCTGCTCGAAGGAGCGGGGCTGGCGCTCGTCGCCTCGCCGCGCCACCTCTTCGGCCTCGGCATCGTCGGCTGGTGGCTCTACGGGCGCGTGCTCCGCCGCCGGGCGGTCCCCGAGCAGAGCGTCCGCGTCTCGAACCTCCTGGCCGGCCTCTCGCGACGCCTCGAAGCTGTCCTGCGCCCGCCGCTGGGCCTCACGCTGGTCGCAGGCGGCCGGGCGGCGGGGGGCGCTAGCCCCGCCACTCGGCCTGGTCGGCCGTCGTCTTGAAGTCGGCCTCGATGCGCTCGGGAAGCACCTCGCCGGCGGTCTGCTCGAGGTGCTTGGGGGTCGGCTTTCCCACCCACACCAGACTGGCCATCGGGCACTTCTCGAGCACCTTGCTCATGTCGAGCGAGGCCGTGTAGGCATCGTAATTGATGCTGGGGAGGTTCCGGTCGAAGTTGAAGACCTCCCCCATCAGCCGCGTGCAGGAGCGGCAGCCGATGCACCCGACCTTGCAGACGTTGGTCACGTCCTTGCCCATGTCCCTGTTCGAGCACTTGACCACCAGCACCTGGTCGGCCTTGAACGGGATCATGGTGATGATGTTGCGCGGGCAGACCCGGGCACACGCCGAGCAGCCGATGCACTTGACGTAGTCAACCGTGGCCAGCCCGTCGACGATGTGGATGGCGTCGTACTCGCACGCGCGCACGCAGTCGCCGAGCCCGAGGCAGCCGTACACGCACCCCTGCACGCCGGCGACGAGGTTGGCGGCGGCGCAGGTCTGCTCACCCTTGTACTCGTGGCGCCCGAGGCGCTGGGAGTGGTTGGCGGCACAGTGGACGACCGGCCGGCGCGGCGCGGTCTCCTTCACCTCGATTCCCATGATTTCGGCCAGGGCGGCGGCGACCGAGGCGCCACCCACAGGACAGAGCGAGACATCGGCGCCCTTGACCACGGCCTCGGCGTACTCGTTGCACCCGACGTACCCGCAGCCGCCGCAGTTGGCACCGGGCAGTGCGGCGCTGGCAGCCTCGACTCGCGGATCCACGGCGACATGGAACGCCCGGCTCGCCCAGCCGAGCACCGCGCACATCGCCAGCCCCAGAACCAGCATGGTGCCGGCGGCAGTCAGGACTGTGGTGGTGGTCAGCATGCTCCCCCCTACTTCCCGAGGATGAGGGTCTCGAGCCCCCGGTCGACGCCGGTGAACCCCATGAACGCCATGGCCAGGATTCCCGCCACGAGGAGCGTGATTCCGGCGCCCCGCAACGGCTTCGGGACGTCGCAGCCGTCGAGCTCCTCGCGAATGCCGGCCATGATCGTGATGGCGATGGCGAAGCCGATGCCGCCGAAGATGGCGAGCGTCAGCGCCTTGTCGAGCCCCCAGATTTGGGCAGGATCGGACGCCCCCGCCACGTGCTTCATGATCTCGAGGCAGGCGAACAGGATCGCGCAGTTGGTGGTGATGAGCGGCAGGAAGATCCCGAACGCCTTGAACAACGGCGGGAAGAAGCGGCGCAGGTACATCTCGACGAACTGCACCGACGAGGCGATGACGAAGATGAAGATGATGTAGTTCAGGATCGACAGGTCGATGACCGCCGTCGACCCCGGCGCGACCTGCCGCCAGATGAACGTCGTGAGCGGCGCTCCCGGGCGGCCTATGAAGTACGTGAACGTCCACGAGAGAAACGCGGCAATCGAGATCACGAACGTGACCGCGCACCCCATCCCGAACGCCATGTCGACCTTGCGCGACACGCCGATGAACGGGCAGATGCCGACGAAGTAGTGCAGCACGAAGTTGTTGATGATCGCCGCCGCCACGGCGATGAGCATGAGCTGGGCGAGGTACTCCATGATCGCCTCCTCACACCTTCGCGGCGCGCCGCGCCGAGTACCAGTTGACGAACGCGAGGATGAGCCCGAGGGTCAGAAACGCCCCCGGTGGCAGTACCTGCACGCCCCAGTTAGGCCACGCCTCGGGCAGCACGCGCAGCCCCAGCAGCGTCCCGGACCCCAGCAGCTCGCGCGGGATCGAGATGCTCAGCAGGGCGACGAGAAACCCGAGCGACATCCCCACGGCATCGGCCAGCGCCACCTTCACGCCCTGCTTGGAGCCGCAGATCTCGCAGCGTGAGATGATGATGCAGTTGACGATGATGAGCGGCACGTACGGCCCCAGCACCTTGGACATCTCGGGCATGAACGCCTGCAGGAAGCGGTCGGCGATGGTCACGAAGGTGGCGATGGTCAGCGTGAAGACGAGGATGCGCAGGTGGGGCTTGATGAGCTTGCGCATGAGGCTGGTGATGACGTTGGCGCAGATGAGCACGAACGCGGTGGCGCCGGCCATGGTCAACGCCGGCTTGACGCCGTTGGTGACGGCCAGTGTCGGGCACATGCCGAGCAACTGCCGGAGGGTGGGATTCTCGGGGATGATCCCGTTGATGAATCGCTCGTATGCGGAGGGTCCGGTTTCCGTCATGACTCGCTCCCCTGCCTGGCCTGGGCCAGCGCGGCGCCCAGTTCCCTGACCCGCTGGTTGACGATGGCGGTGACCGCGTCGGACGAAATGGTGGCTCCCGTGAGCGCCCTGATTTCGCCGCTCCGCGGTGCCACCTCGCGTTTCACGACCTTCAACGGCGCGGCGGCCGGCTGGCCCTCGAAGTAACGGCGGAACCGCTCCTTGGACGTGATGTAATCGCCGAGCCCCGGCGTCTCCTTCTGGTCGAGCACGTAAATCCCGGTGATCGTGCTGGCCGTGGGGTCCAGTCCGATGAGCAGCTCGATGCGGTCAGCGAACCCCTGCCCGGCGGCAGGCACGACCCAGCCGACCTGCCGCCCCTCGGCGTCGTAGGCGCCGTACACGAGGGCACCGCCCACCGACTGTTCCTTGCTCGCTTCCTTGACAGCCCCCGGCACCAGCTCGGGGATCTGCGAGACGGTGGCGTTGCGCTTGTTCTCGCGGATGCGGGGGGCGAAACTGATCTCCACCGCCGCCAGCGCCGCCCCGAACGACAGCGCAAGCAGCAGCACCAGCCAGGACTGGCGAAAGAACCCTGCGCGGGAGGTCTGGTCGCTCATGTCTGCCTCCCTACTTCTTCACCGGCACCGGCCCGCCGAGCGGCGTCGGCACGGTCCAGCGGTTGATGAGCGGCACCGTGGCGTTGGCCAGCAGCACCGCGAACATGACGCCCTCGGGGTACCCCGAGAAGAGTCGGATGACCATGATGAACACCCCGATGAAGACGCCGAAGATAAGGCGGCCCTTCCAGGTCAGCGGGCTCGTCACCGGGTCGGTGGCGATGAACAGCGCCCCGAACAACAGCGAGCCGCCCAGCAGGTGGTGGAGCACCGTCAGGCTGGGGTGGATGCCGCCAAGCTGCGCAGCGGCCGCCAGCAACGCCACCGTGCCGACCACCGCGAGGGGGACGTCCCAGGTGCCGGCGCGCCGCACCAGGATCCACAACCCGCCCAGCAGGCACGCGATGGCGGAGGTCTCGCCGAGGGAGCCGTTGACGTTGCCGACGAACAGCGGCCACAGCTCGGTGACCGTGGCGGTCATCTTGCCGGCCGTCAGCGGCGTTGCCTGCGAGAGCACCCCCGGCACGTCGGCCGACACGTAGGCTCCGGCACCGAGCACCACCGAGAAGCTGATCATCACGAAGGCGCGGCCCACCATGGCGGGGTTGAAGAGGTTCATCCCGAGGCCGCCGAAGATCACCTTCCCGAAACCGATGGCGGCAAAGGAGCCGATTACACCCACGTACCAGGGGGCGCTCCACGGCAAGGAAAGTCCCAGGATCGCCCCGGTCACCACTGCCGAGAGGTCTCCCAGCGTCGCCGGCTTGCCGCGCAGGCGGGAGTGGAACAGGTACTCGGCTGCGAGGCAGGAGCAGATGCAGATCCCGACCTGCAGCACGGCGTACCAGCCGAACACCGCCAGCGCCGCCACCATCACCGGAGCGAGCCCGATCAGCACATCGGCCATCATCCGGCGGGTGGTGAAGCTGACGTCCTGGACATGGGGCCCTGGCGCGACGTGCACGCCGGCCAGGGGAGCGGGCTGAGATTGGGGTTCGGCTGCCATCGTCACTCCTTGGGCAGCATGGCCTTGCCCATGCGAATGAGTTGCGTGAGGGGGATCGCGGCCGGACACACGAACGAGCAGCACCCACACTCGACGCAGGCCTGGATGTGGTAGCGGCGGGCAACCGTCCAATCGCGGTGGCGCGAGGCCAGCGCGAGGCGCGTCGGCACCAGCTGCAACGGGCAACTCTCGGCGCAGCGGCCGCAGCGCACGCACGCCGTCTCCTCGGCCTTGCGGACCTCCTTTTCCGTGAGCACCAGGATGCCAGAGGTCCCCTTGGTGATCGGCGTCGCCAGATCGCCGATCGCCAGGCCCATCATCGGCCCCCCGGACACGACCCGCACCGCCTCCGGCCGCAGGCCACCGCAGTGCGCTATGACTTCCTGGTAGGACACCCCGATCGGCACCAGCACGTTGGCCGGCCGCGCGATCCCCGGGCCGGTCACGGTCAGCACCCGGTGCGTGAGCGGCTTGCCGCGCAGCACGGCGCGGGCGATCGCGGCCGCGGTGGCGACGTTGATCACCACGACGCCGACATCCAGCGGCAGCCCGCCAGTCGGCACGATCCGGCCGAGCGCCGAGAGCACGAGCTGGCGCTCGCCGCCCTGCGGGTACTTGGTCTTCACCGCCTGCACGACGACCCCGCTGGCGCCGGTCGCACCGCGCAGGGCCGCGAGGGCCTCCGGCTTGTTGTCCTCGACTCCGATCACGACTTGGCGGGCGCCCGCCGCGCGGGCCGCCAGCAGCGCCCCGGCGATGATCGGCGCCGGCGCCTCGCGCATCACCCGGTCGTCGGCGGTGAGATACGGCTCGCACTCGCAGCCGTTCACGAGCACGGTGTCGACTGGCTTGGCCTCGTTGCGAGCCAGCTTGACGTGGGTCGGAAAAGCGGCCCCTCCCTGCCCGACGAGCCCGCCGTCCCGGACCGCGGCCACGATCTGCTCGGGCGTGAACGCCTCCGCCCTGTCGAGCGGCCAGTCGCCGCCGAAAATGTCGTCCCACAGCTCGCGGCCAGCCAGCTGCTCGCCCTCGGCGGCGACCGCCACGACCGGAAGATGGCGGCCGTTGGGCAACGTCGTCACCCCCAGCTTGGCGACCTTGCCGGCCAGCGGCGAGTGCACCGGTGCCGACACGAACCCGCTCGCGGTGCCGAGCACGCTCCCCATCGTGACCGGGTCGCGCGGCTTGACCGCCACCGTGGCCGGCGCTCCGATGTGTTGCTGGAGCGGGACCTCGACCCGGGCCGGCGGCGGCAGCACCTCGATGGCCGCGCCGGCGCTGAGTTCCTTCGCCTCGTCAGGATGAATACCGCGCGGGAACGTACCCTTCCCTGGCAGCGTCTTCACGTGGGCGCTCATCGATCGCCCTCCTTCACTCGGTTCAACCAGCGGTGGCCGAGCCGGGCCAGCCCCATCCCCAGAGCGAGCCCGGCAGCTCCCCCCCCCAGCTGCGCCGCGGGGTGGCCGCGAAACAGCAGCGCTCCGCCGGCAGCCAACAGCAGCGGCATCACGAAAAGCCACAACGCACCACCCACCACGGCGGGTCCGCTGTAGGGGAGCTCGGGCTCGCCCGCCTCGCACAACGTGCACCCGCCGCAACCCTTGGGATCGCGGCAGGTCTCGCCAGGCACGGGCGCGGCGGCCATGTGATCGTGATGCATGCCGAAAGACAGCGCGTTGCCGGGTGAACCCGACAACAGCCGCGGCGCAGGATATCACACTGGGGGTCTGTCGGAGAAAGCGGAGGGCCCGCGTTGCGGGCGCCGCGGGGCCAGATGCAAGGCGGAGCGACGAAGGCGATGTGCTCCATCGGCGAGGCTTTGAGGACGGCGACGTCGGTGCGGTTGTCGGAGTGCTCGAACACGCCGCAGGCGATGGTCTGCCGGGCTTGCTGGAAAAAGGGCGGGCCTTGCGGCCCGCCCTTCGACGCTGCAATTCGGGCCCGAGGGGGCGCCGGTTCGCCGGCTACTTGACGACCTCGCGCACCATCGCCTCGATGACGCCGGGGGCGAGCTCCTCGAGTTCGTACGTCACCTGGACGATCGGCTTGTTGACCTTCACGAGGCGGGTGATGTCGATTGGCGTGCCCTCGATGACCACGTCCGCCGGGGTGGCGTTGATGGTGTCCTCGAGGTCCTTCACCTGCTGCCCGGAGTACCCCATGGCCGGCAGGATCTGGCCGGCGTTGGGGTACTTCTCGTACGTCGCCTTGATCGTCCCCACAGCGTACGGCTTGCAGTCCACGATCTCGGCCGCGCCGGCGTTCTTGGCAGCGAACCAGCCGGCGCCGTAGGTCATACCGCCGTGCGTGAGCGTCGGACCGTCCTCGATGACGATCGCGCGCTTGCCGCCGATCAGTTCGGGTCTGTCGACCGAAATCGTCGAGGCGCAGCGGATGACCCGAGCTCTCGGGTTGAGCCGGCGGCAGTTCGCCTCCACCTCGGCCACCTTGGCCGGATCGGCGGTCTGCACCTTGTTGACGATGAGCAGGTCGGCAATGACCGCGTTGGTCTGCCCGGGGTAGAACGTCAGCTCGTGGCCGGGCCGATGCGGGTCGACCAGGTTGATGTGCAGGTTCGGCTTGAAGAACGGCGTGTCGTTGTTGCCGCCGTCCCACAGCACGACGTCGGCTTCCTGCTCGGCCTCGCGCAGGATGCGCTCGTAGTCGACGCCGGCGTAGACGACGAAGCCGTTGTCGATGTGCGGCTCGTACTCTTCGCGCTCCTCGATCGTGCAATTGTGGCGGTCGAGGTCAGCATACGTCTCGAAACGCTGACAAATCTGCTTTGTGAGGTCGCCGTACGGCATCGGATGGCGCACCGCCACGACCTTCTTGCCCATCGCCTTGAGGATGCGCGACACGTAGCGGGTCGTCTGCGACTTCCCGACCCCCGTGCGCACCGCGGTGATGGCAATGACCGGCTTCGACGACCGCAACATGGTCTTCTGCGCTGAGCAGATCCCGAACGAGGCGCCCCAGCCGATGACGTGGCTGCCCTTGTCCATGACGTACTGGTGCGAGACGTCGGAGTAGGAGAACCACACCTCGTCGACCCCGAACTCCTTGACCAGGCGCTCCAGCTCCTCCTCGCCGAAGATCGGAATGCCGTTCGGATAGAGCGGTCCGGCGAGCTCCGGCGGGTACAACCGGCCCTCGATGTCCGGAATCTGGGTCGCCGTGAACGCCACGACCTCGACGCTCTCGTCGTTCCGGAACAAGCAGTTGAAGTTGTGGAAGTCGCGACCCGCGGCTCCCATGATGAGGACCTTACGCTTCGCCATGTGCACCTCCCTGTCAGGGCCGGCGCGTTCCAGGCGCCGGGGCCCGGCTGGCGATCCGGGCCAATCCGCCGGGTATGGCTGAACCGGCGGCATGAGATCTCGATTGCGAGTCGAGGGTCGATAATCGAGAGGTCGAGACATGGCTGGCCAGGTCCTGGCTGTCCACGTTCAACTGTCGACTTCCGACTCTCGACTCCTCTCTCACTCCCACTCGATCGTCCCGGGAGGCTTGGACGTCACGTCGTACACCACCCGGTTGATGCCACGCACCTCGTTGACCATGCGACGAGCCACCCGGTCCAGGACCTCGGAAGGAAACCGGAACCAGTCGGCCGTCATGAAGTCCTCGGTCGTGACGGCACGCAATGCCGCCACGTTCTCGTACGTTCTCTGGTCGCCCATCACCCCGACGCTGCGCACCGGCAACAGCACGGTGAGCGCCTGGGCGATGGCGCGATACAGCCCGGCCTCGCGGATCTCGTCCATGAAGATCGCGTCGGCGCGCTGCAGCAACGCCACGCGCTCGGGTGTCACCTCGCCGAGGATCCGCACCGCCAGCCCCGGCCCCGGGAACGGGTGCCGCCAGACGAACTCCTCGGGCAACCCGAGCTCGAGCCCGAGTCTGCGCACCTCGTCCTTGAACAGGTCGCGCAGCGGCTCGACGAGTGCGAGGCCAAGGCGCTCAGGCAGCCCGCCCACGTTGTGGTGGGTCTTGATCGTCGCCGAGGGGCCGCGCACCGAGGTGGACTCGATGACGTCCGGGTACAGCGTGCCCTGGGCGAGGAACCGCGCATCCGGAAAGCGCCGGGCCTCCTCCTCGAAGACGGCAATGAACTCGTGCCCGATGCGGCGCCGCTTCTCCTCGGGGTCCTCGATCCCGGCCAGACGGGCGAAAAACCGCTCGGCGGCGTTGACGCGGTCGATGCGCAGCCCGAAGCTCGCGAAGCGCCGCTCCACCTTGTCGCCCTCGTCGAGGCGCAACAGCCCGGTGTCGACGAAGATCGGCACCGTGCGGTCGCCCACCGCCTCTCGGCACAACAGCGCCGTGACCGAGGAGTCCACGCCGCCCGACAAACCCACGACGATCCGCCCGTCGCCCACCTTCTCGCGAATGCGCGCCACGGCCTCGTGGTGAATCGAGGCCGGCGTCCAGTCCCGCCGCGCCCCGCAGATATCCAGGAAGTTGTCGAGAATTCTCCGCCCGTGGTCCGTGTGCCGCACCTCGGGGTGGAACTGGATTCCGTACAGCCGCCGCCCCGCGTCGGCGATTGCCGCCAGCGGCGCGCTCGCGGTGTGGCCCACCACCGCAAACCCTTCCGGCAGGCGCGTGACCTTGTCGCCGTGCGACATCCAGACCTTTTGAGAGGGCGTCGTCCCGGCGAACAGGGGGCAGTCGAGGCGTGCGGCCAGCTCGGCCGCGCCGTACTCCCGCCCGCCTGCCGCCTCGACCTGGCCGCCGAGCACGAGCGCCATCGCTTGCAACCCGTAGCAAATCCCCAGCACCGGCACACCCTGTTCGAAGACGGCGGGATCGGGGCGGATCGCCCCTTCCTCGTACACCGAGGCCGGGCCACCCGAGAGCACGATGCCCACCGGCTGGAGGCGCGCCAGCTCGGCTGCCGACAGGTCGCCGCGCCGGATCTCCGAGAACACCCCCGCCTCGCGCACCCGGCGGGCGATGAGCTGGGTGTACTGCGAGCCGAAGTCCAGGATGAGCAGCGTCTCGTGCATCATGGCAAGGCCCGCGCGTGCGGGCCGCGGGATTCTAGCATTCCCGCGCACGACCACGGCGCAGGCGGGAGGCGAGAGCGGTTCGGCGCGCTTCCGGCACGCCGGTGAACTTCGGTCGACGCCCGACAGGGGCTGCCAGACCGGGCAGCCGGCCCGCGCCTCGACCGTGCCGGCTTTGGAGCGGGCGGCTCAGCCAGCCGGCGTGGCGGTGGGGCCCGCGCCTCCGGTATCGAGATCGGTCTGCCGGCAGAAGCAGGAAAGGCCGTGACACGACCATCACATGCCCGAACGCGACAGGCCGCCCGACCGGCTGTCGGCCCCCCGGCGCCGCGAAGGCAGATATAATCGGTCGGTCGGCCGCTATCCCCTGGTGGTCGAACGGTGCGAGGCCGGCGTTATGGCCGTGAGGGGAGCCTCCATGAACGACGATTTCCGGAAACCAGCGCGAGCTCCGCAGGACACGGTCGACGGCCAGTGCACGCCGGGTCAGACCACGGTTCGACCTGTGCTCGAGGGCGGGCCCGTTTGCGAGGGCGCCGAAGACCCTGCGGACATCACGCCGCACACGCAGGCCTTGGAGGAGAGGCGGCGCCGTGAGGACCTCGAGCGGCTCGTCGCCACCGTCTTTTCCGAGCTCGTCGCGGCGCGCGCGAGCGACATCGACCCCACGATCGAGCGAGCGCTGGAGCTGATCGGACGCTATGTCGGGGCCGACCGCGCGTACGTGTTCCTGTTCACCGACGACCTCGCGGCCATGAACAACACCCAAGAGTGGTGCGCGCCCGGGATCGAGCCCCAGAAGGACAGGCTGCAGGCGCTGCCGAGCGCCACGCTGCCGTGGTGGGTGGCACACCTGAAGGCGGGCAAGACGATCAGCATTCCGGTGGTCGCCGAGATGCCCCCGGAAGCCGGGGCCGAAAGGGCGATCCTCGAGATGCAGGGCATCCAGTCGCTGATTGTCGTACCCATGGAGGCCGAGGGCCGGCTCCTCGGGTTTCTGGGGTTCGACGCCGTGAGCGCACGCCGCATGTGGCTCGACTCCGAGCGCGACCTTCTGCGCTCGCTCGGCAACACGATCGTGCACGCGCTCCGGCGCTGCCAGGCCGAGGAGGAGCTGTGCAGGGCCGAGCAGAAGTACCGCTTGCTCTACCAGCAGTTCCGGGGTATTCTCAACGTCCTGCCCGACGCGATATACCTGCTTTCCAGAGACCTCAAAATCTTCTGGGCCAATGACGTGGCCGCCGCAAACATGGGCGTGAGCGCGCCGGAGTTTCTGGGCCAGCATTGCTACGAGTCGAGATACGGGTGCTCGGCGCCGTGCGAAGGCTGCCCGGTGCTGCAGTCGTTCGAATCCGGAGAGACAATGGCCAGCGAGGAGCAGACGCCCGACGGCCGGACGTGGGAGGTGCATGCCGTTCCCGTGTACGGCGAGAGCGGCGAGGTCGCGAACGTCATCATGGCAGCCCGCGACATCACCGAGCGCAAGCGGGACGAGGCCGAGCGCGCGAAGCTGCAGGCGCAGCTCGCCCAGGCGCAGAAGATGGAGTCGATCGGCCGGCTGGCCGGCGGCGTGGCCCACGACTTCAACAACATGCTGACCGTCATCCTCGGACAGGCCGAGCTGGCCATCGAGCGAGCGCGCACCGGTCATCCGGTCGTCAACGAGCTGCAGGCCATCAGCCGGGCCGCGGAGCGTTCGGCAGGGCTGACGCGCCAGCTCCTCGCCTTCGCTCGGCGGCAGCCGGTCGCCCCGCAGGTGCTGGACCTCAACGAAGTCGTGGAGGGCACGCTCAAGATGCTGCGCCGGCTCATCGGCGAGGACATTGATCTCGCCTGGCGGCCCGGCCAGAGTCTGTGGCCCGTGAAGATCGACCCGTCGCAAATCGACCAGATTCTCGCCAACCTCTGCGTGAACGCCCGGGATGCCATCGGCGACACGGGCACCGTGACCATCGAGACCGGGAACGTCACGATCGACGACGAATACTGTGCGGCTCACGTCGGCTTTCTTCCGGGCGAATTCGTGGCCGTTGCCGTGAGCGACGACGGGTGCGGCATGGACGCCGCCACCCTCGCGAGACTTTTCGAGCCGTTTTTCACCACCAAGGAACAGGGCAAGGGCACTGGCCTGGGGCTCGCCACCGTCTACGGCATCGTCAAGCAAAACAATGGCTTCGTGAACGTCTACAGCGAGCCCGGCAGGGGCTCGACGTTCAGGATCTACCTGCCCCGGCACCGCGAGAACGCTGCCGAGCGCCCCGCGGCCGAGCCGGCGCACTCGCCCGCCGGCCGCCACGCCACGATCCTCGTGGTCGAGGACGAGCCGGCCATCCTGCATGTGGTGAAGACCATGCTGGAACGGCAGGGGCATACCGTCCTGGCGGCATCCAGCCCGGACGAGGCGATCCGCATCGCCGCCACCCATCCCGGGGAGATCCGGCTGCTGCTCACCGACGTCATCATGCCCGGCATGAACGGCCGCGAGCTGGCGAACCGCCTGCTCGCGTCGCAGCCCAACCTTGAGCCCCTGTTCATGTCCGGCTACACCGCCAACGTCATCGCCCACCACGGCGTGCTCGAGGAAGGCGTGCTCTTCATCGCCAAGCCCTTTTCTGCCGCCGACCTCTGCGCCAAGGTCGAAGAGATCCTGAGCCGGACGAGGTAAGCCGCGGAGCATCCGGGCTCCAGGCTCTCGGCTGCCGGCCCTCGATCCTCGGCCCGCCGGCGCACACCCGGGCGCTACAGCTCGCGCAGCGCGGTGGCAACTGGCAGGCGCGCGGCGCGAACCGCCGGCAGCACGCCGCCCAGCAGGCCCATGACCACCGCGAAGGCGATTCCCATCGCCATGATGTCGGGCGTGATCCGGAAGGCGAACGCGAGGTGCGAGAACGTCTGCCAGTTGAGGGTGCCGGTCGTGAAGCCGTTGAGCGGCAGCACGGCGACGCAGCCGAGGACCCCGCCCGCCAGCGCGATGAGGACCGACTCGGCCACGAACGAGGCCACCACGCTGGCCTCGCTGAACCCGAGAGCGCGCATCGTGGCGATTTCCCGCGCGCGCTCGGCCACCGCCGAGTACATCGTGTTGAGCGCCCCGAAGACCGCCCCCACCGCCATGATCACCGACACGAGCGTCCCCAGGATCGTGATCATGGAAGTGAGTAACTGCGACTGCTTGTCGTAGTACGCCACCTCGGGCTCGGCCTGCACGCGCAGCCGCGGGTCGGTCGACAGCGCATCCCTGAAGCAGGCGTGGCTCTCCACCGAGTCGAGCCGCACGGTCATCGATTGGAAGATGTTCTGCGGGCGCTGGTACGTCTGGTTCAGCACGTTGGCGTCGCACCACAGCTCGGAGTCGAAGGCGCTGCCTCCGGCGTCGAACTTCCCCACCACCGTCCACGTGCCGCCTCCGAAGCCCACCGTCTGCCCCACCTCGAAGCCGGCATACGTGCGCGAGGCGTTCGCGCCCACGACCAGCTCCGCCACGCCGGGCCGGAAAAAACGCCCCTCGACGAGACGCACTGAGCGCCGCACCTCGAGCACGCGCGGCGACACGCCGCGCACTTGCACGTTGGCGTCGGTGCCGGTGGCAGCGAGCGGGAAAGCCGCCACCACCACGACCTCGGGGCTGGCGAGCGGTCCCGCCGGTCCGCGCGCCACCCCAGGCGCGCTCTCGATGATCCGGACCTGCTGGAGATCGAGTGCCGAGTACATTTCGGTCGACGCCCCAGAGCGGAGCACGATTGCGTTGTCTGGCGAGCCGGAGGCCACGAGCGTGGCCCGAAACCCCCGCGCCATCGCCAGCATCGCCACGAACACCCCCACCGTCCCGGCAATGCCGAGCACCGCCACCAGTGCCGCGGTCCAGCGCTGCCGCACGCTCCTCACGTTGTAGACGAGCGGGATCGCCATGTCACACTCTCCGCAAGGCCTCGACGACCCGCAGCCGCATCGCCGCCAGCGCCGGCAGCAGCCCCGCTGCAAGCCCCACCAGCACCGCCAGACCCACCCCCAGCACCAGGTGTCGGAAAGGCACGTCGAACGTCAGGCCCGGCAACGCCTTGCCGAGCCACGGAGCGATTCGCGAGGCGATCAGGAGGCCGGCCAGCCCCCCCTGCAGCGCGATGAGCAATGACTCCGCGAGCACCAGCCCGAGCACGAAGCGATCGGAGTACCCGACTGTCTTGAGCACGGCCAGCTCGCCGACCCGCTCCCTCACCGCGGTCGCCATCGTGTTGCCGGTCACCAGCAGCAGCGTGAAGAACACAACCCCGCCGATCGACAGGATGATGAGCTCGATGTTCCCCATTTGCTTGACGAACGCCGCGGCGAACGCGCGCTCCGGCTCGGTCTTGGTCTCGTGCGGCGAATTGGCGAACCGCGCGTCGATCGCCCGTGCGACCTCGGCGGCCCGATCCGGGCTTTCCACCACCACCGTGTACCAGCCGACCAGCCCGCGGAACCAGGCCGGACCGTTCTCCTCGAGGTACTTCTTGTGGAACCAGAGCTGCGTCTCGTCACCGCCCTGGCGCGGGTCGGAATAGATCGCCCGCACGTTGAACTCCCAGACGCCCGGGAAAATCGTGCCCTTGATCGGCAGCCGATCGCCGAGCTTGAAGCCGTACCGCGCGGCGGTTGCGGCGCCCACCACGCAACCCTGCCGGTCGGCCACAAACTCCCGCCATTGCTCGGCCGGGATCTGGAACTCCGGGAACACGTTGAGATACGTGTCCGTGTCGATTGCGAACTGCGGAAAGAAGTTCTTCTCGTCTTGATAGACGCCGCCGAACCAGGAGGCGTGGGTGGCGTCGGTGACGCCATCGACCTGCAGCAGGCGCTCGCGGTACGAGACCGGCAGCGGCTGGGTGAGCGACGTCCGGTTGATGATCACGAGACGGTCGGCGCCGGCCACGTCGATCCCCTGGTAAAACGCCGCGTGCACGGCCGCCAGCACCCCGTACAGCGTCATGGCAATCAGGAACGACCCGATGGTGAGCGTCGTCCTCACCTTCTTGCGTGCGAGGTTGGCCCACACGAGGGGCAGGAACTTCATCGCTGCCTCCTCACGCCGCCTCGACCAGCACGCCCTTGTCGAGGTGCAGCACCACGTGTGCTCGCGCCGCGGCGCGCGGGTCGTGCGTCACCATGAGCACCGTCTTGCCGTGCTCGTCGACCAGCCGCGCGATGAGCTCCATGATCTCCTCGGCGCTGCGGCGGTCGAGGTCGCCGGTCGGTTCGTCGGCGAGCAGAAACGTCGGGTCGGCCACGAGCGCGCGGGCGATCGCAACGCGCTGTTCCTGCCCTCCCGAGAGCTGACGCGGGTAGTGGTGAATACGGTCCGCGAGCCCCACCAGCTCGAGCGCCGCCTCCACGTGCTGCCGGCGCTCGGCCTTGCCGAGCTTGGTGAGCAGCAGCGGGAGCTCCACGTTCTGGAACGCCGTCAGCACCGGGATGAGGTTGTACATCTGGAAGATGAACCCGACGTGTCGGGCCCGCCAGGCGGTCAGCCTGGCGGCCGACAAACGCGAGATCTCATCCCCCGCCACCGTGACCGAGCCCGAGGTCGGCACGTCGAGCCCTCCCAGCAAGTTGAGGAGCGTCGTCTTGCCGGAGCCCGAGGGCCCCATGAACGCCACGAACTCACCCGCTTCCACGTCCAGGTTGAGCCCCTGCAGGACATGGATCTCCTCGCTCCCCCGCACGTACCGCTTGTCGAGGTTGCGGACCTGGATCAGCGAACCGGTGCCGCCGCCGTCCACCCGAACCATGGCTGCCTCCGTTCCCTTTGCGCCCCGAAACCTCGCTACCGCGCCCTCACCCGGACCTGCTGCCCGTCCCGCAGCCCCGCCGGCCCCTCGACCACGAGCCTGTCACCCACCGTCACGCCGGCCAGCACCTCGACCTCGTCGGCTCGCTGCGCCCCGAGCGTCACGGCCCGCCGCTCGACCCTGCCGTTGCGCACGAGCCACACGACCGGGGTGCCGCTGTCCTGTCGCACCGCCGCACGCGGGATCACTGCTTCGGCGGCCGGGGCCTCGCCCGGCGCCTGGGCCGCCAGGAACGCCACTTTCACGCCCATGTCCGGGAGGATCCTGGGGTCGAGCGCGTCGAAGGCGATCCGCACCTTGACCGTTGCCTTCTGCCGGTCGGCGGTCGGGATCACGGTGCGCACGCTCGCCGGGATCTTCCAGTCAGGGTAGGCGTCGAGCGTCGCCTCGACCCTCTGCCCCGGCTGCACCCGGGCAATGTACGACTCGCTGACATCCACCTCGATCTCGAGCGAGGTCATGTCGACAATCGTCGCGATGCCGGTCCGCGTGAACGAACCGCCGGCCGAAACCGGCGAGACCATCTCGCCCACCTGTGCATCCTTCGACACCGCCACCCCGGAAAAGGGAGCCCGCACCACGCAGTTGTCGAGGTCCTGCCTGGCGATGCCGATGGCCGCCTCGGCGCTCGCGACCTGCCGGCGCGCGAGCACGATGCGGGCCTTCAGGCTCTCGACGAGGGTACGGGCGGCGTCGAGCGCCTGCACCGCCGCCACCCCCTCCTTCTCGAGTTCTACCTGGCGCCCCAGCTCCCGGTCCGCGTTGGCGAGATTGACCTCCAGGTCGGCAATTGCCGCTGCCGCCGCGTCGCGCTCCGCGACCGCCGCCGCCAACCGCGCGCGCACGTCCGACTCGTCGAGCCGGGCCAGCACCTGCCCTGCCTCGACCCTCATCCCCTCGTCGACCAGCACCTCGACGACCCGCCCGGTGATCTTGGCCGCCACCGTGGCTCGCACTCTCGGCGTCACGTACCCCGAAGCATTCAGCAGCACGGCGGCGCGACCGGAGGCGGCGCGAACGGAGGCAACCGCCACGTCCGGCGGTCGGCCCCCGATCGCGACAGCCACGGCAATCGCCCCGAGCCCGAGCGCCGGTAGCATCCACAGCCACCGTCTGCGCCACCGGCCCCCGCCGTCGCCGCGCTTGCTGTCGTCGATCCTGAGCGCACGCAGATCGGTTCTTTCGGCCCTACCCTCGGCTGTCATGCTTCCCTCCGTCCCCCTGACGCGCCCGCAGTTGACGTTGTACGCACCCGCGATGCGGCAGTTTCACCCCGTCGAGCCCGACCCGCAACCCCACCCGTGTGGGCGGCCTGGGTCGCGAGCGGCACGGGTATTGTCGCGTTCGAGCCCGCGGTCGGGGTCAAGAACGTGGCAGACGAAGCGCCATCACGAGGTCGGGCCCGGTTTCGACCGGGTACCGACTGGCAGCCGCCACCTCTTCGCACCACAGCCAGGAGTAATGGACTCAGATAAAGTGTTGTCGGAGACGTTGCGAGGCTTGGGTCCTGCCTCGCCGCGGGCGGCCTGTTGCTGGCCGCCGTCGCCACCCCCGACTCCGGGTGGGATGAGCGTTTCACCACCCGCTGGTGGGGCCTTGAAGAGGGGCTGCCGCAGATCTCTGTGAACGCCATCCTTCACGGCCGCGACGGCTTTCTCTGGGTAGGCACCTTCGGCGGGCTGGTGCGCTTCGACGGGCTCAGCTTTCAGATGGTGCCGTCGCGCTCCGGGCAGGTGCCGGCGTTCCCGCGGGTGCTGTGTCTCGAGGAGGGTCCCTCCGGAAGGCTGTGGGTGGGGATGGAGGCGGGGGGACTGGCGGAGGTGCGCCACGGTGAGCTGGTTGCCCCTGCGGATCTCCCTTCCCTCGGTGACACCACCGTGTTCGGCATCAGCGAGGAGCCGGGTGGCGCCCTGTGGGTCACTGCCATGGGGCGGGGGCTGTCGCGTCTCACTCCCACCTCGGTGACCACCTGGGGCGAGGGGGAGGGGCTGGGCGGAGGACAACCGATCAAGGTGCTCGCCCTGCCGGGCGGCGGGGCGCTCGTCAACGTGGGCTACCGTCTCATGGAGGCACAGGAAGGGGCCTCCCTGCGTCCCCTGTCGCTCCCCGCCTCCATCTCCGACTTCAACCTCGATGTGGACGGCTCGGTGCTCGCCTCCAGCCTCGACGGGGCGCTCTACCGCCTGCGGGGCGGGGGGAAGGAAACTCTCAAGCCCCCGCTGCGCGAGACGGGGTTCGCGTCCTCGTTCTTCGCCCGGGACTCAGGAGGGCGCACGTGGGCCATCGTACGCCGGCGCGGCCTGTTTCTGGTCGAGGGGAAGGGGGTGCGCCCGGTGAACTGTCCGGGCGTGGCCGGCCGCGCGTTCAATTGCTTCGCCGCTGACCGGGAGGGAGGCCTGTGGCTGGGCACCCAGGACGCCGGCCTGGTGCAGGTGTCGCTCGCCTCCTTCCGCGTCCTCTCCCGGGCCGACGGCCTGCCGGGCGAGGTGGTGCGCCCCGTCGTCGAGGCCCACGACGGGAGCATCTGGGCAGCCGTGAGCTGTAACGTGCTGGTGCGCTGGAACGGTTCGGCGCTCACCCGCCTGGAGCTTCCAAACCGCGCCGGCTTCGACGGCTGCGTGTACTCACTCCTGGTCCGGCGTGACGGTACCCTCCTCGCTTCGGGGTACTCCCAGGGGGTGGTGCGGATCGCGAACGGCAGGCTCACAGGATACCCCCGCCCGGCCCCGCGCTTTCCCACCGCCCTGCTGGAAGATCGGCGGGGACACCTCTGGGTGGGCACGCGGTTTGCCGGAGTGAGCCGCATCGAGGGCCCCTCTCCCCGCGACTTTCGCGCCAGCGACGGGCTGCCCTCCGACCAGGTGGCCACCCTCATGGAGGACGAGGATGGCCGCCTGTTGGTGGGCACCGCCGCCGGGGTGGGGGTGATCGACGGGGACCGCGTCGTCCCCCTGGCCACCACCGGCGACCCCATGCTCCCGGCGGTGCGCGCCCTCCTGCGGGAAGGGCCGCACCTGTGGCTGGGCAGCTACGGCGCTGGCCTGGGGCTGGTGGAGAACGGCCGTCTCTTCCGCTTCACCACCGCGCACGGACTGCCGGAAGGGGTGGCCTCGTACCTCCACCGGGACCGCCACGGTTACCTCTGGTGGACCGGCAACCGCGGCATCTACCGGGCGCGCGTGTCAGCGCTGGTGGACGCGGCCCGCGGCGTCGCCCGCCGGGTCCCGGTGCAGCGTTTCGGCACGGCCGACGGGCTGCTTTCGGCCGAGACGAACGGCGGTTTCCTGCCCGCCGGCTGCGCCGCCCGCGACGGCCGCCTCTACGTGCCCACGGTCCAGGGGCTGGCCATCGTCGACCCCGCCCGCCTGGCCCAACAACCAAGCGCCCCCACCCCCCTCCTCGACCGAGTGGTGGTGGACGGCCAGCCGGCCACACCCGAAGGCGGCACCCTCACGGTGCCCGGCAGCACCCGCCGGGTGGAGTTCCGCTTCAGCGCCCCCACCTTCCACGCCCCCCAGGCCGTGCGTTTCCTCAAGCGCCTGGAAGGGTTTGATCCCGACTGGGTGGAGGGCGACGGGGATTCCCACGCGACCTTCACCGGCCTTCCGCCGGGCCGCTACATCCTCGCGGTGCGCACGGTCAACCACACCGGTATCGTCGGACCGCCCCACCAGCTTCTCACGCTCGTGGTGCAGGCCCGCCTTACCCAGCGCCTGTCCTTCCGCCTCGGGGTCGTCGGGGTCCTGCTGGCCCTCGTCGCCGCCACCGTGGGCGGCCGCGTGGTGGCCTTGCGGCACCGCAACCTGCTGCTCGCCCGGCTGGTCCGGCAGCGCACCCGCGAGCTGGAGACGGCCAACCGCCAGCTGGCCCGGCAGGCCCACATCGATGCCCTCACCGGTCTGTACAACCGGGGAGCCTTTACCGCTCAACTGGTCGAGCACATGGAACTGGCCGTTCGCCATGAGCGTGCCCTGGCCGTGGTGATGATGGACGTGGACCACTTCAAGGCGTACAACGACGCGCTCGGCCACGTGGCCGGGGACACCTGTCTGCGCCGCCTGGGCAGCCAGTTGTTGGCCTGCCTGTACCAGCCCAGCGACGTGGCGGCGCGCCTCGGCGGCGAGGAGTTTGCCCTCCTTCTGTCCGGCGCCAACCTGGCGCACGCCGCCGCGGTGGCCAAGCGGGTGTGCGCCAGCATCGAGCGGCTGGCGATCCCTCACCCGACCTCGCCGGTTGCCCCCGTCGTCACGGTGAGCTGCGGGTACGCCAGCCTCGCCGACCTGCCCGAGCCCAACGGCGACGCGCTGCTGCGGGCCGCCGACGAGGCGCTCTACCGGGCCAAGTCGGCGGGCCGCAACCGCGTGAGCGGGTAAAGGCGGGAGAGGGAGCTGACCCGCGGCGGCTGGGACAGAGTGGGCGCCGGTCCCGTTCATCGACGGCGAGGCCGCGGCGCTGGTGCTCCGGCACAGAGTGTTTCGCTTCTTGCAAGCTGAGGGCTTGCTGTCGGAGGAGCGGACGCGGCTGCTGCTGTCGTGGCGGCACTCGGGCTTTTCGGTGCACACCTCGGTCCCCGTGCCGCCGGATGACCGGGACGGTCTCGAACATCTGGCTCGGTTGCGCCCACCGGTGAGCCTCGAGCGCCTGCACGTAGGCGAGGACGCACAAGCGATCGCCTACGCGGGCCGCAGGCGGGGCGGCGCCAGCCACGAGCCGGACGTGAGCTCGGCCCCGCTCGACCCGAAGGAGTTCCTCGCTCGCGTGCTCATGCACATTCCCGAGCCGCGCCGGCACGTCATCCGGTCCTACGGCGCGTACTCGAGCGTCGTGAGGGCTCGGCGCGCGCGGCAGGCGGCCGTGACGGTCGGCGGCGGGGCTGCGGCGGCCCTCCACCCCCGCAGCGCGCGCCGGCCGGTCTCGAGTGGCGGGCGGCGCGCCGCCGCTGGGCGCAGCTCATTCGTCGCATCTGGAAGGTCGATCCCCTGGTGTGCCCGCGCTGCGGCCGAAGCACGCGCATCATCACGTTTGCGCGTTCCGGAAAATCTGGCCTCTTCGTTCCAGGAATTGTGGCCGGTTCTGATGCGGTGTCAAGGGGTGGGGCCAGGTTCCCGTCAAAGTCGCGGGGGTCTGGGGAGTGGGAGGGTTCGGGCATG
>DAOOJE010000012.1:0-26648 GCA_035384965.1 Thermoanaerobaculaceae bacterium
ACCTGCGGGAAGTCGCGGGCCAGGTTCTCGGCGAGGTTCATGCCGATGCCGCTCCTATCGATCGACAGGCGCGCGATCGGCAGCGAGCCGAGCATGCGCCTCAGGTCCGACTCCTGCTCGGCGAACGGCACCTGGTCGTAGCGGCGAAGCAACCGGCATACGAACCGCCCGCCGACGTCCTCGAAGAGCGCCAATTCCGAGCGGTCGCGGGCGCGGCCCACGTCGAAGCCCGCGACGAGCCGCCCCTCGGGGAACGGCAGGTCGGAGAAGTCGTCGGCCAGGGAGAGGTCGGCGTCGGTGCAGGGCAGGATCAGCTCGTAGGGGAAGAAGCTGTAGCTCTCGTCGACGAAGCGGCCCTCGAACTCCTGCTGGAAGTCGTCGAGCGGCAGCGAGTCGAGCTGCTCGATCACCTGCTGCCGGCCGAACGCGGCGACGCGCTCCTCGGTCGGCATCGCCGGGGCGTCGATGGCAGCGCGCTTCACGTCGGTGCAGAAGAACGAGCAGAGCCACCACGGCACGTCCTGCCGGGTGTGGTGCGGGTACTTGCGCAGCTCCTCGCAGGCGATCTCCCAGAAGATGCCGCGCCGGCCGAGCGGGGTGGAGCAGCCCGTGAGCTGGCCGCGCGAGCGCAGGATGAGCGCGGTCGAGCCGGTGTAGACCTCGCGGTCGTTCACGTAGTGCGCGAGCTCGTCGAGGTAGCAGTCGCCCTTCTTGCCGCGCGGCGGCTTCGACGGCACCGAGAGGATGCGCGAGAGCCGGCGGCCCGCGGCGTTCGACTCGAAGGCGAGCTCGGTCTTCGAGTCCACGACCAGCCGCTTCTGGTAGGCCGCGGGCAGCTCCTCGAACACCTGGCGGGCGATCAGGATCTTCTCCTTGGCGTCCTCCTGGTTGAACGAGACGAAGACCGCCGTGTGGCCATCGCGCAGGTGGCAGCGGGCCAGCGCCTCGAGCGCGAAGACGAACGAGTAGCCGACCTGGCGGCTCTTGGTGACCCAGCGGAAGCGCGAGCGGTTGCGCATGAAGGCGAGCTGGTAGGCCTCGAGGTTCACGGGCTCGCCGTCGTAGCGACACAGGCCGCCGACGAAGCCCCACTCGGTGCCCAGCCACGCGCCGAGGTCAGACTCGGTCTGCTTCACGACGACGCCGGCCATGACATCTCCCTCGAACGCAGCGCCGCTTGCCTTGCCTTTGCGGCGGTTCGACGCCTGTATGGGAGCGTGACGAACGGCCAGGAGGTGAAGCCATGACCGCGTACGCCGACGCCATCGCCAAGCCGCCGCGCACGCTCACCGACCTCGAGCAGAAGCTCCTGCTCAAGGTCACCGGCGAGCACCGCGCCGGCTTGCGCGACCACGTGATCATCAGCCTCGCGCTGGGCACGGGCCTGCGCGAGCACGAGCTGCTCGCCCTCGACGTGGGCGACGTCTTCGACGACGAGGGCCGGGCCAGGCGTCGGGTCACCCTGCGGGTCTTCAAGCGCAGCGCCGACGAGCCCGCGACCCAGGAGGTCGTGCTGCCCGACCTCGTGCGGGCCAAGCTGGAGAAACTGCGGGCCTGGAAGAAGCGCGAGGGCGAGAGCCTGGCCCCGGACGCGCCGCTCTTCGTGAGCCGCCTGGGCCGGCGGCTGTCGAGCCGCCAGCTCCGGGAGAACTTCGCGACCTGGCAGGAGCGCGCGGGCTTCGAGCGCCACCTCTCGTTCCACTCGCTGAGGCACTCCGCGTGCTCGGCGCTCTACCGGCGGACCAAGGACATCCGGCTCACCCAGCGCTTCGCCCGGCACAAGTCGATCGTCACGACCTCGATCTACGCCCACCCCTCGGACGAGGACCTCGTCCGCGCGGTCCGCGAGTTGCCCTGCTGAAGGTCGACAAGCTACTTGCACGACGAAACCGAACACCGGGGCGCGGAACTCTCCGGTCGCTTCCTGGTCGGAGCCCCGTTCGGTTTCCCGAAACTGGCCTTCCCGGAATGGGGACCAGGCACCCTGGCGGTGTGTAGGTGGGCCACGAAAAACCGACCCTCCCCCCCGTGGTGGGCAGAGGTAGGCATGGTGACCGCGCCGCGACCGCCCCGGCCCAGGCAGAGGAAAGCGGCGGTTGGCCACCGCCAGGGCCGCGCCAACTCCGCGCCGTAACTCCGCATTCCTGCGAGCCGCCCGCGCGGCGAACCGCCACTTTCTGCTCTTCTCGGCGGTTCGCGGGCCGCGGATCGGGCCTGGCCACATGGGCTTCACGGCTCGTCCTCGTCGCGACTCGGGCCCACGTGGGCCGCCTGGGCGGCCTCCTCGTCGCCGTCCGGCGAGGGCTCGCGCTCCGCGTCCTCGCCCTGGCCGTTCGCTTTTCCCGGGCCGGTCGCGGAGGGGATCGGCGGGGAGTTGTCGTCCTCCACCTGGTGACCCGAGGGCAGTGCCTTCGCGTCCCCGACCACGCCGCCCCCCTCGACCTCGCTCGAGGTCTCGATGGCCCGCAGCATCTCGCAGTGCCGCGCCTGCAGCGCTTCGAGCGAGAGCGCCGCGTGGACCTCCTGCCGCGAGTCGGCCCCGCCCATGATGAACTCCTTGAGCCGCAGCATGGTGTTGAAGTCGGTCGGGTTGTCGACGCGCACGCGGCCGTCGGCCACGGCCTCGCGGAAGCGGACCAGGTAGCTGTCGATGGTGGCGACGGCGTCCTCCTTGGAGAACGCGATGGCGGCCGCGCGCAGCTCGAGGAGCTTCTCCTCGGTCTTGGTGAGCAGCCTCTCCCGCGCGCGCTCGCGGCGGCGCAGGCAGTCGTGCTTCTTGGCGTAGTCCGCGACCACGCTGTGGGCGATGCCGTAGCGCCGGGCGATCTCGCGGTACGAGGGGAAGGACACGGCCGGCTCGCCGCCGTCCGGGGGATCCACGAGCTCGCCCAGCACCAGGAGGCGGTCCAGGTCCTCGTAGTTCACCTTCGGCCCGTCGCCCTTGCGGGGCCGGCCGTTCTTCTTCGGCAGCTTGGAAGCCTCCTTCATGGTCCTTTCCTGGTCAGCGCCGGCGCAGCTCCCACCACTCGCGCACGAGGTCGAGGAAGTCGTCGAGCGCGATGGTGACGGTGGCGGGCTCGTTGTCGTCCTTGCAGACCGCGATGGGCAAGTAGCCCTTGCCGTCCGAGGCGGCGGTAGCCTGGGCGAGCGCGGCGCGGGCGTTGGTCTTGCGGCCTCGCTTGCACTCGATCCAGAGCGCAGGCGTGATCACATCGGCGCAGTCGGCGCCGTCGCGGTACTGCAGGCCGCGGCGAACCTCGCTCGGGCCGAATACCTCGGCGAAGCGGCGCGCGACCTCGCGCTCGAAGTCGTGGCCTTTGCGCCGCGCCCCGCGGCCGTCCATCAGTTGCCCTCCGCGGCGACGAAGCGGGCCGGAATGCCGAGCGCCTCAGCCCGGTCGATCTCGCGGCGCATGCCGCCGGTGACGGTCCTGCCGTAGACCCGCAGCTCGTCGCAGACCGCCACCAGCTCCAGGCAAAGTGTGACAGCCAGGTCGCGTTCGGTGGCCTCGTCGACGAACGCCGGGAGGTAGAGGTGCGGCGCGATGGGCAGGCAGCCGCTCTCGACGAGGGCGCGGCAGATCACGCGCACCGCCCGGGCGTTGCCCTCCGGGTCGCCGCCGAAGGGGTGGCAGACGTAGACCCGGCGCAGGCGGCCCTCGGTGTTCGGGCGGTTGCGTCGCAGGCGCGCGAGCTCGGCCGCACAGTAATGGAGCGCGTCGATGACCTCGGCCATGGCCTCGCGCGGGTAGTCGCGGCCGTCGTCGACCATCCAGGGCCCGTAGATCGGTCGCCCCTGGTCGAGCCGCGAGAGCGCGGCCTCGGCGATGGCGCGCTCGTCGCCCTTCAGTCCCTCGAGGATGGCGTCGATCACGGCGCTCACAGCGACACCTCCTTGGCCCAGAAGCGTGGGCTGTGGCTCTTCTTCGCCTTCGCCTCCAGCTCGGCCTTGAGCAGCGTGACCCGCGGCTTGTCGAGGGACTTGCCCAGCTCCTTGAGCAGCGCCTCGAGCGCCTTGTTGTCGACGACCGCGATCCGCTTCGCGAGGTCGGTCCACGACAGCCCGGTGGCGCTACTGACGAGATCGAGGGTCGACTCCAGCGGGTGCTCGACGCGGGTGGTGTTGAACATGCGGTACTTCACGCCGGCGAGGACCAGCTCGTCGTTCTCCTGCAGGTGGGCCTTGAGCACGGTTTCCAGCTCGCCCTTGCGGGCGCAGAGGATCTTGGCGAGACGCGCGACCTCCTCTCGCTCGCGCGCCACGGCTTCGAGGTCGGCGAGATCCTCGCAGACCACGTCGCGCTTGCCGCTGAGCGCCTCGGCGTAGGCCGGGCAGTGGCCGCGGTGATCGCAGTAGCTGCAGTTGGGGTTGAGGCGCGGCGGGAACTCGGTCGCAGCCTCGGTGCGCCGGCCGAGAGCCTCGATGTAGGCGAGCGCGGCCTCGAGCTGCTCGGGACTGCGCTCGGTGGTCATGCGCAGCCCGTGGCGCAGCATGAGGAACGTGAGGCGGACCTTCTTCGCCCAGGGCCAGAGGCGCTGGGCCGCGAGGTGGTAGAGCGACATCTGCAGGCTCGTGTCCACCTCGTTGCGGGTGAAGAGCTGGTGGTTGGTCTTGTAGTCGATGACCTCGACGGTTTCGTCGTCGACGCGGTCCACGCGGTCGATGAAGCCGAGCACCGTGAAGGGCCCCACCGGCAGGTGGAACTCGCGCTCGATGGCGAGCACGTCCTGGTGGTCGAGCGCGCCCAGGTCCCGGACGAAGGTCTTGAGGATGTCGATGTCCTGCTGGAAGAGTTCGATCCCGGTGAGCCCCTCGGCGGCCCAGGCCTTGCGCAGCAGCTCGAGCGCTCGGGCCTCGGACAGCGGACCTGACCGTTCGTCGTCGACCGCCTCGCGCAGCAACCGCTCGAGCACGGCGTACACGAGCTTGCCGAAGCGGAGCGAGACGCCGGGCTCGGCCTCGCGCTTGTCGACGTAGTGCAGCTTGAAGCTCAGCGGGCACTGCTCGAACCTGCTCAGCCTCGAGTAGCTCAGGTGCTTGTTGACGAACTGCGGCGCGTTCATGCGTCGGCCTCCTTCTCCTGCTTGGTGGATTTCTCGAAGGACACGACCCGGGAGCCGGGGAACGCCTCGAGCACGCGGCTGATGGTGGCGGCGTGCTCGGGCGTCAGCTCCTTGCGGTCGCTCCCGGTGTACTGGGGGACGAGCCAGATCTCGCCGTACGCCTCGGAGTGCAGGCACACCTCGACACCGAGCTTCTTAAAACACTCGATGTCCTCGGTGGTGTAGCCGCGCAGGGGCTCGCGCTCCTCGGCAGGTGCAGGATCTCGAACGACGCGGAGCGCTGGTGCCCGCGGTGGCGGTTGCTTCGCCGGTACAAGCCGAGGTGGATCGGGCAGCGGGTTGCCGAAGAGGTCGGTGGCCGCCTTGGGAGCGGGCGGCTTGGGCTCGGGCTGCTTCGCTGGCTCAGCCGGTGCTGGAGCGGGAGAGGGAGCGGCGTGGCCGTTCGCCTTGAGCCACTCGACGCACATGAACTCGTCCGACCGGGCGCAGGCGCCGCCCTGCAGGAAGTGCCGGCAGCGCTTGCCGTCCGGCAGCGCGTCAAAGTGCTCGCAGGCGAAGTCGGTGCTCTTCGCCGGTCGGGTCTGGTAGCGGTCGGCGAGGCTCATGCCGCACCTCCGACCGCCGCTCGTGTGATCTTGCCCCCCGTTTCGAGCCGATTCCGTCCAAGATCACGACAATGCGTGTCGGGCGATTCTCCTGCCGGGCCAAATAGTTGCGAGGAACGATTACAGGAGAACGCGCTTTCGCGAGGAGAGCTACACGTGAGGCTCCCCGGAGAATATCTTTCCCCGCTTCCCGCACCGTCCCGAAATGAAATGCTCCACGCGCATGCGTATCTCCTGATACAGGAGTGTGATCTTGTGATCTTGAAGCCGAAGCCCGCGACATCGCTCGAAATCGATGCGTGATCTTGCGTGTGCGGAGCCGTGCTCTTGAACGTGATCATGTGACCTTGCTCCTCCTCAATCGCGGTCGTGCCAGGCCTGCATGGCCTCGCGCGCACCGCCCCAGGACCGATCGGTGCCGACCGGGAACTCGTCGACGTCGAGGAACTCGCCGGCCTGCTCGAGGTCGATGGCGATGGTCCGCACCCGGCGCTCGCCCATGGTGGCGACCTTGCCGAGGTCCTTCACGTAGCCGCCGCGCTGGTGGTTCTCGCGCATCATCCGCCGCAGCGGCCGCAGGGCGCTGGCGTCCGCGGGCTGCCCGACCCGGCGCCGGTGCTCCAGGTAGACCTCCCAGCACGAGCGGAGGTGCAGGCAGGTGAGCCCGCCCACCATCCCCCAGTGCCGGTTTTCGACGAGCACGCCGTTGTAGGCGAGCACCGAGCAGGTCTCGACGAACAGATCGAGCGGGTTCTTGGCGCCCTGCTCGCCGTCCATGAGGTCCGCGATCGACGCGGACAGCGCCGCCTCGACATCGAGCTCGGGTAGGCCGGCGACGCCCATCGCCTGGGCGAAGGCCTCGAACATGGTCAGCCCGAGGACCACGAGGCGCAGGTTGTCGCGGCAGCGCAGCGAGACGTTGGTGCCGCCCGGGATGATGCCCAGCACCTGGTCGGTGATGCGGGTCGCGGCCTGGAGGTCGGCCTTGGTGTCGCGTGCCAGGGCGAATCGGATGTACGGGACAGCGAGGAGCGTCAGGTCGAGTCGCTCGATGCGGCGGAAGGCCTCCTCGTACTCGGGCTTCTCTTTCAGCGTGTTCGGGTTCGGCGTCACCGAGACGAGTCGATCCACGAGCGCGGCGTCGTCGGCCCGTCCCTCGCCGCCGATGCACACCGGCGCCGACAGGCGGTACGACACCACGCTCAGGTCGGCCACCCCGCGCCGCTCGACCTCGCCGCCGTAGATCGACCGCAGCAGCCGATGGATGGTGTTCAGCTCGTGCTGTGACATGTCGTTCGGGCGGTACTCGTCGAGGAAGACGGGTGCGCTGTTCGTCGCGGACAGGAGCTTGATCAGGGCGAACTTGGTCTGGGTGACGCTGAAGGAGTCGAGCTGCTCGGCCGCGCGCACGCCTAAGAGCCGCCAGAAGACCCCCTCGATGAGCGAGGTCTTGCCGCTGCCGCGGGTGCCCCAGATCCACAGGATCGGGAAGCGGTTGATGAGCTGCATGATCCGGGGCTTGAACGGCGCCGCGAAGAACCAGCCGAGCACGGGCAGCACGACCGATGGATCGTTGAGCAGCAGGAGATCGGGCAGCGCGCGGGCCGCGACGTCGCGGCTGACCGCCTCGTCCGCGATGGGGTAGTAGAGGACCTCGCCGAAGCCCGTGTCGTGCTCCACCAGCACGAGGTCGCTGCCGGTCACCGGCCCGTCCGGCCCGAGCACCTGCGCTGGTGTCACCCAGCGGGGCCCACTCGCGGTCTCGACGTAGCCGACCACCTCGAGCCCGGTGCGCACCGGCACCTGCCGGCCCGAGAGGATGCGCAGCACGCCCTGGACGTTGTCGTCCGAGCCGGTCCACCGCATATCGGCGTTCGGAAAGCTCTGGATGAAGTTGCGTTTGGAGTGCCAGGCCGACGGCGGGAAGCGGACGCGCTCGAACACGCGCCCGCGGTCGGTCGTCACGTCGCCGACGATGAGCTGGCCGTCTCCGAGGCGGATGCGCTCCCTGGGCTCGATGTGAAACGACGAGATGATGAGCACCTCGCCGTCACGGCCCTGCACTTAGTCGTGATCCTGCTCCTCGAAGACCTCGCCCTTGAGCACCTCGCCTCCATGGCCAGCGTCGCCGTCCTCACGCGCCCCCTTGGCGGCGGGCTCGGGCCGGGCCTCGCGCAGCATGGCGCCCACCGACCGGCGGCCGACCTTGAAGCGCTTGGTGATGATGTCGAGGTAGCCGTCCTGCTCGATGGCGGGCCGTCGGGCAATGAGCTCCATGACGGGCTTGAGCTGCGCGGCCAGATCGATCTTGAGCGTGTCCGCGGGGATGGACTCGATCAGGTGCTCGAGGTAGCGCCGCGCCCCTGCGAGCATCTCTCGAAACGCCTCGGGCGGGTTGGCCTTGAGGAACTCGTTGACGTCGACCTTGTCCACGCCCTCCGGCCGAGGCAGCTCGGCGATGCGCACGTCCCGCCCTTCGGCGTGGAGCGCCGATGCGGTCACCTCGGCCCCAACCGCGCCGGCCCCGCTCGTCTCGGTGTCGTTGCAGATGACCACGCGCTTGGCCCAGCGGGTGAGGCGCAGCAGCTTCGGGACGTCCTGCTTGCGAAAGCGCGTCGTGACCGGCGAGATGCAGGCGATGCCTGCCTGCGCGGCGCTGATGCAGTCGGTGACACCCTCGGTGATCAGCACCTCCTCGGCGCCGCGGGCCGAGTCCTCGTTGTAGAAGGTCTCGTTGCGGACGGTCTCGGAGACGTAGCCGTGGCGCTCCGAGTGGGTGAGCAGCTTCTTGTATTTCGAGCGCTCCCACCCCTCATCGCCGGTGAACTGCGTCGAGCGGGCGATGAAGTAGACGACCTGGCCGCCCTTCCAGTAGGGGAAGACCACCCGGTCGCGGAAGAAGTCCTCCACGCGTCCGCCATTCACCAGGACAAACAGCCCGGTCTTGAGCGCCAGGTTGGGCTCGACCTTCAGCTCGTCCGTGAAGTGCTCGAAGAGATGGCCGCAGGCCCAGCCGAGCTGCAGCTCGTCGATGGTCTCGTCGGTGAAGCCGTAGTGCTGCCGGTACCACTCCTCGCGGATCTTCGTCGGCAGGACGCTGTGGTAGTAGCTCGCGGCTTGGGTGAGGAGGCGCTCGACATCCCGGCGTTCGACCAGCAGCTCGAGCTCGCGGCGGAACGCCTCGTCGTCCTGGTCGGGCCTGCGGATGCCGTTGCGCTCGGCCAGAGTGAGCAGCGCCTCCTTGAAGCCGACCTGGTCGCGCTGCTGGACGTAGGCGAACACATCGCCGCCGAGCCCGCCGCCGTTCGAGAAGTCGTACCAGGACTGGTTGTGCGGCCAGACCACGAAGGACGGGGTCTTTTCCGGGTGGAACGGCGAGAGCCCCTTGAGCGTGCGCTCCGCGGGCCGCAGCTCCAGGTCGGCACCGATCACCGAGACGATGTCCGTCGCGCCACGTACCTCCTCGATGAAGTCACGGAAGACCATGCGGTCAGCCCTCCTCGACCGCGGCGCGGGCAGCGATCCGGTTCGTGCATGCAGCTCTCCTCAGACGGCGCAGGGCCCGCGCCTCGATCTGGCGCACCCGCTCCGCGCTCACCCGCAGTAGCCAGCCGACATCACCGAGCGAGAAGGAGATCCCCTCGAGGCCAAAGCGCAGGGACACCACTCGACGATCCGCGCTGGGAAGCTCGCCGATGGCCCGTTCCACGAGGCGGTGCTGCTCGCGCGCCTCGATCTCGGCTGTGAGGTCGGCCCGGCTCACTGCTCGTCCCCGTCTTCGGCAATGCGGAGAGCGGCGATGCGCTCCTGGAAACGCCGGAGCGATTCCACGTCGGGAAACTCCAGCTCGACGACGCCGCCCCCTTCTTCGATGCAGAGGGTCGGCATGTCGCCGTCCCATGGGGACAGCGTGACCTCGGGGTTCTGGAGCGACGCCGTGGCCTTCATCAGGCCGAGTTCCAGCGCCGGGGTGAGTCGTGGTTTCATTTCCATCATTCCCTCCATCAGGCGGCCAGGCGCTCGTAGATGCGGCGCCGTTCGCGGTACTGCCGCAGCAGGGCCGGCACGGCCGCGTCGACGATGTCGAAGAGCACGGCGCCCTTCTTGTCTGGGTGAGGCCGCATGAGGCGGCCGATGCGTTGTGCGGTGCGACTCTTGGTCCGACCCGGAAAGGCAAGGACGATCCGATCAAGGCGCGGCACGTCGAGCCCCTCGTCGGCCAGGGTCGAGGGCCTCGGCGGCCTCGCGCTCCGCATCGCGATGCGGTTGGCGGATGACCTCGAGCTGCAGGCGCTGCTTCACGTCGTTTCCTCGTTCGACCTGCTGCCAGCACCACGCCGGCGGCTCGAGGGGGCCTATGAGCAGAAGGGGTGCCAGCTCGGCCGGAGGTCGAGAAAACGAAGGTGGGACGGGCGGTTACGGACGGCGCGCTCGCCTCGGAACGCGAGCGCCATCAACCGCACGCCGGGTGCTTCGATGGTCTCGGTCAGGAGGCGCAGAGAGAGCGCTCGCTGGCGCGGTCACCTCGTCGATTGGCGCGGTGACCATGCCCGCTGGAGCGGTCGCGCGGTCAGGTGGAGCGCAGATGGCCCGCAGGATGGAGCGGGGGTGGCCCGCAGGAAGTCACGCGGGGCCGCCGGCGACGATGCTGATGTTCGGGCTGGGCGCGCGGGCTGGATCAGCCTTCGCGGGTCGAGAGGTGATCGAGGTCGAGCGGATCGCTCTCCACGTAGTCCTTGGCGGTGAGGTCCTCGAGCGTGACGACCAGGCCATCGACGGTCCTGAAGCGCCCCGACGCCGGAACCAGCTTCAGCCAATCCTTGAGGAGGTCTGCCCAGCTCTTCCCCTCGAAATCAGCTTCGTCGTCGTTCCGGATGAACCAGAAGAAGACGTCGACACCGGGGGCATCCCACGAAGGTGCGGCGCGCACACGGATTTCACGAAGCGCTCGGAGGCCGCGCCCTTCGTCGCTGTTCTTGTCGTGCTTGTCGCCGAGGCGGCTCTGGAGCTTCTTTGTGAGCGCCGTGAAGTCGTCGGGGAAGGCGAATCGCACACGCTTGCGAGCCAGGGCCACCGCAAGACGACGTCGCGCCGGATCGTCAGTGCATCCCGGCGTGCGCTCCCAGCCAGCCACGATCGACTTCTCGACGGTCATGATGCGGTCGAGATCGGCGGCGAGTCGTCGAGGAGCCACACCGGGGACGAATGCGAACTGGGGGCGGCGACCGCGCTCCACCTCCTTCAGCGCGTCCTCCTCGAGCTGGACCAGGGGGCACACCTCGACGTAGGGCCGCTCGGCACAAGACCGCACCACGTCGCAGGACTGGCTGGCGATCATCAGACCGAGAACCTCGGATTCGGCGAGGTCCGCTCCGGCAGCGTCGGGGTCGCCTACGATCTTCGCTGCCTCCTCGGTCAAGGGGAGGGCTGGAGCGAAGCGATGGACGAACCAATGCTCGCCCAGGACGCAATCGCCCTGACGCCAGACCCGAAGCGCCTCGTCAACACGTCGGATCTCTTCTTTGGGATCCTTGGCCACGATGGCTACTTCTTGATCTTCACGGCACGTCCAGGACGAGCCCTGCCGACGTCAACATGCACCCGGTCCTGCAGCGCTCCGACCAACTCCTCGGGCGGCTGGGGCTTCCGCGCCTCCAGAGCCTCGGGAGAGAGCGGCGCGAGCTTGAGCTCGCGGCGGCCAGGACCGGTGCCCACCAACTCGATGAACGTCTCGTACTTGCCGCGAGCGAGGAGATCGAACGGCACCACGCCGTCGCGGTCCTCGAGCAGCATGGCGCGGTTCTTCGACGCGAAGCCGCGGTCCGCCTTGCGGACGACGGCGAGTACGCGGCGCAGGCGCTCCTCGTTCGGGGCGTTTACCGGCTTGCCGCTCGCCCAGAAGTGCAGGCTGCGCCGGGCGACGTTGAACAGCGTGGCGAGCTGCTCCCAGGTGAGCCCGCTCAGTCGGCGCAACTCCATGATGGCCGAGCTCGTGCTCTGCGCCTCCTCTTCCTCGTCGGGTTGCATCCTGCCCGCGCTCGTCTGGGGCAAGGGGACGAGCACGTGCTCCCAGTCCTCGGCGAGGAGGTGTCGAGCAGCCGTTCCCTCGATATAGAGCGGCCCGCGAAGCAGGAGGTGCGCCATCATGGGCGAGCTGATCATCGCGCCCGATGCCGAGGTGCTGCCGCCGTAGGTCTGCAAGCTCATGGCTTGCCTCCATAGCGGCGAAGGAAGTCATCGGTCACGGCCCAGCGAAACACCGTGTAGAGCCTCTCGGCGAATCGCCGAGCGGTGTTCACGATCTCCTCGGGAACGAACGGATGCTCCTCGTTGCAGAACATGTCGATGTCCAGCACCCAGCTCGGTTCGGCGATCGGCTCGATCGCGTTCGGATCGACGGTAGCACCGGCGGGTACCTTCCCCCAACGCGCGAGGAGTTGCTCCTTCGACTCCGGCAGGGCGAGGATCGTCTCGGTGAGCGAGTGGCGCGCGTTCTCCGAGAACGGCAGGGCCACGATGCCGAGGACCTCCTGGCGGACGAGCTTGCTGATGTCCGCGAGCGCATCGCCAGTCACGCGGTCGATGTATCGCACGCCCAGACGCTGCACGAGCGCGGGCTCGACATGCTCGGCGAAGGCGTCGAGCACGAAGCGCAGGCGCTTCAAGAAGTCGTCGCGGCTGGTGTAGGAGGTAGTCTCGATCGCGACGAACTCGGGGGTGACGGACACGCGCCACCCGCCGTCGACATCGCTGAACCGCCAGGCGATCTGCTTCGGACCTGGCGCCACGCCCTGAGGGCCCAACACGATGCCCTGCGTCTGCTCCGGCCTGAGGACCGGGTACGTCGAGCGGATCGCCTCCTGAAAGGGGGCGATGAACTCCCGCTTCTCCAGGGACAGCACGGGCGGGAAGCGGACTTGGCCGATGACCCTGACGAGCGGGGCATCGGGGAGCGGCACCTCCGCTGGAAGCGGCGCGGTCAGTGGGTTCTGGATTTCTGCCAAGGTGCCTCCTTTCATTTCAGGTGGTTGCGGCCCGAAGCGGGTTGCGGGAGGTCGGGCGGCAACCTCGATTCTGAATATAGCGCACCCGGTCCTGGTTGTGAAGAGGAATGTGAAATGGACCTTGTGACGTCGCCTGGGACGGTCGCCGGGGCAGACGGAGCGGAGTCCGAGCCTGTTGGACCGGATCGCCCGCCACTTGGAGCGGTCGCGTGGTCAGGCGGAGCGCAGATGGCCCGCAGGATGGAGCGGTGAGAAGCTGATCACCGCGTCGTTCGCGGACTCGTCGCCTGGCGAACGAAGCACATCATCCCCGCACTGCTGCTGGGTTTCGCGCCGGTCGGAATGAGCTTGAGCTGGTCGCCAAGCCGAAGGTACGGGTGTTGCAGTGTGGCCCTGCACGGGGCCGAGTTGGACAGGCCCCGAGCACCACGGATCGGAGGTCGCCATGCCCAACGTCGTCACGTACTGCCGCGTCTCCTCGGACGAGCAGGCCCTGAAGGACCTGTCGATCCCGGCGCAGCGCAAAGCCCTGCACCGGTGGGTCGACGAGCGGGACGAGATCGAGCTCGCCGACGAGTTCGTCGACGAGGGCGAGTCCGCCTACGCACCAGCCGACAAGCGCCCGGGTTTCTGCCGTATGATCGCCTACTGCCGCAAGCACCCGGTCGACTTCATCCTCGTCCACAAGCTCGACCGCTTCTCGCGCAACCGCGAGGAGTCGATCCTCTTCAAGTCGCTGCTGCGCAAGCACGGCGTGATGGTGAAGTCGATCACCGAGAAGTACGACCCCGAGACGCCGCAGGGCTTCCTGTACGAGGGGATGATCGAGGTCATCAACCAGTTCTACTCGATGAACCTCGCCACCGAGACGATGAAGGGCATGCGCGAGAACGCCGAGCGCGGCTACCACAATGGCGGCCAGTCACCCTACGGCTACCGCAGCGAGCGGTTGGCCGACGCCTCGGGCCGCGAGCACACACGGCTTGTGCTCGGCCCTGACGAGGAGGTGGCACGGTGCGGGAGATCTTTCGCCTGGCGGTCGAGGAGAACCGGGGCGCGAAGACCATCTGCCGCATCCTGAACAAGCGCGGCGTGCCCGGTCCCCGCAGCCCGAACTGGAGCCAGTCGAGCGTCGGCAACGTCCTCAACAACCGGGTCTACGTGGACGACAGCATCTGGAACAAGCGCAACTCGAAGACCGGCAACGCCAAGAACGCCGACGACTGGATCGTCAACGAGAACACCCACGAGCCGATCATCGACCGCGAGCTCTTCATGCGCCGCAAGGAGATGGCAGCCGGGCGCACCTTCAACCTGCGCAGCAGCCCACACCGCGCGGTGAAGTACCTCCTGGCTCGCTTGATTCGCTGCGACCATTGCGGCGGGCTCTTCGTCGGCCGGCGGCAGAAGAAGCGCAGCCGCAAGGACGGCGAGCCCTACGACCTCTACCGTTACCGCTGCAACACCTACGTGACCAAGGGCAAGGAGGTCTGCCCGTCGATCGGCCTGCACTGCGACTGGATCGAGGGCGAGGTCATCGACATCATCCGCCGCGAGATCTGCTCGCCCGAGCGGCTGGCCGCCCTGCAGGAGCTGGTGCACAAGAAGATCGAGGCGCGCCGCAGCCGCTACGGCAAGGACCCCCGGGAGCTGGAGCGCAAGATGGCCGACATCGACCGGCGCATCCAGAACTACTTCCGGGCCATCGGCGACGGGGTCGACGCCAAGACTTGCAAGGAGCACATCGCCCGCCTCGAGGTGGACAAGACCGAGGTCGAGGAGGAGGCCGAGCTGCTGCGCCAGGACGACTACTACCGCCGGGCCCTCGAGCTGAACCTCGGCGAGCTCACGCGCTTCGCCGCCGCCTTCAAGGACGACCTCCGCGACCTGCCCCTGGCCGTCCAGCGCCGGGTCATCCTGCACTTCATCGAGGAGATCCGGGTCGTCGATCACGAGGTAGTGCGCGTCACGGTGAAGGTCCCGTTTGACGAGAACGGCGTCCGACACCTCACCGACGAGCTGGAGGCGCCCCCGGACGGCGGCGGAAGCTCCGCGTTGTCCGCGGCTTCCATGGCCGGATTGCTTTTAGGTCCAGCACGGGGCATCTTGGACCAAGAAGATTCGACAGGTCAGGCTCTGCTGGGACCAGCCCGGGGAGCCAGCACCTCCGCCTCCACCGCCCGCGCTCGCACCTCTGCCGGCATCCCTCGGGACGACGCGCGTCAGCCGCCGAGCGGCAGCAGCGTCCAGCGCCGGTACGCCGCGGCGCCGGGGTCCCAGGCCCGGACCACCAGCCGCCGGCCTTCGAACGGCCACGGGTGGAGACGGCAGGCGGTCGGCTCGAGCCAGCGCAGGCGTATCCCGCCTTCGAACCCGACCTCGTCAGCGCCGCCGCCCTCGCCGAGCAGGGCCGACGCCAGCGCCACGCCCTGCCTCAGCAGGCGCAGGTTGGCCTCGTGCGCCTGTGGGGTCACGAGCCCGGACCAGTGCGGGCCGGTACCGAGGGGAGGCCAGCCCCCGACGGCAGCGACGAGCTCGGCCGCGTAGGGAGAAAGGAGGGCGATGCGGGCCAGACCGGCCTCGGCCGCCGCAACGTCCACGCTCGACAGCGCGAGGGCCGCCGCAAGGACGTCGGCGCGGCCGGCCGGCCGGGGCGTGCTTCGGTTGCCCCAGTGCGCCACGAGCTGGAAGAGAAGGAACGACAGACCGGGCGGGAACGAGGGCGGCGCGGATCGACTCACCGGGCCAGTGTAGCCGAGGGGGCGAAGCGCCCGGCCGTCGCCTGGGCCGGGCGAGGCGTCCGCCGGCGGCCGCGGGTACAATGCCGCCGGCCGCGCGCCGGCCTCTGACCATGCCGATCGCCGTTCCTCTCAGGGCCGTGTTGCTGGACGTCGGCGGCACGCTCATCGACTCGGATCCCTCGCCGTCCGAGGTCTACGCCCGGGTGCTGACCCGGCTGGGGCGCCCGGTCTCCGCAGGCGAGGTGGCGCCGGCGTTTCGCGCCACCTGGAGGGAGCTGTGCGAGCTTCACCCGCCGGGCCTCGACCGCTACCACCTGCTCAAGGGCGGCGAGCGCGAGTGGTGGGGCGAGTTCGTGCGGCGGGTCATCGCCCGGCTCGCGCACCCCGCGCCGTGGCGTGAGGCGCTCGACGAGCTGTTCGATGCGTTTGCCGATCCGGGGCTGTGGCGGGTCTACCCGGAGGTGCCCGACGTGCTCGAGGGGCTCGGCCGGCGGGGGCTGCGGCTCGCCGCGGTCTCGAACTGGGACTCGCGGCTGCCGGCCGTCCTGGCGGGGGTGGGGCTCGACCGCCACTTCGAAGCCGTGCTGGTGTCGGCGCTCGAGGGCGTCGAGAAGCCCTCGCCGGCCATGTTCCAGCGGGCGCTCAACCGCCTGGGGCTGACCGCGCCCGAGTGCCTGCACGTGGGCGACTCGCCGCTCGACGATTACCGGGGCGCCGAAAGCGCCGGGCTGAGAGCGCTGCTGCTCGACCGTCACGGCCTGTTCTCCGACGGCTACCGGAGGATTTCCGACCTGCGGGGGATCTATGCCTATCTCGGCTGAGCTCGTGGCGGTGGTCATGGCCGGAGGGTCGGGGACGCGCTTCTGGCCGCTTTCGCGACGGCGGCGCCCCAAGCAGCTCCTGCCGTTCGCCGGGGGGCGGTCGCTGCTGTCGGCGGCCGTCGAGCGCCTCCTGCCGCTGGTGCCCGCTTCCCGGGTGCTGGTCGTGACGGGAGCCGGCATCGCCGACGAGGTGCGGGCGGATCTTCCGGCACTGCCGGCGGACAACGTGCTGGCGGAGCCGGCAGGGCGCGACACGGCAGCGTGCATCGGATGGGTCGCCTGGCGGCTGCTGGCTTCGGCTCCGGACGCCGTCATGCTGGTGGTGCCGGCCGACCACGCGATTCCGGACGGCGCCGCACTGCGCCGCGCCCTGGCCGCGGCGGCCGAGGTGGCGGCGCGGCGCGACGCCCTGGTAACGCTGGGGCTGGCGCCCACCGGGCCCGAGCCGGGGTTCGGCTACCTCGAGCTCGACCCTCAGAGCGAGGTAGCCGGCGAACTCGTGGCCCACCCGGTGCGGCGCTTCGTCGAAAAGCCCGGCCGGGAACGGGCCGCCGAGCTTCTGGCCAGCGGCGACTGGCGCTGGAACTCGGGGATGTTCGCGTGGAGAGTGCGCACCATCGTCGCCGCGGTCCGGGAGCACCTGCCCGCCCTGGCGTCGGCGCTCGACCGGCTCGTGGAGGATGCCGCCTCGATGGGCGAGGCCGCGGCGCTGGCCGCGCACTACCCAGGTTTGCCGCGGACCTCCATCGATTTCGGGGTGATGGAGAAGGCCCGTGAGGTGTGGGCCGTGCCGGTCCGCTTCGCCTGGTCCGACGTGGGGTCCTGGCCGGGGCTGGCGGCGGTGCTGCCGGAGCACCCGGCGGGAACCGTCCTGGGCGACGTCGTGGCGCTCGACTGCGAGCGCAGCGTGCTGGTTTCCGAGGGCCCGCTGCTGGCGGCGGTCGGGCTCCGGGACGTAGTCGTGGTCGCCACCGCCGACGCCGTTCTCGTGCTGCCCCGCGCCGAAGCCCAACGGGTCAGGGAGGTAGTGGACCGGCTCGAGGCCCGCGGCCGCACCGATGTGCTGTAGCGGAAGTCAGCAGCCGCCCAGGGTCCAGTAGTAGTCCTCGCCGTGGGCGAGCTCGACGGCGCGCCGCTCGATGACCCTGCCGGCGGCGTCGACGGCCTCGAGGACGTGGCGGCCGGGGCCGACGTCGTCGAGGATGCGCTCCGCCCCCGCCTCCACCGCGAACGCCTCGCGGCCGTCGACCCAGACGGTGAGCGCACAACGGCTGTCGTTGAGGACCACGAGGTCGCTCTCGCCGTCGAGCAGATCCTGGCTGCAGCCCCCGGCTGTCAGCGCCACCAGCAACGCGAACAAGCACGCGCCTCGCCGCATGACCGCCGGATCCTACTGCGCCGCTGGCCCCGAAGCAACCCGCCGCGCTCGCTTCTCGCCGCCCGCCGCCGTGTGGTACAACGGCCGAGGTGCCGCGCGAGCTCGATGAGGATCCCGATCGCCCTCCTGCTGCTTGTCACACTGGCCACGGCGGCCTGCCAGCGGGAGCCGCGCCTCGGCGTCATCCTGCCGGAAACCGGCAGCGCTGCCGTGTACGGGGCCTCGGTCAAGAGCGGCATCGAGCTCGCGCTCGCCGCCCACCGGAAAGCCGGAGGGCGCCCGATCGAGGTGTGGTACCGCGACTCCGGTTCGGACCCGGTGCGGGCCGCCAGTGCCTGTGAGGCGTTGCTCGAGCAGGGGGCGGTGCTGGTGATCGGCGGCGCCACTTCGGCCGAAGCCAAGGCGATGATTGGTGTGGCCGACAGGATCGGGGGGGTGCTGCTTTCTCCCTCGGCCTCGGCCCCGGACCTGGCGGGGCGGTCCGAGCGTTTCTTGCGCGTCTACCCCTCGGACGAGCGCGAGGGTTCGCAGGCGGCCGAGTTCCTGGTTCAGCAAAAGGGCTCGCGGTCGGTGCTCATCCTGAGCGAGGACAACGACTACACCCGCGGGTTGCTGCCCGTGTTCGTGGCCAGGCTGCAGGCGCTTGGGGCGCAGGTCATGGGCCCCGAAACCGTGGGGGAGGAAGGGTGGGAGGCGCGAGTGCGGCAGGTGCTCGCCCGTCAGGCTCCGGGCGGCGTTTACGTGTGCGGGTACGGCGTTGCGATTTCGCGCAGCCTGGCGGTCGTGCGCGCCGCCGGGTTCCGGGGCACGGTCTGCACCACCTCGGCAATTCACGCCACCGCGCTGCTGTCCCGGCTCGGCCACGAGGCGGAAGGGCTCTTCTTTCCCCTCGCCGTCGCCGACGTCTCGGGGGACGGCGAGCCCGCCCGCAGCTTCGCCTCCGCCTACCGGCAGACCTACAATCTGGAGCCGGACGTGTACGCTTCCTACGGTTACGATGCTGCAGTCGCGGCGCTCGCCGCCCTTACCTCTACGCCGCGCCCCCGGCGGCAAGACGTGGGCGCCGCGCTGCGGGCGCTGCGCGGCGTGAAGGGAGTCATGGGGCCTCTCGAGTTCGACCGCAACGGCAACGTGCAGCGCACCCTCCGGATTCACTGGATCCGATCGGGGAAGGTGGAAATCACACCGGCCGGCGGGGTGGGCGGGCGGGAGCACTCGTGACGCGCCAGCCGCTGCGGGTGATGGCGGCCTCGCTGTACCGGCAGCGCGGGCTCATCTCGGTGCTGGTGGGGCGGGACCTGAAAGCGCGCTACCGAGGCACCTTCTTCGGGTACCTGTGGTCGCTGCTCAACCCTTTGTTGCTGCTTGCCGTCTACACCGTGGTGTTCACCTGGGTGATCCCGGCCCCTCGGCAGGTGACGGTGCCGTTTCCCCTGTTTCTGTTCGCCGGCCTGCTGCCCTGGCTGTTCGCGTCCGGCGCCCTGCTCGACGCGGCGGTGGTGCTTCCCGACAACGGCCCCCTGCTCAAGAAGGTGGTGTGCCCGCCGGAGGTCTTTCCCGCCGTCACGCTGCTCTCCCACCTCCTGCACCACCTGCTCGCCCTCCCGGTCCTGCTGGCCGGCATCGGGATCGCGGCGGGGCTGGGGCTGATGCCGTTCCCGTGGACCCTCGTGCTGCTGCCGCTCGCCGTGGCGCTGTGGGTGCTGGCGGTGGGCGGGGCGGTGCTGGCGGTGGCGGCGCTGGCGGTGCACTTCAGGGACCTCAAGGATCTGCTTCACAACGTCCTCAACCTCGTGTTCTTCCTCACCCCGATCATCTACACGCCGGAAATGATCCCGGTGCCGGGGCTGCGCCGGTTCATCGAGTGGAGCCCGCTCACGCCGCTCATCACCCTGTACCGCGACATCGTGCTCCTGGGACGGGTGCCGGCCGTGTCGGTGTGGGCAGGCGCGCTCGCCGTCGCGGCCGGCTGCTCGTTGGTCGGCACCTTCATCTTTTCTCGCCTGCGGGACACCCTGGCGGAGGCGGCATGAGCCAGCGCCCCGCAGTGCTGGTGCGGAACGTCTCGAAGCGCTACCCGCTCGTGGCGCGCCAGGGCCGCCTGCACTCGTTCAAGGGCGCCTTGCTGCACGGCGAGCTGTGGCGCCGCGAGCGCGAGCACGGAGGTTTCCAGGCGCTGTCGGGCGTCAGCCTGGAGATCGGGCGGGGCGAGACGATGGGCGTCATCGGCCCCAACGGTTCGGGCAAGTCCACGCTGCTCAAGCTCATCGCCGGCATTCTCCAGCCCACCGAGGGAAGCGTCGAGGTCGACGGGCGGGTCACGGCGCTCATCGAGCTCGGGGCCGGGTTCCACCCCGAGATTTCCGGCCGCGAGAACGCCCTCGTCAACGGCATGATGCTCGGGCTTTCACGGACCGAAATGCAGGCGCGCCTGCCGGGCGTCATCGAGTTCGCCGGCCTCGGGCAGTTCATCGACCAGCCGGTCAAGAGCTACTCCTCCGGCATGTACGTGCGGCTCGGGTTCGCCGTGGCGGTGGCCGCGGACCCCGACGTGCTCATCGTCGACGAGATCCTGGCCGTCGGCGACGAGGTGTTCGCCCACCGCTGCCTGGAGCGGATCGCGCGCTTGCAGCGGCAGGGCACCGCCATCCTCCTGGTGAGCCACGACCTCGGGCTGGTCGAGCAGCTCGCCCATCGCGCCCTCTACCTGCGCGAGGGCAAGGCCGTGGTGTGCGGGCCGGCAGCCGCCACGGTGGCTCGCTACCGCTCGGATGTGGCGGCCTGCGAGACCGCCGCTGCGCCTGCCACCGGTGGCGACCGGCGGTGGGGCAACGGCGCCGTCACGCTCGACAGCGTCGAACTCCTCGATGCGGGAGGGCGGCCGGTCCGGCTGCTGCGCGGCGGCGAGGCCGCCAGCTTGCGGTTGCGCTACACCGCCCATCAGCCGCAGGAGGACTTCGCGTTCGGTGTGGCTCTCCATCGCGAGGGCGGCGGCCACGTGTGGGGGACTAACACCGACCTCGACGGCTGGCGGCCGCGGCGGCTCGCCGGCGAGGGGGAAGTGCGGGTCGTCTTCCCGAGGCTCGAGCTGGCTGCCGGCCGCTACCTCGTGGATGCGGCCGTGCACACCAGGGCGGGGCTCGCCTTCGACTATGCCTGCGAGGTGCTGTCGTTCACCGTGGCGACGGCCGTCCCGTGGCCCGGGTGCTACGCTCCCGCCCACGACTGGGAGCTGGACGGCCCCGACCTCCTGTCTCCCGGGCGAGCGGGGAGCGACGCCCTCGATCCACCCTGAGGCGGGTCCGGCCGCAAGAGCCAACTGGAATGGAGATCCCGACCCCCCGGCAGGATGTGACGCAGCGGCTCGTGGTGGCCGGGGGGCTCGTCGTGGCCGCAGCGTGGCTCTTCGGGCCGATCCTCGCCGGCGCGGTCCTCGCCGAGCGGGACCTCGTCACGCTGCACTGGCCGAACCGGGCGGTGCTGCTCCGGGTGGCCGCGGAGGAGGGCCGACTGCCGGCCTGGAACCCATACCAGGCGTGCGGGTTGCCGCTGGCCGCCAACCCCCATCACGCGGTGTGGCACCCCCTGACCTGGCTGTTCTTCGTGGTGCCGTTCGGACTCGCCTGCAACCTCCAGGTCCTCGCGCCGCTCGCTGCCACCGCGGTCGGGATGCGTTTCTTGCTCAGGCAGCGGGGTGTGAGCCGCCCGGCAGCGAACTACGGCGCCGCGGTGTGGGGGCTGGGCGGCGTCGCGTTGTCGCTGAGCAACCTGCTGCCCATGCTGCTGTCGCTGGCTCCGCTGCCCTGGGCGGTGGCCTGCGCGCAACGGGCGGGGCGAGCGCCGGGCGCGAGGCCGCTGCTCGGGCTGGCGGCGTCGGTCGCCCTCGCCTGTGCGGGGGGCGAGCCGGTGAGCCTCCTGATACTGGGGACTGCGGTCCTGGCCGCGAGCTGGGATAGCGAGCGCCCGGCGGGGTGCGCGGACGGGCGGGGCGCGCCCCGACTCCGGCACCTGGGGCGAGTGATTCTCGGTGCCGCCCTGGGGGCCGGCCTGGCGGCGGTGGTGCTCGTGCCGGCGGCAGAGCTGTTCGCCCGGTCGGCCAGGGGGGGGGAAGCCGCCCTGCCGGAAGGCCTGGGGTGGTCGCTGGTGCCGGCGCGCCTGCTCGAGATCCTCGTACCTCCCGCCAGCGGGGCGCTCGGCGAGGGCGCCGACAGCCTGCTGTGGACCTCGCACTTGTATGCCGGACGGGAGCCGCTGCTGTACTCGCTGTACCTCGGCTGCCTGCTGCCGCCGCTGGCGTGCGTCGGCGTGCGGCGGCTGGGTCGAGCCTGGGCAGCGCTCGGCGGGGCGGGCCTTCTCCTCGGCGTGGGAGCGGGCCTGCCCCTCGTCGCTCCAGCCCTCGCGCGTCTTCCCCTGGTGGGAGGGCTGCGCTTCCCCGAGAAGTGGCTGGTGCTTTCCGCCTTCGTGGCGGCGGTCGGGGGGGCACTGGGGTTCGACGCGCTGGCCGCGGGCGAGGAAACCGCTGTTCGCACCATCCCGCCGATCATCGGCGGCATGGCGCTGCTCGCTGCCGCGGCGGTGGGCGGCGTTGTGTGGGGGTGGCCGCCCTGGCTCGCCACTCCCCCTGCCGAGGCCGCCCACCCTGCCTGGCACGCCGCCGCTCTCCGCCTGCTGGGCCGACACGTGGGGCTCTGCCTGGCGGCGGGCGCGCTGGCGTGGTGGCTCGGCAGGCGGCGCAGCGCCGTTCTCTCCCACCTCCTGGTCGGCCTCGCGGTGATCGAACTCGCCGTCGCTGGCCGCCCGCTGCTGGGTTTCGTCCCTCGCGGCGCGGTGCTGGAACCTCCGGCGTTCCTCCACGCTGTGGCCGCCGCCGGGGGGACCGCCCGCGTGTTCCACGCGCCGTGCTCGGCAGGCAGGGCGCCAGTGCAGGCGCGCAGCCTAGGGTGCCCGCCGATCACCGCCGCGTGGGGCGTCGGCACCGTGCTGGACCCCGATCTCGATCGCACCCAGCCGAGGTGGGTGGCGGCCGCGACCTCGGAACTGCTGGCGCTCGGGCGCGAGGAGGGGGGACTGTTGGGGGCCCAGCTCGCGAGACGCGGCGTCGGCGGCGTCGTGGTCGGGGGTGGGGCGGTCGGCCTCTCCGGCCCGACGCTGCTGCCCCTGGCGGGAGCGCGGCCGGAGGTGTGGTGCCCGCACACGGTGGTGACGATCGACGAGCGCCACGCCTGGCGGAGTGCTGTGGAGAGCCTGGGTCCGGCGTCGCGCGACGCGGTGGTGATCGAGCGCTCGACGGCCGGCGGCGCGAGAGTGCAGGCCGGTCCCTGCACGCTGGGTAGGGTGACCAGTCGTCCCGGCTCGATCGAGCTGGAGTTCGAGGCGGAAGGTGACGGCGCGGTGATTGCCGTCAACCGCACCTGGCACCCCGGCTGGCAAGCCAGGGTCGACGGGCGGCCCGTGCCGGTGTTGCGCGCCGATCTCTCGCTGATGGCGGTCGCGGTACCGGCGGGCCGCCACCACCTGACGCTGCGCTACCGCGACGGGGGGCTGGCCGCCGGAGGCGCGGTGTCGCTGCTCGCCGTGGCAGCGCTCGCGCTGCTCGGGCTCGGGGAGGTGCGAGCCGCGAGCAGGAGCAGGAGGATGGCCACCAGCGCCCCGGCCGCCCCCACCCGGTAGGGGCTCGGGTCGATCGCCAGTTCCACCGTGTGCGTTCCTGCCGGGACGGCCACCCCCAGAATCGAGCCGTTGACGGGAATCGGCCGTGCCGTCCGGCCGTCGACGCGGGCCTGCCAGCAATTCATGAAGCTTTGCTGGACCACGAGGATGGAGGGCCCGCCGGTCCTCACCTCGAAGCGCCGGCGGTGCGGCTTGCCGCCGAGTTCCACGACCTCTCCGGGCGCCACGGGGGGCGCCGGGCCCTCGACCACCACGTCCCGGCCGGGCCGGAACCCGGGGCTGCCCATGGTCCAGGCCGCCGCCTCGAGGCTGCTCACCGGCAGCGCCCGGCTCGCCAGGTAGACCTGGGGGGCGAACTCGGGTGGGAGGCACGACCACACCCCGTCCACCTCGACGCACGGCCATCCCTCGACGGGGCGGGGCGCCACGACGGCGTTCGCCCCGAGGGCCGCAGCGAGCCGGGCCTGGACACCACCCGGGAGGGTCGCGGCGATGCGCGCCAGCAGCTCGGAGCGAGCCGGCTCCAGTCCGTCCGGTCCGCGCGCCAGGACGTAACGCACACCCCAGCGAACGCCGTACTCCGGATAGAGCGCGGCACGCGCCTCCCAGAAACGCCGGAGCTGGGGGTCGGATGGTTGGGAGGCCGGAGTGCCGCGGCGGGCGAAGACCGCGATGACCGGGCGCGCGGGGAGGGTCGACAGCAACGGCGGCGGGCTCGCCCACTCGCGGGCAGGGGCCGGGTGCCACCCCGGCAGGCCGCCGAGCGTGTTGGCAACCAGCGCAGCGGCTGCGGTGGTCCCGGCGTGGGGTCCGGCGGCAGCGAGCGCCATCAGCGGCAGCGCCAGCGCCGCGCCGTCGCGCGCCACGGCGGCTCGCAGAACGGGACCGGGCACGGCCTGCAAATGGGGCCGCGAGTCGGGATAGGCACGACCGAGCGCCCGCCGGAGCGGACGCTCTCCGGTCGGGAGTGCGCCGAAAGCCGTGAGGGCAGCCACCAGCGCGGCAGCGACCCCCAGACCCCGCCTGATCCCGGCTCGCCAGGCGCGGGCGAGCTCCTCCCAGCCGGCCGCGAGCAGGACCGGGAGACACAGGAACGGCACCACCAGGAGCTTGATCCCGTAGCGGACCGCCGCCAGGCCCGGCAGCGTCTCGAGCCGCTCGCCGACCCCGGGCACACCGACGAACAGGGCTAGAACACCCCCGGTGGCTGCAGCCAGTAGCCACGACCCGAGGCACTTGCGGCGGCGAAGCGCGAAGCACGCCAGGACAAGCGGCAGCGAGCCCACGAACACCAGGGGGAAGTAGCGCTGCCAGGGAAACGAGGCGGCGGCCCAGAAGCCGCTCGCGTGGTCGGCGAACGCTGGCCCCAGCACGCTCGGGAGCACCAGCTCGATCCACCGCCTGGGCGCCATCGCGTCGGCGGCCAGCGCCCCGGCGGCCGGGCCCAGCGCCACCCTCGCGGTCTCGGGCAGGGCGGCGACGAGAGGCACGAGCAGCGGCGCCGCCAGGCCACAGCCCACTGCCGGCAAGCCGAGCACGACCCACAGCGAGCGCCGCCGCCACTCGAGCAGCGCCACGAGCGCGGTGAGAGCGCCGGTGAGCAGGGCCGTCACCGGCTCACCTCCCAGAATGCAGAGCCCCCAGAACGCGCCGGCGCGGCTTGCCCGGCGGACGGCCTGGTCGGTTCGGCGCGGCGTGCGCGCCACTGCCGCGAGCACCCACGGCGCCCAGGCGAGGCTGGCCTGGAGATTGAGGAACGAAAGGCTTGACCAGGCCACGCCGAGCGAGGCGCCGACCGTGGCGGCCAGCCCGCCCGCGTCGCGGCGGGCGCCGGCGGCGCGCGCCAGGCGGTACAGGCCAAGGGCGAGGAGGAGGTGGTGCAGGGCGAGATGCCAGACCACGGCGCGCTCGGGCGAGGCGAGGAGGAACACGGCTGTGGCCGGGTATGACGCCCCGGCGTTGGGGTTGGCGAGCAGCAGGCGGCCCCCGCTCGAAGCCGGGTCCCACAGCGGGAGCGAGCGCGAGGCGAGCTGCGAGGCCCAGGCAGCGCGCCACGGAGTGGCCGTGGCCGCGAGGTCTCGGGTTGCGAGCGTCGAGCCGCGGAGCAGAACGGGCGCGTACAGCGCCAGCACACCCAGGATGCCGATCATGAGGGCTGTGTGGCGCGGGAGCCTCACGGCGGGAGTGTAGTCCAGGAGGAGGGCGGCTGCGCGGTGTCACTGCACGGCACCGCGAGTTCTCGGGGTGACGTGAATCGTCACTGTGACGCTCGTCGGGAACAATACCGCTGGCACCCCTTTTGCTTGAGAGACGGCCGGAAGGAGGCCTCATGAGAAGGCAAAAAGGGTTCACCCTCATCGAACTGCTCATCGTGGTGGCGATCATCGGCATCATTGCCGCAATCGCCATCCCCAACCTGCTGAACGCGATCAACCGCGGCCGGCAGAAGAGGACCATGGCGGACATCCGCTCCATTGCGACCGCCGTCGAGGCGTACACGGTGGATAACAACTTCTACCCGCGGGTTGGGACGAACTCGGCGCGGACGGCGCTCGAGCATTACCTCGAGCCGACCTACATCCGCCGGATTCCCCAGAACGACGGGTGGAGCAACCCCATCGGCTGGATCGGCGACACCACGGCCGGCAACTCGTACACCCTGTGGTCCGGCGGGCGCGACCGCAACACCAGCATGACCTGGGTCGGGGGCGGACCGCGGACCGACTTCATCGACGACATCGTCTACTCGGTCGGTTCGTTCGTGCAGTGGCCCGAGGGCGTGCAGATCGGCAGCTAGCGTCCTGACTGGTGCGTTGTTGCGGGGCCCGGCACACGCCGGGCCTCGTACTGTTTGGGCTGGAAACCTCCGCGCGAGCCCAAGCCGCCTTCCGGCTTCGCTTTCGAACGGTTGCGCCGTGGCGAGGTGGAGGGTACACTTGGCGGCCCGGTGCGGAGAGGTGCCGGAGTGGACGATCGGGACGGTCTCGAAAACCGTTGACCCCTCTGGGGTCCGTGGGTTCGAATCCCACCCTCTCCGCCAGTTGGATCAGGCGGTCACTCGGTGCAGCAGGCCGAGGAGAGAAAGAGGTGGCCGTGGGCAAGCGAGCGGAGAGGGTGGGGTGAGAACCCACGGTGGGCGGGTGGATGGGTGGAGTGTGGGGGTGGGTTCGTACTCGCGGAGGTCGGGTGGGGGGCGAGACGTGGGCTCTCTGCCGGGATCGAAGCGTGAGGGGCGGTGGGGAGGAGGTGGAGGGTCGGTGCGGACGGCAGGTCGGTGTGGCCCGCAATCCCACCCTCTCCGCCAGTTGGAGCAGGCGGTCACTCGGTGCAGCAGGCCGAGGAGAGAAAGAGGTGGCCGTGGGCAAG
>DAOOJE010000012.1:26748-104139 GCA_035384965.1 Thermoanaerobaculaceae bacterium
AGGGTCGGTGCGGACGGCAGGTCGGTGTGGCCCGCAATCCCACCCTCTCCGCCAGGTTCCCCTTCTGCGCGTGATCGCGTTCCCGGAGGGGGGCACAGGAGCCGGGGGAAGGCGGGGCGCCTGCTGGCGCCCGTCGTGCTGGCCGGGAGAAGTGGCCGGGATCTCCCGCCGTTGACAGTGTCTCGGGGTGAAGAGCCGGCGGGCCGGCGGTGCCGGTAGGGCGTAGCGTGTCGCTTGTCGCCAGGTTCTCGCCCCGGAAACAGATTTCGTGGTGCGCGGAGAGGTGTCCGAGTGGCCGAAGGAGCACGCTTGGAAAGCGTGTGTACGGGCAACCGTACCGCGGGTTCGAATCCCGCCCTCTCCGCCATGTGGCTTTCCGGTGCTCGTCACTCCGCGGTGGTGCGACGGGTCGCAGAGACCGTGGGGCGGAAAGCGGAGAGGGTGGGTGAGAACCCGCGGTGGGTGGGTGGATGGGTGGTGTGCTGGGGTGGGTTCGTACTCGCGGAGGTCGGGTGGGGGGCGAGACGTGGGCTCTCTGCCGGGATCGAAGCGTGAGGGGCGGTGGGGAGGAGGTGGAGGGTCGGTGCGGACGGCAGGTCGGTGTGGCCCGCAATCCCGCCCTCTCCGCCATGTGGCTTTCCGGTGCTCGTCACTCCGCGGTGGTGCGACGGGTCGCAGAGACCGTGGGGCGGAAAGCGGAGAGGGTGGGTGAGAACCCGCGGTGGGTGGGTGGATGGGTGGTGTGCTGGGGTGGGTTCGTACTCGCGGAGGTCGGGTGGGGGGCGAGACGTGGGCTCTCTGCCGGGATCGAAGCGTGAGGGGCGGTGGGGAGGAGGTGGAGGGTCGGTGCGGACGGCAGGTCGGTGTGGCCCGCAATCCCGCCCTCTCCGCCATGTGGCTTTCCGGTGCTCGTCACTCCGCGGTGGTGCGACGGGTCGCAGAGACCGTGGAGCTGGGAGCGGAGAGGGCGGGTGAGAACCCGCGGTCGGGTGGTGGTGGGTGTGCCACTCCGTTGGAGCGTGTATCGTGGGAAGCAAGGAGCCTGGGTCCCGCGCGACGGCGTCCCCGAACCTGGTCAGGCCCGGAAGGGAGCAGCCATAAGGGGGTTGCGCCGGGTGCCGCGGTGTCCCCGGGCTCCTTGGTTCGCCACGCTGCACGGCAGGGAGTGATGATGGCAGGTTATCAGGTGCTGGCCCGGCGCTGGCGCCCCCAGCGGTTCGACGACCTGGTCGGCCAGGATGTGGTGGTCCGGACCTTGCGCAACGCTCTGAGCACGGGTCAGATCGCACACGCGTACCTGTTCTCGGGGCTGCGCGGGGTGGGCAAGACCACGGTGGCGCGGCTTTTGGCCAAGGCGCTCAACTGCGAACGCGGCCCGACGCCCGAGCCGTGCGGTGAGTGTGCTGCCTGCCAGGACATCACGCTCGGGTCGTCCATGGACGTGCTCGAGCTGGACGCCGCCTCCAACCGCGGCATCGACGCGGTGCGCGAGCTGCGCGAGGTCGCCCGCGTGATGCCCGTGCGCGACCGCTTCCGCGTTTTCATCCTGGACGAGGCGCACCAGATCACCTCTGACGCCTTCAACGCGCTCCTCAAGATCCTCGAGGAGCCGCCGTCGCATGTCGTGTTCATCCTTGCCTCCACCGAGAAAGACAAGTTCCCGGCCACCATCCTCTCCCGGTGTCTGCAGGTCGACTTCCGACCGATCCCTCCCGAGCTGGTGGCGGCCCGGCTGCAGGCGATCGCCGCCGCCGAGGGCTTCGAGCTGAGCGGGGCCGCGGCGCACCTGCTGGCCCGGGCCGGGGAAGGGAGCTTGCGCGATGCGCTGTCGCTGCTCGACCGGGTGCGGGCGTTCGCCGGTGGAGCGGTGGATGAGGACGCAGTGGCGGCGATCCTCGGGCTGCCGCCGTTCGAGGTGCTGCTTTCGCTCTGGCGCTGCCTGGCGGCGGGCGACGTGGCCGGCGCACTCGCGGTGACCGAGCAGCAACGGCAGGCCGGCCACGACGCCGCGGCACTGTTCGAGCAGCTCGTGCAACTCCTGCACTCGTTGCTGCTTCTGGCCTGCGACCCGCAGGCGGCACCGGCGCTGCCGACTTCGCACCTCGACGATCTGCGGGGCGACGCGTCCCGGCTCGGCGCGCCGCTTTTGGTGCGCCTGCTCGGGCTGGCGGTGGAGCAGCGCGGCCTGCTGCTCGGCGCCGACCACCCGGCGGTAGCGACGGCCGTGGCGATCGGCCGCCTGGCGCTGTGGCCGCGGCTGGTGCGGGTGGAGGCGCTCCTGGCCGGCCAAGGGTCGCTTGCCGGGACACCTCCCCGGCTCGCCTCGTCGCCCCAGCTTCCCGGCAAGCCGCCTGCTGCAGTCGGTCCCGACTTGGCGCGGGGCGCGCCGCGCGAGCGGCTGGTGGCGGCTCTCGAGGCGGAAGGCTCGCAGGCGGTGGCGGGGCGGGTGTCGAGCGCCGCCAACGTGATCGTGGACTCCGGCGTGCTGCGCATCGTCTTCCGGGGAGCGCCCCAGTCGACGGTCAGGGCGGTCCGCGAGGCCATGGGGCAGCTGCGCGCGGCAGCCGAGCGGGCAGGGCTGCCCACGCACATCGAGGTGGAAGACGATCTGGGGTCCGCCGAGGCCCCCGACACACTGCGCCAGAAGGTCGAGGCCGACGAGGCGGTGCGCCGCGCGATCAAGGTGTTCGGCGGCCGCATCGAGTCGGTCGAGGAGCGCTCATGAACATTGCGAAGCTCATGCAACAGGCGCAGAAGGCCCAGGCCGATCTGCAAAAGGCCATGGGCGAGCTGGAAGTCGAGGGCTCGTCGGGCGGCGGTCTCGTGAAGGTGAGGTTGACCGGGCTGAAGGACCTCAAGGGCGTCGTGATCGACAGTCAGGCGCTGGCTGGCGAGGAGGCCGGACTGGTGGCCGACCTCGTCATGGCCGCCTGGGAGGATGCCGTCGCCCGGCTCGAGGTCAAGCAGCGCGAGATCCTCGGCCGGATGGGCTTGCCTTCGGGTATGGCCGGTATGCTCTGATGGATTTGCGCCCTCCCTCGGTACGCGCGTTGCTGGAGGAGCTCGAGCAGCTCCCCGGCGTGGGGCCGCGCACGGCGACCCGCCTCGTCCAGCACTTGCTGCGGCAGCCCGCCGGGGCGCGACGCCTGGCGGCGGCAGTGGCGAGTGCGGCAGAGCTCGTGCGCCACTGCCGGGAGTGCTTCCTGCTGGCCGAGGAGGAGCTCTGCGTGGTATGCCGCGACGCCGGCCGCGACCGGGAGACCATCTGCGTCGTCGAGGACCCGCTCAACGCTTGGGCGGTGGAGGCCACCGGCGAGTACAACGGGCTGTACCACGTCCTCGGAGGGACGCTCGACCCCCTGCACGGCGTGGGACCGGACGAGCTCACCGTCGCGGCGCTGGTCGAAAGGGTCCGGCGCGCTGCCACATGCGAGGTGATCCTCGCCACCAACCCGACGGTCGAAGGGGAGGCCACCGCCCACTACCTGGCGCGCCTGCTGCGTGCCACCCCCGTCCGGCTGACCCGCATCGCCTTCGGGCTTCCGGCGGGGGGCGAGATCTCCTACGCCGACCACGTGACCTTGACGCGCTCGCTGGCGGGACGCCGGGGTATGGATTGATGGTGCCGAGGGCGCTATACTCCCGAACGGATGGGCGGAGGCCGTAAAGCATGGCTCTGATGGGATCGAACCTTGTGATGTACGAGGAGGAGTTCGATCGCATCAACTCGATCCTCAGCCGCCTGTGGGTCGACGCGAATGCGAAGATCGTCTTCCTCGTCGACAAGAACGGCCAGCAAATCGCCGCCAAGGGCGATCTCGAGAAGGTCGACGCCACTTCCCTCGCCTCCCTCACGGCCGGCAACGTCGCGGCCACCGACGGCCTGGCGCGGCTCATCGGCGAAAAGGAGTTCTCGATCCTGTTCCACGAGGGCGAGAAAGACAACATCCACATCTCGATCGTGGCGCAGCGGTTGATCCTGGTCGTGATCTTCGACGAGCGCTCGTCGCTCGGCTTGGTTCGGCTGCGGGTGCGCAAGAGCGCGGCCGAGCTGGAGGAGGTGTTGAGCCAGATGGCTTCCAAGGCGGCGCAGGAGGGACAGGCCCAGGCGTCGCCGTTCGCAGAAATTACCGACGAAGACATCGACGCACTGTTCTCCGAATGAGCTTCATCAACTACGCCTCGCGGGAGATCAACTGCAAGATCGTGTACTACGGTCCGGGTCTGTGTGGCAAGACGACCAACTTGCAGTTCATTTACGAGAAGACCAACCCGCAGAACAAGGGTCAGCTCATCTCGCTCGCGACCGAAACCGACCGCACCCTGTTCTTCGATTTCCTGCCGCTCGACCTTGGCACCGTGCGCGGGTTCCGCACCCGCTTCCACCTCTACACCGTGCCCGGCCAGGTCTTCTACGACGCCTCCCGCAAGCTCATCCTCAAGGGTGTGGACGGCGTGATTTTCGTAGCCGACTCGCAGGAGGCCCGGCAGGACGCCAACCTCGAGTCCCTGGACAACCTGCGCATCAACCTGCGGGAAAACGGCTTCGACTTGGCCACCGTGCCGTACGCCCTGCAACTCAACAAGCGCGACATGCCGACCGCGATGCCGTACGACCTCATGTTCCGCGAGCTCAATGTCAAGGGCGAGCCGACGTTCGAGGCCGTGGCGACGAAGGGCATCGGCGTGTTCGAGACGCTCAAGGCGGTCGCCAAGCAGGTCCTGCACGAACTCTCCAAGAAGTAGCACCATGGACGACCCCAGCACGGGACCGCGGGTGGTGGCCCTCGGCGGCGGCACCGGCCTGGCGACGCTATTGCGTGCCGTCAAGCGGCTGCCGCTCGGGTCGCTGTCGGCGGTCGTCACGGTGTCCGACGACGGCGGCTCCTCGGGTCGGTTGCGGCAGGAGTACGACATGCCACCGCCCGGCGACGTGCGCAACTGCCTGGTGGCGCTGGCCCAGGACGACGAGCTGCTGACCCGCCTGTTCGCGCTCAGGCTGCCGGGTGATGGGCCGACCGGCGGCCACCCGCTGGGCAACCTGTTCATGACCGCACTCCACCACCTCACCGGGGACTTCCCGCGGGCGGTGCGGCTGGCGGCGGAGGTGCTGAGGGTCCGGGGTACGGTGCTGCCGGCCACGGGCGACACGGTGACACTGCTGGGCGAGGGTCCAAACGGCGAGGTGCTGGCCGGCGAGACCGCGATTTCTCACGGCGGGCCGCCCCGGCGGGTGTGGCTGGAGCCGGCCGACCCGCGGGCGCTGCCCGAGGCGCTGGCGGCGGTCGCCGCCGCCGAGACCATCGTCATCGGGCCAGGGTCGCTCTACACGAGCCTCATCCCGAACCTGCTGGTGCCCGGGTTGCGGGAAGCAGTGGTGCGAGCGCCGGCGCGCAAGGTGTACATCGCCAACCTCGTCACCCAGCCTGGCGAGACCGACGGCTTCGACCTCGAGAAGCACCTCGCCGAGCTGGCGCGCTACGCGCCGGGGCTACGACTCGACGTCGTGGTGCTCAACACCCGTCCGCTGCCACCCGACGTGGCCGCGCTCTACGCCGCGGCCGGGGCCGAGCTGGTTCGCTCGCACGGCACCTGGCACGGGCCCGGCGTGCTGCTGCAGCGCGACCTTCTCGCGGTGACGGGCGAGGGAACGGTCCGCCACAGCCAGGAGCTGCTCGCGGCCACGCTCGGCGAGGTGCTGGGCGTCGAGCCGGGCCGCCCGGCCCCCGAGGCCGGTCGGTCCACCGTGTCCAGGGGGTAGAATCGAGGCTCGCCCGGGCCCGCCGCGGCTGCGGCTCGCCGGCGCCAGGGGGTTGGCATGTGTGGGATCGTCGGGTATGTCGGGCCGCGTGAAGCGGTCCCGGTGGTGCTCGAGGCGCTGCGGCACCTCGAGTACCGGGGCTACGACTCGGCGGGGCTAGCGGTCCATCTGGGGAGCGGCATCGAGGTGCTGCGAGCCCCCGGGAAACTCATCAACCTCGTGGAGAAGGCCTACCGCGCTGGGCTTGCGAGCCACCTCGCGCTCGGCCACACCCGCTGGGCGACCCACGGGGCGCCAACCGAGCGCAACGCCCACCCGCACACCGACGAGGGGGGGCGGGTCGCCGTGGTCCACAACGGTATCATCGAGAACTTCCGCGAGCTGCGAGCCGAGCTCGAGGCGAGGGGAACACGGTTCTCGTCCGATACCGATTCCGAGGTCATCGCCCACCTGCTGGCGGCGCACGGTGCCGACCTCGCGTCTGCGGCTCTGGCGCTGCGGCCGCGGCTGCGCGGGCAGTACGCCGTTGCCGCCGTGAGCCGGTCCGATCCCCGCACCATCGTCGCGTTCCGCAACGGCCCGCCGCTCGTGATCGGCATGGGGGAAGCGGAAAACCTCGTGGCCTCGGACCCTGCCGCCGTGCTGGCCGTGACCCGCCACTGTCTCCACCTCGAGGACGGCGACCTGGCCGTGATCAGGGCCGACTCCGTCCAGGTTCTCGACGCAGCGGGGCGGCCGGTGGCGCGAGCCGTGACTCACCTCGACTGGGAGCCTGGCGAGGTCGAGCGGGGCGGCTTTCGACACTTCATGCTCAAGGAAATCCACGAGCAGCCCGCGGCGGTGGGCGAGACCCTTCACGCGCTGCTGCCGGACCCGGCCGTACCGTCGCTCGCCCACCTCGGCCTGGGCGCCGAAACCCTGCAACGCTTTCGCGAGGTGCGGCTGGTCGCCTGCGGCACCTCCTGGCACGCGGCGCTCGTCGGCAAGTTTTACCTCGAGCGGCTGGCGCGGGTCCGCTGTGAGGTCGACTACGCGTCCGAGTTCCGCTACCGGGAGCCGCTGCTCGACCCCGCGACCCTGGTCATCGGGATCACCCAGTCGGGGGAGACCGCAGACACCATTGCCGCCCTGCAGCTCGCCCGCGCCTCCGGGTGCACCCTGGCTGCCGTCTGCAACGTGCGGGGCGCCCACGCCGAGCGGCTGGCCGACTTCCGCCTGCCCACCCACGCCGGGCCTGAAATCGGGGTCGCCTCGACAAAGGCGTTCACGACCCAGCTCGCGGCGCTGCTCGCCCTGGCGCTCGCGTGGCGCGCCGCCCGCGGCCTCGAGACGCCCGGAACCAGCGGGCTGGCGGAGCGGGCGGGCGCCTTGCCGTACGACCTCGAGGGCGCCCTGCGCGTGGCGCCGCAGGTCGCAGCCGTGGCCGCGGAGCTCGAGCACGCCTCGGATGCTCTGTACCTCGGGCGCGGCGTGCTCTACCCGCTCGCCCTCGAGGGGGCTCTCAAGTTGAAGGAAATTTCGTACTTGCACGCCGAGGGGTACCCGGCGGGGGAGATGAAGCACGGGCCGATCGCACTGCTCGACGAGAACTTCCCGGTGATCGCCCTGTGCCCGCCGGGCGAGCTCGAGGACAAGGTGCGCTCCAACATCGAGGAGGTGCGAGCCCGGCGGGCCCCCGTGTACGTCCTGGGCGACGCCGAGGACGCGCGGCTTGGGTCGCTGGCGCGCCAGGTCATTCCGCTGCAACCCCTCCCGTGGCCGCTGCAGCCGATCGTGGCGGCGGTGCCGTTGCAGCTGCTGGCGTACGAGGTGGCGGTGCGCCGCGGCTGCGACGTCGACCAACCCCGCAACCTCGCCAAGAGCGTCACGGTCGAGTAGCGGCCGCCGGGCGCTACTTCAGGAGCAGCAGCGACACGGCCATGACCGCCATGCCGGCCAGCAGGCCGCCGAGCACCTGGTGGCCGGCGCCGTACTCCCGGGCGGTGGGCAACAGCTCGTCGAGCGAGATGTAGACCATCACCCCGGCCACCAGCGCGAACGTGAACCCGAGCACGCCCGGCGTGAGGAACGTTCGCAGGATGAGGTAGCCGACAGCCGCCCCCACGGGTTCTGAAAGCCCCGAAAGGAACGACAGGCCGAACGCCCGCCGGCGGTTGCCGGTGGCGTAGAAGATCGGCACCGACACCGAGATCCCCTCGGGGATGTTGTGGATGGCGATGGCGATGCCGATCGCCACCCCGAGGTGGGGATCCTCGAGGGCAGCGAGGAAGGTGGCGAGCCCTTCCGGGAAGTTGTGGATGCCGATCGCCAGAGCCGAGAACAGCCCCATGCGGAGCAGCCTGGCCTCCGGCACCTTGGCGTCGTGATGGGCCTGGTAGTCGACCAGCTCGTCCCGGGGCGTGAGCTCGTGTGGGTTGCTCTTTTCGGGCACCAGCCAGTCGATGAGCGCCATTGCCACGAGCCCGGCGAAAAAACCGCCCGCCGTCATCCAGGCCCCGGTCCTCGGGCCGTGGAGCGCCACCAGCAGGCTCTCGCCCTTGCGCAGGATCTCGGTGAACGACACGTAGACCATGACGCCGCCCGAGAACCCCAGGGAGATCGCCAGGAACGAGAGGTTAGTGCGCCGCGCGAAGTAGGCGATGGCGCTGCCGATGCCGGTGGCGAGCCCGGCCAGGAGCGTGACGCCGAACGCCAGCACGACGGCGGAGAGCGAGGCGTTTTCCATCCCGCCGAAAGGATACAACGAGGCGGTGCCAGGCCAGGAGGGGTCGTTCCAGCGGTGGGGGTACAATCGGCGCTTCGCGCCGTCAAAGGCGGCGTCGGGAGGTCGGGTGGATCGGATCGAGGGCCTGCTGTCGAGGCTCGACGAGGACCAGCGCAAGGCGGTGACGCACGGCGAGGGGCCGTTGCTCGTCGTCGCCGGGGCGGGCTCCGGCAAGACGAGGGTGCTGACCTACCGCGTGGCGTGGCTGCTGGCTGCCGGGCACGCCCGCCCGCACCAGGTCATGGCCGTCACGTTCACCAACAAGGCGGCGCGAGAAATGAGCGAGCGCGTCGAGACGCTGCTCGGGCAGCCTCTCCACGGCGGGTTCGTGGGGACCTTCCACCGCTTCGCGCTGCAGCTCCTGCGCCGCCACCCTCGCGAGGCGGGTCTGTCCGGCCGTTTCTCGATTGCCGACGAGGATGAACAGCGCAAGCTCCTCGAGGGGGTGTACCGGCGTCTTGGGCTGTCGACCGATCAGCTGCCGCTGCGCCAGGCGCGGAGCCGCATCTCGGCGGCCAAGAACGCGCTGCGGGCGCCCGGCGCGGGACCGGGCGATCCGGTTCTCGCCGACGTCTACGCCGCGTACGAGGAGGCGCTGCGGGCGGCCGGCGCCGTCGACTTCGACGACATGCTGCTGCTCTCGGTCCGCTTGCTCGAGCAGGACGAGGCGATTCGCAGGGCGCTCGCGAGCCGCTTTCCCTGGATGCTCGTGGACGAGTACCAGGACACCAACGCCGCCCAGGCGCGGCTGCTGTGGCTTCTGGGGGGCAAGCGGCCCAACCTCACCGCCGTCGGCGACGAGGACCAGTCGATCTACAGGTGGCGGGGCGCCGACGTTGCCAACATCCTCGAGTTTCGCCACACCTATCCGGACGCGGCGGAAGTGATCCTTGGCCGCAACTACCGCTCGGTCGAGCCGATTCTCGCGGCCGCGGCCGGGGTGATCGGCCACAACAGCCGGCGCCGGGCCAAGCGCCTCTCCTCCCAGGCCGGGCCCGGCGACCCCGTGGTCTTCTTTCAGGCCGCCGACGAGAACGACGAGGCCCGCTTTGTGGCCGATGGAATCGAGAAGGCGCGCCGCGCCGGCGCCTCGGGCATTGCGGTGCTGTACCGCACCAACGCGCAGTCGCGCCCGCTCGAGGCGGAGCTGGTGCGGCGGGCGATCCCCTACCGGGTGGTGGGGGGGGCCCGCTTCTGGGAGCGGGCCGAGGTCAAGGACGCGCTGGCGTACCTCCGCCTGCTCGCCAACCCGGACGACGTGCTCGCTTTCCGGCGCGCCGTCACCGTGCCTTCGCGCGGCATCGGCGCCGTCGCGATGGAGCACGTCGAGGCGGCGGCCGCCGCCTCCGGGATGTCCTTGCCGGCCGCCGCCCGCACCCTTCCGCCGACGCTCACTCCCCGGGCCCGGATGTCGTTCGAGGGCTTCTTCGCGCTGCTCGACGAGCTGGCGGCGCTGGCGCGGCACGCCAGCCCCGAGGTGGTGGTGCGCGAGCTGCTGGAGCGCTCGGGCCTAGCGGCGCAGTACGCCTCGTACGACGAGGAGGATCGCGCCCGCCGTGACAACCAGGACCAGCTTGTGGCCGCGGCCGCGGAGGCCGCCGAGCGGGGGCTCAACCTGGCGGGCTTTCTCGACGAGGTGGCGTTGCTCACCGACGCGGACGCCCGCGTCTCTCCCGATGCCGTCCAGCTCTCGACGCTACACGCCGCCAAGGGCCTCGAGTTCGACGTCGTCTTTCTGGTCGGCATGGACGACGGCCTGCTGCCGCTGCGGCGGGAGGGCTCGGACCACGACGACGAGGAGGAGGAACGGCGGCTCGCCTACGTGGGGATGACGCGCGCCCGGCGCAACCTCCATCTCACATGCGCCCGCCAGCGGCGGGTCAACGGCCAGCTCCTGGGAGGGCGCCCCTCCCCGTTCCTCTTCGAGGTCCCGCCGGAGGTCCTCGACGAACGCGGCTCTCCTCTTCGTTGTCCTCTCGAAGGCGAGCGCCACGGCGCCTGGCGCCGCCCGCATCCTGGCCGCAGCGAGCCGCCCTCACCCCTTCCCTCTCCGCTTTCGGCGGGGCGGCCAGGGGAAGCACGGCGCCCGGACTCCGCAGCGCGGACTCCGACCGCGACCGGCGGCTGGCGGCCGGGCCTCAAAGTCCACCACCCCACTTTCGGCACCGGTGTGATCCTCCAGGTCCAGGGCGGCGGCGCCCAGATGCGGCTCGTCGTGTACTTCGACCGGAGCGGCCGGAAGACTCTCATCCCCGCGCTCGCCAACCTGCTGCCGGCGTGACGCGGCCCGCCGGTGCCGCCGGGCGGGGGGGCAGTGCGCCGGGCTCGCACACTCCGGCGGCCTGCGGACGTTGCGGCGGACGACGTAAACTCGGTAATCTGGTGCCGATGGTCGAGGACGACGGCGATGCGGTATCCGCCCGGCCCGCCCCGAGAGCCTGGCTCGCCGCCGCGCTGCGCCGATTGACCGGCCGCCGGTTTGCGGCCGTGCTCGTGCTCGCCACCGCGCTCGGAGCCGTGGCAGGGCTGCTGTCTGCCGCGTTCTGGAACGCGATTGCGGCCCTCGACGCGGCGCTCGACTACCACGTGGCCGGTGGTCTCGACCGGGTCCTCCCGCTGCCCGCGGGTTTCCGCTGGCGTCTGTTGCTGCCGGCGCTGGGCGCGGCGCTGAGCGCCCTCGCCGCCACGTATGTCTTTCGGACCCCCGGGCGGCTGGGGGTGGCGTCGGTGATGCTGGACGCCCGGCGGCAGTGGGGGCGAATCCCGTTTCGCTACGTACCGGCGACGTTCGTCAACAGCGTCCTGACGATTGGCAGCGGCGGTTCGGCCGGCCGGGAAGCGCCCGTGGTCGCCATGGGCGGGGGCCTCGGTGCGTGCCTGGCGCGGTGGCTGCGGGCCTCACCCAACCAGCGCCGGCTGCTGGTGGGTTGCGGGGCTGCCGCGGCCATCGCCGCCGCCTTCAACGCGCCTCTCGCCGGGGTGTTCTTCGCCCTCGAGGTGGTGCTCGGCGAGTGGTCGGCGGCGACGCTGTCCCCGGTCATGCTGGCTGCCGTGGCCGGCACCGCCGTCTGCCAGGCGGCCGAGGGCAGCGCGAGCGCCGGTCACTTTCGGGTCCCTGCCTACGAGCTTGCAGCCTGGTGGGAGGTGGGGCTGTACGCAGGCCTGGGGGTCGTGGCCGGGGTGGGCGGTCTGCTGTTCCGGCGCGGCACCGAGCTGGCCGAGCGCCTTTTCGCCGCCCTCCCGTGGCGGGGGTGGTGGAAAGCCGGTCTCGGGGGTCTCGGCGTGGGGCTCCTCGGCCTGGCGCTCCCCGGTGTACTCGGCAACGGCCACGACACGACGGCAGCGGCGTGCCTCGGGGAGCTGCCAGTGCGGCTCCTGCTGGCGCTCGCTGCGGGCAAGATCCTCGCCACCGCGCTCACCCTCGGTTCCGGGGGCTGGGGTGGCGACTTCGCCCCCACCCTGTTCGTCGGCGCCATGCTGGGTGGGGCCTACGGCCGGGGGCTCGAGGCGCTGCTCGGGCACGCCATGGCCGGGGCAGGCGCCTACGCCATGGTCGGGATGGGCGGCGTCCTCGCAGCCGTCGTGCGGTGCCCCGCCACGGCCGTGCTGCTTCTGTTCGAAATGACCTCCTCGTACCAGGTCATCCTGCCGATCATGGTTTGCGTCGCGACCGCCACCTTCGTGGCCCGGCGGTTCGACGTGCTGGGCCTGTACCACCACCGGCTGCGGGAGCTGGGCGGGCCCGTTCACGACGTTCGGCCCGGCGACCAGCTCGACGACATGCCCGTGCGAGTCCTGATGCGGCCCGTGACGGCCACGGTCGAGGAGCGGGCCCCACTGTCCGAAGCTCTCGCCACCATGGCGGCGACCGACCAACAGGTGGTACCCGTGCTCGGGGCGGGCGGAGCGTGCCGGAGCGTCCTGCGTCTTTCTGACCTGCGCGCGACCCTGAACGAGACCGAGCGGGATCTTCCGGTCGTGGCCGGGGAGCTGGGGGTCGAGTGCCCGCTCGTGACGCCCTCGACCCCCGCCAGAGAGAGCATGGAGCTCCTGGCGGAGGGGTGGGACGAGCTGGTCGTGGTGGCCTCGGAGACGGAAAGGCGGCCGTGCGGTCTGGTCGCGCGCCGGGACGTGCTGCGCGCCGCCCTCCGGCCGGGTCCCTCGGAGGCGGGGCCAGCAGGGAAAGCCGGTGAGAAGCCTGCTTGAGAGCCCGGCGCTGGCCGGGCACGGGGTGCCCGAACGGATGCGGCGCAGCATGCTCGCAAGCCTCGCCGCTGGCATCGAGGCGGCCGACCCGGCGACAGCCGTGCGCGCCTTCCTGCAGCGCTCGGGGGACGCGCTCGTCGTGGGCGGATGGTCGGCGACGCCGCGCCGCGTCATCGTGGTGGGGGCGGGCAAGGCCGGCGGGGCCATGGCCTCGGCCGTGGAGGGGCTGGCCGGGGATCTCGTGGGTGGGGGAGTGGTGATCGTCAAGGACGGGCACCGCGTGCCGACGCGCCTCGTCGAGCTGTTCGAAGCCTCGCATCCCCTGCCAGACGAGCGCGGCGTCGAGGCGACACGCCGCCTCGTGGCCCTGGCAGCCCGGACAGCGGCCGACGATCTGCTCGTCGTGGTGCTGTCGGGCGGCGGCTCGGCACTGCTGACCTGGCCGGCCGAGGGGCTGTCGCTGGCCGACCTGCAGGCCACGACCGACGCGCTGCTGCGTTCGGGGGCGACGATCGGCGAGCTCAACACCGTGCGCCGGCACCTCGACCGGGTCAAGGGCGGCGGGCTCGTGCGCCTGGCCGGCCCGGCACCCCTCCTGACGCTTGCGCTTTCGGACGTCGTGGGTGACGACCGCGCCGCCATCGCGTCCGGACCCACGGTCGCCGACCCCTCGAGCTTTGCCGACGCGTGCGACGTCCTGGCCCGGTACAACCTGTGGGGGGCGGTGCCCGGCGCAGTCGCGGACCACCTGCGGCGAGGCGCCTCAGGCCTGGTCCCGGACACCCTCAAGCCCGGCGATGCGACGCTCGCCCGAACGCATTACGTGATCGTCGGCGGCAACCAGCTGGCCGCGGAAGCCGTGGTGCGCCGCTCGCGGGAGCTCGGCCTGCACGGCGCCGTGCTCACCACCGGCCTGCAAGGCGAGGCGCGAGAGGTGGGTGCGCAGCTTGCGAGTCTCGCCCGCGAGCTGACCGCGGGCCGCGGGCCGCTGCCGGCCTGTCTCGTGCTGGGCGGCGAGACCACCGTCACGGTCCGCGGCCCCGGCCGCGGCGGCCGCAACCAGGAGGCGGCGCTCGCGGCCGCGATCGCGCTCGACGGCGTGCCGGGGGCCGCCGTCGCGTGTCTCGGCACCGACGGAGGGGACGGCCCGACCCCCGCTGCGGGGGCCGCCGTGGACGGCACCACGGTCGCCCGCGCCCGCCGTCTCGGGCTCGACGCGGCGACACATCTCGACCGCAACGACAGCTTCCCGTTCTTTGCCGCGCTCGGGGACCACCTCACCACCGGTCCGACCGGCACCAACGTCTGCGACCTTTACTGTGTTTTCGCGTGGCCGCCGGTGTCCTCCGCAGCGGGGACGTGAGCGCCACCAAGGCCCGGCCGCGGGCAAGTCAGAGGTGCGAGAAGCCGTCCGGGGTCTCGTCGGTGCGGGTGTCGAGCTGCCGCTCGAGCACCCGCTTTGCGACGTCGCGCCCGCCGAGGCCGAACGCCAGCGCCAGTCCGAGCATGACCGCCCCGAAGGCGATGATGAACGCCGCCAGGACGATCGAGGTCGCGATGCGGAGCTGCTCGAGCGCCATGGCGAACGACAGCACGAGAATGAGCAGCTTGACCACGAGGGCGATGAGCCGCGGCGAAGGGATGCCGGCGTTGACCGCACCCAGCAGCGCGGCGCGCGACAGGAAGTTGGCGAGCAGAAAGCCGACGAGCAGCACCAGCAGGGCGGAGAGGACCCGCGGCAGGTAGAGGAAAAACTCCGCGATGAGGCGGTTGACGAAGCCCACTCCCAGCGCCGACAGGCCGGCCATGGCGAAGCTCGCGAACACGAGCCAGAACAGCCCTCGCCCCAACAACAGCGAGGGCGGGGTGCGGATGTCGGCGCGCCCCAGGATCTGGGTGATCCCGTTGCTGTCGCAGGCCCGGTCGAAACGCGCCACGCGCAGCAGGCGGGAGACGAGGGCCTTCAGCACCCAGCCGACCACGAGCCCCAGCAGCAGGATGAGCACCGCCGCCAAGAGTCCGGGCAGGAAGCGCAGCACCGCCTCGAAGAAGGCGTTGAGCGAGCCGACCAGCCGCTCGGTGAAGGTTGCCGTCATCGTCCACCTCCCGTCTCGTCCCAGCGCTCGAGCAGGTACGGCTTTTCCCGCTCGAACTCCAGGCACAGCTCTTCGAGGATCTGCTCCACCTCCTCGGCCCCCGCATCGCGGGTCTGCACGACGAAGGAGGCGGTGCGGCCGAGATAGAGCGGGGTGAGCGAGCGGAGCAGGTGCTCGCGGTTGAGACGCCCGTGCTGATACGCCACGGCAAAGTCGTACATCGTCCTCACCCACAGGGTGGGGGGAAACACGAACGACTCGTCCGAGGCCGAGGCGATCGCGGCGATCTCGCGCGCCGTCGCGGGGTGCAGCGCTCGCTGCCAGATCTCTCCCAGTTCGCGGGCGCCGGTCCGGAAGCGCTCGAGCATGCGCGCAAGATTGACCGGCACGGGCTCGAGCCCCACCGCGTACTCGAACCCGAACACCGGCACCGGGTGGGACCCTCGGACCTCCCGCCATCGTGCCGCGTGCGTCCCCATGAGCGACAGCACCGCGCCGGTGACCTGCGTGAGCATGGCCGAGAGGTCCACCGAAGGGTCCTTGGCGTCGTGGATCTTGGCTCCCAGGAACGACTGCCCGATCCTGAAGCCGCCGGTGATGGCAGTGGTGGTCATCCAAATGTCGATGCCGTACCGCGCCACGTCGGATGCCCACACGTCGTGGCCGAGGTAGTGCTCGGCGAGCCGCCCCGAAAACCCGAAATCGCCGCCGATCGGCTGCCGCACCCGGGCGCCGTACAGCGCCCGCGTGAGCGGGTAGACGATCGAGTTGGTGATCGTCCCGTCGTACTTGTGGCGGTGGTACAGCGGCGCGATGAAGTCGAAGCCCCGCTCGAGCACCGGCTCGACCAGCAGCTCGATCCACTCCGGCGTGATCGAGCGCAGGTCGGAGTCCACCACCGCGCAGGCCTTCGCCCCCGTGACGGCGGCGGCCGCGAACACCGTGCGGAGGGCGCTCCCCTTCCCCGGAATGCCGTGGTAGGGGGTGACGATGCGATGCACGGCCCGCAGCGGGTGGGCAGCGAGGACGGTCTCGAAGGAGGCAATCGAGGCTTGCCGGACCACGTCCGGCGTGCCGTCGGTGGAGCCGCCGTCCGAGTTGAGCAGCAGCGCCCGGTGGGCCGGGAAGTGCCTGGCGAGCCCGGCCTGCACCGCCCGCACCACGTGCCCGATGGTGCGCGCGTTGTTGAAGCTCGGGATTCCCACGAGGACATCCACCTGGCCGATCTCGGCGAGCTGCCGGCGGAGTGATTCGGGGAGAAACGACAGGTCCGCCACCTCTACCTCCCGCTCTCGTCGAGCAGCGCCTGCATCGCCAGCGCCCAGCCGCGGCCGTGGGGAGCCGGGGCCACGCGCGCGGCCGGCACCGCCGCCCCTAGCACCGGGTCGGCGCCCCGGGCCGAGGGGACGATGACCGCCACGTCGCCCGACCGCAGCAGCTCCACGTCGTTGGGGGCATCCCCGCACGCCACCACCACCCCATCACCTGGCGCTGCGCCCAGCAGCGCCGGCACGACGTCGGCCTTGGCGTGGCGCCCCTGCAGGTGCAGGAAACGGTTGCCGCGCACCAGCAGCACCTCGGGCGGCGCCGCGGCGCGCAACGGCTCGTCCCAACCTGCGTCGACGACGAGCGGCAACGTGGCCTGGCGGCGCCTCGCCCGCCCGAGCTCGTCGCCGCCGAGGCCGGTGAGCGCCGCGAGCTCCGCGTCAGCGAGTTCCTCGATCGTGCGCACCGGCGCCCCGGTCGCTGCCCGAAGGGCGTCGGCGACCCGGCGCAGCGTCTCGACCGGCAGAGCAGCCGCCAAAAGGCGCACCTGGCCGTCCTGCTCGAGCACGCCGGCGCCGTTCTCGAACCCGGCGGGACCGGTGAGCCCGAGCTCGGCAAGCAGCCACGCCACCTCGGCGGCGGTCTTGGAGGTCACCGGCAGCACCGGCACCCCCGCCGCGGTCAGGCGGGCGAGCGCACCGCGGGCCTCGGCGCACAGCCGGCCGTCGGGCTCGAGCAGCGTCCCGTCGAGGTCGGTGAGAACGGCGCGGATCTTCACGGCTCGAGCACCCCACCGAGCTCGCGCACCGCTGTCAACAAGCGGGTTCCGATCCCGGGCATAGCCGAGAAGACGCGAGCCCAGTTCGGCATGGCAGGGGTGCCGAGGGGGTCCTGGCTGAACTGCTCGCAGCCTTCGGCGAACGCCTGCGTGAAGACGCCGACCGCCTCCTCCTCGGCGTGGCGGTCGTAGAGGAGCCCGTTGAACACCGAGACCGTGAACGAGTCGACGACGGCATCCTCGGCGTAGCGCTGGAACGCCACCTGCAGCGCCTTGAAGCTTCCGGTCGGAACGACCACGCCGGCCGCAGCCAGGGTGCGCAGGAGGTGCTTGGTGATGTCCACCGCCATGCGATGCAGGCCGGCCCCGGGGTCGTCGCGGGAAAGCACCTGGTGCTTGTGGTCGAAGCGGTCCGCCACGTCCACCTGGCAGATGCGGCGCGGCGAGCGGTGGCGAAGCACCTCGAACAGCAGCCCCACCTCGAGCCCCCAGTCGGAGGGAATGCGCAGCCGCCGCAGCAGCGTGGCGTTCACGGCGAACTCCCCCGACAGCGGGTAGCGGAAAGAGTCGATGTACTCCAGGTAGGGATGATGGCCCACGGTGTTGATCAGCGCCTGCAGGAGCGGGCGCACCATGAGCCGCGTGACCCTGCCGTGAAGCCGGTCCGAAAAGCGGGCGTAGTAGCCCTTGGCGTAGTCGAAATCGAGAGCGGGGTGGAGGATGGGGTAGACGAGGTTGGTCAGGAGCGAACGCTCGAAGCTCACCACGTCGGCGTCCAGGAACGCCACGGCCTCGACCCGTTCCTCGGCGATCACCGCCCCGAGCGCCACCCACACCGCCCGCCCCTTGCCGCGGGGTCCGAGCTGGCGCACCGCCGAATCGATCTCGCGGATGATCGCTGCGACAGACTCGGCGTCGTTCCAGACCACCATCGTGCGCAACCGCAAGGCGCGGAAGTACTCGAGCGCCCGTTCGTAGCCGGCGGCGTCGGCGCGGTCGAGCGAGATCACCACGGTGTCGAGGAACGGGGCTCCGGCGAGCTTGCTCACCATTCCTGCCAGCGCCGGCTGCTCGAGTTCGGAGACGAGGCACGGCACAACGAGCGCGAGGGGGGTGCGCCGGGCATGCGTGGCGAGTTCTTCCTCGCGCCTTGCCTCGTCGCCGGGCCGCATCCGTGGCAACGTGACGATGGTGCCGCTTTGCTTGAAGTCGCTCATGCCGCGCCTCCCCTGTCTGCTGGTGGGGTGAGCCCCCAATCCACCATACCACGCAGGTACCGGGCCGGCCGCCGGGTTGCGGGAAAGCGGCCTGTGTGCGAGGCTGCCTCGCCTGGAGGTGCGCCCATGGACCAGCCGCATGCAACGTCGCGCATCCGCATGGCGCTCGTGGAATGGTGGCGGCATCACAAGGCGGCCGTCGACCAGCCCGCGGTGGTCGCCCAGGTCGCTGCCGATGCGCCGCCCAACCACACCTACGTGGTGCTGATCGTCGGCTCGGCGGCGATTGCCTCTTTGGGGCTGCTGCTCGACTCGGCGGCGGTGATCATCGGCGCCATGCTCGTGGCGCCGTTTCTCGGTCCCATCGTGGCGCTCGGGTTCTCGATCGCCATGACCGACGTCACCCTTGCGGTCCGCGCCTCCAAGTCGCTGCTGGTGGGGGTGGTCCTCGGCCTCGTCACGGCCATCGTCATCGTCAAGCTGTCACCGTTCATCCCGCCCACGGCCCAGATCATGCTGCGCACGGCGCCCAACCTTTTCGACCTGCTGGTCGCGATCTTCTCCGGCTTCGTGGGGGGGTATGCAGTCATCCACCGACTCGGCAACACCATCGCCGGGGTGGCCATCGCGACGGCCCTCATGCCGCCGCTCGCCGCTTCCGGCTACGGCCTGGCCATGGGCGAGCTGGGGATCTTCAACGGCGCCTTTTACCTTTTTCTCACGAACCTCGTGGCCATCGCGCTGGCCGTGGCGGCCACCGCGATCTGGTACAACTTCGGCAACCTGCGCACGACGCGCGAGCTCCTGTGGCCGACGATCGGCGCCGGGGTGGTGCTGGTCCTGCTCTCGATGCCGCTCGTCAAGACCCTCAACGAGTCGGTGCGGACCACGATCCTCTCGCGGCAGGCCGGGGCGGTGCTGCGCGACGCCCTCCCCGCCGGCGTGTCGCGGCTCGAGCGCCTCACCGTGCAGCCCGACGGCGACGGCACCGTGCGCGTGGCCGCCGTGGTCTTCGCCCGCGAGTACGACCGCGAGCTGCAACCCCGCCTCGAGCGCACGCTCGGACAGGAGTTGCGGGTTCCGGTGCGGCTCGAGCTCGATCAGCTCATGCTTGGCAGCGACATCGCTCGCACGGCGCAGCCCTCGGCCGCCGAGCAGGCGGAGACCGAGGCGCGGCGCCTGCGCGCGGCCGTCCCGTTCCCGCTCGCCGTGGCCGACATCTCGGCGCCGCAGCGGCGTGCCCGGCTGCAAGTGTCGTTCGAGCTGACGGCCCCGCTGGAGACGGTCAAGTACGTCGAAATTTCGCTGCGTGCCGCCTTTCCCAGCTGGAGCGTCGAGCTTCTGCCGCCGTTGCGCCCTCTCCCGCCGGTGACGTTTGCCCGCGCCGAGACGACGCCCGATGCCGAGGGGGCCCGGGCGCTCGCAGTGGCGGTGTGGGCACTCGCGCGCTGGGGCGCCGGAGCGGTGGCGGTGTCGGGGAGCGCCGCTCCGGACGACGGGCCGTCGCTCCGGGCCAGGACGGCCCTCGCGGCGCAGCGTGCCGAGCACGTGGCCGCCGCCCTCGCCCAGGCCGGGCTCGCGGTCGTCATCGAGCCGGCGAGTGCGGCGCCGCCGGGGACGCAGACGGAGAGAGGCACGGCGGCGCTCAGGGTCGCCCGCATCGAGCCCAGGACGGGGAGCTGATCAGGCCACGCGCCGGCCGTCCCGGACCACCACCCGCCCGGCTTTCACGACGTGGCGCACGAGGTTGACCCCGAAGTGGTAGACGACGTGTCGGGGGTCGGCAGCCTCAAGCACGAGGAGGTCGGCTTGCTTGCCGGGCTCGATCGAGCCCAGGCGGTCGGCCCGCCCGAGCGCCGCCGCGGCGTTGAGCGTCGCCGCCACCAGCGCCTCCTCGGCGTACATCCCCGCGCCGAGGCAGGCCAGCGCCATGATGGCCGGCATCGACTCAGTGTGCGACGAGCCCGGGTTGCAGTCGGTGGCGAGCGCGATCGGGACGCCGGCCTCGACGAGCGCCCGCACCGGGGCGTAGCGGTCGCGCAGGAAGAACGAGACACCGGGCAGCACCACCGCCACGATGCCGGCCGCTGCGAGGGCGGCGATCCCGGACGCCGAGACGTGCAGCAGGTGTGAGGCCGAGGCGGCCCCGAGCTCGGCCGCCAGCTCGGCGCCGCCGAGGCTCGAGAGCTCGTCGGCGTGCAGGTGGATGCGCCAGCCGTACCGTGGCGCGTCGGCGAGCAGGCGGCGCGTCTGGTGGGGGGAGAAGACGCCGTTCTCGCAAAAGACGTCCACGCCTTCCGCCAGACGCGCGGCAGCGATCGCCGGGTGGATCGTCTCCACGACCAGCCGCACGTACCCGTCGGGGTCGTGCCGCCACTCGGGCGGCACCTCGTGGGCCGGCATCGCGGTGGGGACGACCTCGACCGGGTGGTCCGCCGCGGCCCGCGCGAGGGCGGAAAGCTGCTTGAGCTCGTCGTGCAGGTTGAGCCCGTAGCCTGACTTGGCCTCGGTCGTGCAGGTGCCCCACAGGAGCTGCCGGTCCAGCCGCCCGGCGGTGGCCGCCGTCAGCTCGTCCTCGCTGGCGGCGCGCGTCGCCGCCACGGTGGCGACGATCCCTCCGCCCGAGGCGGCAATCTGGGCGTACGTTTCGCCGCGCAGGCGGCGGTCGAACTCGCCCTCGCGGTAGCCGGCGAACGGCAAGTGGGTGTGGGGATCCACGAACGCCGGGACGACGCAGCCGCCTCCCGCGTCCAGGACCTCCTCGGCGGGGCCGAAGCGCCGGTCGTGCTCGGCCTTCTCGCCCACGAACACGATCGTCCACCCCTCGAGGCGCACCACCGCATGCGGGTGTCGCCGGACTTCTCCCTGCCTCGCACCGGCGTGCGCCTCGCGGCCGACCGGCGTTACTACTTGCGCGGCGTTGACTACGAGCAGGCTCACGAGGACGCCTTCCCCTCGCGTCCGCGCGGGCGCATGAGCGCCACGGACGGAGCCTGCGCCTCGCGCTCCTCGGCCGCCTCGTCGTCGCGCATGAACCCCTGCAGCAGCTCGATGACCTTGTGCACCTCGGCCCGCGCCGTCCGCCGCCGGGACCGGAGCTGGCTGATGATCATCTCGAGGTTTTCGGCGCGGTGGATGGCGTCGTCGATGACCCGATCCGCCAGTGCCTGCGCCTCGCTGACGATGCGTTGCGCCTCCGCCTCGGCGCGGCCGATCATCGCCTCGGCCGTGTGCTGGGCGGCGACGAACGCCTCGTTGAGGGCGTTGGTGCGCTGGCGGTACTCCTCGACCTCAGCCGATAGCCGTGCCACCTGTGCCTTGAGCTCGCCGCGGATGCGAGCCTCGTCCTCGACCTGTTCGGCGAGCTGCGACAACAGCGCGCGCACCGCATCCGGATCCAGTCCCTTCCAGCGGGTCGGAAACGACGCGCGCTGGATCTCCAGAGGGGTCATGCGGTTCATGTCGCACCTCCACTTCTGGCGAGCTTACCACGTTCTCCTGCAAGGGGGTCGGTCGAAGGTCGAGAGTCGAAGGCCCCACCCGCCCCGGCAAGGGAGGAGGAGAGCCACCCGTCACTCGCCAGCCACCTCACGCCGTCCGCTCGCCGAACAGGGCGCGGCCGACCCGCACCCAGTCGGCGCCTTCCTCGATTGCCACCTCGAAGTCCTCGCTCATTCCCATGGAAAGCTCGAGCCGGCCGAGGCCGAGGTGGGGTGCGAGACGCTCGGCGAGCGCGCGCAGGGCGGCAAAGTGGGGGCGGGAACGCTCGGGGTCGGGGTCGTACGGCGGGATGCACATGAGCCCGCCGAGGCGCAGGTGCGGGCAGCGCGCCAGCACGTGCTCGGCGAGCCTTTCGGCGGCTGCGGGCAGCACGCCGCTTTTCTGCGCCTCCTCGCCGATGTTGACCTCCAGGAAAACGGGCAGGACACGGTCTTGGGGGGCGAGCAGAAACTCGAGGCGGTCGGCGATCTCGACCCGGTCCACCGACTCGACGAGGTCGAAGGTGTCGAGCGCCTGCCGCGCCTTGTTGCGCTGCAGGGGCCCGATGAGGTGCCACGGCACGCCGTGCGGCGCGAGCGGGCGCTTGGCCATCGCCTCCTGCACGCGGTTTTCCCCCACGGCGTCGATGCCCAGCGCCACCATCGCGGCGACGGCCTCGGCAGGCTGGGTCTTGGACACGGCCACGAGCCGGACACTGCCCTCCAACCGCCCGGCGCGCGCGCACGCCGCCGCCATGCGCTCCCGCACCGCGGCGAGGGCGTGCTTTAGGGTCACGGCCAGACCTCCTCCTGCCCATTTGAGCAGGCCACAGGGGCACGCGGGCGGAAGGAGCGGACCATCGGTTTCACCGGACTCCGCCGGGGACCGGCAGAGTCGACTCCCGCGTGTCCATTGCCTGGTTGGCGAGGCGGTCCGCCTCCCGGTTGGCTTCGCGGGACACGTGCCGGACCGTGCAACGCGCAAAGCGCGCCGCCAGCTCCCTGGCACGCCGGTACAGCGGCTGCAGGTGCGGCGCCTTGACGCGGTACTCACCCCGGAGCTGCTTGACCAGCAGCTCGGAGTCCGCCTGCACGCGCAGCTCGGTCACGCCCAGCGCCAGCGCCCGCTCCTGCGCCGCCAGCAGCCCGGCGTACTCGGCGACGTTGTTGGTGGTGCGCCCGAGGTAGACGGCGTGCTCCTCGCGCTCGCCGTTGGACAGCGTGAGAACGATCCCACACCCGGCCTCGCCCGGGTTGCCACGCGAGCCGCCGTCCACGGCGGCAACCGCCGTGAGCCGGGCGCTCATGGCCGCGTGGGGAGCTGGTCGGGATCGTAAAGCAGGCGCCGGCAAGAGTCGCAGTACTGTAGTTCCTGCATGGCGCGCACCTGCTGCACGAGCGAAGGGCGCAGGTCGGCGTGGCAGGACGAGCAGGCGTGACCGTCCAGCGGCACCACGGCATGAGGCTTGCGAGAATTCCACAGCTTCTTGAACTGCGCCATCGCGGTTTCGCCGAGCTCCCGCTGCAGGCGCCGCAGCTCGCGCTCCACCTCGGCGAGATCGGCCTCGCCGGTCTTGCGGGCCTCGGCCCAGGCCGCCTCGGCCCGCTCGCGCTCGGCCCGCTCCTCGGGGCTCTCGGTCTCGATGTCCGCCAGCTTGAGCTCGATCTCGTCGAGCCGGCGCCTGACCTCGGCCAGACGGTCCTTCTGGGGAGCGAGGCGAGCCTCGACGTGGTCGAGCTCGGAAACCACGGCCGTGAGCTGGCGCATGTTGGTGACCTGGGCCTTCTGCCGACGGAAGTGCTCCTTTTCCTCGTTGAGCGCCTTGATGTCCTGCTCGAGCGCGACCTGCTCGGCCCCGAGCGCCTCGCGATCCTTCTCGAGCCCCTGCAGCGTTCCTTGCCGCTCGGCGAAGCGGGAGCGCAGCCGAGCCAGCTCCTCGGGTGGAACGTCGTGCTGCCGGATCAGCGCTGCCCTCCTGGTGAGCAACTGTTGCAACGCCACGAAGCCGGCCAATTTTTGCCGAGCTGACACCGCACGCCTCCTTCAAGGACCCGGGACCGGCACTGCGGGTGCCGGCCGCCCCCCGAAGCATCGCTGGTGGGTCCACCAGGATTCGAACCTGGGACCAACCGGTTATGAGCCGGCAGCTCTGACCGCTGAGCTATGGACCCAGCGGCGGGGATTCTACCACCACCCACCCGGTCGAACGTCAAAGGTCGAAGCTCTGCCGCCCGCCCGGCCGAGCCTTCGATCTGCGACAGGGCGAGAGGGGGCCTCAGCCGATCATGTCGAGATACGGCTTGAGGAGGCGGGCGCGCGTCGGGTGGCGGAGCTTGCGCAGCGCCTTCGACTCGATCTGGCGGATGCGCTCGCGGGTGACGTTGAACGCCTTGCCGACCTCCTCGAGCGTGTGCTCGGTGCCGTCGCCGATCCCGAACCGCCGCCGCAGCACCTCCGCCTCGCGCGGCGTGAGAGTGCGCAGCACGTGGTCCGCCTGGTTCTTGAGCGAGGCGGCGATGACCGCGTCGATCGGCGAGATCGCCGAGCGGTCCTCCACGAAGTCGCCGAGGTGGGAGTCTTCTTCCTCGCCGATGGGCGTCTCGAGGGAGATCGGTTCCTGGGCGATCTTCATGATCTTGCGCACCTTGGCGACCGGGATCTCCATCTTCTCGGCCACCTCTTCGGCGGTCGGCTCGCGCCCCAGCTCCTGCACGAGCTGGCGCTGCGTGCGGGTGAGCTTGTTGATCGTCTCGATCATGTGGACCGGAATGCGGATCGTGCGCGCCTGGTCGGCGATCGCCCGCGTGATCGCCTGGCGGATCCACCACGTCGCGTAGGTCGAGAACTTGTACCCGCGGCGGTACTCGAACTTGTCCACGGCCTTCATGAGACCGATGTTGCCCTCCTGGATGAGATCCAGGAACTGCAAGCCGCGGTTGGTGTACTTCTTGGCGATCGAGACCACCAGCCGCAGGTTGGCCACGATGAGCTCCTGCTTGGCGTCGTCGGTCATCTCCTCGCCCTGCCGCACTTCGGAGATGACCCGCTTGAGCTCGTCGTAGGGCACGCCGAAGCGCTCTTCAAGGGCGCTGAGCTCGGCCTTGTAGCGGCGCACGCGGTCCTCGTAGTAGGCGCGGCGCTCGGCGTTGCGCTCGGTCTTGAGCTTCGCCTCGTCCTTGCGGATGGTCTGGATGGGAATCGAGAACTGCCGCTCGACCTCGCTCAGGAACCGCAGCAGCCGGTTGCGCGTCGCGGTGGTGAAGTCGGTGGAGCGCACCATGACCGAGATCTCGCCGGCAATGGTGTCGATCTGGGCCAGCAGCTCCTCGGCCCGACGGGTCCCCCTCTTGCAGCGGCGCAGCCGTTCCTTGAGGTCCTTGGACGTGCAATCGAGCGCGCTGATGCGGCGGAAGAGCTGGAGCGCCTCGTTGACGCGGGCCCGGCCGCGTTCGTCGAGGTTGGCCTGCAGCCCCGCCAGGATGTCGCGCTGCAGCCGGCGGTCGCGGCGCGCCAGCTCGTTGGCGCGCAGGAACAGCTCGAGCACCCGCGGGCTGGAGGCCAGGGCGCAGAACACCTGCGCCTCCCCGAGCTCGATCCGCCGGGCGATCGCGACCTCCCCGTCGCGGTCCAGGAGCTTGACCGTGCCCATCTCCCGGAGGTACATACGGACCGGGTCGTTGGTCTTTTCGAGCAACGCCGGATCCACCGCGGCGGGGCCGCCCACCGTCTCGGCCGTCTCCTGGCGCTCCGCTACGCCCTCCTCCTCGACGCTCGCGAGCTTCTCGGGGCTGTCGATCACCTCGATGTCGCTCTCGGTGAAGCGCAGGTAGATCTCGTCGAGCTCCTCGGGGTTGGGCGCCACCTCCTCGGGCAGCACCTCGAGGATCTCGTCCATGAGCACGTACCCACGCTCGCGGCCGAGGTTGAGCAACCGGGCCAGCTCGGTGTACTTCTCCTCCACCGTCAGCGCAGCCGTGTCGCGGTGACCGGCGGCGGCCTGCTCGGTCATCTCGGGGTTGACTTTCTGGTCAGCGACAGCCACTCCCGCAGGAGCTGCTGCAGCGTCTCGTGGTCCCCTTGTCGCTCGGCCCGCGCGATCTCCCTGTTGAGATGAACGAGCCTTTTCTTTCGCTGTTTCTCCCAAAGTCCCCTCATGATGAGCTGGAGGTCATCCGCGGTGGTTTCCGGAGCCTCGTGCTCGAGTGCGGCCAGAAGGCGGCGCACGTCACGTTCGTCAATGTCGGACCAGAGTCCGCAAATTTCAAGTGGTCGCCCCTCGGCCACCGCTTGCTGGAGCGCGCGGACGACCGAACGGGCGAGCGGGTGGTCGACGGCGTCGAGCGGAATTTCCCGCACCACCTCGGCCCGGCGCTCCACCGGCAGGTCGACGAGCACGCCGCGCAGGATCGCCATCTCGCCGGCCGGGGGCTGGTCGCCGGTCTCGGCCTGCCCGGCCACGACCCGTGGCGACTCCACCTCGCCGAGCTGCTCCACCGGCACCCCAGCGGCGCGCGCCAGCTCCTCGCGTATGGCGAAGCGCCGCACCCGGTCGCGGCAGGCGTCGACGATCTCGAGGGTGCCCCGCAGCGCTGCCCTCCGCTCTTCGCGAGACACCCCCATCTCGTTGATGAGGAAGTCACTTTCGGTGAGCGCGGCGGCCAGCCGCCGGGCCATCCCCTCCGCACCCTCGCGGCGCACCACGTCGTCGGGGTCTTGGTCGCGAGGCAGCAGGAGCACCCGCACCTCGAGATCGAAGGCGAGCAAGGTACGCAGCGCCCCCAGCGCCGCCTTGCGACCTGGCGGGTCGCCGTCGAAGCACACCACGACCCGCCGCACCCGCCGCGCCAGCTCCCGCGCGTGGTGCTCGGTGAGAGCGGTGCCGAGCGTCGCCACGGTCTCCCGGAAACCGGCCGCATGGAGGGCGATGCAGTCGAAGTACCCCTCCACGACGAGGCAGCGCTCGGTGCTGGCGAAAGCCCGCGCCGCCCGGTCGAGGGCGAACAGCGTCTGGCTCTTGGTGAACAGTGGGGTTTCGGGCGAGTTGAGGTACTTGGCCGGGTCGTCCCCGAGGGTGCGGCCGCCGAACGCGATGAGCGAGCCGCGGGAAGAGCGGATGGGGATCATCACCCGGTCGCGAAAGCGGTCCCACAGCCGCCCGTCGTCGCCCTGCACCGCGAGGCCGGCGGCGACCAGCGTGCGCTCGGCAAGCCTGCCGCGCAGCGCGTCGGTGAGCGCCCGCCAGTCGGGGCGCGCGAAACCGAGGCCGAACTCCAGCACTACCTCCGGCGGCACCCCTCGGCGCTCGAGGAACGCCCGCGGCCGGTCCTCGTGGACCTGGCGGGAAAACACCGCCTGCGCCGCCTCGAGGGCGGCCGTGATCTCGTCCTGCTCGTCGCGCCGCCGGCGGGCCTCGGGCGAGGCGAGCGGCAGCGCGACCCCGAAGCGGTCGGCGAGCCGTTCCACCGCCTCGGCGAACGAAAGCCGCTCCGTCTCCATGACGAAGTCGATGACATCCCCGCCCTTCTTGCAGCCGAAGCAGTAGTAGGTCCCCTTCTCGCGCGAGACGTTGAACGAGGGCGTCTTCTCGCCGTGGAACGGGCAAAGCCCGAGCCAGGTGCGGCCGCGGTGGCGGAGCGTCACGACCTCCCCGATCACGGCCACGATGTCGGCCGCCTCCCGCACCTGCGCCACCACCGTGCGGTTGAGGTCGTACAGGCTCACGGCCGCCCCCGCCACGCGTGGCCCTCGGCGCGCCTCCCGGTCCCCGCCAGCCCGCCTCCGCGCACGAGCGGGCCGCCGTGCGACGCATGCCGTCGGCGCATCGACGGGCGCCCGGCACATCGTTGCCGGCGCGTGGAAGCCCGGCGGGGGAGGGGCGACGGGGTGCTGGGCTCGGTCATTCGAGGACGGCCTCGGTGACGCCGGTGCCGCCGCGGTGCTGCGTCGGGTGGGCGAAGTGCGAGACGGCCGGGTGGGCCTTCAGCTCCTGCTGGACCATACGGCGCAGCGCTCCGGTGCCGTGGCCGTGCACGATGCGCACCGCCCGCTGGCCGGTCACCAGAGCGTGGTCCAGGAAGCGCTCGAGCGCCTCCCGCGCCTCCTCCTGCGAGAGGCCGATGAGCTTGAGTTCGGCCGGGGCTGCGGCCTCGTCGGCCGCCAGCGAGGTGGCGACGCGCGCGCGCGCCGGGAGCGGGACGAGCTGGCAGGACGCGGCCTCCACCCACAGCCGCTTCGAGCCGAGCTGGACCTCGACCCGGTCGCCCGCGACCTTGTTGACGACGCCATCCAGGCCGCCGACGCGCACGGCGGCGCCCGGCGCGAGTGCCGGCGGCGGGGCCGTCCCGCCTTCGTGCTCGTCCTCGAGATGGAGCGCCTGGTAGCGAATGGTGGCGAGCTTGCGCCGCCCTGGCATCTCCCCGCGCGCGCGCGCCGCTTCGAGCTCGGCGAGCGCCGCCTGCAGGCGCTGGGCCGCCCGGGCGCGCAGGCGTTCCCGTTCCTCGGCGAGGCCCTGCCGGACCTTCTCGCGCTCCGCGAGCAGCGCGGTGCGGGCCTCGGCGGCACGCCGCGCCGCCGCTTCCGCCTCGGCCCGGAGCGCGGCGAGTTCGTCCTGCTGCGCGCGCAGTCGATCGCGTTCCCGCCCGAGCCCGTCGAGGTACGTGTCGATGGCGAGGAAGCTCTTCGACAATAGCTCCTTCGCTCGTGAGGTGACAACGGGGGGCACACCGCTCGCGGCGGCAATGGCCAGTCCGCGCGAACGGCCGGGCGCGCCGAGTTCCAGGCGGAACGTCGGGCGCCCCGTCTGCTCGTCGAACCCCATGGCAGCGTTGGCGGTGCCGGGGATCCCTTCGAGGTGTGCGGCGACCGTGAGCAGGTGGGCAGTCGCCAGCCCCCAGCACCGGCGGCGCGCCAGCTCCTCGAGCAGTGCTGCCGCCAGCGCCGCCCCCTCCTCCGGGTCGGTGCCCGACCCCAGCTCGTCGTACAGCACCAGCGTGTTCTCGTCCGCGGTGCGCAGCAGCTCGGCGGTGGCCCGCATCGCGCCGGTGAACGTCGAGAGGTCCGACAGCAGGCTCTGCTCGTCGCCGATGTGGCACCACAGGCCCGAGAGGGGTGGCAGCGCGCTGCCCTCGGCCGCCAGCAGGGGGATCCCCGCCTGCGCCATGAGCGCGCACAGCCCCACCGTCTTGAGCGCGACCGTCTTGCCGCCGGCGTTGGGGCCCGACAGCAGCACGAGCCGGGCGCCTTCGGGGAACGTCAGGTCGAGCGGCACGATCGGCCGCGTGCTGCCGGCCTCCCCGAGCACCCGTTCGCGGAGGGGCGCGAGCGCCGGGTCGAGCAGTGGGTGGCGCGCCCCGACGAGGCGCACCGTCGGCCCGGCGCCGGGCGGCACGAGCACTGCCCCCGTGGCCTGGCCGAACAGCACCCGGGCCTGGAAGGCGTCGAGTCGGGCCAGCACGTCGGCGGCGCGGAGGAGCTCCTCGCGGTGCCTTGCGAACACCGCCGCGACCTCGGCCAGCGCCGCCTCCTCCGCCTGACGGGTGAGGGCGATCGCCTCGGCCAGCGCGTTGTTGAGCTCCACGACCGCGAACGGCTCCACGAAGACGGTGGCAGCCGAGGCGGAGACGTCCAGCACCAGTCCCGGCACCGCGTGCCGCTCGTGCACCGGCACCGGCAGGCAGTAGCGGTCGCGGCGCAGGGTGAACGGGGCCTGGAGGGCGCGGTGTTGCCGCCGGACCTCTTCGAGCGCGGCGATGATCGCGTGCCGGTGCCGCTCGCGCGCGGCTCGGGCCTGGGCGAGGGCCGGGCTCGCGCTGTCGAGCACCTCGCCGTCGGGTCCGAGCCGCTGCTCGCTGTACGCGACGAGATGCTCGACCGGCGGCAGCTCGGCGGCCAGCCGCGCGAGCTCCGGACCGCAGTCGGTTCCCAGGAGCGCGGCGCGGTTCTCGGCGATGCGGCGCAGCAGGCTCACGAGGTAGGCGAGGGTCGGGCCGTCGGTGGCGGCGAGCGAGCCGGTCTCCAGCTGCTCCGCCGCGTCGAGGCCGGAGAAGGCGAGCGTGATCCCCTGGGCGGCCAGCGACTGCATCTGGGCGCACAAGGCAAAAGAGCGCGACCCTTCCGCTGCGTCGAAGCAGGGCCGGGTCGCGCGCACCACCGCACTGCCGCGCCGGCTGCGGCAAAACGCCGCAACCAGCGCGAGGAGGCGGTCGAACTCCAGGGCTTCGGTACTCAACTGAGGATTCCGCCGGGCGTTACAGCAGGCCCGCGCGGCGTTGCTGGGCCAGCTTCCGGAGGAGCTTCTTGCGCGCCTGGATGAGCTTGCGCTTGCGCTTCACGGAAGGCTTCTCGTAGTGCTGACGCTTCTTGATCTCGGAGAGGATCCCCGCCTTCTCGCACTTGCGCTTGAAGCGTCGGAGCGCCTGCTCGAACGACTCGTTGTCCCTGACGTGCACCATCGTCGGCATCGCGCGCTCTCACCTCCTCTCCGCGCTTCAAGTCGCCGGCCTGGACGGGGCCGGCAGCGCGTCCCAAAAAGTGACGATAGCAAAGTGCGCACCACCCGGTCAACCGGCAAGGTGCGACCAGCACAGACAGTTTCTTGACAGGCCGGTTCGACACCCCGCATAATGACAACCTGACTGTGTGTCCGGGGAGGAGTCATGGACGATCCTCAGGTGCTGCTCGCAGAACTCAAGGACTCCCGCGACCACGCTGTGGCGCTCGTGCGCGCCAAGCTGGAAGCCGTGGCGAGTCAGGTCCAGGAGCTGGCCAACCGCACCGTGGGAGAGCTGCAGCTCGTGCTCCCCCCCGATCTCGAGGTGCTGTTCCCGCTTGCGCCCGTGGCGTCCAGGCTGGAGGCGCTGGCTGCTCCGCCGCCTCCCCCGCCGGCCCCCGAGCCGCCTCGCACGCTGGGGCTCGACGTGCTGCGCGCCCTCGACGCCGGCAAGGCGCAGTCCGAGGTTCTCCTGGAGCTGCTCAAGCAGCTCGGCCAGTTTGCCGGACCGCGTGCCATCGTCGTGTTCCGCGAGGGGCAGGCGGCCGGCTGGGCCGGCGCCGGCTTCGCGGGCGGGGACCCCGCTCGCAGCTGGCGCGCCGCCATCAACGAGTCGCCGGTGCTGACCAAGGTCAGCGAGGGAACCCCGGTTCTCATCACCGCAGGCGGGGATGCCCTGCTCGCGGAGTGGTTCGCCCTGAACGCCGGCGACCTCCTGGCGGTGCCGATGCTGCTGCGCGGCAAGGTGGTCGGCGCCCTCCTCGCGGCCGAGGGCGACGAGGGCCTCAACACGGTCGTGGTGCAGCAGCTCACCTTCCTGGTCGGGCTGCTCCTCGAGACGCTGGCGGTGCGCGGCGGCGTCGCCTCGGCGACGCTGGCCGAGCCGCTCGACCTCAGCGCCCGCGTGGAGATCCCGTCGGCCCCGGCCCCCGAGGCCGAGGAGGTCGTGTTCGGCGGCCCCGAAGAGGAGCACGTCGAGGTCGAGGAGGCCACGATCCCGCCCGAGGAGATGCCCGCGGCGGCAGCCGACGCTGGCGCCACCGTCCACCTCAAGATGCCGGTCACTCCTGTGGCTCCCGCCGCTCCGCTCCCGCCGCCGGCTGCCCCGGTCGTCAGGACCCCCGAGGAGCAGAAGCGCCATGACGAGGCCAAGCGCTTCGCCCGGCTGCTCGTGTCCGAGATTCGCCTCTACAACGAGCAGGCGGTGCAGGAGGGCAAGCGGACGCGGGACATCTACCGCCGCCTCAAGGAGGACATCGACCGCTCGCGCGAGATGTACGAGCAGCGCGTCCCGGCCGACATCCGCTCCCAGTCGACGTATTTCCAGGACGAGCTGGTGCGCCTGCTGGCCGACGGCGACCCCGCGGCACTGGGGATGTGAGGGGCTACGGCCCGAGTCCTTGATCGCAACCTGAACCTGGTCCTGGAGCTGGATTGCTCTCCCCAGCGTGGATGCCCGCATGCTCGGAGTTTCACCGGTCGCTGCCATGTGTAGGGTGAAGAGCGGGCCTAGCGGCGCTCTCGGACTCCGAACCTCGCGGCCGCGAGGAGAGCGCGGGGTTCCTAGGCCACGGCCACGTCAGGGCCTGCGGATAGCGGCGGCCGCCGGCGCGGCGGCGATGGCCGCCCTCGCCGGCCTTTCCTGTGCCCGGCCCGCCCCTCCCCCCCATCTCGCCGACGCGCTTGGAGCGCCGGGAGGGCCGCGGGCGCGTGTACAGGCGTTGCTGCGCGTGGCGATTGATGGCCTCCCGGCCGAGCAAGGGCGGGCGTGGCTCGCGGCCGGGCTGCTGGAGTGCGAGCTCGGGTCGCCCGCCGCCGCGACCACGGCGTTCCTTCGCTCGCACCCACGCGCCGGGCTCGCAGCACTCGCCGCGCGCCGGCTCGAGGAGTCGCTCGCGACCTCGGCCCCGCCGCCGGCCACCTGGCTGGCGGCGGCGGGCTCGCCCTGGCTCGACCCGGAAGCCGCCACCCGGCTGCGACTCCGTTGTGCGGAGGTCGCCGCGCAGCAGGGCCGCTGGGAGGAAATCGATATCTGCTTGCCGCCGCTCGACGGCCTGGGCGGTGACGGGACGCGGCGCGCCGTGGCGGTGCAGGCCCGCCGCCCCGATGCCGCCGGCGAAGCCGCGCGGGCGCGTCTCGTCGTCGAGTTCCCCGCCACCGCCGAGGCGCAGGGGCTGCCGGTGGAAGCCCTGTCGCGCTCGCTCGCGCCGGCGCAGCTGGCTCTGCAGGCGCACGGCTGGCTCGAGGCGGGCCGCCCGGCTCGCGCGCTCGAGACGGCGCGCCGGGCCGGCAGCACCGGCGCGCTGGTGGCGGCGCGCGCCGCACTGCGACTGCGCCGGGCCAACGAAGCGCTCGGTCTCATCCAGGGCGGCGCGGCGGAAGCCTGGGCCGTGCGGGCCGAGGCCTACCGCATCCTCGGGTGGGCCGCGGCGCGGGGGCGGCAAGGCCCTCACTTTGCTGACGCACTGCGCGCCGCCGAGCGGGGGCTGGAGCTGACGGCGGCCGAGCCCGAGACGCCGGCCCGGATGCACCTCGCGGCCGCCGAGGCGCTCACCGAGCTCGGCCGCTTCGCCGAGGCGCTGCCGCACCTGCGGGCGGACGGCGTGCAGGCGCTGCCGCGGTACGACTGGGTGCGGCGGCGGTGGAGCTTCCTGCAGGGGCGGCGGGGGCTCCCCCCGCTGGCCGGGGGGGAGGAGCTGCCCGGCAGCACGCGGGCGAGACGCCTGGCGGCCTACTGGGCGGCTGCCGGCCGCGCCGCGAGGGGCGACCGGAGCGGCTTGCAGGCGCTGGCGGACAGCGGCTTTCCCGACCTCGCGGCGCACTGGGCGAGCCGGCTGCTCGGGAGGCGAGGGGTGGCGTTCGCCTTCACCGCCGGGACGGCGGCGGCCCCGAAGCCGCCGCCGTGGGCCCTCGATCTGCTCACCCTCGGCCGCATTTCTGACATTGCAGTCGCCTGGCGGGCCGACCTGGAAGCCGGGCGCGCGCCGGCCGCGGAGTGGCTCGGCCTCGTGGCGCTCGCCCAGCCGGCCCCGCTCGACGCCATCCCGCTGCTCGTCAAGGGCGAACCGCGCTTGCTGGCCGGCCCCTGGGACGGCCTGCCCGCGGCGCTCGTCGAGCAGTACTTGCCCCTGCCGTGGCGGCAAGAGGTCGAAAGCGCCGCCGCAGCCGCCGGCATCCCGCCGTGGGTGCTGGCGGGGCTCGTGCGGCAGGAATCGGCGTGGAATCCGCGCGCCCGCTCGGCCGCCGACGCGCTTGGTCTGGCGCAGATCCTGCCGGCGGTGGGGCGCGAGACCGGGTCGCGGTTGGGGCTGCGCGTGGGGTCGGCCGCGGATCTCTTCGACCCCGCCACCAACCTGGCGATCGCCGCTCGTTTACTGGCCGACTGGCGCCGCGCCTTCGGCGGCGCCTGGGAGCCGGCGCTCGCCTCGTACAACGCCGGCGAGCGCCGCGTGCGCGAGACCTGGGACGCCGCCGGGCGCCGGGAGGGGCCGCTGTTCGTCGAGGCCATCGAGTTCCCCGAGACCCACGACTACGTGCACCGCGTCGTGCTGCTGGCCGAGGGGTACAGGGCGCTGTACTGGCCGGAAGGGAAACCCTACCCATGGACGTGATCGGAGTCTCTTCGCAGCGCCGCCGCCAGCTGCTCGACATCACGAGCTTCGTGCAACAAGCGGTGGAGGCCTCGGGCGTCGCCGAGGGCGTGTGCCACGTCTGCGTCCCGCACACCACCGCCGCCCTCACCCTCAACGAAAACGCCGATCCCACGGTACCGCAGGACCTGCTGGAGGCGTTCGGCAAGCTCGTGCCCGACGTGCGCTGGCGGCACGCCGAGGGCAACTCCGACGCCCACTTCCTCTCCACCCTCATCGGCCAGAGCCTCACCATCCCGATCAGCGAGGGCGAGCTCCGTCTCGGCCGCTGGCAAGCCGTCTACTTCGTCGAGCTCGACGGCCCCAGACGGCGCGAGGTGTGGGTCACCTGCCTCGAGGGGTGACCCGCACGGGCACTGTCTTCCCGAGCCCCGGCCCGGACCTCGGCCGCACCGCGGTCGTGGACCTGGCCGGTGGCGTCGACGCTCTCGGCGAAGGTGTACGGCTAGGGCTTTCTCGCTACTGGCCCCCTTTCTGTGAGGTGGCGATCGGGCTCCTGCCGAGGTCCGAGGTGTCGCCCAGGTGCAGCCGATGTCGGTCCCGGGAGGGCTGATCGGACCCGTCCCTCTTTTCTTTACAACCTTTTATCCACAAGAGGTAGACTGAACGGCAGAAGTGCGGGCGCGGGGACCGGGGTTTTCCGGACAGGAGGAGCGGAGGGCATGGCCGACAGTCCGCTTCGAGTCAGGGTCTTTGGCGGGCTCGAAGTGTCGTATCGAGGGCAGCGGTGGCGTGGGTTCGAGACTCGCAAGACAGCCGCACTTTTCGGGTACCTGGTCGCGAACGCCGGGCGGCACGTCACGCGAGCCTCTCTTGCCGCGCTGCTCTGGCCGGAGGCCGGTGAGGCTCAGGGGCGCCGGAGCGTGCGACAAGCACTCTACTCGATCGCCCGAACGCTTCCACGGAAGGCGGCCAGGGGGCCGATCCTGAGCATCGAGGGCGAGCGCGTGGGCATCAACCCGGAGGCCGGAGTCTGGAGCGACGTCTCCCAGTTCCTCGCTCTCCTCGGGGACGAGCGCCCGCTGGACGCTCCGCACGCCACCCACACGCTGGCACGCGCGGTCCAGCTCTACCGGGGAGAACTCCTGGCGGGGCTTGAGGTGCGTGACGCTCCTGAGTTCGAGCTCTGGCTCGTCGCCGAGCAGGAGCGCTTTCGCTACCTCGCCATCGACGCCCTCCAGGCCCTGGCGACGGCCTACCTGTCGCGCGGGGAGCACCGGCTGGGCATCGAGTATGCGCGGCGGCTGGTGGCCATCGACCCGTTTCGCGAGGAAGGCCATCGGCTCCTCATGACGCTTCTGGCTGCCGCAGGCAACCGTGCCTGGGCGATAGCTCACTACCGGACCCTCGTCGCCACGCTCGACAACGAGCTGGGTGCCGAACCCTCACCGCAGACGACCGCCCTCTTCCAGCGCATCGTCGCCGGGGCCGAACCCGCGCCGGTCGAGCGATCCGAGGTCGTGCCCCGCCCCTATGTGCCGCTGGTCGGCCGCGAGCGAGAGCTGGCTCGACTGCGTAAGAGCTGGCAGCGGGTCCGCGCCGGTGAGGGCTGCGTGACGGTCGTTGAGGGAGAATCGGGGGTCGGCAAGACCAGACTCTTGCGTTCACTTCTCGATGACCTGACGAATGAGGGCCCCGTGAGAATCGTGGCGGTGTCCATCGAGCCGCGCAGGGTCCAGTCGCCGTTTGCGCCCCTGGATCAGGTGCTCGCCAGGCTCTGCCGGGAAGCCGTGGCCGCCGGCAAGGATCCCGTGAGCACTCTCGACCCCACCCTCCAACGTGCGCTGGCGGCTCTGACACCAGGCATCGATCGCGATCACGAGCCGCCAGCGGGGGAGGCGGGAGAGCTTTCGATCGCGACGCTCGCCGAGTGTTGCACGGCGGCGATCCGCGCCGCCAGGCGATCTTCGGAAGGCACCGGCGAGCCGATGATCTTCTACCTCGACGACCTGCAGAACGCCCCTGCGTGCGGTCTCGCCTTGCTGCGCGAAGTCGCACGGCGCCTGACGGACGAACCGGTGTGGCTGCTCGGCTCGTGCGACCGCACGCCCGTCGCCCGCCCTCGCCGGCTGGCCGAGGCGTGCGAGGCGATGGCCGCCGTGACACGGCTGGAGACCATCCCCCTTGGGCGTCTCGGCCCGGGGGACCTTGCTCTTCTTGGGTCCGAGCTTCTGGCAGGGCTGAATGGCGACGACTTCGAGGACCGGCTCGAACGCGTCACCGGCGGGCTGCCGCTGGGGATCGCGATGCAGATCAACCTGTGGTGGGATGAAGGCAAGCTGGCGCCCGGGTCGAGCCCCGGGGCTCCCTGGGAGTTCCGAGGTGGCGACGAGCCTGCGACCAGGTGTGAACCCCTGGCGCTCGCGCAGCACCGAATCGCGCTGCTGTCGCCGTTTCTCCGTCGCGTGCTGACACTGGCGGCGATCGTGGGCGCGCAGGTCGACGGCAGTCTGCTCGCCGAAGTGGAGGGGGAAACTGCGGAGCTGGTCATGGCTGCGCTCGACCGCCTGCAGGAACGGCGGTTCCTCCGCGCCGCCTCGAAGGACTGGACGCCCAGCCCCGGGCGGCACGGGGCATTCCTTGACCAGCGCGGGCTCAAAGCGACACGTTTCGAGTTCGATCACGAGGTCCTGCGGCGGGCTGCGCTCGCCCGCGTCAGCCCCGAGCGGCGCCGAGCACTTCATCTCCAGGTCGCGCACCACCTGGAGCGCGTCGAGCCGGCGGTCGAGGACGAACGGCTCGCTCATCACTACCTGGAAGCTGGCGCCTTTCGCCAGGCGCTGGCGGTCGTGCGGCGCGCGATCGGCCGTCGCCGAGCCAGTGGTGTCGGCCCGGACTGCCTGATGGACCTGCACCGCATCCAGCAGGTGCTCACCCGGGTGTGCCGGAGGTTCGAAGGGGCATGATCGCCCCCGCTGCGACCCACTCGCTGCCTCGAGGGGGCGCCACTGCGGAGGCGCTTATCTGCTGGTATGTCGAGAATTATACTTTGACGAGTCGGAGACGGCCGGCACGCATGATGATGGCGGAGGGGGACTCGTGGAACGGACCACCGCCTTGACCGATGATGCGACCGCGGAGCAACGACCCCGCCAGGAAGATAAGCCCAGGCGGCGGGCTTCGCTGCTGCTGAGATGCTGGGTGGAAGATGCCGGTGCGGGCGCCCAGGTGCTGCGCGGCTGGATCAGGAACCTCCACACGGGGCGGGAGCAGGCCTTCCACGATGCAAGCCTGGTCGGGAACATCCTGGTCCAGGAACTTTCCGATCCGGAGGCGGAGTGAAAGGCCGTCGCCCTCTGCCCTCGCTGCCTCTCACCGACCGGGAGGCCTGTCGCCGACCTTCGGGACCGGCACGATCTGCGGGGATGCGCCTCGAGCAAGGAGCAAGCCATGATTACTGATTCTTCGAACCAGATCACCGCCCGGCGGCGCCTGGGCCCGAGTGCACCGACTGCCGTGCGGACAGCAGTGGCGGGGCGACGAGGCCTCACGCCGGGCAGCGTCGCCGGACCGGCGTTCGTGACTGCCGTCCTACTGCTGCTCGCCGCTCCTGCGCTTGCCCAGCTCGCCGTGACCCCGATCACCTGGGACGTGGTCGGCCTCGACAGCAATCGACCGGCCACCAGCGGGCCCAGGTGGTTCCCGGTGGGCGCCCGGGTGTGCAACACCACGAGTTCGGCGATCGACGACATCTCGGTCGCGATGGTCTGGGGGAATTCGGACGACGAGTACATCGTGAACCGGCCGGGCTCGCTCACGACCCTGAGCTTCGCCACCCTCGGGGCTGGGGCCTGTGTCGACGCGTATTTCGAGATCGAGCTGATCAACCGCTCCCGGACGTCATTCGGGAAGTTCCGACCGTATTCGATCGTCGCCAGCGCCCCCGGCGTCAGCCCGGCCGCGACCCCCGCCGGACGACAGATTCTCATCGAGTCCCTCGTCTCCCAGAACCGCAACACCACGGACCAGATCCGCCACTGCGACCCGGCCGCCGGCGGCACCGGCTACTGCGACCCGAGCACGGGGACCGGTTGGGTCGTGCTTGGAGCGGGCGGCACAGTCAGCTTTGCCGTCGGCAACAGCTACTACATCGAGCTGACCTCACAGACCGCCACCGCCTACGAGGAACTGCAGTCCTTCCTCACCCTGTCGAACACGATCTTCCAGGTCCTTTCGGTGTCGACGACCTACAGCACACGGACGGCCCCGGAGGAGCGCGTTCCGAATCCGAATCCTCGCCTGTGGGGTGACGGCTGCCTGTGGGACAGCGACCCCGCGAGCCCGAACTACAACTCGTGCCTATCCGCCGGCAAGGTGGGCGGGGTGGTCAAAACACTCTATTTCATTCGCATCATCAGCGGCGGCGGCGAGACGGTGACACTCGAAGCCCTTCACTACGACCGTTCGGGGGGCAGCTTCCACTACAACACGGATTACAGCCAGTCCCCGGGCGACGCGACGTTCTTCGACCCGCTGGACGCCACGTTCTCCAAGCGCTTTGTTCCCGCCACCATCGCCGCTCACAACCCGCCGACGGTGACGAGCCGATCGACCCTGACCTTCACGATCACCAACCCCAATCCGCTCACGGTGTCTCCCTACAGCTTCACCGACTCGCTGCCGGTCCTCGGGTCGTCGCAGATGCGCGTCGCCGACCCGCCAAATGCCCAGACGCTTGGCTGCGGGACACCCACCTTTGCACCGGCTGCAAACGACACGTCGCTGAGCTTCAGTGACGGCACCATTGCCGCGAACGGTACGTGCACCGTGCGGGTCGATGTCACGGTGCCGCTGGTCGTGGATGCAACCTATCCATTCACCTTGAACAACGTGTCCGACAACCTCTTTGTGGGCGGGAGCGACACCGGAAAGTACGCAGCAGCAGCACTCGAGGTGACAGCGGCGCCCGCACCGCCGCAGACTTGCACGCAGTACCCCACGCCCACCACGCTGGCGGAGTGGACCTCGTTCTCGATCGCCACGAACCCACCTCCGACCTACGTGATCAAGACCGGCATAGCGAGCGCGGAGAATGGAAGCGGCCTCACTTTTTCCGTCGGAAACAGTGAATGGCGTGCCGAGGCCAAGACTGCGAACCAGACACTGGATGCCGCGCGCCTCACATCCTCCTACTATCAGTTCACCGTGGACACAACTGGCATGCAGTCAATAGACTTCGCGTTGGAGGTCTTCCGGCAGAACGCCAATGCCCCAGCGGCCATCACCCTGGACTATGGCCCCCCAGGGGACCTCGTTCAAAGCGGCACACTCAACCCCGTACCGACCCAACCGAACAGGCCGAATGCCCTGAACTTTTCGGTGACGGCTCTGACCAACCTGAACCCGTCTGGACCAACGCTGTTCAGGGTCTACGCCTATTCCGCGTCAGGCACCAATCAACCGATCCGCATGGTGGTAGCGCGTATCCAAGGTGTGGGCGAGATCTGCGAACCGGTCGAGCCGCAGGCCGAGCCGGACCCGCCAACTCTCACCAAGCAGTTCTCGCCAGCGACCGTGCGCGTCGGCGAGCCATCGACCATCACCTTCGCGATTGCCAACCCGAACCCACTTGATGCGCTGACCCACGTGACCTTCCGCGACGAGCTTCCGGCCGGTATGACCGCGGTCTCTGGCACCTTTGCCAACAGTGGCTGCGGCGGCACCTGGGGGTTGGAGAGCGGCAATCCAAGCGTTCTACTTCTTTCCGATGGCAGTCTCGCCGCGAGGCAGACGAGCCCACCCGACCCTCCGAACCCCTCGTCCGTCTGTACGCTCTCGGTCGACGTCGTGTCCACCACGATCGGTGACAACCTCAATATCACCGATCCCATCGACGCCCGCGAGACTCTCCCGGGCAACAGCGCCTCGGCCACGCTTGCGGTCTTGCCGCCCCCACTGGCACCGACCATCCACAAGGTCTTCGACCCGAACCCCCTGCTTGACCCCGCGGGGACGAGCACGCTCACCTTCCGGATCACCAACAACGACCCGTCGCTGGCCATCGTCTCGGTCGCGTTCACAGACACGCTGCCGACGGCCGGCGGCGTTCAAATGGTCGCCGCCACCCCCTTCTCGTACAGCCACAACGGCAAGTGCGGCGCGGCACACAGCTTCACCTGGAACGGCACGTCCTTCACCCTGTCGTTCAGCGGGGGCGCCATCGGGGCAGGCGAGGTCTGCGAGCTTTCGACGAGCGTGGCGGTGCCCGGCCTCACGCCCCCGGAGGGCGGAGTGCTGTACGCCAACCAGACGAGTATCGTCAGCCACGTCTTCAACGGCACGACCTATCTCGGCAACGCCGCAAAGGCCACGCTCCTGGTCGACCGGCCGATCCCGGCCATTGCCCTGGAGAAACTGGTCGGGCTGACGAACGACCCGGACGGCGCCTGGTACAAGTACCTCGTCGTCACCCCTGGCACACAGCTCTACTACAAGCTCACGGTCGAGAACACCGGAGAGGTCGCGCTGAGCAACGTCACGCTCGAGGACCCCCCGGGGACCGTGATTTGCGGTCCGTCGACCGTTCTTCCGGTCGCCTCCGCCACGAACAACGATCACATCAAGACGTGCATCGTCGGGCCGGTCACGGCGCAGGAGGGGACGTTCCCCAACACCGCCACGGCCACGGGAACCTACAGCGGAACACCGTACACCGCGTCCTCTTCGGCAACCTACAAGGGAGAGACGCCCACGGCCGTGGTCATGGGCCGCGTCGAGCTGGCGGTGGTGGAGGTCGGGGAGTTCTTGCGGGGCGTGGGCGCGCAAGACCTCGACTGCGACGGGCTGCTGCGCCTGCTGCGGGCCTGGGATCGAGTGGCGGCGGCCGGCATGGAGCGAGCCAGCCGCGAGGAACTGCTTGCGGCGCTGGGCGCCTATCTCGACCCGGACCGTGACGGCCAGGTCGTGGTGTTCCGCTGGGAAACGCTCGCAGAGCAGGGGACGATCGGTTTCTACGCCGAGCGGCTCGGCGTCGGCGGCTGGGGGCGGATCAACGCGGAAATGCTGCCCGGGCTCATCGCCTCGCCCATGGGTGCGGAGTACTGGCTTGCCGATCCCGGAGCGCGCCCGGGAGACGGGTATCGGTACCGGCTGATCGAGGTCGAGGCGCGCGGCACGACCAGGGAGTACGGGCCGTTCGACCTGCAGGTCGGCAGCGGCGGAAAGTAGCGGGGAGGAGCGACCATGCACCGCACAGAAAACGGCTTCGGAACACTGCTTGGCCTGTTGTCGGTGGCGGCGTGCAGGCTCGTGCTCGCCATCCCACAGGTGTACGCCGGCCCGGCACCCGAGAGTCCGACAACCCCGCACGGGGCAGTCTGGGAGGCCTGGCAGCCACTGGGCGGGGGGTTCATGGGGCGCCGGCGGGTCCCGGCGCGGCTCGAGCTGCCGGCGGCCGAGCGGCGCTCTCCGGCCACCCAGGAGCGCGTCAAGGCCGACCACGACGTCAGGCCCTGGGAGCAGCTCTCGGTGTGGCTGTACACCGAGCCTGCCGGTCTGTACGGTGTGGCCATCGCCGAGCTGGCACGCGCCACGGGCGCGGATGCGAGCGGGCTGCGCGCGGCTGCAAAGAGCGGAAGACTGAGTTTTGCCAACGCCGGAGAGGGCGTGTCCTGGTACTACGATGTCGCCGGCGACCGCCTCGTTTTTGCCGGTGAAACCTACCGCACGTTCCACGCCGAAGGCAACGCCTACCAGCTCCGGCAAACGCAGACACCCGATCCGTTTTGCATGAGCGAGCGTCACAGCCCCAAACCGCCGGCGATCACCGGCCGCGAGACACCGTTCGAGGAGGTGCTGCACTTCGAAGAGGAAACGGACATGATGTACGTCCTGTGGCTGGAGCCTTCCAACCCGGACAGCCGCTACTGGTTCTGGGACTACCTGTACGGGTCGTACCGGCCACAGATCCAGGTGCCGCTCGCAGTCCCCGACCCGGCGCCCGAAGGCAAGGCGCGCCTGCGTGTCCGGCTGCATGGCTTCACGGACCTGTACCCCGGTAACGATCATCGCGTGGTTGCGGAGCTCAATGGCGTCCGGCTGGACACCGTCGCGGAGTGGGACGGGTTGCGGCCGGCCGAGCTCGTCGCCGACTTCGACCAGCAGCTCCTCGCCGCCTCGGGCTACAACGTGCTCACCCTCATCAGCGCCTGGGACTCCAGCCGTTCAAGGCCCGGACAGCTCCTGGAGTCCATCGAGATCGCGTACGCGCGCCAGCCGGTGGCGAAGAACGGCCAGCTCTGGCTGCACAACACCCCGCGGGGCGCGCAACTGGTGACCGGGTTTGCCTCGCCCGACATCGTGGTGATCGAGTCGCCGGTGCGCGGCGGCGTGGTGCGGCGGGACGTCGCCGTGCGCCCCCATGGCTCCGGCTGGGCAGTCGCCTTCGAGGCGGAGGGTCGCAGCGACTACCTCGTGGCCGAGACCTCGGCGCTCGCCGCGCCCGTGCTCGATGCCCGCACCCAGGCAAACCTCACCGCTGCCGACAACCGCGCCGATTACCTGATCATCGCGGCGCGCGAGTTCCCCGATACCGCCGCCGCCCTCGCCACGTACCGGCAAGCCACCCACGGCGTCGTCAAGGTCGTGTGGCTGGACGACATCTACAAGTCGTTCAGCTTCGGACGTGTCGACCCCTTCGCGATCGGGCGTTTCATGACCCAGGTGCGCGAGCGCTGGTCGCTCGTACCGTCGGTGGTGACGCTGCTCGGCAAGGGTTCGCTCGACCGCAAGGACCGCATGGGGTACGGCGACGGCTTTCTTCCGGTGCTCATGACGAGCAACCCGTGGGCGCTCGCGACCTCCGACGCTCGGTTGCTCGGCATCGACGGCGGGGCGCCCTCGATGGCCTACGGACGCCTGCCCATCACCAACGATGCCGAAGGACTGGCCTACGTCGACAAGCTCATGGCGCACGAGCGGCGCGTGCCTTCCGGTTCGCCACAACGCGCCATCGTCGCCGCCGACGATCCTGATGCGGCCGGCGACTTCCATGCCGACGCCACCCGACTGGCCGCACAGCTCCGCAGTCTCGGGTTCGATCATGTCGACACCGTCCTTCACCCCAACCACCCGGTGCGTCAGACGCTGACTCGATCGGACAGCTGGGAGGCGAGCGTCGTGACGTACAGCGGGCACGGCTCGCAGCGGCAGCTCGGCACCAACCGCGAGAAATTCCTGTCCGCCGAGGACGCCCTGGCGCTGAACAACAGCAGCTTCCCCGTCTTTGGCGCCCTGACCTGTGCTGCGGGCGCCGACGCGCTGCCCGGAACGCGGTCGCTGGCAGCCACCCTGGTGCTCAACCCGCGGGGGGGGGCGATCGCGTCACTCGCGCCTTCCGGCAATTCCTCCAACACCGACGCGCACGATCTGGCTCGCGCCTTCTTCGAGCATCTCATCGGCGGCCGGCAGCCTGTCGGCACCGCCCTGGCGGGAGCCGCTTCCGACGTGGGGTCGCGGATCGGTGCCTACATGGTCCCGATGTACACCGTGACGGGTGATCCGGCGGCCGCCGCACGGTAGGCTGGAATGCGTCGGGCAATGACCTGTTACGCAGGACGAGGACGAGCCGGGCGCTTCGGCCTGGCACGCCTTCCGAGAAAGGCCTGAGGATGGATGACGATCACGTGACAGCACCCCCGCCGCCGATGCCGCCCTACGTCCCGCCACAGGTGCTCAGCAGCGAACCCCTGGAGTTCATGGCGGGCACTTGCGACGTGCAGCCGAAAGGAAAGACGATTCCCGGCTGCAGTACGCTGGGATCGTGATGGCAGGAGTGTGATGTCGAGCACGGCACCGACATGGGGCATCGAGGAGATCCACATCGATTTGCCTGCGTGCTCGGTGAGAATCGAAGGCCTGTCTCGTGGGCAGAAGAACCAGGTTGCTTGCGACTACTCGCGGTTGGTTGGTGAGCCGCACGACGAGCCAGTAACGGCCGAGGTTGTGTGCCAGGCCACACGACTCGCTGTGCCACTCGGGCGCCCGATCTCCTCGTTTTCCAGGAACGGGCAGTACACTCCGCTCAAGCGTCGACACGATTCGGGAATCGAGATCACCGGCTACGAGTTTGTTGCCACGGTCAGCCGCACCGGCTCCACACCCATGGAGGCTGTCCTCTCGGTTGCCGACGAAATGGAGCTGGCAAGCCCGGATGTCCTGCAGAACTTCCTGAGGATCGTGACCGCTCACTGCGCCCTGGACCGCGGGGGCGTCGTGCTGCACAGCGCGGGTGTGGTACACGACGGTCGTGCCGTGATCCTGGCCGGCCATTCCAACGTCGGCAAGACGACACTGGCCCGCAAGGCGATCGGTGCAGGTTCCAAAGTCCTGAGCGACGACATCAATCTCGTGCTTCCCGACAACGGCGAGTACCGCGCCTTCAAGGTCCCCTTCACGGGCGAGCTGGGGCGCCTGCCGGATCGTGACGGCGGGAAGCGCTCGTACCCTCTCGCCGGGCTGGCGCTGCTCGAGCAGGCACCCAGGCTCACCGCGGCCCCGGTGCGACCCGCCGCCGCCGTGGCTGGCCTGCTGGCGGCATCTCCGTTCGTCAACGACGATCCCGAGGAACTGCCGGCGCTCCTCGATATCCTGACCCGGCTGGTCGCCGGCGTGCCTGTCGTCCGGCTCGGGGTGGCGCGCGACAACTCGTACTTCGCGGTCATCGACACGATGTTGAGGAGCTGCGAGCATGGTTGAGTGGCAAGGGAGCGAGACCGTACGTCTGTCGACCCGCATTCGCCACCGCGCCATCGCCGGCGAAGGCGTGATGGTGCACCTGGGCCGCGGACAGGTGCTGGTGGTCAACCAGGTGGGGTTGCACGTCGTCAACGCGCTCGCGAAAGGCCCGACGACAGTGACCGAGCTGGCTGCGGCGGTGGCTGCTGCCTATGGCATCGACGCACAGCGTGCACACCGGGACGTGATTGCTTTTCTCGATCAGCTTCTCGCGGAAGAGGCGATCGAAGTCGAGCCTGCCGGGGTCGACGGGCTGCCGCGGGAGTGAGTGCCGGTGTACCGCACCCACGTGCTGCGCGCGGTTCGCGAACACAAGCTCCTGCACAGCGTCTCGCTCGAGCTGACCTACGACTGCGACCTCGACTGTGCCTTCTGCTACAACGACCGGTCGAGGCACGGGGCCCCGCTTTCCCTCACCCAGTACAGGACGCTGCTCGCCGATCTGGCGCGCCTGCAAACGCTGTTTCTCGTGCTGACCGGCGGCGAGCCGATGCTGCACCCCGACTTCTTCGAGATCGGCCGCATGACCAGGGAATTCGGTTTCGTCGTGCGCGTGCGCACCAACGGCAACACCCTCACTCCCCGCAACGTCGAACGGCTGCTGGCCGAGGTCGATCCGTACATGGTCGAGGTCTCGTTGCACGGCGCCACCGCCGAGGTGCACGACCGGCAAACACGCGTACCCGGGAGCTTCGACCGACTCCTCCGCCATCTCCGGCAGGCGCGCGCGGCCGGTCTGCGGTGCGGCCTGGTGACGACTCCGACAGCCTGGAACGAGCACCAGATCGAGGCGATGCACGCTCTCGCCGACGAGCTCGGCATCCCCTTGCGGTTCCAGGGGCCGGTCGGCCCCCGTCACAACGGCGACACCTCACCGCTCGCCCTCCAGCCCTCCCGCCGGACGTGGGATCGCATCGAGGCGATCGCAGCCGCGCGCCGCCAGCAAAGAGGTTCGGCCACGGCAGTGCAGGCGGCCAGCGCCGGACCTGACGACGAGATCCCCGCGACGTGCGGCATCGGCACCGGCGGCGTCGACATCGATCCGTTCGGTAACGTGCGCGCCTGCATGCACCTGCGTGAGAGCGCCGGCAGCCTTCACGAGCAGTCGATCGAACAGATCTGGAAGCACTCGCCGCTGTTCGCACGTGCCCGTGCCCGCGCCCAGGAGGCTGCATCGAGGTTCGTCGGTGAGCACCCCCGGCAGTTCGGCGCTCCGCTCTTCTGCCTGGGGGTGGAGGAGAACTGCGGCTATGCCTGACGGGAGCGGCTCGCACTCCCCACACGTGGCCCGTCGGGGCAGGGGCGCCCCACCGTCCGGCCTGCAAACGTCGCACCGGCGGGTCCAAGAACTGACGGCCGGCCTCGCGGCCGGCCGTCAGGGTCCAGGGAGCGCCGCGTTGCTCGGATCAGAACCGCACCTCCTTTGTCAGGGATGACTGCTGTCCCACCGTGTCGGTGACGGTGAGGGTGACGTTGAACAGCGCGCTGCCAGCCGGAAAGGTGTGGGAGATCGTCTTCCCGATGCCCGAGGTGCCATCTCCGAAGCTCCAGGAGTAGGTGCTGATGCCGTGGTCGTCGGTGGAGGCGCCGCCGTCGAAGGAGCACTTGCGGCTTCGGCAGGTCCAGGTGAACGCCGCCACCGGTGCCGAGTCGAGTCCGGCGAACGCCGAGTACAGCAGGCGATTCGCAGTGGCGGCCGGCAGGGCGCCGAGCGCGTCCTGCGTCGAGGCCGCCAGGATTGCCGAGGCCACCTCGGAGGGGGTGGCTGCGGGCGTCGAGCCGAGAACGATCGCTGCCGTGCCGGCGACGTGGGGCGCGGCCAGGGAGGTGCCCGACAGGGTCAGAGCCGAAGCGTCGTCGAACGCCGACGAGGACGTGATGAGCGTTCCCGGCGCGAAGAGGTCGACGCACGGGCCGGCGTTGGAGTAGACCCACACGTTGTCCGCATCGTTGCTGGCGCCGACCGTAATGGCCGCCGAGAGCCGGGCCGGCGAGTAGCCGCAGGCATCCCCGCCCTGGTTGCCCGCCGCGACCACGTAGGTGATCCCGGCGTCGATCGAGGCCTGCACGGCCGCGTCGAGAGCGGACGACGCGGCGGTGATGAGGCTCATGTTGGCGACAGCCGGCGGCAGAGGCGCCGGCGGGGGCGAGTTCTTCTTGCGTGGAGCCGGCGCGGGACGCTGAGAGGTCACCCAGTCCACACCTGCAATCACATCGGAGACCGTTCCGGTCCCGTTGCATCCGAGAACCCGCACGGGATGGAGCGTCACGGACTTGGCCACGCCGTAGGTCTGACCGCCGATCACGCCTGCGACTGCCGTCCCGTGCCCGTAGCAGTCCTCGGTGCCGTACCCGTCCGCGATGGCAGTGAAGGCGTGCCCGGTATCGACGCGCCCGCCGAAATCCTGGTGGGTGCTGCGAATGCCGGAATCGATGACGTACACGTCCACGCCCGCCCCCGCGCCGTGGTAAAGATACGACCCATCGAGCGGCAACGCCCGCTGGTCGATCCGATCCAGTCCCCACGACGCCGGATCGAGCTGTGTCCCTGCGCTCTCGACCACCCCGTCCTCTTCGACGAACGCCACGTCCGGATCGGTCGCGAGCTGCGCCGCGACAGCGGCCGGGCCGTCGATGACGAAGCCGCTGAGGGCATGCTGGAACGTCCGGCGGACCGCACCCCCGTACTGGCCGGCCAGCCGTCTCGCCTGCGCGGCCACGTCGAGGCCCGGTGCCGAGCCGGCCCCACCCTGGAGCTCGGCGTTCTTCAGCACGACGATATACCGGTCGCCGACCGGGCGATCGGCCTTCCTGACCTGGGCCTCGGCCACGGCCTGGAACCCTGCCACCGTGAAGAGAGCTGCGAGTGTGAGCGCCGTTTTCATCGTCGTCCTCCCGCCGCCGGGTCAGCTGCCTCCCTGGACCTGGGTGGCTCTTCCCGCCGTCGCCCACCTCGTCGCACGGGCTGTGCCAGCCCGCTCGAGGTTCACCGTGTGGCCGCTATCACTTTCGCTGTGAGCACGTTAGATACAAACGCAGACGAGGTACCCGCCCGGTCGTCGCGGCAGGCGTGACCGATTTTCGGATTCTGTGTCCGAAGACCGCACACTCGCCGTCACGCGACGCGGGTAGAATCACGGGGGAGGTCCCATGGGAGAGCGAGAGAGCGGAGCAGGCGGGCGGGTCATGCTGGTCGAGGATGAAGCGGCGACCCGGGGCGCCGTGGCCGACCTCTTGCGTGAGCTGGGACACGTCGTCTTCGAGGCCGCAAACGGCCAGGCAGCGATCGACCATGTCGAGCGCACCGATGTCGAGGTCGTGGTGCTGGATCTCGGACTCCCCGACCTGGACGGCCTGGAGGTGCTCCCCCGGCTGCTCGAAATCGACGAGAGCCTGGCCGTCATCGTGATGACCGGCCGCGGCAGCATCGAGACGGTGGTCGAGGCCATGAAGCTCGGGGCCGAGAGCTTTCTCGTCAAGCCAGTCGATGTCGAGACCCTGGACGTCACGGTTCGTCAGGCAGTCCGCCAGCACCGGCTCAGCCGGCACGCCAGCGTCTACGCGGCCCGCGTCGGACCCCGCCCTGGGGACATCGGGCCCGGCGACCTGGTGGGCTCCTCGCCCGGCATGCTCCGGGTCAGGGAGCTCATTGCCCGGGTCGCCGGAACCGACGCCTCTGTTGTCCTCACGGGGGAATCCGGCACCGGCAAGGGCGTGGTGGCCAGGCTCATCCACCGCCACTCCCGCCGCCCGCAGGGTCCTTTCGTGGACCTGAGTTGCGCGGCCCTGCCGGGCTCGCTCGTGGAGTCCGAAATTTTCGGCCACGAGCGAGGCGCCTTCACCGACGCCAGGCAGGCCAAACCGGGCATGCTCGAAGTCGCCAACGGTGGCACGCTGTTCCTCGACGAGATCGCCGAGCTGGAGGCGCCGGCGCAGGCCAAGCTTCTCAAGGCCATCGAGCACCGGACCTTCAGGCGGGTTGGGGGGGTGCGGGACCTGACCGTCGACGTGAGGCTCATCGTGGCCACCCATCGTGACCTCGCCGCGCTGGTCGCCGCCGGCCAGTTTCGCGCCGATCTCTACTTCCGACTCAACGTCTTCCAGATCGAGATGCCCCCGCTGCGCGAACGGGGTGAAGACGTGATCGAACTGGCTCAACACTTCATCGCGGAGCTGAACCCGCGCCTGGGCAGGCGGGTCAGGCGCCTGGCACAACCAGCGGCCAGGGCTCTGGTGGCGTACGCGTGGCCGGGCAACGTGCGCGAGCTGCACAACGTCATCGAGCGGGCGATGATCCTGGCCACGGGCGAGGAACTGGCGCTCCACCACTTTCCGCACGACCTCTGGGCGACCCGCCAGCCACGGACCGAAGAGGGGCTCCCGACCCTCGCCGAGATGGAGGCCGAGCACATCCGAGCGGTGATGGCGGCCTGCGAGGGCAACATCAAGCTCGCCGCCCGGAAGCTGGGGATCTCGCGATCGACGCTCTACCTCAAGCTCGGTCGCCATGGTTTGCGTTCGACGCCGGGATGAGTCGTGTGGCTCCCCGCCGCCTTCAGCCCGCCCCCTGGAGGCGCCCGCCCGGATCCACCCTGATACCATACGGGTACGCGCCGGAGGCACTTCTGGTGCCGCGACGGGCGGAGGCCGGACATGCAAAGACGACTGGCGTTGATCGCCGACGACAGCAAGATCTTCAGGGCTTGCCAGATCGCCATCCTGCAGGAGCAAGGGTTCGACGTCGTCGAGACCGACAACGGCCGGGAGGCTCTCGATCTCGCGCTCTCCCGCCGTCCCTCGCTGCTGCTCCTGGATGCGTTGATGCCCGTGCTGTCGGGCTTCCAGGTGATCGAGAAGCTGCGGGAGAAGCTGCCCTCCTATCAGCCCACGATCTTTCTCGTCACCGCCGTGTACAAGAGCCGGCGCTGGGAGGCCGAGGCCCGCAAGCAGTACCAGGTTCACGAGTATCTGGAGAAGCCGCTCGAGGAAGAAGTCCTGATTGCGGCACTGCGGCGGCACTTCCCGGCGGGTGGGTGGCTGGCTCCGGAGTGAGCCGGGAAACCCGGGCGGGCAACCTCACCTGCCCCTTTCGCAACGGACCCGGCCGAGGCTTCCCGGCTGACGTCGCCTCAAAGAGCAGCCTCGATCGTCACCCGATCTCGGCCTTCGCGCTTGCTGCAGTACATGAGCTGGTCGGCCCGCCGCACCGCATCCAGGGGTTCTTCCTCGCGCCTCGCGACACCCCCCCCCACGGACACGGTCACACTGAGGGAACCATCCGAGAGATCGAGACGGGAGGTTCGAACCAGCTGCAAAAGCCGCTCGGCCGTCGCCCGCAGCTTCGCGCGGTCGATGTTGACCAGCACGACGACGAACTCCTCGCCACCCCAGCGCCCCACCAGGTCCGACGCGCGCACGACACCTTTCAACGTGCCGCTCACCATCCGCAACACCTGGTCTCCCACCTCGTGGCCGTGCACGTCGTTGACCAGCTTGAAGTGGTCGACGTCGACGAAGAGAACCCCGTAGGGCCACCCGTAACGCCGCAGCTCATCGTGGCGGGCCCGCAGCGTGATCTCGGTCAAGGCGCGGTTGGCGACCCCGGTCAAGGCGTCGCGAAACGCAATGGCCTCGAGCTCACTGGCTCGCTGCAGCGCCTCCATCTTGCTCGAGCTGTCGCTGAAGACCTCCACGGCGCCGATGATCGAACCCTCCGGATCGCGAATGGGGGCCACCCTCACGGTGACCGGCAATCGATGCCCGTTCCGATGATGCAGGAAGACGTCGGCCTCGCGCCGTTGCCCGTCGGCCAGCGTGGCACTGACCGGACAGCCATCGGTGCACAGCGGAGATCCGTCCTGACCCACGTGCTGGAGGAGGTTGTCGGCGCAGGATATCCCCACCGCATCGGCCGCGCTGTACCCCGTGATCCGCTCGGCGGCCGCGTTCCAGTAGGTGATGACGCGGTTGCGGTCGACGAAGTACACGCCGTCGTAGAAGTCATCGAGCAGCGAGCGAAAGAACTCCGCCTCCATCGACATTCCAGCCTTGCCCTCCTTCGGCCCGACCGGCGCGAGCCAGCCCCGAGCTACGCCAGGACGCGCCGCAGCTCGTCCAGCAGGCTCTGGACATCGTACGGTTTCAGCAGCACTCCAGCTACATCCTGACCGGCGAAGCGGCGCGCGACCTCGGCTGCGGAAGAGCCGCTCGCGACCACGAACTTCACCTCGGGGCGCTGCTCCCTGATGAGGCGCAGCGTCGCCACCCCATCCAGACCGGGCATCGTGAGGTCGAGGAAGATGCAGTCGATCTCGTGGCCGCGCTCGCGCATGACGGCCAGCGCGCTCTGTCCGTCGGGGGCCCCCAGCGCACGATACCCTGCCTCTTCCAGCATCTCGATCACGACCTCGCGAACGCTCGCCTGGTCCTCGACGACCAGCACACCGCGCGTGGTGTGGTCCCGATCGGCGCCCCCGGCCGCGTCCCTCGCCGCCTCAAGCACCGGAAAGAGCACCGTGACCGTCGTGCCCCAGCCCACCCCGCTCTCGATCAGGAGCGCCCCCTTGTGAGACCGAACGATGCCGTGGACGGCCGGCAGCCCCAGCCCCCGCCCGAGCTGCCTGGTGGAAAAGAACGGGTCGAAGAGGTGCGGGCGAATCGAAGCATCGATCCCGCTCCCGTTGTCGGCGACGGTGATGGCCACGAAGCGTCCCGGTGCAGGCCTGTCCGGGATCTCGCTCGCGGCCAGCACACTCTCGTCGCACTCGCGACAGCGGACCTCGACACTCACCAGACCGGGCCGATTGCCGCACGCCTCCGAGGCGTTGTGCACGAGGTTGAAGACGACCTGCTGCACTTGCGCGCTGTCCGCCATGATTTCCGGCACCGCCGGGTCGAGGTGCAGCCGCAGCTCCACAGAGGGCCCCACGATGCTGGCCAGCAGCGCGCCCAGGCCCTCCACAACCGTGCTGAGGCTGAGAGGCTCGACGAAGACCCGGCCCCGGCCCGCAAACGCGAGCATCTGCCGAGTGAGTTCCGCGGCACGGCCGAGCGACGCTTTGGCCTGGCCGATCGGCCGCACCGCCGGACTGTCCTGGGGCAAGCGCAGCCGGACGAGATCGAGGCTGCCGGAAATCGCCATGAGGAGGTTGTTGAAGTCGTGAGCGAGACCTCCCGCCAGCACCGCGAGGCTCTGGAGGCGCTGCTCGTCCTGGAGCCTGTACTCCATCTGCCGACGCCGCTCTTCCGCCGTCTTGCGGTCCGAGATGTCGTGCGCGAGCACCACGAACCGCTCCTCGCCGCTGATCGTGGCCGGCGCAATGCTGACCTCGACCCAAAACAGGGAGCCGTCCTTGCGTTTCGCCAGCCACTCGAACCGCTGCGGCCCTTCCTCTCGCGCCCGGCGCAGCCACTCGAGCGCCTCGGCCTGCGAGTAGGGCGGCTCGCCCAGGCTGAGGTCGCCCACCGAGACCCGAAGGGCTTCCTCGCGAGTGTACCCGTACAACTCGCACATCTTGCGGTTGACGTCGATGATCTGACCGGTCCGGGCATCGTCGACGAAGACGGCGTCGGACATCGTGTCGAGCACCGCTTGGAGATACTCCCGCTGGGCCTCGACCTCGGCCTGCAGACGCCGCCGCTCGGTGATGTCGCGAACCGCGACCAGGAACCCACGGGGCGCACCGTCCCGGTCGGCGAAGGACCTGCCGCGGGATTCCACCCAGACGAAGTCACCCGCGCCGCGCGCCAGCCGATGCTCGACGTGACAGACGCCGTTCTGCTCGGCACAACGACGCATGGCGGAGTCGACGGCGCCGCGTTCATCCGGATGCACGTAGTCGAGCCACGAGGAGCCGGCGAGCGGCTCGTGCTCGTGCCCCAGAAACGTTCGCGCCAGGTGCGAGGCGAAGCGGAGCGAGCCGTCGAGGCCCAGCACGAACACCGCTTCGGGGAGAACGTCCAGACCCCCCTGGATGTGAGCATCGGGGAGGTGTGCGAAGAGAACTCGATCCTCGCTCATGGGCCGCTCGCTACCGAAAGGATACCCCCGTTTTCCGCCCGCGCATCGGGTGGGAGAAGTGGTCTCCGCCGACCGGGGGCAGCCGGCCCACGGTGAGCGATAATCGCGGGGAGGGCGGGTTCGTGGAGCATCTCGGCGGGCGCTGTCGGGGGGTGGGAATGAGCCTGCGAGTTCGAGTTCTCGCGTTGACCGGGCTGGCTTTCGCGGCCCTGGTCGGCGGGTCGTACGGCACCCTGCGCGCAATCACGCTCGATCGTTTCGGCGCTCTCGAAAAGCGCGAGGTCCGACGAGACATCGAGCGCGCCACGGGCAGCCTGCAACGGGACATCGATGCGATCGAAACCATCTGCGCCGACTGGGCGCAGTGGGATGACGCGTATCGCTTCATGGTCGAGAACAGCCGGGAGTTCGTGGAGGCCAACCTCTCTCTCGCGTCCCTGGCGAATCTCGGACTGGATGCCCTCCTCTTCACGACGTCGTCTGGCGAGGTCCGCCATGCCGTCGCCCTGGACGCCGAACGCTCCGCGCTCGTGGCGGTGCCCCCGTCGCTGCTGCCTGCCCTCGCAGAAGCCCGCGTGCTGGGCCTGGGAGTCGCCAACCCGAGGCGGACCGGTCTGATCGCGCTCCCGGAAGGGGTCATGATGGTCGCCGCCAGGGCGATCTTGACCTCGAAACTCGAGGGTCCGAGCCGCGGGACTCTGGTGATGGGGCGATACATCACTCCCGACTCGATCCGAGCGCTGGGCGCTGGTCTGCGCCTGACCCTCGACGCCACACCGGTGTCGAGCCTCGCCGGCCTGCCCGCGACGGTGGACCTCGACGCCGTGCTCGCGAGCCCGGAACCCGTTGTGGTTCCGGCCGGGCGAGATCTCGTCCAGGGTTTCGCTGTGCTCCGGGATCTCGGGGGACGCCCCGCCCTCCTCCTGCGCGTGGACGAACCGCGGGACGTCTTCAGACAGGGGGTGGCGACGACATGCGATCTCCTGCTTGCCCTGGTCCTCGCGACGTGCCTGGTCGCGGGTCTGGTCCTGCTCCTGCTCGAGCACAGCGTCCTCGCACCCCTGGCGCGGCTCGGCTCGGCGCTGGGCCAGATTGCGGCGCAGGGTACGCCCAACGGCCGGGTGCCGGTGCAGGGCCAGGACGAGATCGCGACGCTGGCCCGTCAGATCAACGCCATGCTCGAGGCGCTCGAGGCCAACCGCGAGGAGCTTCGCGCCAGCGAGGCCCGTTTCCGCCACCTGGTGGAGACGGCTCCGGACGTGATCTTCACCGTCATCGGGCGCCCGGGGCGCATCGCCTCGCTGAGCCCGGCGTTCGAGCGGCTGACCGGATGGCGAGCCGAGCAGTGGCTTGGCCACAAGGCGCTCCGGCTGGTGGCGCCCGGCGACCGCAAGCGCGTGCTGCAGGCCGCGAGGGCCATCGGCGAGGGCGGGCACGGCGGGTCGTTCGACGTGCGGGTGAGGACCGCCGCCGGGGAGTTCATCGACTGCGACGTCGCGGCGACGCGCGAGACGGTGGGCGGCCGGCTCGTCGGCCTTTTGGGTGTGGCGCGCGATATCACGATCCGCAAGCGGCTCGAGGCCGAGGTCGTTCACGCCCAGAAGATGCAGGCGATCGGCATGCTCACCGGCGGCATCGCGCATGACTTCAACAACCTCCTGCAGGCTCAGATGAGCCTCGTGCAGCTTCTGCGCTTCCGGCGCAAGGACCCGACACGGCAGGACCGCATCATCGGCGACCTCGAGGCTCTCATCCGGCGCGGCGCGGCGCTTACGCGCCAGCTCCTGGTCTTCGCTCGCAAGGACGTGAGCAAGCGCGAGGAGCTGGAGCTCGGGGACGTGCTGCGCGACGGCGTGCTGCTGGCCCAGCGGCTGGTGCGCGAGAACGTGCAGGTGGACGCTGCCATCGAGGGAGGGCGGATGCCGATCCTGGGGGACCGTGCCCAGCTCGGCCAAGTGCTCCTGAACCTCGTCACGAACGCGGCCGACGCCATGCCCGATGGCGGCCGGATCAGGCTGTGTGCCGGCCGCCGCGGGGAGCGCGAGGCGTATGTCGAGGTCGCCGATAGCGGTGCCGGCATCTCGGACGAGGTCAAGGCACGGATGTTCGAGCCGTTCTTCACGACCAAGGAAGCGGGGCGCGGTACCGGCCTCGGGCTGGCGGTCGTCGACTCGATCGTGTCCGCTCACGGCGGGCGCGTCGAGGTCGAGAGCGAGCCCGGCCGCGGGAGCACGTTTCGGGTCGTGCTGCCGCTCGGAGAAAGCGCCGCGGCGACCCCGGCCGCATCCGCCACGGGACCGCCTCTGCCCGACACGGGCCGTGGGGAGCGAATCCTGCTTGTCGAGGACGAGGACGGCGCCCGCGAAGCGTTGCGGGAGACGCTCGCGAGCCTCGGCTATGACGTGCTGGCGGTGGAAAGCGCCGAACGAGCCGGCCTGGTCCCGGCCGAGCCCGAGTTCGACCTCCTGCTCACCGACCAGATGCTGCCCGGGGCAGCCGGCATCGACCTCGCCACCGGGCTCGTCGACCGCTGGCCGGCGCTTGCAGTGATCGTCATGTCGGGGTACTCCGAGGGCCAGGTCTTGCACCGGGCCGTGCATCGCCGCGAGGTGCGCTTCCTCCCCAAGCCGTTCGACCTCGCCACGCTCGCCCGGGAGGTGCGCGCCGCCCTCGACGCGCGTCAGGCCGCAAGGCAGGCCGATTCGTGAGCCTCTCCGGGGGACCGCCGTGGCCGGGGCGGCGGCCTCCCATAGCGGGGGCGGTGCATGGCTGTCAGCTCGTGCGGGTTTCGAGCGCCCGCCGGATCTCGCGAGCCAGCGCCTCTGCGTCGAACGGCTTCTGCAGGAACCTCACCCCGGGCGGCACCTCGTGCTGCACGCGCTCGTCCTCTAGGTAGCCCGACATCAGGATGACCCGCAGCGCCGGCCACCGCGCCAGGAGGATCGAGGCCAGCCGCCCCCCTGACATTCCGGGCAGCATGAGATCCGACACGAGCACATCGAACGCCGGCGCCTGGGGGAGAGCGAGTGCCTCTTCGGCGCACGCCACCGCTGTCGGCTGGTATCCGAGCAGGTCGAGGAGCTCGGCCAGCCCTTCCCGCGCGCTCTCCTCGTCCTCGACGACGAGCACGCGCTCCCCACGGCCGCGAGCGGGAGGCTGCCCGGTCTCGTCTTCGGGCTCGACCGCTCGCCCTGTCGTTCCTCGTGGCAGCACAACGCGAAACGTGCTCCCGCGGCCGGGTTCGCTCTCGACCTCGATGTGACCCCCGTGCTGCGTCACGATGCCATGCACCACCGCCAGCCCCAGCCCGGTACCGTGGCCGGCCCCCTTGGTCGTGAAGAACGGGTCGAAAACTCTCTCCCGCACCGACGCCGGCATCCCGGTGCCGGTGTCCGAGACCTCGATGAACGCCTCGGCGTCGCCGCGAAGCCCCACCCGTACCAGCAACCGCCCCCCGCCCGGCATGGCGTCCCGCGCGTTCACGGCCAGGTTCATGAGAACCTGGCCGAGCTGCCCGCGGTCCCCGTCAACGAGCGCGTCCCCGGGCACGAACTCGGTTGCAAACGCGATGTTTTCCGGCAGCAGGCGCCGCAAGAGGACAGCCGCTTCTCGCACCAGCTCGTTGATGTCCACGGGCTCGATCTTGGGTGGCTCGCGCCGCGAAAACAGGAGCAGCTGCCGGGTCAGCGCCGCACCTCGCCTGACGTGCTTTTCGATCTCGGCGGCGGCCCGCGCCGTGGCCGCATCGGGAGACCGTAGCAGCAGCGACTGCACCGTCGCCATCATCGCCTGGAGAACGTTGTTGAAGTCATGGGCGACCCCGCCGGCCAGCCGGCCCACGGACTCCAGCTTCTGGGCCTGTAGCAAGGCGGCCTCGGCGCGTTCGCGCGCCTCCTCGGCAAGCTTTCGCGCCGTGATGTCGGTGAGCGTGCCCACGAACCCGGTCAGCAGGCCCTCGGCGTCGGTTTCCGGCACGACCTGCCCCATAACCCAGGCCACCGAGCCGTCGGGGCGCAGGAAGCGGTACTCCGCCGTCAACGTGCGCCGTTCTGGCGGTTGCTCCTGCCAGCCGGCCCGCACCCACTCCCGATCCTCCGGGTGAACGGCCGCGAGCCATCCGTGACCCAGGGCGTCCTCGGCTCGCATCCCTGCGATTTCGCACCACTTGGGGTTGACGAACGTCGTCGCGCCGTGGCGATCCGTCCTGAACACCCCCACCGGAGAGACCTGCGTCAGGATCTCGAACCGCCGCTCGCTTTCGCGGAGCGCCTCCTCGGCGCGGGCCTTGGCGGTGACCGTCGTCCACTCTCGAAGCGCCCGGGCGACGGTCCGGGGCATGTTCCGGAAGCTCTCGGCGGACTTCACGATGTAGTCGAAGGCGCCGGCCTTCATCGCCCGGACCGCAATGCCCTCGTCGCCGTAGCTCGTCATGGCCAGAACCGGCACGCTGCGGGTGATCGTTCCAGCTTCGAGGGCTTCCACCGCATTCCCGTCCGGCAGTCGGACATCCATGAGAACGAGATCAGGGCCCCAGGTCGCCACGGCTGCGCGGCTGGCCGCGAGCGAGGACACGATCTGGATCTCGACCTCAGGGCTCTCTCTCTCGAAGGCCAGCCGTATCGCCTCTGCATGGGCGAGCTCGTCGTCGACGATCAGGACTCGGACTGCCGCGCGTGCCTTCATGGCCTACTCCGCGAAAGGATGCCGGTTCCAGGCGAGCCAGTAGTAGCCCAGTGTCTCCATGAGAGCGACGAACTTCGGAAACTCGACCGGCTTGACCAGGTACGAGTTGGCGTGACAGTCGTAGGCTTGGACCATGTCCGTCTCGGCCGAAGACGTGGTGAGCACCACGACCGGGATCCGCGACAGCTCGGGGTGGGTCTTGATCCGGCGCAGGACCTCGATCCCGTCCACCTTCGGCAGCCGCAGGTCCAGCAGCACGAGGACGGGACGAGAAGGGGGCACCGCGGCGTACGCCCCCTCGTGCAGGAGGTAATCGAGCGCCGCCTGCCCGTCCTCGAGCCGGACGAGGCGATTGGCCACTCTGAAGCCTTCGAAGTTCCGCCTCACGATCTCGGCGTGGGCATCGTCGTCTTCGACCAGGAGAATGGTGAGCGGATCGCCTTTCATGATGTTCCTCCCGCCCGGGTCGCCATCAGCGCCGCCGGCAGGGTGAACCGAAAACAGCTGCCCTGGCCGACGCCTGCCGACTCGACCCAGATCCGTCCCTCGTAGAGTTCGACGATGCGCCTTGCCATCGCCAGCCCGAGCCCCGTCCCCTCGCCGCGGGCCTCCAGGCGCTCGAAGAGATTGAACACCTTGTCCCGGTGCCTGGGGTCGATACCCTGCCCGTTGTCGCGAACGTAGAAGACCGTGTCTTCCGCGTGTTCCTCGACCCCCACCTCGACCCGAGGGTGAGGCTGCTCGCCCATGAACTTGATCGCGTTGTCCAGGAGGTTCTGCCAGATCTCGACCAGGCGCGGACGATCGCCTTTCAGTACTGTCTCACCCTGCTCCACGACGATCTCCACGCCTCTGGCGGCGGCTCGTCCCGCCACGGCGGCGAGCGCATCGGCTGCCAGCTCCCCCAGGGTGACTACGACTGGCGGGTTCATCAGCCGGCCAAGGCGAGACAGGCGCAGCAGCTCGTCCAGCAGGCGAGCCATCCGCTCCGCCGCTCCCGCGATGTACGACATGTCCTGCTTCACCCGGTCATGGTTGTCGTTCTCGAGGTCCTGGGCCAGGTAGCCCAGGAAGGTCTGCACCGTCACCAGCGGGCTCCTCAGGTCGTGGGAGATGGTGTAGGTGAACCACTCCATCTCCTCGGTTCGTTGCCGCAACTCCTGCTCGCGCCGCTTGCGCTCCGTGACGTCCTCGAAGACCGTGGCGAACACGCCGCGCCAGGGCGAGACGACGGAGATGCTGAAGTGGCGCTGCAAGGGAGCGAAGTGCGCCTCGAACCGATGAGGCTGCCCGGTCTCGGCCACTCGGGTGTAGACGTCCAGGTACGGCGCCCCGTCGCCGCCGTAAAGCTGGCTTCCGAGCGCCCCGCGCGCTCGCTCGACGGGGATCCCGGTGTGGCGCTCCGACGCCGGGTTGCAGTCCAGGATGCGGTAGTCCACCGCCTTGCCCGACGCTCCATACACCAGCTCGTGCAGCACCACGCCCTCGGCCATGTGCTCGAACAACACCCTGTACTGGCGCTCGACCTCGAAGCGCTGGCGGAAGTAGCGCACCCGTTGCTGGCGCCACAGCACGACCCAGCCGGTACCCAGCAGCGCCACGATCGCGGCCACGAGGCCCGCGAGGAGAGCCGTGTGCTTGCGCACCGGCGCCTCGATCTCGTCGAGATCCACTCGCGTCACGAGCGCCCAGTTCGAGCCGGGGATCCGCCGCATGTCTGCCAGCACCCGCACACCCCGGTAGTCCTTCCCTTCCATGAGCCCGCTCCTGCCGGCGGCGGCCAGAGCGGCCGGGAGCGCGGGCGAGGCCAGCGGGCGCCGCAGTCGCAGTGCCGAGCCGGGGGCGAAACGCAGCTCGTTGAGGTAAACGACCTCGTCGCCTTCCCGGCGCACGAGCAGGGTCTCGGCGCTGCGGCTGGCGGTGGGCCACCTCTGGATGAGCGGGTAGAGATAGCGAGACGGGTCGATGCGGGCGACCACGAGGGCGCGCCGCGTGCCATCGCCCTCGCCGGCGCCGATCGGCGCCGCCACCCCCAGGTAGACCTTGTCGCCGGTCTCTTCACGGTGAAAGTCGAGGACACATGCCTGTCCTGCCGCGACGAGCGCCGGGGCGTCGTTCTCCAGGTGCGACGGGACGGCGACCGCCTGCGGGGAGGAGGCCAGCAGCCTCCCTCGGGCGTCGAGCAGCAGGACCAGGTCGTAGTCGTACACGCGTCGAACGGTTACGAGCCAGCCCTCGAGCTGGCGCTGGTCCCCGAGCCGGCCCCCCCCGGCCAGGGCACGGCTCACGAGGTCGACAAAGACCGGGTTTTCCTGCATGGCCTGTACGTCGTGCAGGCGTTCCCGCCGCCACTGCACGAGCTCGCCCACCTTGAGATCGGCCACCGAGGCGAGGAGCGCCTCCGCCTCCTGACGCTGTTCCTGGCGATACCTCTGGAAGGCGACGGCCCCTCCGGCGACGACCAAACCCGCCATGGCCAGGAGGACACCCGCCGCCACCCACTGCCACACGCGACCCAGGCCGGGGACGCTCGGCGGGGCAATCCATCCCTCGATGGGCGGATCACTCATTGCGGCCGTCCAGAGCTTCGCGGACTTCGCGCGCCAGCGTCTCGACGTCGAACGGTTTTTGCAAGTAGCGCACCACGCCGGCGAAGGCGCCCAGGCGTACGTACTCGTCCTCGGTGTAGCCGGACATGAGGATGATCTTCATCGCCGGCCACCTCTCGGCCAGCGACGCGGCCAGATCGGCGCCCGAAACGTCGGGCAGCATCAGATCGGTGAGGAGCAGGTCGAACCCGGGCTGCACCGCAAGGCATCCAGCCTCCTCGCCGCTCCCCACCGCCACCACCTCGTAGCCGAGCACCTCGAGCAGCTCGACCAGCCCCTGCCGCGCCGCCGGCTCGTCCTCCACCACGAGCACCCGCTCCCCCCTCCCGCCAGGCGTCCCCTTTGGCTCCGACGCGGCGAGCTCGACCCTGGGATACTCCCCGGAGAACTGAGCCGGGAGCAAGACGCGGAACGTGGTGCCGACGCCCTCCTGGCTCTGCACCTCGACACGGCCGCCGTGCTGGGCCACGATCCCGTGCACGACGGCCAGCCCCAGGCCACTCCCCTTGCCGGGGGTCTTGGTGGTGAAGAACGGCTCGAAGATGCGTTCGAGGACCTCCGGCGGCATCCCGGCACCCGTATCCTGCACCTCGATGAACACCATGTCGGCGGGGGCCGCGCCGCACCGTATGACGAGCCGCCCGCCCTCCGGCATGGCGTCGGCGGCGTTGACCACCAGATTCATGAGCACCTGCTCGATTTGCCCGCGATCCGCGGTGAGCCGCAAAGGCCCGCATCCAGCCTCGATCGAGAGCGCGATGTTCTCGCGCAGGAGGTGGCTCAGCAACCGCCTGGAGCTCTCCACCAGCTCGACGAGATCCAGCTTTCCTGGCTTCACCGTCTCCTGCCGGGAAAACAGCAGGAGCTGGCGGGTCAGCGCCGTGCCGCGCCGGATGTGCTGGCCGAGCTCCTCGGCGATGGCGCCCACGCGCGCCGCATCGTGGCTGCGGCGCCGCAGCACTTCCGACAGGCTCAGCAACGCCTGCAGGAGGTTGTTGAAGTCGTGCGCCACGCCAGCCGCCAGCCGCCCCACCGCCTCCATCTTCTGGGCGTGGAGGAGCTGCTCTTGCAGGCGCTTGTTTTCGGTGATGTCCTCGACCGCTCCCTCGTAGCACAGCACGCGCCCGTCGGGTCCTCTCACGGCTCGCGCCCACTCGCGGACGTGGATCGGGGAGCCGTCGGCCCGCGTCCAGACCGACTCCGCACCGCGTACCGCCCCCTCCCGCTCGAGCCGTGCCTTGAAGACGGCCCGCGAGTAGCCGGGTTCGTCCCCGGCTTCTTCCAGATCACGCTTCTCCAGCTCGTCGAACGACGAGAACCCGAGCATCGCCACGAGGGTCTGGTTGGCCATGAGAATGCGGCCGTCGGGCGTGGCCCGGTAGACGCCGATCGGCACCCCTTCGAAAGGCGAACGGTAGCGCTCCTCGCTCTCCCACAGCGCCTCCTCGGCACGCACGCGGTCCGTCACGTCCTGGTTGACGATGATCGCTCCCTCGACCTGCCCTCGTGCGTCCAGCAGCGGCGCGGTGGAGTTGAGGATGATCCGCTGCACGCCGTCGAGGGCGTCGATCTCCAGCAACTCGCCGAGCACCGTGACGCCGTGGCGGATCGTGCGGGCGAGCGCCGACTCCGCCGGCTGGACCTCCTCGCGGGAGGGCAGGCGGCGAGCGGCGAGCACGCCATACCCGCCGGCCTGCGGCTCGCCGCCCCAGATGCGGATTCCGGCCGGGTTCCCGCGCAGGAGCTTGCCTTCCGCATCGGTGAGCCAGACTCCCACCGGCAGCATCTGGAAGATCCTCTCCAGGATCTGCGCATGACGGCGGATCTCCTCGTCCGCCTGCTGGCGCTGACTGAGATCGCGCACGATGGCCTGGATCAGTGTCTCGGCCCCGACTCGAACCGGGCACAGACTGACCTCGGCGGTAAATTGCCGGCCGTCCAGCGTCGCGTGGACCCACGTGAAGCGCCTGACCCGTCCCGCGAGCGCCTCGGCGATGGCCTGGGCCGCCAGGGTCCTCGAGGCTTCTCCCCCGGGCTGCAACGGCGGGGAAAGCTCGCCCGGGTGCTTGCCGAGCAGGTCCTCGCGCCTGCTGCCGAAGAGCGCCTCGGCGGCCGGGTTGGCGTCGATGACGAGGCCTTCGCGGAGGACCAGAATGCCGTCGCTCGCGCTTTCGAACAACGCCCGGTACTGCCGCTCCGAGACGGCCGACGCCGGCTCGGCGAGCGTGGGGGCGACGCTGTCTCCCCGTTGCCGGAGGGCGTCCCGCACCGCCGTGCCCAGCCTGCCGATGTGCTCCTTGCGGATGCAGCCGACTGTGCCGCGTCGCATGCACTCGACCGCGCTCGCCTCCTCGGCCGAGCCGGTGACGAGGAGGACGGGCACGCCCGGCGCATGCTCCCGGACGAGAGCCAGCACCCGCATCCCGGTCAAGGAGGCGAGGGTGAGGCCCGAGATCACGAGGTCCGGACTGCTTCCGGCCAGGGCAGCCAGCAGCTCCGGCTCCGTGGCGACGGTCTCCGCATCGATGCCCGGGTCGGCTCGTCGCAGCTCGTCGAGGAGCAGCCCGGCATCCCCCGCGTTCTCGACAACCAGAACCTTCACGCGCTCGGCCATCTCATCTCCCCGGCTCGGCCTGCCCCCGTGCCTCCTGGCTCGCCCGCTCGCCGCGCCCGGACTCCAGGACGGAGCGCAGGACCCGGGCCAGCGTCTCCATGTCGAACGGCTTCTGCAGGTACTCGGCGCGGATGAGGGCCAACGCCCCGAGCGTCTGTGGGTCGGAGTACCCGGACATCAGAACGACCTTCAAGGCGGGCCACCGATCACGCAGCCCTCGCGCGAGGTCGAGCCCCGAGGCACCCGGCAGGACGATGTCGGTCAGGAGGACGTCGAACGCCGGTTCGCTCGGGAGCGCTCCGGCCTCCTCGCTCGAGCCCAGCGCCACGACCCGGTATCCGAGGTCGCCCAGCACCTCCGCAAAGACCTCCCTGGCCGTCCGCTCGTCCTCGACGATGAGCACCCTCTCGCCGCGGCCGGCGACATCGTTGACGGCGACGACCCCCTCGAACTCGTCCGCCGTGAGGCTGTCGGCATCACCGTAGGGCAGCAGGACGCGGAAGGCGCTCCCGCCCTCCGGCTGGTTGAACGCCTCGATCGCCCCCCCGGCCTGAGCCACGATTTCCCGTGCGACGGCGAGATCGAGGCCGCTCCCGACAGGCTTTCCGCGGACCGAGAAGAACGGCTCGAACAGATGCGCGAGCGCGTCGGACTCGATGCCCTTGCCGGTGTCCCGGATCGTGACGGTCGCGCCGGCGGTCGTGCGCCCGGTCTCGATTCGCAGGCGGCCGCCGTCCGGCATCGACTCCGCCGCGCCGGCGGCCAGGTTGATGAGGGCGTGCAGCATCTTCTCCCGGTCCACCTCGACCGGCAGCAGCCCGGAAACGAGGTCGAGCTCCACGTGGATGCTCTCGGAGAGCATGGTTCTCACAAGCTCGCGCGCTTCGCGCACCAGCGAGTTGAGGTCGATATTCTCGACCTTGACTGGTACCCGTCGGGCAAAGAGCAGCAACTGCCGCAGGAGGGCGGCGCCCCGGCGCGCCAGGTCCTCCAGCTCGTCGGCGCCCTGGAGCACCCGAGCCTGATCCGTGTACCGCTCGCGGAGCACCTGCGCCAGGCCCAGGTTGGCCTGCAGGAGGTTGTTGAGGTCGTGGCCGAACCCCGCTGCCATCCGTCCGAGAGCCTCCATCTTCTGGGTCTCGAAGATGTGGTCCTGCATCCGCTTTCGCTCGGTGACGTCCTCTCCGATCTCCATGGCACCCGTGACCTGACCCGCAGCGTCGAAGAGCGGCGCGAGGTGGAGGAGAACGTCGAGGGCTCGACCATCCTTGCACACCCGCCTTTGCTCGACCCCTCCCTTCACCTCGCCCCTGATCACCGCCGCCAGCGAGGCCCGGTAGGTCGCAACGGCATCCTGCGGTACGGCCGGGTGCGGCAGCCCCGCCGCTTCCGCTTCCGTCCAGCCGTAAAGCCGCTCGGCGGCCCGACTCCACAGCGTCACCCGTTGCTGAGGCGTGAGCGCCACGATGGGCAGGGGCGACGCCTCGATGAGTGCCGAGAGCATCTGGTTGGTGGCGACGAGGGCGGCCTCCGCGGCCTTGCGCTCGGTGATGTCGCGGGAGAACAACGCCAGTCGCGACACCCCGCCCAGCCCGTCGCTGATCGGCACGATCCAGTGATCGAAATCGCGGCCATCGAGCGTGTCCTCGTAGCGAACGGGTCGCCTCGCATCGCGCACCCCGCGCAGGTGCTCGCCAAGCAACTCCCCGCTCGGCCCCGGCACACACTGGGCGATGTTCCGCCCCAGGGCCCCCTCGGCACTCTCCCCGAGCACTTGCGAGGCGGCCGGGTTGAGCGCCAGCACCTCGCCTTCGGAACTGAGCAGAAAGACCGGATCCGGGTTGGCGGCAAGCAAGATGCGGGTCGTCGCCTCGCTTTCGCCGAGCGCGTCCTCGATCTTCACGCGCTCGGTCAGATCGGTGAACGTGAGCACGACCAGGCCGCCCGTCCGGCCCTTGGCGGGAGTGGGACACGCAATAACCTGGGCCGCGAACCAGGCTCCCCCGAAGCGGCGGGCGTGCAGCTCTCCGACCCAGCGCTTCCCGGCGGAGGTTTCGGCCATCATGGCGTGCGCCATCTCCGCCGAGCCGAAGAGCTCGTCGAGAGCCCGGCCGGTCAGCTTGCTGCGGTGCGAGGCGCCGAACATGGTCTGCAGGGCGCCGTTGGCATAGACGAGGCGGCCGCCCGGATCGGCGCAGCCCAGCGCCGTGCAACTTGCCTCGAGCACTGCGTCCTTGACGTGGAGGAGCCGCTCGACCCGCACGGGGTCGGTCACGTCCCGGAGCCGGACCACCACCCTGGCGGTCGCGACCTCGTTGGCGAGCGGCGCCACCCGCGTCTGCAGCCACACGAGCCGAGGCCCGATCTGCACCGCCTCGACGGTCTCTCGACTCTGGCCGCTGGCGGCCACCTCGGCCACCATGTCTTGCGTCGCCGCCCCGAGCGCGCAAGCCAGCTCGCCGAGCGGGCGGGGCAGCGGCTCGACCTCGACGCCCGCCCTCGCCATCCAGCGCCGCATCGCGTCGTTGACGTGCTCGACCTGCCAGGACGCTCCCAGCACGAGGATCGGCTCGTCGAGAGCGTCCAGCACCGCACCCGGCACGCTATGTTCCATCATCGCCTCCCCCTGAAACGGTCTCCGGGCCGGTCCCCGCGCCGGTGGCGGGCGCCGCTGGCGCGGCGCGGTTGCGCCCCTTGCTTGCCGCCAGCGCGGCTCGCAGCTCCTCGGCGACCCGCGCGGTCTCGAAAGGCTTGGGCAGGAAGCGCAGCGATCCGTCGCGCGCTTGCTTCTGGACAGTCTCGTCGTCCACGTAGCCGGACATGAGGATGACCGCCAGCCCCGGCCATCGCCCGCTCAGCTCCCGGGCGACCTCGGCCCCGCTCGCACCCGGCAAGGCGAGATCGCTGATAAGGGCTTCCATCGCCGGCACGGTCGGCAGAGCCAACGCTTCCTCAGCGCTGCCCACGGCGGTCACGTCGTACCCGAGCATGGTCAGCGCCTCGGCCAGACCCTCGCGGGCACCCGCCTCGTCCTCGATGAGGACCACCTTTTCGTGTGCACCGCACGGCGGCATGTCCTCGACCGGCAAGGCAGTGTCGAGATCGTCGGCGCCGGTGCCGGCCGCGAGCGGGATGAGGATCCGAAACCGCGTGCCGCGACCGACCTCCGTGTCCACCTCGATCCGGCCCCCGAGCCCGCGCACGATCCCCTCCACGACGGCCAGCCCCAGGCCGGTCCCGCGGCCGCTGCCCCTGGTCGAAAAGAACGGCTCGAAAATGTGGGGCCTGATCTCGGGTGCAATGCCGCTGCCGGTGTCCTCCACCTCGAGCGACGCCCAGTCGGGCTGGCACGCCGCGGTCTTCACCACCAGCCGGCCGCCACCCGGCATGGCTTCGGCACCGTTCATCGCCAGGTTGACCACGACCTGCTCGAGCTGTCCCCGATCGGCCACGACCGGCACCGGGTCCTTCGCGCGCTCGACCGAGAGCTGGACGTTCTCGCGGACGACGCGGCGCACGAGGTTGGTCGCAGCCTCGACCACGTCGCCCAGGTCCAGCCGCTCGGGCCGGGACGTCTCTCGGCGCGAGAAAAGCAGGAGCTGCCTCGCGAGCTGGGCCCCGCGCTGCACGTGCTCCTCGATATCGAGGAGCCGACGTTTCCTCTTCGCGTCGTTTTCCGTCAGGCGCAGGACCTGAGCGAGGGAGAGGATGGCCTGCAGGGTGTTGTTGTAGTCGTGGGCGACACCGCCAGCCAGCCTCCCGATCGCCTCCATCTTGAGGGCCTGAAACCGCTGCTGCTCGCGTTCGCGCTGCTCGGTCACGTCCTCCCTGATGGCGATGTAGTGCGTGACGGCTCCGCTCTCGTCGCGGACCGGCGTGAGGGTGGTCCTCTCGATGTACGAGGTGCCGTCCCGGCGCTTGGAGGGAACCTCGCCTCGCCACACCCGGCCGAGCGCCATGGCTTTCCAGATGTCCATCTCGCCGCCATGGCCCGTCTGCCCCGGCTGGATTTCCCGCAGGGGCTTCCCGACCACGTCGCCGAGGCTCCGCCCGGTCAGACTCGTGAACGCCGGGTTGGCCCACTCCACGATGCCCTGGCTGTCCAGGATGAGGATCGGGTTGGCTGCGGCCTCGAGAGCCGCGCTGCGGACGCTCAGCTCGCGCTCCGCGTGTTTGCGTGCCGTGACGTCGACGAGGAAATTGAGGGTCGCGGGGCGGTTGTCCCAGGTCACCACGGTTCCGCAGTTCTGTGCCCACCGGGTCTCGCCGCCCTTGGTGATGAAACGGAAATCGTAGATTTGGGGGACCTCCTCGCCGGCCAGTCGCGCTCGATGGCGTGCCAGGACCATCTCACGGTCCTCCGGATGGATCCTTTCCGCGAGGTCCATCGCCAGCAGCTCCTCGCGCGAGTGGCCGGTCATCTCGCACAACCTCCGGTTGACGAATCGCAGCCTTCCGCTCTGGGCGATACAGATCCCCTCGCCGGCCGCCTCCACGAGGACCCTGTACCTTTCCTCCGACGCCCGGAGCGCATCCTGGGCGAGCTTGCGGTCCGTGATGTCGGTGAGCATGGCGAGGGCGCCCTGGAACTCGCCGTTCGGCCCGAGAATCGGCGTCGCGGCCACAAGCGCCCAGAGGTCGGAGCCATCCGCCCGCACGAGGCGTCTCTCGTAGCGACCGGCCTGCCCCTGCCGCCGCTGCAGAATCTTGGCGGCATGGTCCGCCCGCTCGTCGGGGTGCACGAACGAGTCCACCACGAGCCCGAGCATCGCCTCGGGCGAGGTGCCGAGCATCTCCGCCAGCCGGCGGTTGGCGAACGTCGTCCGCATCGCGCTGTCCACTTCCCAGACGCCTTCCTCGGCGGTCTCGATGAGCCGGCGGTAGCGCTCGTCGGTCTTTCTGCGCTGCCGCTCCGCCTCCTGCGTCTGCCGCCGCAGGTGCGTTGCAGTCAGCTCCCGCTCCACCACCGGGCCGAGCCTGGCCAGGTTCGACTTCAGCACGAAGTCGTTCGCGCCGGCGCGGAGCAGCTCGGCGGCGCACTCCTCGCCGACGCTTCCGGAGACCACGATGACGGGCACCTCCGGCCATCTCTGGCGGAGGACCGCGAGCGTCTCGAGAGCGCTGCAGCCGCGCGGTGCGGCGTCCATGAGGACGAGATCTGGTTGTCGACCCTCGAGCGCAGCACACACCCGTGTCTCGGACGTGACCAGGCTGACGTCGACCTCGGCACACAACGTGACCAGCTCCCGCTCGATCGGCGCAGCGTCCTGACCCGAGTCCTCGATGATCAGCACCTGCAACGGGTCCATCAAGCGCCTCCCATTCCTTGTTCTGAGGATAGCGTACCCGACTCCGCTTCCGGGCTGCCAGTCGGCGGGCTTACGGACGAGTCGACCCCGCGCCACATCGCCGGTGGCCACGCTGGTCCCGGCGCGCCAGATCTTGAGCCTGGAGGTCCGGCCCCGGCTCGAAGAAAGCTGGCAGGCCCCGTGCCCGTACGTTCTTCATCGGGGTGGAGGATGCTGCAGTCGTGTCGAGGCGGCGCATTGACACGGGGGCTGGCCCCACCGAGACTGTGTTGGTATGCACGAGGCAACGCACGGGGGGTGCGGCAGCGAGAAAGCTTGGTCGGTGTTCTTCGCGGGCAGGCCGCTGCGCCAGGCCGAGCGCCCTCTTCCGGGCCGGCATGGGATTGCCGTGGTGGACGTCATGGAAGAGTATCCCGTCGCCCTCGCGAACGGGATCCTCGTCGTGCCGACCCTGGTGGTCGACCGCCCCGGCACACGCGTCATCGTGGATTCGACGCGCGACGAGGCGACCGTGCTGGCCGCCCTCGGCCTCGCCGCCCGGGACGGGAGGCCGGGATGAGCGACGGCAGGCCCTCCTACGAGGAACTGGAGCAGCGACTGGCCCGCGCCGAGGCGGCGCTGGAGGCGCTGCGCCGGGGTGAGGTCGATCGGGTCATTGGCCCCGAGGGGCCTCTGGCCGTGCGCTTGCAGTCGCTGGTGGAGGAGAACGAGCGCCTGGCGCGGTTGTGGCAGACCACCTTCGACGGTCTGGACGACGCCGTCTGGGTCGAGGACCGTGACGGCCGGATCGTACGCGCCAACCAGGCGGCGGGACGGCTGTTCGGGAAGAGCCCGGAGGAGCTGGTCGGTCAGCTTTGCTGGGAGGCCGTGCACGGCACCGGCGGTCCCGTCCCGCACTGCCCGATGCTGCGCGCCCGGCAGAGCCTGCGTCGGGAGACGATGGAGATGTCGATCGGGGTCCGCTGGTTCGAGGTGACGGCGAATCCGCTCCTCGATGAGCAGGCGCGTTTCGAGGGCGTCGTTCACGTCGTCAGCGAGACCACCCCGCGGAAGCGGGCGGAAGAAGCCTTGCAGCTCAGTGAAGAGCGCCTGCGTCTGGCCATGACCGTCGCCAACGACGGGCTCTGGGACTGGGACCTCGCGACCGATGACGTGTATTTCGATCCCCGGTACTACCTCATGGCCGGCTACCAGGTGGATGAGTTTCCGCACCGGCTGCAGGAGTTCCAGCGGCGAGTCCACCCCGACGATCTCCCTCGCGTGATGGCCGAGGCGGAGCGCCACCTCGCCGGCCGAACGGACCGCTTCGAGGTCGAGTTCCGCTTTCGTAGGAAGGACGGCACCTACCTCTGGGTGCTGGGCAAGGGACAGATCACGGCGCGGGACCCTGGCGGCAAGCCGCTGCGCTTTGTCGGCACCCACTCCGACATTACCGATCGGAAACTCGCCGAGGAGAAGCTCCGGCAAAGCGAGGAAACCTACCGGAACCTCTTTCAAAACGCCCAGGTGGGGCTGTTCCGCACTCGCATCGAGGACGGCAAGATCCTCGAGAGCAACGAACGACTGGCCCGCATGTTCGGCTACGGCAGCCGCGAGGAGTTGATCGCTCGATTTGCCACGAAGAAAAGCTACGTGGATCCCGGCACCCGGGAGCGGATGCTCGAGCGCCTCCGCCGCGACGGGTCCATCGAGAACTTCGAGGCGCGCCTTTACCGCAAGGACCGCTCGATCTTCTGGGCCCGCTACTCCGCCCGCATCTACCCGGAATGCGGGTGGATCGAGGGCGTGGTGGAAGACATCACCCAGCGGCGGGAAACCGAGAAGGCGCTGCGGGAAAGCGAGGCTCGTTTTCGACGCCTGGCGGAAAACGCTCAGGACCTCATTTACCGCTACGAGTTCGTCCCGCAGCGCAGGTTCGCCTACGTGAGCCCGGCGGCCACCGCCATCACGGGGTTCACCCCGGAGGAGCACTACGCCGACCCCGATCTGGGCTTCAAGCTCATCCACCCCGACGACCGCCACCTCCTGGAGGGGGTGGCGCGGGGCGGTGTGCCCTTTGACAGGCCCCTCCTCTTGCGCTGGTTCCACAAGGACGGATCCATCGTGTGGACCGAGCAGCGCAACGTTCCCGTCTACGACGAGCAAGGCAGGCTCGTGGCCATCGAGGGCATCGTTCGCGACGTGAGCGCCCGCAAGCAGGCGGAAGAGGAGCTGTGGCGCCTGCGCGAGCTGTACGAGAGCATCGTCCAGGACGTGACCGAAGGGCTCATCCTGACCGACGCCGAGGGGCGGATCACCTTCGCCAACCGCGCCCTGGCGGGCATGCTGGGCCACGCCGAGGAAGAGCTGGTGGGCCGATCGTGGCTGACGTTCGTGGCGCCCGAGCACCAGGCGGCGGCGCGCGAGGCCGAGGTGCGGCGGGCCGCGGGGGAGAGCCACCGTTACGAGCTCGAGCTCGAACGGCGCGACGGCAGCCGGGTCGCCGTCCTGTTGGGGGGGCGCCCTCGGTTCGATTCCGTCACTGGGCGCTTCGCCGGTACCCTGGCGGTGGTGACCGACCTCACCGAGCGCAAGCGGGCGGAGGAAGAACGGGCGAAGCTCCAGGAGCAACTGCTGCAGGCCCAGAAACTCGAGTCCATCGGCCGGCTGGCGGGGGGCGTGGCCCACGACTTCAACAACATGCTCAACGTGATCATGGGCTACGCCGACCTCATGCTCTACCAGCTCCACAAGGACGACCCCATGCGCAGGAAGGCCGAGGAGATCCTCAAAGCGGCGCGACGCTCGGCCGCCCTGACCCGGCAGCTGCTGGCCTTCAGCCGCAAGCAGACGCTCCAGCCGCAGGTTCTGGATCTCAACGACCACCTCCGCAATCTGGAGAAGATGCTTCGCCGGTTGATCGGCGAGGACATCGAGCTGTCGTTCGTGCTGGCGGACGGGCTGCCGCCCGTCCTGTTCGATCCCGGCCAGCTCGACCAGGTGGTCATCAACTTGGCGGTGAACGCCCGCGACGCCATGCCGGAAGGCGGGCGTCTGCTCATCGAGACCACCCTTGCGCGGCGCGACGAGGACTACGCCGCCACGCATCCGGGCATGGAAGCGGGGAGCTACGTGCTGCTCGCCATCACCGACACCGGCTGCGGCATGGACCACCAGACGCTGGCGCGGGTGTTCGAGCCTTTCTTCACCACCAAGGAGCGGGGCAAGGGTACGGGCTTGGGCCTGTCCACGGTGTACGGCATCGTCAAGCAGTCCCATGGTCACATCTGGGCTTATTCGGAGCCCGGCCGGGGCACGACGTTCAAGATCTATCTGCCCCCCACCGAGGCGCAGCCTCAGGTCCCCGCCGCCGCGACGGCGTCCCCGGCGCCTTCAGGCGGCGAACACATCCTGGTGGTGGAGGACGACGACAGCTTGCGGCACCTGACCAAAGGGCTGCTGGAGCGGCTGGGCTACCGGGTCAGCGTGGCGGCCAACGGTGGGGAAGCGGTGCTACTGGTCGAGGAGCAGGGACTGCGCCCGGACCTGGTGCTCACCGACGTGGTCATGCCGAGCATGAACGGCAAGGAGCTGGTGGACCGCCTGCGGCTCCGCCACCCCCACCTCAAGGCGCTTTTCATGTCCGGCTACACCGACAACGCCATCGTCCACCACGGCGTGCTCGACCCCGGCAACCCGTTCATCCAGAAGCCTTTCACCATCGAGGAACTGGCTGCGAAGGTGCGGGCGGTGCTGGCCGGCGGCGGTCCCTAGCCCGCAGCTCTCACCGGAGTCCTGCTGCGCGGCCGGGACCCCGGGTGCAAGCCACTCGGTGGTGGATCCGGTGTGCGGGAGCGAGTCGCGGCCAGCGGCGGCCAGCACGTCGAAATCGTCGAAAACGAGAGGTCGCGTCGGTACCCGGGCGACAGCTCCCCTGGCAGGGTGCTCTCGCGGGCCTGGCGAGCCCCGCTCACCACGACCACGGGCCTGACACGCAGGCGATCGCCGAGGCTGTCGGTCGCGAGCCTGAGGAAAGCACCGGAACTCACATCGTGGATGGTCATCGTCCACATGGCAGATGACGAGACCCGCCGAGGCGCGTCGATCGTCACGAGGGCAGGAGCACGAAGAAAGCCGGCGCCGCTGCGGTGACCGCCCGCGGCGGCAGCGAGAGACTGGATGCCTGGACGTGCCGACGGCGAGCGACGGCGAGCCATGACGCACGCCCGCCCCTCGCAGCGGGGCGGGCGGGGTGGTGCTGATGCGAAGAATCGACGGGGTCGCTACATCACTGCCGTTGGGGGTGCGGGCTCGTCGGCGGCTCCGGCCTTGCGCAGCGGGACCGCGATGAGGTACCAGATGAGGAAGGCGGCCACCGGCAAGGCGAGCCACGGGGCCACGGAGGCGAGCTGCGGCACGTTCCAGAAGGCGTGCTCGGAGCGCAGGCCGACGACCGCGGCGACGAACAGCCCCATGAGCGCCTCGCCCGCGATGAGGCCGGAGGCGGCCAGCACGCCAGCGTTCTCGACGCGGGCCTTCTGCGCCTCGTTGTAGCCCCGCTTGTCGCGGATCTTGTCCATGATGCCGCGCACCACGCCGCCCACGAAGATCGCGAACGTGGTCTCGAGCGGCAGGTACATCCCGACCGAAAACAGCATCGGGCTCTTGACCCGCACGAGGATGAGGGAGATGCCCATCGCGATGCCGACCAGCACGAGAGGCCACGCCATCTCGCCCCCGACGATCCCTTGCGAGAGCGCCGCCATCAAGCCGGCCTGGGGCGCCGGGTAGGTCCGGCCGCCGAACCCGCCGGCTTCCCCGAACTGCGCCACGTCCGAGGTGTACATCATATAGAGCGGGAAGAACATCACGAGGCCTGCAACGACCACGCCGATGATGTCGCCGACCTGCATCTTCCAGGGCGTGCCGCCGAGGATGTGCCCGACCTTGAGGTCCTGCAGCATCTCGCCGGCGACCGCCGCCGAGACGCAGCCGATCGCCGCCACCGCGAGCACGGCCGCGACACCCTCGGTGCCCTTGGCGCCGATGATGACCATGGTGAGCGCCGCCACGATCGTGGTGGCGAGCGTCAGGCCCGACAGCGGGTTGTTGGAGGAGCCGATGGTGCCCACGAGGTTGCCGGAGACGGCGGCGAAGAAGAAGCCGGTGATGACCATGACGAGAGCGGCCACGGCGGCCGGCACGAAGGCGCCGGTGAACAGGTAGTACACCGCCACCATCGCGCAGACGATGGCCAGGATCCCGAGCAGCACGGCCTTGAAGGAAAGGTCGAGCTCGGTGCGCTCGGTGGGCGCCTCGGCCACGGCCGACTTCTTGACGTCGGCGATCGAGCGCTTCAGGCCGGCGGCGAGCCGCGCCCGCATGCGGTACAGCGTGTAGCAGGCGCCGACGAGCATGCCGCCGACGGCGATCGGGCGGACCACGAAGCGGTAGAGGTGGCCGACGAGACCGGCCCAGTTCTGGACGCCGTCGGCGCTCGTGTAGTCGGCGATCATCGACGGGCCGAGGAAGAAGATCAGCAGCGGGACGAACAGCCCCCAGGCCAGGAGGCCGCCGGCGAAGTTGAGGGCGCCCAGCTCGGGGCCGATGATGAAGCCGACGCCGAGGTACGCCGGCGTCACGGCGGGCGCCGAAAACGTCGACACCCCGCCGACCGTGATCTTCCTGGCGTCGCCGGTCAGCCCCAGGCGCACGAAGCCGTCCTTCAGCTTCCCGACGGCGATATGGAAGTCGTTCGAAGAGCGAAAGATCCCCAGCGCATCCAGGCACCGCACGACGGCCCCCACGCCCATGGCGCGGAAGAGCTGGAGCGCCGCCTCGGCGCCCTTTTGCCCCGCCTTGTGGATTTCGGAGGCGGCTACCGACTCGGGGAACGGCAGCGAGGGATCCTCGACCATGACCCGGCGCAGGACGGTCACGAACATGATCCCCAGGATGCCGCCGAGGACCATGAGCGCCGAGGCCAGCAGGTACTCGCGGACCATGTGCTCGCGGTCGAAGTGCCAGAGCTGCAGGATCACGAACGCCGGGATCGTGAAGATCGCGCCGGCCGCGACGGACTCACCGATGGAGCCGACGGTTCGGGCGAAGTTCTCCTCGAGGATCGAGCCGCGGCCGATGCGCAGCAGCGCCATGCCGATGACGGCCGCCGGGTACGTCGCGGCGATCGTCATGCCGGCGCGCAGGCCCAGGTAGGCGTTGGCCGCTCCCAGGACCACGCACATGCCGAGACCGATGAGGAGCGCCCGCAGCGTGAACTCCGACTGGGTCACGTGGGCGGGCACGAAGGGGGTGAACTTCCTTTCGCTCATGAACGCCACCTCCTGCCTTTTCTCGCCGCCGCCCGAAGACCTTGCGACGGGGAATCGTGGGAGGCATTGTGCGGTCCGCCTCTTGTGTGGTCAAGCCCGAGTCAGCCCGGATCAGGCGGCTGCCAGTCGATGCCCTCGCGCGCCGCCACCTCGGCCGCCAGCCGGCGGACCTCGCCGGGCAGTCGCCGCCAGTTGGCGCGCAGCAGGTCCGGGCGCCGCCGGAGGGTGAGCCGCACCGCCTGCTCGAGGCGCCAGCGCCGGATGCGCTCATGGTGGCCCGAGGTCAGGACTTCCGGGACCTCCCTGCCTTCGAACGTCGGCGGTCTCGTGTAGACGGGATGGTCGAGCAGGCACGAGGTGAAGGAGTCGGCGGCCACCGAGCCGGCGTCCCCGACCACCCCCGGCAAGTGCCGCGCCACCGCGTCCACGATGGCCAGGGCGGCCAGCTCCCCGCCGGAGAGGACGAAGTCGCCGAGCGAGATCTCGTCGGCCTGCAGGAGTTCGTGGGCCCGCTCGTCGATGCCCTCGTACCGCCCGCACACCACGACCAGCCGGCCCGCGCCGGCGAGTTCCTGCGCGACGGCATCGTCGAAGCGCCGCCCGCGGGGGGTGGGGAGCACGACGCGGCAGTCGCCCTGGGCAGCTACGAGGAGCTCGCGCACGGCCGGCACGACCACAGAAGCCATCACCACCATCCCGGGTCCGCCGCCGTACGGCTCGTCGTCCACCTGGCCGTATCGATTGATCGCCCAGCGCCGGAGGTCGTGGACGCGAAGGTCGAGCGTGCCTCGCGCCGCCGCTCGCCCCAGCACGCCCACCGCCAGGTAGGCCTCCACCGGAGCGGGGAAAAGCGTCAGGATGTCACAGCGCATCGCCGTCGAACAGGCCGGATGGGGGATCCAGGACGATCCGCCGGGTCTCCAAATCGACCCTCACCACGATCGGGCTCACGAACGGGACGAGCACTTCGCCGCCGGCTTCGGTCCGCGCCGCCAGCAGCATCTGCGCTCCTGGGACGAGTGCCTGCACGGTGCCGAGCTCGCGCCCGTCCTCACGGCAGCAGATGCACCCCACCAGCTCGTGCTCGTAGTAGAAGGTCGGAGGCCGCTCCGAGGGCTGCAGCTCCGGCAGGAACAGCCACCAGCCCCGCAGCTCGTCGGCCTCCTCGCGCCGCCGCACGCCCTCCAGAGCGACCAGCCACGCGCCCTTGTGCCAGCGGACCGTGAGGACCTTGCGGAAGAGCGCCGGGGCGTCGCTGCCGAGCCCGACCTCGACGCCTGGCTGGAGGCGATCCGGGAAGTCGGTGACGACCTCGACCGCCAGCTCCCCGTGGACGCCGTGCGGCTTGCTGACACGCCCCACTGCCAGCCACAGGGGGGCGGGATCGGACACGCCTCACTCCAGGATTTCGAGCTCGAGGCGCTTGTGGGCCTTCATGCCGGCTGCGGCCAAAAGCGTCCGGATCGCGCGGGCGGTCTTGCCCTGCTTGCCGATCACCTTGCCCAGGTCCTCGGGCGCCACCCGCAGCTCCAGCAACGTGGTCTTCTCGCCGCGCACCTCGGTGACCCGCACGGCCTCGGGCCGGTCCACGAGCGCCCGGGCGATCTGCTCGACCAGCTCTTTCATGCTCGCCTCCAGGTCACACCCCGAAGCCGGCCTAGTTGGCCGACTGACTCACCAGACTGGCCACGGTCTCGGACATCTGCGCCCCGCGCCCGAGCCAGTACGCGATGCGCTCGCGGTCGAGGGTGACCTCGGCGGGGTTGGATCGGGGGTTGTAGAAGCCGACCTCTTCCAACACCGCGGCGGTCGGCGTCCGGCGACCGTCGGAGACCACCACCCGGTACACGGGACGGCGGTTCGAGCCCATGCGCCGCAGTCGAATCATCAGCATCAGACACTCTCCTTCGTCATTTCGCGGCTGCGCCGCGAAGGATGAATTCTACCAGAGTCCGGCCGCACGTCTACAGGCCCATGCCCCGGAGGACGCGCCGGGGGTCGGCGCCCGAGCCGAAGCGGCGCAGCATGCGCTTCATCTCGGCGTACTGGCGCAGCAGCCGGTTGACCTCCTCGACGGTGGTGCCCGCCCCGCGGGCGATGCGCCGGCGCCGGGAGCCGTTGATGATGTCGGGGCGGCGGCGCTCGACGGCGGTCATCGAGGCGATGATTGCCTCGAAGCGCACGAGCTTGCGCTCGTCCACGTCGACGTTGCGCAGGTTGCGAGCGCCGGGGAGGAGATCCACGAGCTGGCCGAGCAGGCCGCCACCTCGCATTTGCTTGAGCTGATCGCGCAGGTCTTCGAGGTCGAACCCTTCCTTGCGCAGCTTCTTCTCGAGCTCGGCGGCCCTCTTCTCGTCCACCGCGGCCTGGGCCTTCTCGATGAACGTGACCATGTCGCCCATGCCCAGGATCCGCGACGCCATGCGGTCGGGGTGGAACGGCTCGAGGTCTTCCAGCCGCTCGCCCACGCCGGCCAGGCGCACCGCCTTGCCGGTGACCGTGACCACCGAGAGCGCCGCGCCGCCGCGTGCATCGCCGTCGAGCTTGGTGAGGATCACGCCGGTGAGCGGCAGCCTGGCGCCGAACGCCTCGGCCTGCCGCACCGCGTCCTGCCCGGTCATCGCGTCCGCCACGAGCAGGATCTCGCTCGGGTTGAGGATGTCCCGCACCTCGGCGATTTCCGCCATGAGCTGGTCGTCGACGTGGAGGCGCCCGGCGGTGTCGAGGACGACCACCTCGAACCCCTTGCGTCGCGCCTCCACGAGGGCTGCGCGGGCGATGTCGGTCGGCCTCGCGAACGCATGGGTGTCCAGCACCGGCAGCCCTGCCTGGCGACCGAGCTGCTCGAGCTGCTCGCGGGCGGCCGGGCGCTGGGTGTCGGCGGGAGCCAGCAGCACGTGCTTGCCGATCTTCGTCTTGATGAAGAGCCCGAGCTTGGCGGCCGTCGTAGTCTTGCCCGTGCCCTGCAGCCCGACGAGCATGATCGGAGCAGGGAACCCCTTGAATCTGAGCGGTTTCTGCTCGCCGCCCAAAAGCCGGGTGAGCTCCTCGTGGACGATCTTGACGACCTGCTGGGTGGGAGTGAGGGAGGAGAGCACCTCCTTGCCGAGCGAGCGTTCGCGGACACGGGACACGAACTCCTTGACCACGACGAGAGCGACGTCGGCCGAGAGCAGGGCGCGGCGGATCTCGCCCAGCGCCTCGTCGAGGTGCCTCTCGGTGAGGTGCCCCTCGCCGCGCAGGGTGCGGAAGACCTTCTGGAGCCGTTCGGAAATGGCCTCGAGCATGCGCCTCCCAGGACCTGGCAGTCTACCCCCCCGCGCCCCCGCCCTCAAGGCCGGCGTGCCGCCGGCCCAGGGCTCCGTCACCGTGACTGGAAGGCTGAGCGTTAGGAGCGTGATAGGG
>DAOOJE010000013.1:0-101328 GCA_035384965.1 Thermoanaerobaculaceae bacterium
CCAGGGGACATTCCTATCGAGTCCACCAGGGGACACTATCAAGGAGTCGCGACATGCCCTGGAGGCAGGCTGTGGTTGAGGTCACCAGTTGGCTGACGAGGCTCTGGCATCCCGGGCGGGTGGGACAAACACCGACCGACAACCAACCGCCAACAACCGCGAACCCGGCGGGTTAGGGCGATTGACGGGGCCGGGGGGAAGACCGAGGATACGCGCAGGAGGCGAGCATGGACATCGATGTCGGCGGGGTTCGCCTGGCGGTGGTGACCGGAGGCGAGGGCGTACCGGTGGTGCTGCTGCACGGGTTCCCGCTTTCCTCGGCAATCTGGGACCCGGTCCGTCCGTCGCTCGAGAGCGCCTGCCGTCTCATCACTCCCGACCTGCGGGGGATGGGGCGGTCGGAGCGGCCCGAAGGCTCGTACTCGCTCGATCTCCTGGCCGAGGACGTGCTGCGTCTGGCCAACGCCCTCGCCCTCGACCGCCTCGTGCTCGGCGGTCACTCCATGGGCGGCTACATCACGCTGCGCTTCGCCGCGCGCTGGCCCGAACGGCTTGCCGGCCTCGTCTTCGTGGATACCAAGGCCGAGGCCGATCCGCCCCCCGGGCGCGTCGTGCGGCAGGAGGCGATCGCCGAGATCGGCCGTTACGGCGCCGAGCGCTACCTCGAAGTGTTCGTGCCCCGGCTCGTGGGGCGTACCACCCACCAGGAACGCCCCGAGGTGGTGGCGCGCCTGCGCTCGATCGTTGCGGGCACGCCGGCCCACGTCTTGCAGGGCTGCCAGCAGGCGATGCTCGAGCGCCCCGACAGCACCTCGTTGCTGCCGCGCCTGCACCTGCCGGCGCTCGTCGTCGTGGGGGAGGAGGACAGCTTCGTCCCGGTCGCGACCGCGCAGGCGATGGCCGCCGAGCTGCCGCAGGGGCGGCTCGCCGTCATCCCGGGAGCCGGCCACACGCCGTCCATGGAGCGCCCGGTGCCGACCGCGAGCGCCCTCTTCTCGTTCCTCGCCTCGCTGCCCGCGAGCCCCTGACCGTCCCCGCTTCCCGAGCCGCTGACCACATCGATGCGGGCGCTCCGGAGGACCCTTGACGTTCGACCCGTCGGGCGAGGGGCTCACGCCCTCGTCTCTCGCCGCAGCCTCTTGAGAACTTTGAAATAGACAACCGACCCGATGCCCTTGACGAGCGGCACCATGGGGTGGGGACCGCCGAGACAGAGCCGGCAGTACGGGTGCACGGGGCGCAGCCGCTCGAACCCCGCGAGCGCGGCCTGTACCGGCTCTGAGTCGAGGTAGTCGAGGATCGAGAGGTCCCGGAAGCTGGCGGTGGAGGTGCGGCCGTTGTGATCGGCGCAGCAGAACGTGTAGTCGCCGTTCCACAGGATCGCGATGTGCTCGGAGATGCCGTGGCAGACGCCGCGCCGGGCCGGGACCCACGGCCGGCCCCAGTCGCGCTCCGGCATCGGCCACATCCCCACCGGCCGCGTCTCGAGCATCAGGCGCGGGTGCAGGCGCACCTCGTTGCGGTGCAGCACGCCGGTGCGCCACACGGCGGCGCGGATGGCGGCCGGCGACGGGCTGTCGGGCAGCCCCTCGACGAGCCGGCTGGCCCACTGCTCGAGCAGGGGGTGGAGCTGCCGGTTGTGCTGGACGAGCTTCCAGTCCTGACCGACGTACGGTAACGTCAAGCGGGGCCATGGCTTGGTGAGCAACGCCACGCTCACCCTGGTCGCGGTCTCGGCGGCGAGGATCCGCCGCACCGCCCGCACCACCCGCGCCTCGAACGACGGGTAGTCGAGCCCTTTCGCGCCGCGGATCGCGAACGACGCCGGGTCCGGAGTCTGCAGCGAGACGACGAGGTGGCCGAGTCCGGCGGCCAGCAGCGCGTCGACCCGGCGGTCGTCGAGCAGCGCCGCGTTGGTCGTCACCGAGGTCGCGAGTCCGAGGGCGGTGGCGCGCGCCACCCCGTCGGCCAGGCGCGGGTGGAGCAACGGCTCGCCCTGCTGGTGGAAGTGCACCTCCCGGGTGACGCCGGAGGCGGCCATTTCCTCGAGGATCGCCACCAGCAGCTCGAAGTCCATGAGGCCGCCAGGGCGCTCGAGCCTCGGGTTGGGGCAAAACTCGCACGCGAAGTTGCAGTGGCTCGTGACCTCGACGTGGACCCGCTCGAGCGGCAGGCGCGGTCGGTCACACCGGCGCTCGGTGGTGTTGCGTCCCCCCATCGCGGCCAACGGTAGCACGTCCGGGAATCCCGGGCGGCTTCCTCGCGTCCACATTCGAGCGGCGTGCTCCGCCGCCGGAGGTCTGGACATGCCCGAACTCAACGCGGTCGTCCTGGAACGGCAGGAGCTGTCGCCCCACACCATGCTCCTGCGGGTGGCGCCGGTCGGCTGGGAGCTGCCGGAGTTCCAGCCGGGCCAGTACGCCGTGCTGGGACTGTCGGCGCCGCCCCGCCCGGGCGCCGGGGCCGCCACGGACGGTCTGGTGCAGCGGGCCTACTCGATCGCGTCGGGCTCCCGCCAGCGCGAGCACCTGGAGTTCTTCGTCACCCGCATCCGTTCCGGCGAGCTCTCCCCCCACCTGTGCGAGCTCCGCCCCGGCGACCGGCTCTACGTGCGCCCCGCCTTCGCGGGAACGTTCACCCTCGACCGCGTGCCCGCCGACCGGCACGCCGTGCTCATCGCCACGGGCACCGGCCTCGCTCCCTACATGAGCATGCTCCGCACCCACCTCGAGGCGCGGTCGGGGCGCAACCTCGCGGTCGTGCACGGCGCCCGGTTCTGCGCCGACCTGGCGTACCGCGCGGAAATCGAGGAGGCGCTCCGGCAGCACCGCCACCTGAGCTATTTCCCGATCGTGTCGGCGCCCGAGCCGGAGGTCGCCTGGTCGGGGCTGGTCGGACGCGTCCAGGATGTCTGGCGTTCCCACGCCATCGGCAACCACTGGGGCTTCGAGCCCTCGCCCGCCGATACACACGTGTTGCTGTGCGGCAATCCGGCCATGGTGGACGAGATGACGGCGCTGCTCGAGCGCGAAGGGTTCCGCCCCGATCGCCCCGGCTCACCGGGCGAGATCCACGCCGAGCGCTACTGGTAGGCTTTGCCTCCGAGGTCGTCTCTGCAGGTGCCGGACCGCCCCTCCTCCTGCCTTGCCGCCGCGCTCGCCGAGTGCGCCGCCCATGTCTGCCGCGAGCTGGTGGCCGCCCTGCCCGAGGCGGCAGGCGTCCCCGTGCTGGTCCGGGTGCGGCACGGCGTGTGGGCGACCCACTACCGGCCGCCGCACCCCTCCCGCCCGCGTGGACCCCACCTGCTCCAGATCGGCACCCGCATGGTCGCCCACCAGCTCGAGGACCCGGCGGCGGGGGACACCGCCGGCCGCGAGCGGCGCCGTTTCGGCCTGGACCGCGCCTGGGGCGACACCCCGCGAGCCCGCCTCGCCTGCCTGCTCGTCCACGAGATCGCCCACCTCGCGACCCACCTGCGGCACGCACCCTGGCGGCGCCCCCGCACCCACGGGCCCGAGTTCCAGGCCGTGCTGCTCGAACTGCACGCGCGCGGGTTCGCCCGCCGCGCCTGGGACGGCCTGCGCGCGCTCGCCCCTGCAGCCGAGCTGGATCGGCCGTTTCCGCCCACGCCCCCCGGCCCGGCCCCGCGCCGCCGGCCCCGGCGGCCGTCCCGGCCGGCGCGCCCGGCCACCACCGCGGTGGCGCCGGGCGACCGGGTCGTCTGGTCCGACCGCCACGGGGTGGGGCACACCGGCACGGTGCGGCGCGTCAACCGGCGCACCGTGACCGTGAGCGAGGACGGCCGCCCGCCGCACGAGTGGTGGCGAGTCCCCCCGCGACTGCTGCGCCGGCAGGGGTGACCCGCCCGCCCACCCGGTCGAGCGTCGAGAGCCGAGCGCTCGCCCCCGCGCCACCCGCAACCAGGTGGACGTCGTCGTGGCCGTGGACCGGCCGGCACGCGCGTCCACGCCCATCCCGCTAGAATCTCCCCATGATCGAACCGCACATCGACCGCGCCGACCTCGAAACCTGGGCCCGCATCCTGCTCGACCATTCGCTGGGGGGTATCTCGCCCGGCGAGCGGATCATGATCAAGGGCGAGCGCATCTGCTGGCCGCTCATGGCAGTACTGGAGGAGGGGGTGATTGCCGCGGGCGGGGTTCCGGATGTGCTCCTGGTCCCCCCGAACAACGAGCGCGGGCGGGTCTGGTCGGCGACGATGGCGAGGCTCGGCTCGCCGGAGCAGCTCGCAGCGGTGCCGCAGTGGCACCGGGCGCGTTACGAAAGCATGCAGAAGTACGTCGAGGTGCTCGGCGCCGAGGACCCCTCGGCGTACGCCGACCTCGAGCCGCGACAGCTCCAGGCGCTGGTTGCAGCCGACCGGCCGTTCGCCGACCTGCGCCTGGCTCGCACCTGGACCCTCACGCTGTACCCGACGCCCGGCTTCGCCGCCATGGAGGGATTGCCGCTCGAGGACTACGTGCGCGAAATCGTGGCCGCCTCGACCACCGACCCGCGGCCGCTGCGCGACGCCGAGGAACGCCTGGCGCCGCTGCTGCGCGAGGGCACGCGCATGACCGTGGTGACGAGCCACCCCGACGATGGCCGCGAACTCGTGCTCCACCTCGACATTGCGCCCTCGCTGCCGGTGCTCTCGTACGGCCTGCGCAACTTTCCCGACGGCGAAATCTTCACGAGCCCCGACGCCCGTGCCACGGACGGCGAGCTGTATCTCGACCTGCCGGTGTCGTACGGCGGCCGCGACATCCAGGGGATCTACCTGCGCTTTGCCGGGGGCCGGATCGTCGACTACTCCGCGCGGGTGGGCCACGACCGCCTTGCGGCAATCGTGGAGACCGACGACGGCTCGCACCGCCTGGGCGAGGTGGCGCTCGGCATGAACCCCGGCTTCCGGCGGGCGTTCAAGCACCCGCTGCTGGTCGAGAAGGTGGGCGGCACGCTGCACGTGGCGATCGGCCAGAGCTACGAGCAATGCTTCGTGGAGGACTCCGGCAGCCCCGAGGGCCGGCAGCGCATCGCCGAGCTCGAGGCGGCCGGGGTGTTCAACCGCTCGGCGCAACACGTCGACATCGTCGCCGACTTCCGCCCCGGCGGGTGCGGCCGCCGCGTGCTCGTCGACGACCACGAGCTGGTGATCCGCGACGGCGTGTGGGCCGCGGAGTAGCCAGCGGCGCCCCGCGCTTTCCGGCATCGAGCGTGCCGCCCCCCTTGGCCGGGAAACCTCATGGCCGCGCGGCGCGAGGCGCCACCTCGCCGTGGGTTGACGTCACCGGCCGGGAAGGCTGTAATGCTCGTCCCGTGGTGGGAGGGAGGCATCCGATGACCGTTCCGACGACAGGCACACCCAGCACGAACCCGACCCTCGCCAGGTGGGTGGAGGATACCGCCAGGCACTGCCAGCCCGACGCGGTCCACTGGTGCGACGGCTCCGAAGCCGAGTACCGGGAGATGGTGCGCCTCATGGTGCAGGCGGGCACCGCGATCCCGCTCGATGAGGGCAAGCGCCCCAACAGCGTGCTCGTACGCTCCGACCCCGGCGACGTGGCCCGGGTCGAGGATCGCACCTTTATCTGCTCGCACCGGCAGGCGGACGCCGGGCCGACCAACAACTGGAAGGACCCGGAAGAGATGCGCGCGATCCTGTGCAAGCTGTTCGCCGGCTGCATGAAGGGGCGCACGATGTACGTGATCCCTTATTCCATGGGCCCGGTGGGCTCGCCCATCGCCGGCATCGGCGTCGAGATCACCGACTCGCCGTACGTGGTCGCCAACATGCATCTCATGACCCGGGTCGGCACGCGGGTGCTCGAGGTGCTCGGGGACGCGCCCGACTTCGTGCGCGGCCTGCACTCGGTGGGCGCGCCGCTCGGGGCGAGCCAGCCCGACGCGCCGTGGCCGTGCGACCCCAGCAACAAGTACATCTGCCACTTCCCCGAGACCCGCGAGATCCAGTCGTACGGGTCGGGGTACGGCGGCAACGCGCTGCTCGGCAAGAAGTGCCACGCCCTGCGCATCGCCTCGGTGCAGGCGCGCGACGAGGGTTGGCTCGCCGAGCACATGCTCATCCTCAAGCTCACGAGCCCTGCGGGGGAGGTCCGCTACATCACCGGCGCTTTCCCCTCCGCGTGCGGCAAGACCAACCTGGCGATGCTCATCCCCACCGTGCCCGGCTGGAAGGTCGAGACGATCGGCGACGACATCGCGTGGATGAAGTTCGGCCCGGACGGGCGCCTGTACGCCATCAACCCCGAGGCGGGGTTCTTCGGCGTCGCCCCCGGCACCTCGATGCGGTCCAACCCCAACGCGCTGCTCACCGCACGTGCCAACTCGATCTTCACCAACTGCGCATTGACCCCTGACGGCGACGTGTGGTGGGAGCAGATGACCGAGGAGGAGCCCGCCTCGCTCATGGACTGGATCCGGCGGCCGTGGCACCCCGGGTGCGGGCGCAAGGCGGCGCACCCCAACGCCCGCTTCACCACCCCGGCGCGGCAGTGTCCCGTCATCGCCCCGGAGTGGGAGGACCCCCGCGGGGTGCCGATCTCGGCGATGCTGTTTGGCGGCCGGCGCGCCACCGTGGTGCCGCTGGTATGCGAGGCGACGAGCTGGCAGCACGGCGTCTTCCTCGGCTCGATCATGTCCTCGGAAACCACCGCCGCGGCCGCCGGCAAGGTCGGCGAGCTGCGCTTCGACCCGTTCGCGATGCTGCCGTTTTGCGGCTACCACATGGGCGACTACTTCGCCCACTGGCTGGCGATCGGCGCGCGCACAAGCCCCGAGAAGCTGCCCCGCCTGTACTACGTGAACTGGTTCCGCCGCGATTCCCAGGGCCACTTCCTGTGGCCCGGCTATGGCGAGAACTCCCGCGTCCTCAAGTGGATCTTCGAGCGCTGCGCCGGTACCGGGGAAGCCGTCTCGACCCCGATCGGCAACCTGCCGACCCCCGGCGCGCTGGACACGCACGGGCTCGACATCGCCCCCGGGACCCTGGAGGAGCTGCTGCGCGTCGACGTTCGGGGCTGGCTCGCCAACTGCGAGCAGATCGACAAGCACTACGCCCGTTTCGGCGACAGGCTCCCGCAGGCCCTGCGCCACGAGCTCGCCGCCCTGCGCCAACGCCTGGCCGCGCTCGCTGGTTGATGGCTGTTGGTTGGTGGTCGGTTTCCCCTCCCACCCTCGGGTGAAAGTCGTCAGGAGCCCTTGGCCTTCGCTCCTCGACCAGTCGGTCGGGAAGCCAACCATGTAGCTCGACGCACCGGACTGCGGGGCCTGCCGGCCCACACCGGCTGGCCCCACCCAACCTGCGGGGCTGCGGTCCCGTCGTCCCCCAACCGCACAACAGAGGTGGGCGGGGGGCGTGGCCGGGCTTGCCGTGTGGGGGGCGTGGGGGAACGCTGTCGACTCTCGACTGGGTGGGCGGGGTGGCTACAACCCCCGCCCCCGCGCCACCATGAGCGCGGTGGCCTGGGCCACGGGCTTGACCACGATCTCGTCGACGTTGACGTGGGCCGGGCGGGTTACCGCCCACGCGATGCAGTCGGCGATGTCCTCGGCGCGGAGCGGCGTCAGCCCCTCGTAGGTCTTCCTGGCGCGCTCGGCGTCCCCGAAGAAACGCACGCGGGAGAACTCCGTCTCGACGAGCCCCGGCGCGATGTCGGTGATGCGCACGGGGGTGCCGCACAGCTCCATGCGCAGCGTCTGCGTCACGGCGCGCGCCGCGTGCTTGGCGGCGGTGTAGCCGGCGCCGCCCGGGTAGACCTCGCGCCCGGCAATCGAGGTGACGTTGACGATGTGCCCTCGCCCGGCCACCAGCCGCGGCAGCAGCGCGCGCGTCACCCGCATCAACCCGAGCACGTTGGTTTCGTACATCGTGAGCCAGTCGGCGTCCCTCGCCTCGCCGACGGGCTCGAGCCCGAGCGCGCCGCCGGCGTTGTTGACCAGCACCGCCAGCTCGGCCGGCACGGCGGCGCAGAACGCTTCCACCGACGCAGCGTCTGTGACGTCCAGTTGCATCGCCTGCCCGCCGATTTCGGCCGCCAGCGCCTCCAGCCGCTCGACCCGTCGCGCCCCCACCATGACCTCGAACCCCGCCCCCGCCAGCGCCCGCGCCGTCGCCTCTCCGATCCCGCTCGACGCCCCTGTCACCACCGCCCATCTGCCGTTCGACATCTCGACCTCCTTCCCCTGCAAGCCTACTCGCGCAAGGGTCCGGTACACCATCCCCTCCCGCCGGGCCACAGCGGCATCGCACACCCTGGCAATCGACACGGCAGCGGGCACGCTGCTTGCTTGGCAACCGGCCGTGAGCCTCTTCCTTCCTTTCCTGGCGGCGGTGGCGGCGGCAACGCCGCCACCGGCTTCGCTCCCCCCGCCGCCCGAGCCACGCGTGACCCGGGTCGTGGTCCTCAAGGCGGCGCGGCTGCTGCACCTGCTCGCCGGCGACCGGGTGATCCACACCTACCAGATTGCGCTCGGCCCGAACCCCGTGGGCCACAAGGAGCGCCAGGGGGACGGCCGCACCCCCGAAGGCACCTACATCCTCGACTGGCGCAATCCGAACAGCGCCTTTTACCGTTCGATCCACATTTCCTACCCCAACGAGCGCGACCGTGAAACTGCGCGCCGGCTCGGCGTCCATCCCGGCGGCGACATCGTCCTCCACGGGCTGCCCAACGGCCTCGGCTGGCTCGGCGCGAGCCACCGCCAGCGCGACTGGACGCTGGGGTGCATCGCCGTCACCAACGAGGAGATGGACGAGATCGGGGAGCTCGTGCCGAACTGCACGCCGATCGAGATCCGCCCCTGATCACCCGTCTGGTCGAACACCGAGGGTCAACACCGGCCAGTGAGAGCAACGCGCGCGCCGAAGGCAGAGGAGACAGGCAGTTTCATCTGCTGCCCTGCATGTCGACCTGTACCCGGCGGCAAAGCCGGCATGACCTACGGAGTGATCTCGAACCGAGCGGTGGCGCAGGGTAGCTGCCCCGACTCACTGAGGTACACCTCCGCCGACCACATCCCATACAGGCCATGCTCGACGATCGAGGTCCCCCCCACCGGGAAAGGAGTGTCGACCACCTTGCGAGCCCTGCCTGTGGAGTCCACGACCGTCACCAGCACACGCTCCTTGACCGGGAGCGGATAGCCAGGGAGAACCCGCCCTTCCGGGCTGGCCTGGCCAGGCTCGGCCACTGGCACATCCAGCACCTGGTATAGATGCCCGCGGGGTGTCTTCAGCTGCAACCTCAGAACCGTGACATCCTTGTAGTCAGCAGGGAAACTGGTCCGCAAGACCACGTCGAGTGTCGTCGTGGCGGAGAACACGCCGCGCTGGTCGAGCCGAGCGTCTCCCGACGGAAGTACCTCGAGGGTACAGGGCGTGATCGGACGCTCGAGCTCGTCAGACTTCAGGGCTGAGACTTGACCAACCAGGCCAACGAGGATCGCCACGGCAGTCACGATCGTCACATTCTTCGTCCTTGACCGCAGATGCATCTCGCCCCTCCTTCAGAACGGAACCTTGACGCCGTAAACGACACCCGCGTCGGTGCCAACGTGAATCATGCCGTTGCGATACTCGTAGGCTGGAGCACCTACGGCCCCACTTCCATCGCCCAACACTCGTGAGGTCGGCGCCGCGCCGGTCACCGGGATCTGGTACAGTCGGCCGTCACTCGATCCGACCCAGATGTAGCTGCCGCCTGAAAACAACGGCGTCGACGGCGACGGGATGGTGCTCACGGTCCATGACGCGCTCGCCGTGCTGCCGCCGTCGTCCAGCGCCCACACCGTGTTGGTGGTGGACAGATACAGCCGAGACTGACCGAACGCTGGGAACACAAACCCCTTGACCGGCCCCCCCGCGAGACCGCAATCGAAGTATCCGCCGGGCAGGGACGTCCAGAGGTTCGCCCCGGTGGCCGGATCGATCGCGAAGACGCGGCCCTGGTTCGTGCCGACGTACAGACGGCCGTTGGCGAGCACCGCACCGCCGTCGATATCGCCGAGCGCCCTCGACCACACCTTGACAAGGCTGGCAGGCGGTCCCGGGTCGATCCGCAGGCACCACAGTGTGTCCTGGCTGCCGCCGGCCTTGGCACGCGAGGTGAAGTAGATGTACTTGGTCGCAAGATCGATCGTGGCGGCGCCGGAGACGATCCCGAAACCGCTGGCTCCGCCGCCGTTGGTGAACGGGGCGAACGCCTGGACGCCGCTCGTCTTGTGGAAGGCGTAGAACGCGTTGTCGGACGAGGTGTTTCGGGTACCTGCCAGGATGTAGTCGAAGCCCGTCGCGTTGTAGGGGGGATCGGAGATCAGCACTGAAGGCGCAGCCTGGAACATCTCCGCTCCTGGTCCCGACGAAATGCTCGACATCCAGATGACCGCCCCGGTGTCGGCGTTCACGGCGTAGAGGTGTCCGTCCTGCGAACCCAGCATGGCGACCTTGCTGGCACCCCCGAGGCTGATCGGAATGATGGGCGGACGTCCCTGAGCCGGGGCGTTCATGGCGAGCGGGGTCCAGTTCGCCGGCCACGCCCCGCCCGCCTCGGACGAGGTCATGCCGTGCAAGTTGCGATCGTTCGAGACACTGAACACACCTCCCGTGGTCGCAAGCCCTGGGAGAATCCCCGGGTTGGTCATGGCCGAGGCGGCAGTGCTGTAAGCCCACTTCACGTCACCCGGCGTGAAGGGCCTGGCCACGACCACCTTCCCGGACGAGTAGAGCCCCGAGGTATTGGCGACGTAGGCGGCGTAGTGATAGGTCGTGTTGTCTGTCGCGGCGGTGTCGATGCAGGTTCGGTGCTGCCCGGAGTACGCACCGGCGTCCGTGCACACGGTGGTGCCGTCGGTGGGGCCGGTTGGAGCGCTCCCGACCTTGCGCTGCACCCGGGTGTGCAGGTAGGCCCCACCCAGCGTCGGGTTCTTCCACTCGAGCAGGACTCGGCCACTGCCGGGCGACCCCGTGGTGGCGGTGAAGAACGACACGTCGTCCGCCGCAGAGGTGCAGCCCTGCGGCACATCGGCGGTCACGACCACGTCGTCGATGAACCAGCCTGCAGCTCCCGTGCTGCAGTCGGCCACCACGGCGAAGCCGATTCGGACATTTCTCCCACCACACCCCTCCGTCGTTCCCGTGATCAAGTTGCAGACGACATCCAGATCGACCAGCGTGTTCACGTAGCTCGTCTGGCTGCCACCCCAGATTGGCCGACCTGCTGCCCCTGAAGGCGTGCAGCTTCCACCGTTGTAGACCGAGCGGTTGTAGCTCGTGCCGCCCACAATCGCCGATGCAGGCACCTGTGTCACGGAGCTGCCGTCCAGCGACACCATGAGCATCGCGCCGTCATAAGCTCGTTGCCCCGACAGCTCAAAATCCCATCGGTGCCAAAAGCTCAGTCTGGCGTTGATGGACCCGGCAGGAATGCTCAGGCCGGTGCTTCCTCCTGGCCAAGCAAGCGCCCATTTGCTGACGCCGTAACCGGTTGTGCAGTCTGCCGAGCTGCCACCGTAGCGGAACGAGTTGGGTGCGCTCCGCGCATTGCATGCCACCGTTCCCCGCCAATCGTTGGCATCGCCCACGATGAAACCGCGCCCCCAACCGGCGAGGTCCCCGGCGCTCAGAGAGTCAAAGCTCTGTCCGTAGAGCTGCTGGTTGGCGCGCGGTCCGGCGGGCGTGCCGCTTCGCTCGACAAGGTTTCCGTCATCCAGTCCGTTGGCGGAGTCGACAGCCCGTACCACGTAGTAATACGGCGTGCCGGAGAACAGCGCGGTAGTGTCTGAGAACGAGGTCGCGGCAAGGTTGGCGGCGATACGGTTGGCCGCCGAGGGTGCGAACCCCGGGGTGGTCGATCGGAACACCTCGTATGAAATCGTGCCCGAACACAGGGAGCTGGCCGCCGACCAGCTCAGGTTGAGGGTACAGGTCGAGTGCATCGGCGTGGAGACCGACGTGAGTCCGGCGAAAACAGGAGGAGCATTGCACGGCCCGAACGCCGTCGCCGACACGCAGTTGGAGGCCGGGGACTGGCAGATCCCCGTGCTGTCCACGCCGCGAACGCGGTAGGAGTACGTGCGACCGCCTTCGGCCCTGGTGTCGACGAAATTCGTATCGCTGATCCCCTCGGCAAGGACGGAGTAGGTGCCTCCCGGACACGCGCCGTCGGCGCGAAGCACTCTGTACGTCGAACCGGCAGGTGATCCGGGGCTCCAAGTGACCGTGATCTCGTTGCTGCTGGTGGCAGTGGCGCTTCCTGCTGTGGGGGTGCCGGGGACCACCGCACAGGACACCCCGGAGACCACGAGGGCGTAGGGCTGCGGGCCGGTAGGCACGTTGTACGCGTTGACGCGGATGCTCCAAGTGCCGCTGGCCGGGGAACTCACGTAAACCTGCTCGAGATTGTTCTTGCGGTCGGCCGAACCACCGGTGAAATCCTTACGGTTGGGGAAGTACTGCGTGCCTCCCGGTGCGAAGACCTGGAGGTCGAGATCGTTCACGAGCTCGGTGGCCGCGAAGAGTGCACCGGGAGGATCGGTCCACGCCAACGTGACCACGAGGGGGTTGGCGTCGGATCCCACCACAAAGGTGTAGTCATGGTATCCGCCCGTGGATAGCCCCGGGCTGACGTCGTGGACCTCGAGCAGGCGTCCCGGGCTGTCGCCCCATCCAGAGCCGGGGAAAAGCGACCGCTCGAGATCCACCCTGCCCCAACCCTGGGCGTTGTTCGGGAGGTCGCGCGGGCTGTCCCATCCAGGAGGGATCTCCCTCGTGGTGCCGGTCCCGTACTGGCCCGGGCCCATGTCCCAGGCGCCGTTCACGAGCGTGGCCTTGACCAGCGCCGAGGACGGATTGAACCCGTCTGCGGGAACGGCGCCCGAGTTGGTGGCGCTCGAGTGGTTGGCGTGCCAGCCGTCTGTGTAGTATTGCCGGACGAGAACCGCCGCGCCTGCGGTGAGCGGGTTCGACATCGAGGTTCCACCCATCGTCAGGTAGTAGGGGCGCTGCGCCGTAGGGACGTTGCAGATCCCCCATTGCTCGTACTGCTGGTTCACGCTCGTTCGGGTCGAGATGATGGCGATGCCGGGTGCCACGAGCTCGGGCTTGATCCGCCCATCGTCGGCCGGGCCGCGCGAGGAGAACGCACCCATACCGTTGGCGTTGTCGGCCATCAGGTCGTTGCGGATCGGGTCGGCAGAATAGCTCGAGGAATCGAACCAGTACCACGCCTGCTGGGCACGCGGATCGGATGTGCCCGGGGTGCAGTCACCCTCCGGATACTCGTAGACGAAGTCGGGGCGGTGGTTCTCGGACGCACCCACGGTGATGCAGTTCTTGGCGGTACCGGGCGACCCCACCGAGTCGGTGTCGATGACGCCGTCCGCAGGGCTCGTGTCCTCACCGCTGTTGCCCGCCGAGAACGTGATCACCATGTCCTTGTTGCTCCAAGTGAAGGAGTCGAGACCCTGGGCGTTGGTGTTGTAGGCTCCGGCTGCCGCCGCACCCCAGGAGTTGGAATGCACGCGAGCCCCATCGGCGTACGGCGGCAAGAAGAGGTTGCTGATGGGCGACGGGATGCTCAGGCCGCCTGTGGAGGTCATGATCGACTGGAACACGAACTGCGCCTTGGGGGCCGTGCCGGCAAAGCTGGTTGCCGGAAAGGTGTTGGTGGCAGGGTCAGAGCCCGAGCGGACACCGTTGCCGACAATCGACCCGGAAGTATGAGTGCCATGGCCACCGCTCGGGTTGGGGTCGTCCCAGGTTGAGCGCGCCAGCGCGTAGCCTTTGATCACCCGCAACGGATTGGTGCTCGAGCCCTGCTGCCCGAAGTCGTGGTGCAGCGTGGAAAGGTTGCCGGTATCGAGGCCGGTGTCCGCTGCTGCCGCGATCTGCCCCTCGCCGCGGATCCCTCGCGCCCAGACGTCCTCCACGTCCATGACCGGTCCCGCCACCGCTCCCCTCCCAGTTGCGGTGTTCGCCGACGTGCGAGCGACGTTGTTGTGCAGCACGGCCTCAACGAAGCGCTCGACCCACAGCGTCCCGGGCAACGCCGCCAGCCGGTAGGCCTCGCGCGCCGGCGCTTTCAGCCGGGCGATCCAGGTGTCCGGGGTGTTGCCCGGGGTGATCTCCTCAGGCTCGACCGCCTTGCCCGCGATCCCCGCGCGTGCGGCAGCGAGCGACGAGTAGACGCCGCGATCCAGGATCACCGTCATGTGCAGCGGTCGATCGGGGTCGTTGAGCGCGATGTACTCGAGTTTGGGGTCGAGCCGAAACGCCGGCTGGAACAACCCGGCCCAGAAAACCTCTGAACGGTCGGTCAGGGCCTCGCGCTGTTGCCGGTCGAGCTGCACGAGAAAAGCGAGTTCGGGGATGTAGTCCCGCACCGCGACACGGATCGAAGCCAGATAGCTCTTCAGCGCCTCCAGCTCTCGCGGCGAGGCTGCCTGCACCAAGAAGAGCTCTGGCAGGTCGTGGGCAAACTCGTCGCGAACCAGCAGCGGGTTGAAGCTCGAGAGGTCCGGCGGCAGGAAATGACGCCGACCCTGCGAGTCCATCGACACCAGGCGGGACGTCGAGAAGCGGATGGCCTTCAAGTCGATGACGGGGCCGCCCTGCGGCTCTGCGCCCTCCGCCCTGGCCGCAGCGGGCTCGAAGCGCGCCACGAAGGGGTGCTCCGCCTTCCAGGTCGAGGGAATGACGCATGGCTGCAGGGAGGGATCCTCTAGCCGGTCAGCGGAAAAGGCACCTCGAGGCGGAACCGTTGCCGATGCCTCCTCGACAACCCGGCCCGAGATCCCTGCGGAAAGGCCCACCGCAATCAGCGCGACCAGCAACTTTCTCGCCTTCCTCATTTCAGCCTCCGCATCACGTCGAGCACTCCCCGGGAGGGGTGCCTCTGGGGAGTCGCTTCCGGCTCGTTCTCGAGCGCCTCCTGCGCCTCCCGTATCAGACCGCGCCCCACCAGCTCTTCGAGAAGGTGCTGCACATCGCTCAGAACCTGGTCTTTGCGGCCACCGAACCGGGCTTGTACGGCTGAGGCGATTTCCTCCTCGGTGGCGCTACTAAGCATCTCCCAGACCAGGGAACCACTGGCATTGAGGCCCAGCGCCCTGCCTTCCACCAAATCGATCACGACTGCCTCGCCCCCGATGACTTGCCAGGCGACGCGGTCTCGATTGCTGCGGTGTTGGCCGGTCGACTCTCGCCATCGACCCCTCGGGCGAGGTGTTTGGGTGCCTGCAGTGGCGCACCGAGTCCCTCGGCAACGTGCGTGATGGTCCCCTTCATATCCTCTGGCAAATGTCGCCCGTACGTCGAAAGATCGCCGAGATGGCGGTGCTGGTCAACCAGAGACTGCTCGAGCTGGGCGAGCCCATGGCATCCGCCGCGTACTGCCCTGGCCTGGCGGCACAGCTCACCGGCGACCCGATGCAACCCGACGCCGGATCGATCGCACGAGCGACGTTGATGGCACAGATGCGGAGCGGCTCCTGAAGGTCCTCCTCGGCGGGTCGGTCCTGGAGGTCTGTCCGGACGCCAGCCTCAACGTCCAGGAGCGGGAAGCTCTGGCTCTCCTTGCCACCGGCGAGCACATCGCGGTCATGCCGGACTTCCGTCTCGAGATCGTCCCCGCTCCGCCCTGGCCGCGCGACGACCCGTTTCGGCCTCCGTGGGGAGAGCCAGCGCGCGTGGCCGTTGCGGCCGACGAGGTCGTGCTCAGCCACCACCTCTTCCGGGCGCATCTGGATCCCTGGCAGCGCCAGGGGCGTCTGATCCGCGTCGACGACAGCGGTGCCGCGCTCGCGATCACGCTGAGGGTCGCCCTCTGTAGCCTGCTCCCCCTTTCAGGTGGGCTCCCTTTGCACGCGGCCGGGGTCATCGCGCTCGGCCGCGGGCTCGTGTTTTTCGGGCCATCGGGGGCTGGAAAGTCGACCCTGGCTGGCTGCAGCCCGTTCCCGGTTGTCTCCGACGAGCTGGTCGTGGTGCGTGGCGACCCACCCGTGCTCGAGCCCAGTGGGTTCTGGGGCGCCAGAGAGGACACCAACCCGGGCGCAGGAGCCCGGGTGCCTCTGCGAGCCCTCATCAAGCTCGACCAGGGACCGAGATTCGAGCTGGTCCCGCTACCTCCCGCCGAGGCGTGGCGCCAGTTGACCGAGGTCGTCCTCATCCCGGGACAACCACGGCTGTGGCGTCAGGCCGTGGACGTGATGGCGCGCCTGGTTGCCGGGGTACCGGTCTTCCGCATGCCCTGGAACCCATCCCTCCCCCCATGGGAGGACCTACTGGCAGCGCTCTCGGAAGCCAGCGCCTTCGAGCCGACGTGACCCCTCGCGAGGTCACCAGGACAGCAGCACTCAAGCGGCGGCGAGAATTGAAGCATCGGCGAGAAGGTGGGAAAGCCAGCCAGCACAAGCGGCCAGCATACCTCGGCGGTCTGCTGGTCGTCTCGCGCCACCGGACGCCTGAAGTGGGTCCTTCTGATCCGCCGGCAGGTGGTGTAGCCTGCGCTCCTGTCGGGAGGCCTCGATGACGAGGAAAGCTTTCTGGAGTGTGGTGCTGCTGGCCGGCCTGCTCGGCCCGGCCGCGGTCGCGCAGGAAATCGTGAGCAGCGGGACCACGCAGCCCCGCCTGACGGTATTCGAGGGGTTCTTCAACCCGGGGTGCGGGGTGTGCGCCGCTGCCGCCACGGCCGTGGAGCAGCTCGCCGCACAGTATGCGAGCGAGCCGGTGGTGTTCCTCGAGGATGCGGTTTACGGTTCCAAAGGCGACCGGATCACGCGCTACCAGGCGGTCGGCAACGGCTGGTACTTCCCGTTCATCATGGTCAACAGCGGGCACCAACACACCGAAGGGCCCCACACCGACTTTCTCGCCAAGTACAAGAGCATGGTCGACGCCGAAAAGGTGCGCTCTGCCCTGGTCGAGGTCGCCGCCTGGCACCGGCGCATCGGCGACGTGGTCAAGATGTACGTCGACGTCGTCAACACGACCTCCGCCACGCTCGGCCCCTCCACCTTCCCGACCTGGGTGCACGGCCTCGTCTGGGAGGAGGCCAAGGTGGGGGAGACCAACCGCTATGTGCGCGCCGCCATGGTCACCGAGGCACCGGCTCTAGCGCCGGGCGCCCGCGGGGGGTTCACGCTCGAGAGCCCGGAGCTCACGCCGGTGAGCTGGGACAAGGTGCACGCCCTCGCCATCGTCGACTACAAGCCCGGCGGCATCACCGGCACGACCTACGACATGCTGCAGGCCGCGCACGCCCAGCCGGCGGCGTTCACGCCAAGTACTACGCAGCTGGCGTTCACCTTCCCGGCCGGCTCGCCGACCGCGCAAGTGCGCTTCGCCGGCCCCCACGTCTTGCAGTGGACCGCCGCCTCCGACCGCCCGTGGTTGACGGTTTCACCGCCCAGCGGCCCGCTCGCCACGCCGGCGGTGGTGGCGGTCGACGAACTCGCCTTGCAGGTCGGCGAGAACACCGGCACGATCACGTTTTCCGCCACGTCCCCCGACGGCATGAGCTTTGTCGCCACGGTGGCGGTGACGGCCACCCAGGCTGCGCCTGTGCGCGTCCAGGAGCTGCCGGGCATCGCCTCGGCGCCTGGCTCCAACCAGACGGTGTGGCGATCTTCCGTGACGCTGTTCAACCCGCTGGCCACGCCGGCGCCGGTCAAGCTCGAAATCGTGCCGCGCGACGGCGCCACCGTGGTGGCGTCTCGGCAGATCACCATGGCCCCCGGCGAGCTCGTGACGATCCCGAACCTCTACCAGGAGCTGGCGGCACCCTCGGGGGCCGGCACGCTGCGGGTGACCGGCGAGGCGCTGGTCTGGGCCCGAACGTTCAACCAGGGTCAGGAGGGAACGTTCGGCCAGGACCTGGTGGGGAGCGGCGAGGCCGTGTTCGAGGCCGGCGAGCAGGCGCTCTTCCCGATCGCGACGGCCACCAACCTGCTCACGCAGTTCCGCTCCAACTTTCTGCTTCTCAACCTCGAGAGCACGCCGATCGACGTGACACTGCAGTCGGGCACGGCCAGCAAGGTGATCACCCTCCCGGCTCGCACCTACCGCCAGCTCGACCAGGTGGGCAAGCAGCAGCTCGGCCTGCCGGCCGGCACCGCGATGCTCACCGTGCACGCGACCGGCAGGTGGGTGGGATATGTCTCGACCGTGGACCCGGTCACCGGCGACCCGACGACGGTGCGCGGACAGAAGGTGCCGGCGCCGTGAGGTTCCTTCCCGCAGCCGCGATCGTGCTGGGCGCGGGCGTTGCGGCAGCCCAGACGGCCCCGCCGACCCTTGCCGAGATGCGGTCCGAAATGGGGATCGCGTCGACGCCCGAGGTGCGGGGTCAGCGCGATGCCGTGGGGTTCGCGTCCACGGCGGCCGAGATGGCGGCCGCGTGGGACGGCTCGGGCCCGCTCCTGCCCGAGGAACGGCTCGGCCCGGCTCCGCCGCCGGGGATCGCCGGCGCCGTCTGCCCCCACGACGACTACCTCTACGCCGGGCGCGTCTACAAGGCGGTGTTGCCGCTCGTCACGGCCCGCACCGTCGTGCTCGTGGGGGTGTTTCACCGCTGGAAGCGGTTCGGCGCCCGCGACGTGTTGGTGTTCGACACCTATCGGGCGTGGCGTACCCCGGACGGGGAGCTTACCGTTTCGCCGGTGCGCGAAGAGCTGCATGCGGCGCTGCCCCCCGGAGCGGCGGTGGTCTCCGACACGATGCACGACAGCGAGCACTCGCTCGAGGCGCTCGCCTACTGGCTCCGCCACGGCCGGCCCGGGCGCGAGATCGTGCCGGTGCTGGTGGCCACCTCCTCGTTCGAGCGGCTGCAGACGCTCGCCAGCCAGCTCGCCGCCGCGCTGGCCCCGATGCTGCAGCGGCAGGGCTGGCAGCTCGGGCGCGACGTGGCGGTCGTCATCTCCGCGGACGCCGTGCACTACGGTCCCGATTTCGGCCATGTCCCGTTCGGCGAGGGTGGCATCGAGGCGTACCGGCAAGCCACGGCGCGCGACCGGGCGCTTTTGGTCGGGCCGCTGGCCGGGCCGCTGACCGTGGAGAAGGTGCGGCAGGCGTACGAGACCTGGGTGGATCCCGCCGACCCCGGAACCTACCGCGTGTCGTGGTGCGGGCGGTTTTCGATTCCGCTCGGGCTGCTGCTCCTGCGTGACCTGGCCAGACGGCTCGGCCTCCCTGCGCCCGTGGGCGTGCCGGTGGCGTACGGCACCTCGGTGGGCGGCCCGGAGGTCACCACGCGCGAGAGCGGGCTCGGGGTCACCGCCCCCGCCAACCTCTACCACTTCGTCGGCTACCCCGGCCTGGCGGTGGTGCTGCCGCCGGCGGCCTGAGGCCAGCGATGGAACGCTGGCCGCCTGCGGTCGAGGCGTCCGGCGACCACTACTGCCGCGTCGTCTGCGGCCACCGCATCGATTTCGCCACGCACGAGCGCGTGCGGCGCGCCTTCGCGGCGCTTGCGGCGGCAGGGCTCGAGGACGTGGAGAACCTGCACCCCGCCTACGCGACGGTCGGCGTGAGCTTCGACCCGCGGCGGGTGAAGGTCGAGACCATGCGCGAGACGATCGAAGCCGCGCTCCGTGAGGCGGGGGCGATCGAGCTGCCTGCCGCCCGCCGGGTCGAGCTCCCGGTCGCCTACGGCGGCGAGGTGGGACCGGATCTCGAGGACGTGGCCCGCCACACCGGTCTCTCGCCGCAGGAGGTCGCGGCGCGCCACAGCGCCGCCACCTATCTCGTGCACTTCCTGGGCTTCTCGCCGGGCTTTCCCTACCTCGGGGGGCTGCCGCCCGAGCTCGAGACCCCGCGCCTGTCCACCCCTCGGCCGCGGGTTCCGGCAGGCTCGGTGGCAATCGGTGGCGCCCAGACCGGCGTCTATCCCCAGGCCACGCCCGGCGGGTGGCGCGTCATCGGCCGCACCCCGCTGCGGCTGTTCGACCCGAGCCGGCCCGCGCCGGCGCTGCTCGCTCTCGGCGATCGCGTGGTCTTCCGTCCGCTGCCGCCGGGCTCCTGGGTCGAAATCGAGCCGTGCCGACCCGCGCCTCCCGACCCCGCCGGCGTCCCGGTGGCCGAGGTGCTGCGGCCGGGGCTGCTCACCACCGTGCAAGATCTCGGCCGGCCCGGTTTCGCCCACCTCGGCGTGGGGCAGGGCGGGGCGGCCGACCCGGTGAGCCTGCGCATCGCCAACCTGCTCGTCGGCAACCCCGAGGGCGCCCCCGCCCTCGAGATCACGTTCGGCGGGTGCGCGCTCCGTCTGCTGCGCGACGCCGTCGTCGCGGCGACCGGGGCCGACGCGGCGCTGCGCGCCGGCACCCTGGAGGCACCGGGCTGGCAGCCCGTGGCGGTCCGGGCGGGCGAGGTGCTCGAGATGGGCGCGGCGAGGGAGGGGGCTCGCACCTACCTTGCCGTGCGCGGGGGGCTGGCCGTGCCGCCGGTGATGGGGAGCGCCTCGACGCACCTCGCGGCGGGGTTCGGCGGCACGGAAGGCCGGGGTCTGCGCGCCGGCGACGTGCTGCGGGTCACGCCTGTCCCGGCTCCGAGCTCTCGGCGCGCCAGGGCGGTGGACCCGGCCGTCCGCGCCTTCCTCACCCGAGCCGGCACGCTGCGAATCCTGCCGGGGGCCCATGTCGGAGCCCTCGGCGAGGCTGCGCTCGCGGCGCTGACCGGCACACCGTTCACGGTCACCGCCCGCTCCGACCGCACCGGCGTGCGGCTTGCCGGCGAGCCGGTGGGCTCCACGGCCGGTGCTTGTCTGACCGAAGGCGTCCCGGCCGGCGCGGTGCAGGTCCCGCCGGACGGCCAGCCGATCGTGATGCTGGCCGACCACCCCACGACCGGAGGGTACCCGCAGCTCGCCACGGTCATTGCCGCCGACCTCCACCGTGTCGGACAGCTCCGGCCCGGCGGTGCCGTGCGCTTCGAGCTTGTGGACGGGCCTGCAGCGGCCGCGGCCCTGGCCGAGCTGGAGCGGGTTGTGGCAGGCTTCGCGCCGGGAGGGCGTCGGTGAGCGTGGAGCAGGCGTGGTGGCGACAGACGACGTCGGCGCAGTGGCGGGTCCTCGCCGCTGCCATGGCGGGGTGGATGCTCGACGCCATGGACGTCATGTTGTACGCGTTCGCACTGCCCGCCATCCGGGCCGAGTTCGGGCTGTCCGGAGCCGAGGCGGGGGCGCTCGCTTCGGTGACGCTGCTCGCCTCCGCGGCCGGAGGGATCGCCTTCGGCGCCCTTGCCGACCGCATCGGCCGGGCCCGCGCGCTCGTGCTCTCGATCCTCACCTACTCGCTGTTCACGGCGCTCACCGCCACCGCCTCGTCGCCGGTCGAGCTGGTGCTGTGGCGCACGCTGGTCGGGCTCGGGCTGGGCGGGGAGTGGGCCGCCGGCTCGGTCCTGGTGGCCGAGAGCTGGCCCGCCGCCCATCGCGGCAAGGCGATCGGCCTCATGCAGTCGGGGTGGGCGCTCGGGTACATCCTGGCGGCGCTGCTCACCTCGGCGGTGCTGCCGGCCCACGGGTGGCGGGTCCTCTTCGCCCTCGGCCTGCTGCCGGCGCTGCTCGTGGTGTGGATCCGCAGGCGGGTGCCGGAGCCGGCGGGGTTCGTGCCTTCGACCCGCACCGGCGGGATTGGGTGGGGTGAGCTCGCGCGGCCGCCGCTGCTCGGGCGCGTCGCGACCGCGACGCTCCTGACGACGCTGGTGCTGTTCGCCTACTGGGGGCTGTTCACCTGGGTTCCCGCCTACCTCGGGAGCCCCGTCGAGGCGGGCGGGGCCGGGCTGTCGGTCGTCCGGTCCTCTGGCTTCATCATCCCGATGCAGCTGGGTGCCTGGCTGGGCTACGTGCTGTTCGGCGTCCTGGCCGACCGCTGGGGGCGGCGCCCGACGTTCACCGTGTTCGTGCTCGCCGCCGCCGCCGTAGTGCCGGTGTACGGCCAGCTCGCCCGCCACCCGGCGCTCTTGCTGGCGCTGGGGCCAGTCGTGGGGTTTGCCGGCCACGGCTACTTTTCGCTCTTCGGTGCGATGCTGGCCGAGCTGTTCCCGGGGCGGATCCGCGGCACCGCCCAGGGGCTGTGCTACAACCTGGGGCGCGCCGTCTCGGCGCTGGCCCCGGCCACCATCGGAGCGCTCGCCGACCGCCACGGGATCGGCTCCGCCCTGGCGCTCACCGCGATGTTCTTCGCGGCCTCGGCGGCGGTGGTGCGCCTGCTGCCCGAAACGCGCGGGGAGGAGCTCGGTTGAGCCCCCGCCCACCCTGCTCTCGCCGTTCGACCCCGGGCGGATTCGAGCCTCCGGCTCCGCCGGGGCGGAAGGGGGAACCACCAAGCAACAACCAACAACCCTCAACCGTCCTCATCGATCTGAACCTGGACGCGGGGGAGCGCCCGGAGGCGATCGCCGATCACTCCGAGCGGGAGCTTCTGGCGCTGGTCTCCTCGGTGAACATCGCCTGCGGCGGGCACGCCGGCGACGAGGCGACGATGGCCGCCACGCTGGAGCTGGCCCGCGCGCTCGGCGTGGCGTGCGGCGCCCATCCCGCCTACCCCGACCGTGCGAGGTTCGGGCGGGCGAGCCTCGGGCTTTCGCCGGAGGCAATCGCCGCCGCAGTCGAGGAGCAACTCGCCGCGCTCGACCGAGTCGCGGCCTGGCTCGGCATCCCCCTCGCCCACGTCAAGCCGCACGGCGCGCTTTACACCGACGCGGCCCGCGATCCGGCGGTGGCCGCGGCGGTGGCTCGCGGTGCGGCCCGGTGGCGGGAGAGGGTCCGCCTCGTGGGGCTCGCCGGCTCGTCGTGTCTCGAGGTCTACCAACGGGCGGGCTTCGCCGTGCTCGCCGAGGCGTTCGCCGAGCGCCGCTACGAGGCGGACGGCACGCTGCGCGCCCGCGCCTTTGCCGACGCCGTCATCCACGACCCCGGGGAGGCGGCCGCCCAGGCCGTCCGGATCGCCCGCCGGCACGAGGTCGTGGCCGCCGGCGGGGCCGTCGTCGCGGTCAGGGCCGACACGCTCTGCATCCACTCCGACTCCCCCGCCGCCCTCGTCGTGGCGCGCGCCGTGCGGCAGGCCTTGGAACGAGCCGGCGTCACGGTGACGGCTTTCGACCGCCGATGAAGCCAGCCACGCCCCCGCCCGGGTACCGCCCCACCGGCCACGCGCTGCGCAGCCGGTGCCGGCGGCTCGCCCACCGGCTCGGCGGCACGCTCGAGCGCTTCTTCGACACGAGGATCCGGACCGCGCTCCTCGTGGGTGCGGCGGTTCTCGGACTGGCGCTGCGCTGGCGGGCCGCCGGGGCGATGCCGCTGCAGCCGCCTCACGTCGTGCCGGGCCTGCTCCTGGGGCTCGGAGAGGACCTGGCGGTGGCCGCTGCGCTGGCGCTTTTCGCGAGCCTGGGGCGGCTGGCGGCCGCCGCGGCAGGTGTGGCGTTCGCGGTGTCCTCGCTCGTCCACCTCGCCTGGTGCGAGGCGCTCATTTACTACGGCCACCCACCGCGCTGCGCCGACATCGAGGTGGCGACCCAGGGAGTCTTCGTCAGCCGCACCTTCGACCCCCAGGGACTCGCGCCGGCGGCGCTCATCCTCGCCGTCGCCGCCGCGGGAATCCTGGTCGGCTGCGGCGTGGCGGCGTTCCGCGCACCTCGCGCCACGGTGCTCGGCGTCGGGCTCGGGGCCGCGCTCGTCGCGTGTGGAGCGGAGGTTCTCGCGCCCGCCCCGCAGTTCTACCGCCACCCGCTGCTCGTGGTCGCCAGCCTGTGGCGGTGTGTCGCCGCCAATCCGGCCGCGGTGGCGCCGGCGGAGCCCTCGCCCCGGCTGCCGGCGACGAGCGTGCGCGAGCTGATGCCCACGGTCGAGGCCGCCGCGTTCCCGGACGACGCGCATCCGCTCGCCTACCACGCCCCGCCGCGCGGCCCGGCCGTGGCGGCGCCACCTGGAATGCGCCCCAACCTCGTCTTCGTGCTGCTGGAAGGCGTCCGGGCTCGCGAGGTCGGCGCCTGGGGCGGCCGCCTGCCTGGCCTCACGCCGAACCTCGATGCGCTCGCTCGCAGCGGGATCCGCTTCGAGAGGGCGTACAGCCCAGGAACCCACACCGCGACCTCCGAGATGGGCCTGTGGTACGGGACGCTGGCGATACCCGACGAGATCCTCATGCGCTCCCGGCCCACCGTGCCGCTGTCGGGCCTCCCCGAGCGGCTGCGCGCCGCCGGCTGGCGCTCGCTCCTGTGGATGCACAACGCCGACCAGGGGATCTACAAACGGGAGCAGTTCTACCTGCCACGGGGGTTTGGGCTCGTCGACGAGCGGGGGTTCCCCTCAAGCGACCCCCTGACCAACTGGGGACGTTCGGACCGGGCGCTCATGCGGCTCGCGCTCGAGGCCTTCGACCGCCTCGAGGAGCCTTTCGCCGCCATGCTCCTGACCGTGACCAACCACCTGCCGTTCCAGGTGCCGGCCGACGCAAGGAGCCGCTACCCCATCCCCGAGACTCTGCGCGACGACATGCTGGCCCGTTTCGGCCGCTCCGCCGGGCGCTACAGCCTCGCCATGTTCGAGACCATCCACTACACCGACGAGGCCGTGGGAGCGTTGATCGAGGACGCCAGGCACCGGCGCTGGTTCGACCGTACCCTGTTCGTCGTTGCCGGCGACCACGGCCTGCCGCTCCCTCCGGTCGAGGGGGTGGCCGGAGCCCACGACCTGGCCGAGCTGCGCCACCGCGTGCCGCTGCTGCTGTGGGCGCCGTGGCTGACTCCGGGCCTCACGGTCGAGGATCCCGTCTCGCTCGCCGACATGCCGGCGACGGTTTTCGGCCTGTTCGGCCTCGGAGGGCTCCGCGGCGGGCCCGGTGTCGACGTGCTCGCCGCTGGATCGGCCGGAGCGCCGCGGCCGGTCATCGGCTGGGACGACGAGGCCCGACAGCTCACCATCGCCGTCCGCGGGTGGGTGTACCACGCCACGGTGGGAGAGCGGGCAGTCGGCGGCGAGCACCCGATCCTCGGCGAACAGCTCGTCGAGGCGCGCACCGGCGCCGACGCTCCGCAGGGTCCGGCGCGGGAGCAGGCGCTGGCGCAAAGCCGTCGCTGGGCGCGCGTCTACCTCGGCGTCTACCCCTGGCTCGTCACGAGCGGGCGCGCCGTCCTGCCAGCGGAGAAGGCCACACCGTGAACCCCACCGATGCATACCCGAGGCGTCCGCGCTGGCTCGTCCGGTGGTTCGGCTGGCTCGCCCTGATCGCCACCGTGGCGGCGGGAGGGCTCATGCTGCTCGAACGCTCGCTCATTTTCTTCCCGATGCGGTATCCGGTCGGCGACTGGGACCTCGAGGGATGGGAGCGCCGGACGGGTTGCGCCTTCGAGGATCGATTCCTCGCCACGGCGGACGGCGTGCGGCTGCACGCCTGGTGGGTGAGCCCCCCGAACCCGCCTTTGCCAGGTGAGACGACTCGTCCGACCCTGCTCTACCTGCACGGCAACGCCGGCAACCTCTCCCACCGCGGCACCGTGGCGGCGACGCTCGCCCGCCGCCTCGGGATGGACGTCCTCGTCCTCGACTACCGCGGCTACGGCCGCAGCGAAGGCAGCCCGCACGAAAGCGGCCTGTACGAGGACGCCCGCGCGGCGTGGCGCCATCTCACCGTCGACCGCGCCGTGCCGGCCCGCCGGATCGTCGTCTACGGCAAATCGCTGGGCGGGGGTGTGGCGACGCAGCTCGCCAGCGAGGTGCAGCCGGCGGGGCTCGTGCTGCAGTCCACGTTCACCTCGATCCCGGACATGGCGGCGCACCACTACCCGTTCGTGCCACGTTTGTTGCTCCGCACCCGGATGGACTCCCTCTCGAAGATCGAACGCGTCGGCTGTCCGCTGCTCGTCATCCACAGCCACGCCGACGAGATTGTGCCGTTTGCCCACGGGCAGCGCCTGTTCGCTGCGGCGCGGGAGCCGAAGCGGTTGTTCGCGGTCGAGCGCGCCGGCCACAACGACACCTTCGACGCCGGCGGAGAGGCGCTGCTCGCCGCCCTCGCGGAGTTCGCCCACGGCTGCCTGGGCGAGAGACCTAGTCCTGCCAGGTGAACGAGATGATGATGCCGTCGGGACCCACGTAGAAGGTCCGGACCGAGGTGTAGGCGACGGCCGGCGCCGACGGGCTCGGCCGCCCCGTCACCGGGTCGATGGTCGGCGGGCTGGCCATCCGCCGCTCCACCTCCCACACGTACACCGTGTTCTCGCCTTGCGGCATCACGCGCTTGGCCGGCCCGAGCTTGGCAATCACCTCGTCGATGTGGTGGCCGGTCCAGTCGGTGGGCTTGGTGCTCGCGCACCCCACAAAGGGCGCCACCAGCGCGAAAACGAGCACGCCTGCGATCAAGCTCCGCTGCATTGCTTTCCGATCCTCCTCCGCGTCTGCAAATCATGCCACAACGCTGCGCGGTCGCACCACGGCACCGCTACTCGAACACGACCCGTCTGCCATCCAGGCGCCAGCGGCGCGTGAGGAGCAACCGCAGCGCCTCGGCGTAAGCGCGGTGCTCCTCGGTAAGGATGCGGGCGGCCAGCGTCTGGGCCGTGTCGTCGTCGAGAACCGGCACGGCGCGCTGGACGACGATCGGCCCGGTGTCGCAGCCGGCGTCCACGAGGTGCACGGTGCACCCGGAGACCCGCACCCCGTAGTCGAACGCCTGGCGCTGCGCTTCGAGCCCCGGGAACGCCGGCAGCAGCGCCGGGTGGATGTTGAGGATGCGGCAGGGAAAGGCAGCGACGAACTCCGGCCCGAGGAGGCGCATGTACCCGGCCAGGCAGACCCATTCGGCGCCCGCCTCGCGGATAGCGGCGATCATCTGCCGCTCCTGCTCCGCGTGACCGAGCCCCTTGCGAGGGATGACGCGCGTCGGGATGCCGCGCTCCCGCGCCCGCTCGAGGCCGGGGGCATCGGCTTTGTCGGAGAGCACCAGCACGATCGAGGCCGGCACCTCGTGGCGGGCGCAAGCATCAGCCAGCGCTGCAAAGTTGGAGCCGCGGCCGGAAAGCAGGACTGCAACCGGCGTGCGTCGCGCCTGCACGGCCGGATCACTGGGGCCGGGGTTCATTCTCATCGACGCCCGAACCTCACGCCGGGCTCGCCCGTCACCCGGCCGATCACCCAGCCGGGGCCATGGGCACCCAGCGCCTCCACGGCTTCGCCGACTCTCGCCTCAGCCACGACGAGGATCATGCCGACGCCGAGATTGAACGTGCGCCGCATGTCGTCCTCTGGGACGTTGCCGGCCCGGCGGAGCAGGCCGAACAGCGGCGGTTCGTCCCACGAGCCGAGGTCGATTTCGGCCCCGAGCGCTTCCGGCAGGGCGCGCGGGAGGTTGTCGGGAATCCCGCCGCCAGTGATGTGCGCCGCGGTCTTCACGAGTCCCCGGTCGAGCAGCGGCGCCACGGCGGGCAGGTACGAGCGGTGCACCGCCAGCAGCGCCTCGGCCACGGTAGAGCCCAGCTCCGGCACCGGGCTGTCGACTCGCAGCCCCAGCACGTCGAACACGATGCGCCTCGCCAGAGAGTAGCCGTTGGTGTGCAGGCCGGTCGAGGGCAGCGCCACGAGGACGTCCCCGGCCGCCACGGTGTCGCGGCGCAGCAGCCGGTCGCGGCGGCACCCCCCGACGATGAACCCTGCCACGTCGTACTCGCCAGGGGCGTAAAACCCGGGCATCTCGGCAGTCTCGCCGCCGAGCAGCGCGCAGCCGTTGGCGCGGCAGCCGCGCGCCAGCCCCTCGACCACGCTCACCATGACGCCGGGCTCAAGCCGGCCCGAGGCGAAGTAGTCGAGGAAGAACAGCGGCCGCGCCCCGCACACCAGGATGTCGTTGACGCAGTGGTTCACGAGGTCCTCGCCCACCGTGTCGTGGACGCCGGCCATCTGCGCCACCTTGAGTTTGGTGCCGACGCCGTCGGCGGAAGCGACCAGCACCTGCCCTCGCGGATTCTCGGGTTCGAGCGTGAAAAGCCCGCCGAACGCCCCGATCTCGGACAGCACCCCGGCCGTGAACGTCGACCGCGCCAGGCGCTTGACCCCGGCCAGCGCCCGGTCCTGGGCGTCGATGTCCACACCGGCAGAGGCGTACGTCAAGACGGGAGCGCCCGGCTCGTGCATGCGCCCGACATGATAGCCGAGTCGGTTGGCGGGGTCGGACTACCTGTCCTTGGCGATGACCTCGGCGGCACCGTCCTCGTCGAGGACCGGGTAGCGGCCGGAAAAGCACGCGGTGCAGAAGTGCTCGGGCGGGGTGCGCAGGCAGCCGAGCATCCCTTGCTCCGTGAGGTAGGCCAGCGAGTCCGCGCCCACGAAAGCCCTGATTTGCTCCACGCTCTGACTGGCGGCAATGAGTTCGCGCCGCTCCGGCGTGTCGATGCCGTAAAAGCAAGGGCCGATCGTGGGGGGCGAGGAGATCCGCAGGTGCACCTCGGAAGCCCCGGCGTGGCGCAGCATCGTGACGATCTTGCGCGAGGTGGTGCCGCGCACGATCGAGTCGTCCACGAGCACCACCCGCCGCCCGTCCACGACGCTGCGCACCGCGTTGAGCTTGATCTTCACCCCGAAGTGGCGAATCGACTGGCGGGGCTCGATGAACGTCCGGCCGACGTAGTGGTTGCGCACCATGCCGAGGGCGAACGGCACCCCCGACTCGTGTGCGTAGCCGAGCGCCGCCGGGATCCCCGAGTCCGGCACTCCGACCACGACATCGGCAGGCACCGGGCTTTCCTGCGCCAGCCGGCGGCCGAGCTCGAGCCGCACCGCCTGCACGTCCTCCCCGAACACCCGCGAGTCGGGGCGAGCGAAGTAAATGTGCTCGAACACGCAGTGGGAGAACGGCCCGCGCGAGGGCGGGCGGATGACCCGCGGCTCCTCGCCCCACAGCTCCACGACCTCGCCGGGGCCCACCTCGCGCACCTCCCGCGCCTCGATGAGGTCGAAGGCGCACGTCTCCGACGCCACCACCCACGCCTCCCCCACCCGCCCGAGCACGAGCGGCCGGAACCCGCGCGGATCGCGCGCCGCGAACAGCCGTCCATCGGCCATCACAGCCAGCGAGTAGGCGCCTCGCCCGGCGTCCAGCGCCTCCAGCAGCGCCTCCTCGATCGTGCCGGCTCGCGAGCGGGCCAGGAGGTGCAGGAAGACCTCGGAGTCGGAGGAGGACTGGAAAATCGCGCCGTCACCCTCGAGCTGCCGGCGCAGCCGCAGCGCGTTGACGAGGTTGCCGTTGTGCGCCAGAGCCAGCCGCCCGCGGTGGGTGTTGGCGACCACCGGCTGGGCGTTGACGAGCGACGAGTTGCCCGCCGTGGAGTAGCGCACGTGACCGACCGCCACCTGCCCCGGCAAGCGGCCGAGGGTCTCGCGGTCGAAGATGTCCGCCACATAACCCATGGCCTTGTGGTGGTGCAGCTCCCGCCCGTCGAAGGCGGCGATGCCCGCCGACTCCTGGCCGCGGTGCTGGAGGGCGTACAGGCCGAGGTACACGAGGTTGGCCGCGTCGGCGTGCCCCCACACGGCGCACACCCCGCACTCGTCGTGAAAGCGGTCGTCTCCCTCGCGCCGCGCTCGGCGGCGCGATGCGTCCGGATCCCACCTCACGCCTGGACCCCCTCCATCCACTCGAGCAGCCGCTGCGGCAGGGCGCACAGCTCCGCCATGCTTTCGGACAGCACGATCCGCTTCCCCACCCTGACCACGAGCCGGTCGCCGCCGACCGTGCCCAGCCGGTGCAGTTCCATCCCCTCGCACGCCTGGACGAGCGCCGGCTCGCACGCCGGCTGCACGGCCAGCAAGAACCGCCCCAGCCACTCGCCGAACAGCACGCGCGCCACGAGCGAGTCCCACGGAATCGTCAGGTCGGCCCCGCAGTCCGGGGAGCCCATGCGCACCAGCGCCGCCGCCAGCCCCCCGTCCGAGATGTCGGTGGCCGCCACGAGCCCCAGCCGCACCAGCTCCGCCACCACCCGGCAGCGGCGGCGCTCGGCGACGTGGTCGACCGGCGGCACGGGCCCGGCGTCGAGACCCAGGATGACCTGCAGGTAGCGGCTGGCGCCCAGCTCGCCGTCGAGCGGCCCGAGAAGGTACAGCGCCTCGCCCAGCTCCCAGCTCCCGCGCGGCACGTGGCGCACCTCGGGCACCACCCCGACCATGCCGATCGTCGGCGTCGGCAGGATGCTCTGCCCCGACGTCTCGTTGTAGAACGAGACGTTGCCGGACACGATCGGAATCTCGAGCGCCCGGCAGGCCTCGGCCATTCCCTCGATGGCGGCCACGAACTGGCCCATGACCGCGGGGCTTTCGGGCGAGCCGAAGTTGAGGCAGTCCGTGACCCCGAGCGGCTCGGCCCCCACGCACGCGAGGTTGCGCATCGCCTCCGCGACCGCCTGGGCCGCCCCGGCGAACGGGTCGAGCCCGCACGCGAACGAGTTGCAATCGGTGGTGGCGGCCAGCCCGATTCGCGTGCCGGGGATCAGCACCAGCGCCGCGTCGGCGCCCGGACCCACGACCGTCGCGGCACCCACCGACTGGTCATACTGCTCCCAGATCCGCCGCGCCGACGCGAGGTGGGGCGCCGACAGCAGTGTCTTGAGCTCCGCTCCCCAGTCGCGGTCGCGCAGCGCCGGCAGCGTCGCCGGCGCGGCCGGCTCCGGCCGCTGGTAGGGCCGCTCGTAGCGCGGCGCCTCGTCCACCAGGGGTGCGATCGGCAGCTCGAACGCCGGCCCTCCCCCGAACGTCGCGCGCACCACCGGCTCCTCGATGACGCGGCCGATGTCGGTGGCGTCGAGCCCCCAGCGTTTGCAGAGGTTGATGACACTGGGCACGTTGCCGGGTGCGACGATGAGCAGCATGCGCTCCTGCGATTCCGAGAGCATCAGCTCGTACGGCGTCATGCCGGCCTCTCGCACCGGCACCGCGTCGAGATCGAGCTCGAGCCCGCATCCGGCCCGCGACGCCATCTCGAACGACGAGGAGGTCAGCCCGGCCGCGCCCATGTCCTGGATCCCGACCACGAGGCCACGCGACATGAGCTCGAGACAGCACTCGATGAGCAGCTTCTCGGTGAACGGGTCGCCGACCTGCACGGTCGGCCGCTTGGCCGAGGCTGCCTCGTCGAAGACATCGGAGGCCATGGTGGCGCCGTGGATGCCGTCGCGGCCGGTCTTCGAGCCCATGTAGACGACGCGATTGCCGGGCCCCGAGGCGCGGCCGTAGAAGATCCCGTCCTCGCGCGCCACGCCCACCGCCATGGCGTTGACGAGGATGTTGCCGTTGTACGTGGCGTGGAAGTCCACCTCCCCGCCGACCGTGGGAACCCCCACGCAGTTGCCGTAGTCGCCGATCCCGCGCACCACCCCGTCCACGAGGTGCCGCATGCGGGGCGCGCCTGGGTCGCCGAAACGTAAGGAGTCCAGGAGCATGATCGGCCGCGCCCCCATCGTGAAGACGTCGCGCAGGATCCCGCCCACGCCGGTGGCGGCGCCCTGGTACGGCTCGATGAACGAGGGATGGTTGTGCGACTCCATCTTGAACACCGCGACCCACCCCTCGCCGACCGCGACCACCCCGGCGTTCTCGCCCGGCCCCTGGACGACCCGCGGCCCCCGGGTCGGCAGCTTGCGCAGGTGGGCGCGGGACGACTTGTACGAGCAGTGCTCCGACCACAGCACGGAAAAGATCCCCAGCTCGACGAGGTTGGGGGCGCGCCCGAGGGCCTCCAGTAGCCGCTCCCACTCCTCCGGGTAGAGCCCGTGCTCGCGCGCGAGCTCGGCGTTGGCCTCGGCGTCCCACCTCATGCCGCCTCCACCAGGGCGCGCAGCAGCGCCCGTCCGTCCTCGCCTCCCAGCAAGCGGGACACCCGCCGCTCCGGGTGCGGCATCATGCCGAGCACGTTGCCTTCGCGGTTGATGAGCCCGGCGATGTTCTCGAGCGCGCCGTTGGGGTTGGCGTCGAGCCGCACCTGGCCGCTCGGGTCGCAGTAGCGCAGCGCCACCGCCCCGCGCTGCTCGACCTCGCGGACCACCGCGGGCTCGGCGAACCAGTTGCCTTCCTTGTGGGCGACCGGCAGGCGCAGCACCTGCCCGGGCTGGAGGGTGCGCACGAGCGGCAGGTCGGCCCGCTCCACGCGCACGTACACGTCGCGGCAGACGAACCGCAGCGAGCGGTTCATGAGCATGGCGCCCGGCAACAACCCCACCTCGAGCAGCACCTGGAACCCGTTGCAAATGCCGAGCACCGCGCCGCCTTGCTCGGCGTGGCGGCGCACCGCCTTCATGACCGGCGAGTGAGCGGCCATCGCCCCGGCGCGCAAGTAGTCGCCGTACGAAAACCCGCCTGGCAAGATCACGGCGCCGCAGCGTTGCAAGTCCTTGGACTGGTGCCACACCGGCACCGCCTCCCCGCCCACCGCCTCCACCGCCGCCAGCGCGTCGCGGTCGCAGTTGGAGCCGGGGAAGACGATCACGGCCACGCGTGGACGTCGCCCGCCGTCGGTCATGGCAGCCTGACCTCGAAGTCCTCGATGACCGGGTTGGCCAGCAGCTCGCGAGCGGCCTCCTCGACTCTGGCGCGCACGAGCCCGGCGTCGTCGCCGGCGACCTCGAGCAGCATGAGCTTGCCGACCCGGACCTGCTCAACTTCCTCGAACCCGAGGTTTGTGAGCACTCGCCGGATCGCCTCGCCCTGGGGGTCGAGCACCGATTCCTTGAGCTTGACGCGGACTTCCACCTGCATGTCGCCTCCTGCCGCCGCTAGTCGGGGACGGGGGTGCGGGGGTACGCCCCCGCGGCCCGCCCACCGCTGATCGAAGGTCGAACGTCGACAGCCGCCCACCCGCCCAGCTCCGGCAGGGCCGCCGGGAGCTCCACGGCAAGAGGCCGGTCCTGGCTGGACACCTGGCAGCGCGCGCGGCTGCCGGCCAGCACCCGCTCGAGCTCGGCGCGTGCCAGGTCGGGGGTGTTGTTTTCCTGTGAGAGGTGCATCGCCACCACGAGTTCGAGCCCCGGCCCGGCGAGGCGCTCCAGCGCGGCGCGCGCCTGGCAGTTGGAGAGGTGCCCGGTTCGCGAGCGGATGCGCTGCTTGAGCGGCCAGGGGTACGAGCCGAGGCGCAGCATGTCGAGGTCGTGGTTGGCCTCGATGAGCAGCGCGGCGCATCCCGCCAGTCGCTCGAGCAGGAGCTCGGTCACCACCCCCGTGTCGGTCACGAGGCCGAGCCGCCGCTGGCGGTGGGAAAACACGAACCCCAGCGGCTCGGCGGCGTCGTGGCTGGTGGCGACCGGCAGCACCTCGAGGCCGACGTGCTCGAACGGGCGCCCCGACCGCAGCAACGGCTCGACGGCGGCCTGCCCGGCCAGCGCCCGCGTCGTGCCCTCGCTGCCGAGCACCGGCACGGCGTGCTTTTTCTGAAATACCGCGAGGCCCCGCACGTGGTCGACGTGCTCGTGCGTGAGGAGCACCATCTGGAGGTCGCCCGGGGCGAGGCCGGCAAGGGCCAGGCGCGACCGGAGCTGGCGGTACGAAAGACCGCAGTCCACCAGCACGCGCGCGCCGTTGGCCTCGACCACCGTGGCGTTGCCGCTCGACCCCGAGGCAAGCACGATGGCGCGCACCTAACTCGCCCCTTCCGGCTGCGAGCAGCCCCGGTCGAACTCCGAGCGCGCGTTGCGTCGACTCACCCTCACCGTCCTCGATCCGCCGCCTGCGGCGCGCCAAGTGTAGCAGTCACACCCCGGTGGAACCGAACCCCCCCGCCCCTCGCTCCGACGGTGGCAGGGCCTCAACCTCGACGAACTCCGCCCGCAGGACCGGCGCCACCACGAGCTGGGCGATGCGATCGCCCCGCCGCACCACGAACGGCTCGCTCCCCGTGTTGGCGAGCAGCACCTTGACCTCGCCTCGAAAGTCCGAGTCGATGGTGCCGGGGGCGTTGGGCAGCGTGATCCCCCAGCGCAGCGCCAGGCCCGAACGGGGTCGCACCTGCACCTCGTAGCCTTCCGGAATCGCCAGCACGAGCCCCGTCGGCACCGCAGCCCGCTCGCCGGGGGCGAGCGTCAGGCTCGCCTCGACAGCCGCCACCACGTCGGCCCCGGCGGCCCAGGCCGACAGGTAGCGGGGCAGCGGTAGACCCGCCGCGTGCGGCAGCCGCTGCACCAGCACGCGGGGGCTCACGACTCGAGCCTCCGCACGGCGGCAGGCAGGACGATCCCGCCCCGCGGCCCGCACAAAGCCCCGGCCACCTTCTCCAGCCGGACCGTCCGGCGCGCCAGCGCGCGCACCCGCTCGGGGGTGATCGCCTCCAGTTCGCGGCGCACCACCGCTGCGTCGAACCGCCGGTGCCGGGCCAGCCACTCGCCGGCGTGCGCTTCCATGAGCGCGTCCGCGCCCTCGGCGCCGAGCACCACACCTGCCAGCAGCGCCTGCCGGGCGAGCTCGATCTCCCGTTCGCTCACGCCCCCCGCGCCCACTTCCGCCAGCACGCCCAGCAAGGCGCCCCAGCACGCGCCGAACTGCCGGGCCGGCGCCGAGAACACGATCTCGAGCACACCCGCAGGCGCGGCGGCGTAAACGGAGGTCGAGACCTCGTACACCAGTCCGAGGCGGTCCCGCAGCTCGCGGAACAGCCGGCTCGAGGCGCCGCCCCCGAGGAGCTGGTGCAGAACCCCGAGCGCGTAGATGTCGGGGTGGTCGGCAGGCACCCCGGGCAGCACGAGGTTCGCGTAAACCTGCTCGATCCCGTCCCGCTCCTCGACGAGGACCCCGGACCGCCACGCCGGCGGCCGATGTGCGGCCCTCTCGGCCCCGAGCCGACACCGCCCCGCTCGCGCGAACGCTCGCGGCAGTGGCACGCCGGGCGGTGTCACCGCCACCAGCACCAGGTTGCCCGGCCCGAACCGGGCCCGGTGGTAGCGCGCCAGGTCGGAGACCGAAAGGCGTTCGACCACCTCTCGCCGGCCCAGCACCGGGCGGGCCAGCGGGTGGCTCCCCCAGCACGCCTGCAGTGCCAGCTCGGCCACCACCTCGGCCGGCGAGTCCTGGACGAGGTCGAACTCGGCGCCGACCACCGAGCGCTCCAGCTCCAGCTCGTCGGCCCTCACCACCGGCCGCAGCACCGCGTCGAGCACGAGGTCCGCGGCTTCCTCGCGGCGCTCCACCGGGACGTGGGCGGTCACGGCGCACACCTCCCGCGTCGTGAAGGCGTCCACCGAACCGCCGAGCGAATCGGTCAGCTCGGCGATGGCCTCGGGGGTGCGCGCACCGCAGCGCCGCAGCAGCAAGTGTTCGAGCAGGTGGGTGACCCCCGCCAGCTCCCCCGGCTCATCGGCCGAGCCGCACCTCACCCACGCCCCCACCGCGGCGGTGGCGCCGGGTGTGGTCTCGTGCAGGATCACGGGCGCGCCGCTCATGGAGCGCGAAGGATACCAGCCCCCTGCCTGGTCGAGGGGCGAGCTGATGACTGCGTGCCCGTCAGCGTTTCGGCGTCGGGACCACCGAGGGAACGGGGGGTTTGGGACCGGTCTGCTTGTTGGGATCGAAGACGAACTTCCAGTCGCAGTAGCGGTTGCGCCCGTCGAGGACGCGGATCGACTCCTCGCATGAGCGGGATGTCACGCCGACAATAGGACCGCCTTGCGGCTGGCCAGGGGCGCCGGCGCCGGGCGTGGGCTGTGGAGTGGGCTGGGGGGTCGGCGTTGCCCGCCCGGCAGGCGGCCCCAGGGGTATCGTCTGACCGTCCTGCCCGAAGAACAGCGGTTTCCAGTCCGCCTTGCCGGTCATGGGGTCGATCCACTTCTTGCGGATCACGCGCGGCTTCGCCGTGTACAGCTCGTCGAGGCTGAGGGGAAAACGGCCGTTGCGGGCGCGGAAGAGGCGGATCGCCTCGACGAACTGCCCGCCCCGGAAGATCAACTCCTCTTCGTTCTCGCGCCGCTTCTGGAAGGTCACGCTCTGGATCGCCACGGTCAGCATGATGGCCATCACCGCCAGCACGACGATGAGCCCGGCCAGGGTGAATCCGCGCTGCCTCCCCCGGCCGGCCGGTCGCGGCTCGCACCCCGCGGGACGTGGTCGCGGCGACGTCCGCGCGAGGGCCGGGAGAACGGAACGCGTCCCCATCGGGGTCACCAGTCGGCGTAGCGGGAGCCGTCCAGCGCCGTGCCTTCGGACCCCGACCTCACGTCGATGATCCCCGCCGGCTGCTCTTGGTCGCGTTCGTCGGCTTCCTCGCTCGGCTGCTCGTAAATGGGGATCCAGGTGTCGGTGCTGCCGGTGAACGGATCGACCGGAAGCTTGCGGAGATAGCCCATGCTGACCAGCTCGTCGAGCGAGCTGGGGTAGCGCGTCCGGTCTCCGTGGAACTGGTCGATGCACGACCGCAGCGTGAAGAGGTCTTCCTTGAGTGCCGCCTCCTTGGCCCGGATGGGCGCCGTCCGCATCGCCGGCACGGCGATGGTGGCGAGAATGCCGATGATGGTCACGACGATGATGAGCTCGATGAGCGTGAAGCCGCTTTCCGCCGCCCGGCGGCGCGGGCTCGAGCCGGCCCGGACCCGGGTCGGGGCGCCCTCCCCGAGCCAGCCCCCGTCGTCCCCGCCCGGACTCCGTCCGGATTCCGGGCCCCAACCAACAAGCAGGAGGTTTGATCTCATCACCAGTCCTTGTACTTGGTGCCGTCGAGGGCGGTTGCCGCCGAGAGCGAGTAGACGTCGTACACGTTCTGCCGGCCCCAGGTGCGGGAGTCCGGCTCGTCCTGGTAGGAGCGCAGGCCCCACTCGTCCTTGCCGGTCATCGGGTCGATCGGAATGCGCCGCAAGAACTTCCTCTTGACCGTCTGACCCACGACGTCGACGCCCTCGACAAGCACCTCGAGTTCCTTGGGATACCCCTCGGTCCCCAGCTCCACCTGGATCATCCCCTGGTCGGCCAGCCGCTTGTGCTCGTCGATGGCGTTGCGCATCTGGCGCAGCGCCAGCCGCAGCTCGGCTTCGCGCTGCCGCTTGATCGTGAACTTGGCCGTCGGCAGCGCCACCGCGGCCAGGATCGCGATGAGCGCCACGACCATCACGAGCTCGGCAAGCGTGAAGCCTCGCTGCCTGCTCATGGCTCGCGCACCCCCGTGACGACGGCGGCCGAGGCGACGCCCAGGATCGTCGCCCCGGAGCCGCTCACCGCCCCCACCGGCCCGGCGAAGATGAACGGAAGCTCGCCAGCCTGCCGCGGCCGCACGGTCACGCGCAGCAGCGTGCCGCTGCCGCGCGCCTGCCCGCTCCAGCCGGCTGTGATCCACCCGAGGGCGGGCGTGTGAATAGGCTGGACCTGCAGGTTCCGGCCGTCGCCCGGGAGGTCGCCGCCCTCCACCCGCACCACTTCCAGACGGGCCGGGTCGTAGGCGAAATGCAGCGGCGAGGCGACGCCTTCCGCGCCCGCATCGAGGACGACCGTGAGCACCCCTTCCGAGCCGACCACGACCGGCAAACGCGACGGGTAGAAGGCGAGGCGGGACAGGGCGATCTCCGCCGCCTGCAGCGTCAGGGTCGACGCTTCCGGCCGTTCCTGCCGCTCCTCGTCCTCGGATTTCCCTTCCTTCGGGACCGGGTGGATCCCCCCTCTTGCCGGCCCCTGTCGCTCGGGCGGCGGGAAGGCGAGCCGCGGCCGCCGCTCCCCCCGCTCGCCCTCGTCCACCTTTTCCTGCATGCCTGGATCGTCCATCGGCTCCGGCGCTGGCCCGGCTTCGCCGAACGGCCCGCCCTCGACCGCCGAGCGGATGCGTGGCGAGTTGCCGAAGACGGTGATGCGGTTCTCGGTGCCCACCCATACCGGGGCGAGGTCCTCCTCGGTGATGTTGGGGTTGCGGATGATGTGCGGCGTGATGGTCAGCACCAGCTCGGTCTGGGTGAGGTCGGCCGTGTTGCCCCGGAACAGCGGCCCCACGATCGGGAGATCAGCCAGAAACGGCAGGCCCGAGCGCGAGGTCCCCTTGCGATACTTGAGCAGCCCGGCCAGCATCGAGGTCTCGCCGTCCTTGAGGCGGATCACCGAGTCGATGCTTCGGGTGCCGATCTTGGGCTGCATGTTGCCGCCGCCGACGTCGACCTTGTCGCCGAGTTCGGAAACCTCCACCTTGAGCTTCATCGTGACCTCGTTGTTGTGGTGCACGCGCGGCTCGAGGTCGATCTTGATGCCCACGTCCTGGTACTGGAAGGCGGTGATGGGAACGATGTTGCCGCCCTGCGTCTGGGTCGTGTTGAACGTCGTGGTGGGGATCGGCACCCGGTCGCCGATCACCAGGTTGCCCTTCTCGCCTTCGGTGATGCGGAGCTGGGGCTGGGCCAGCGTCTCGGCCTCGCCCGAGGACTTGACGAGCTGGAGCGTCACCGACGGCATGGTGATCCCCCACATGCTGCGGGTGATGTCGCCGAGCTTGTCGAGCGGGATGCGGAAGTTGGTGGCGCTGCCCGACAGCTGCGTGGGGTCGAAGGAAATCGGGTAGCCGTCGGGAGTCGGTGCGGCGATCGCCACTCCGAGCTTGCGGGCGGCGTTGGAGTCGAGCTGGATCAGCTCCACGTCCACCAGCACTTCGGCCTTGGCCTTGTCGTTGGCGTTGATGAGGCGTTCGGCGATCGCCACCTTGTCGGCGGTGTCCCGGATGACGATGGAGTTGAGCCGCTCGTTGACCGCGATGCGCCGGGCGTCGATGAGCGCCCGCAGCATATTGTTGACGTCCTTGACGTCGGCGTTGGAGAGAAAGAACGTCTTGACCACGAGGTCCTCGTAGTCGCGGCGGTTCTGCGGCGTGTCCTCGACGATGAGCACCGACCTGTCGTCGATCACCTTGTAAAAGTGCGTCGCGGCCTGCATCACGGTCTCGAGCGCCTGGCGCGCCGTGACGTCCTTGAGCTCGATGGTGATCTTGTTGTCCTTAAGCTTGCTGTCGAACAGGATGTTGATGCCGAACGCCTGGCCGATGGCCTTGTAGATGTCCCTGACGTTGGTCTGGTTGGGGAACGAGAGGCTGATCGGTTCGTCGGAGGCGGGGTTGAGGATCGGCGGCTTGACCTTCATCTCGGCTGCCGCTTTCTTCATCTGCTCGAGCTTCGAAGCGCCGCCCTCCTGGGCGAGGATCGCGAGATCCTTCCTGGCCTTGCCGAGCTCCACCTCGGCGTACTGGTGGGTGGGGTCGAGCTGGACCGCGAGCTGCAGCTCCGTGACCGCTCGCTGCAGGTCGCCAGCATCTCGGAACGCGAGCCCCTTGCGGAAGTGCGCTTCGCCGGCCCTCTGGCGCGCCCGCTGGAGCGACATCTTCAGGCGCAGGTCCTCGGGCTTCTTGGCCAGAGCCTCCAGGTAGTGGTACACCGCCGCGTCCCAGTTCTCGACCCGCGCCGCTTCCTCGGCTCGGCGCGTCGTCGAGTAGGTTCCGCACGCCGCCACCGCCACCGCCGCGGCCAGCAGAACGGCCGTCTTGCTTCGATGCGTCTTGCTCACACTCACCTCGCCAGTGGTACCTCGGTGTTGACCGTATCCGCGAACCCCACGTACCCGACCGTCACGCCGGTCGCCTTGACCTCGCGGATGATGAACTTGTTCTTCAGCGTGTCGCCCCGTGCCGCGGCCACGATCTCCTCGCCGTCGCGAAAGACGGCCACCGGCAGGCGGCTCGGGCCGAGCCAGCCGATGTACGTCAGCGTGAACGCCGGCGGCGGCGGCGGGCCCGGCGTGGGAGTGGGCCGCGGCACGACTGGCACCGGCGGGCGTGTCGGCAGGGGCGTGGGGGTCGGCCGACGGTCCGGAGTCGGCGTGGGAGGCGGACCGTACGTGAACAGGTTTCTCACGGTCCCGGGGGTCGGCAGCTCCCGACCGCCGAGCCGGCTCCACCCCAGGTCCGGGACGGTGTAGCTCTTCACCGGGGGCAACGCTCCCCCGGAACCCGCACCGCCGAGCAGCGTCGGGCGCCAGCGCGTGAGGCCGAAGACCGCCGCCGCTGCCAGCAGCACGAGCAGCAGAGCGAGCCGGCGCGGATCAGTCTTCGCTGCCACCCTTCACCTCCCTCGCGCCCAGCTCCCGCACCAGCGCCTCGTCCACCTCCGAGAAATACGTCCCCATCGTCAACCTCACCGACACGTCCAGGCTCGCCGCCGACTGGTCGCCCTCGAGCCCGAGCCCCTCGAGGACGATGAACTGGGGCGAACTCTCGAGCAGGAAGACACAGCGCCGGATCTGCTCGTACGAGCCCTTCACGCTGTACGAGGCGGTGAAGTACACGAGGCCGGACTTTTCCTCCCGCTTGTAGGCGTAGCCGATGCTCTCCACGCCGAGCCCGGCTTCCTGGGCCAGGCGGAGGACCTCCTGCAGGAACGGGATGAGCCGTTCCTTCATGCCTGCGAGCTGATCCCGCCGCAGCACGCGCAGGTTCTCGCGCAGCTCGCCGAGCCTGGCGCGCGTGTCCTCGAGCCGGCGCGCGCTCTCCTCCAGGCGCGCGACCTCCGACTGCAACTGCTCGGCCTGCGCCGCCAACGCCGAGCCTCGCTCCAGCACCGCCGATCGGAACCCGAACACCCACGCCAGGTTGGCGGCCAGGAGCAGGGCCGGGATCGTCCACGCCCACCAGTGACGCCACCACGCCCCGGGCCTGCTCATGGCCGACCTCCGGGCCAGTACGTGACCGACAGGCTCACCTGGTATCCCTGGCCGCCCGAGGACGCCGGCGAGTCCTCGCTGGCGGGCACGGGGTCCGAGAACGAGGGGTCGGCGAACAGCGCCGCCAGCAACCCCAGCCAGGCCTCGCGCGAAACCGCCACGCCGCGCAGCGTCAGGCGCAGCGACCCCTCCTTCTGGGCTGCCGGTGTGACGCTCACGAGCCGTACGTTCCACGGCACCACCCGCTCGAGGTCGGCCAGCATCTGGCTCCACGAGAGCTGCCGGCGCGCCACCACCTCCTGGAACGCCGCCGTCTCCGCCTGTAGCTTGCGCCACCCGACGGCCCCCAGCTCGCGGTCCGCCGCGGCGACTTCCCTCGCGAGGCGGTCGCGGCGCGCGCGGAGAGCCCGCACCTGCTCGATCTGGTCCTGCTCGACGCTGCGGGCACCCAGCAGCTCGCTCACCGAGACGACGCTGAGTGCCGCCGCCACGACCGCCAGGGCGGCGCCCAGCGTCCACACCGGCCGGCTGTTCTCGAAGCGGTCACGGGCCAGGTTGGGCCGCTGCATCACTCCTCCCTGCCGGAGCCGCACGCCAGCAGCGCCCCCAGCAGCGCCCCCGGCAGCGCGGTTTGGGCCGGCACGCGTTCAGCGCCCACGACCAGCCGGCGCACCGCGAGCTGCGGACGGTCCGCCACCGCGGCCTCGACCTCGGCGGCCATCTCGCCGTCGAACGCCACGACCCACATTTCCACGCCGCGGCTCGAGCCTCCGTCTCCCTGCAGCAAGGTCAGCGAGTGCTCCACCTCGCGGGCCACGAAGCCGGCGGCGAGCGCCGCGTCGGCCGGCAGCGCCTTCTGGCGCAGCAGCGTGACCGCGCCGTTCTCCACCCCGGCGAACCCCAGCGAGCGCGGCTCCGCGACCACCACGAGGTACGGCCCGCCAGCAGGGGGCGCCAGGTTGGCGACGGCCAGCGCCGTGCTCTCGATGCGGCCCACCCGCACCCCGGCCGCGGCCAGCGTCTCCTCGATCACGGCCAGCGGCCGGTCGAGCGCCAGGACCACCAGCACGTGCCCTTCGGTGCGCATCGGCAGGTAATCCAGCCGCACCTCCTCCGGCCGGCACGGCAGCAGCTTCTTGAGCCGCCAGCGGATCACGTCCTCGGCTTCCTGTCGCCGGCGCGGCAGCCCGCCCACGTCGATCTGCACGCTCCTCGTCCAGGCCGTGGGAAGCAGCACCGTGCCGCGCGGCGGGAGCTTGCCGGCGGCCTGTGCGAGGCGGCCGAGGGCGGCGGCCAGCAGGGCACGGTCGACCTGCAGCAGCCCCACCGGTCCTTGCCGGAAGCACTCGGGGTCGACTGGCACGGCTTCGGCGCGCACGAGAGCGTCCCGCCGGCGCGACAGCAGCGCCAGCGTGATCTGGTCGTCCGCCAGGGCCAGGACGGCGGGCGGGAGCGGGGTGGTGAGGAACCGTGGGAGTCTCATTCGACGAACGTCACCTTGTTGACTTCCTTGAGGGTGGTCACGCCGGCAAAGACCTTCTCCAGCGCCGACTCGCGGAGGAACTTCATGCCCTCGGCCTTGGCCTCGCGCTTGATTTCCGCGGCGGGGCGCTTGTCCAGGATGAGGACGCGGATGTTGTCGGACAGGTCCATGAGCTCGGAGATCGCGCACCGGCCCAGGAAGCCGGTGCCGTTGCACTCGATGCAGCCGGCGCCCTCGAAGAAGGTGACCCCCACGACTTGGTCGCGGGTGAGCCCCGACTCGTCGAGGAGCTGGTCGGAGACCTTCGCCTCGCGCCGGCAGTGGGGGCAGATGCGGCGCACCAGCCGCTGCGCGAGCACGCAGTTGAGGGCCGAGACGAAGTTGTAGAGGTCCACGTTCATGTTGAGGAACCGCCCGAGCACGTCGACCACGTTGTTGGCGTGCACGGTGGTGAACACGAGGTGGCCGGTGAGCGCCGACTGCACCGCGATTTGCGCCGTCTCCTCGTCGCGGATCTCGCCGACCATGATCTTGTCGGGGTCGTGCCGCAAGATCGACCGCAGGCCGCGCGCGAACGTGAGGCCCTTCTTTTCGTTGACCGGGATCTGGGTGATGCCCGGGAGCTGGTACTCCACGGGGTCCTCGATCGTGACGATCTTGTCCTCGACGCTCACGATCTCTGACAGGCAGGCGTACAGGGTGGTGGTCTTCCCGGACCCGGTCGGCCCGGTCACGAGCACCATACCGTACGGCTCGCGGATGAACTTGCGCAGCTTGCGCTTGGTGTCCTCGTCGAACCCCAGCACGTCCAGGTTGAGAGTGCGGAACTCCTTGTTGGCCGATTCCTTGTCCAGAATGCGGATGACCACGTCCTCGCCGTGGGTGGTGGGCATCACTGAGACCCGGAAGTCGATGGTCCGCCCCTTCATGCGCAGCTTGAAGCGGCCGTCCTGAGGGATGCGCTTTTCGGCGATGTCGAGTTCCGACATGACCTTGACGCGCGAGATGATGGTCGCGTGGTAGCGCTTGTCGATCGGCTCCATGGCCTGGTACAGCACGCCGTCGATGCGGTACTTGACGATCACCTCGGTGTCGCGCGTCTCGATGTGGATGTCGGAGGCGCGCCGCTGGATGGCGTTGAAGACGATGGTGTCGACCAGCTTGATGACCGGCGAGGTGTCGGCGGTGATCGACTCGATGGACAGCGCCTCCTCGCCGTTCTCGCGTTCCTGCACGAGCTGGATGCGGAAGTCCTCCGTCGCCTCGTCGAGCACCCTCTGCGTCGAGTCCGACTTCTCGAGAATCTCCGAGATGCGGGCCGGCGGCCCGACCCGCACCTCGATCGGGGCGCCGATGGCGAGTTCCAGCTCGTCGAGGGCGGCGAGGTCCGAGGGGTCGGCCATCACCACCACGACCACGTCCCCGCGGCGCTCGAGCGGAACGAACTGGTAACGTAGCATCAGCTCCACCGGGATCTGGCGGAAGAGCTCGGGCTCGCCCCGAAAATCGGAGAGGTCGTGGAACGGCAGGCGCAGCCGCTCGGCCAGCGCCAGCGCCCCCTGTCGCTCCTCCTCGCCGCGGCCTCCACCTCTGAGGTAACGCTGGGCAAAGGTGTTGAGGTCTTCCGCCATGATCTCCTCACTGCGAGCGCTGCAGCATCGTGAACATCGGGTAGTACACCGAGAGCAGGAGCGCCGACACCACGCCGCCCATGACCACGAGCACCGCCGGCTCGATCAGGCTCACGACGCGGGCGAGCTTGACCTCGATCGTCTCGTCGTAGAACTGTGAGACGTTGGCCAGCATCTCCTCCAGCGCGCCGGTGGCCTCACCGACCTGGACCATGGCCACGGTCAGTTCGGGGAACAGACCCGTGGCATCGAGCGAGGACCACAGCGCCTGCCCTTCCCTCACCCGCCCAGCGACGCGCCCAAGCGGGCCGGCCACAGACCGGTTGGTGACCGTCGAGCTGGCGACCTCGAGTGCCCGCACGAGAGGCGTGCCGCCCGAAAGCAGGGTGCCGAGCGAGCGCGTGAACTGGGACAGTGCGAACAGGTGCAGGATCGACCCCACGAACGGCAGCCGCAGCTTCAGCCGGTCGAGGGCGAGCGCCCCGCTGTCGCTGCGCAACCAGCGGCGCACGAACGGGTAGGCGAGGACCGCGGCGCCCGCCATGTAGGGCAGGTTCTCCTCGAAGAACTTCGCGGTGCTGAGGACGATCAGCGTCGGCAGCGGCAGCTCCGAGGCGAACCCGAGGTAGAAGGTGGCGAATCGCGGGATCACGTAGGTCAAAAGCAAGGCGATGAGCCCCAGCGCCAGCAGCACCAGGACCAGCGGATAGGTGAGGGCGGAGGAGACCTTGCGGCGCACCGCCTCGAGCATTTGCGAGTGCTGGGTGTAGCGGGTCAGCACCGGCACCAGCTCGCCCGACTGCTCGCCGGCCAGCAGGGTCGCGCAGTACAGGCGGGGGAAGAGCCCTCCCTGCGAGGCGAACGACTCGGAGAGCGCCACCCCCGAGCGCACGTCCTCGAGGACCCGCGTCAGCACTTGGCGGAACACCGGGTTCGTCTGGGCTCGCTGCAGCAGCTCGAGCGACTGCAGGACCGGGATGCCGGCCCGCAGTAGCGTGGAGAACTGCTGGTTGAAGACCAGGAATTCGAGCGAGGTGATGCGCTCCCGGCGCCAGATGCGGGCGATCCCGAACCGCGAGCGAACCGGTTGCAGCGCAAAGACGTGCAGGCCCTTGCTTTCGAGCTCGCGGCGCAGCGCCTCCGGGTTGGAGGCCCGATGCCGCTGCTGGAGCACCAGCCCGTCCGCGGTCCCGACACGGGCGATGTACTCGCTCACCTGGCGGTCTCCCGATCCGCCCCCAAGATCACCACGAGCGCCTTCTTGGCCTCTTCCGAACGCGCAGTCACCAGGATGAACATCTGCCCGAGCTGCAGGTTCAGGTTCGAGCGGTGCAGCCGGCGCTGCACGCCGATGCCGTGCTCCTGCCCCTCGAGGCGCGTGATCTCGCAGGGGGCGAGCTGCACGCGCTGCGGCTCACCCAGGACCGTGCGGAGCGTGAAGCGCAGCGTGTATCCCTGGGCCGCCTTCGACTCCACCGACACGCCTTCCCGGGCCTGGACCTCGAAGGCGTCGATCTCCTCGAAACCACTCCACCGGAAAAGGCCGGTCAGCTCGGCGCCGAAGCCCTCCAGCCTGGCCGCCCGCTGCCCCGGCTGGAGCGGGGCTGTCGACGCCATCAGCAACCGCACCCGCACCCGGTACGCCTGTTGAAAGGTGTCCCACGCGGCGAGCGCGTCGGCGATCCGCTGCACGACCTCCGGGTGGTCGCGGACCGCGATGGTGTTGCTGCCGGGCTGGAGGAGCACGCTCCCGCTGGGCGAGAGCATCGGTTCCACCATGGCCGCCGCCTCGCGGGCCGGACGGTGGCGAAGGTGGAACACCCGCTCGTCGAATTCCGCAGCCGCCGCCGACACGACAACCGCCAGCACCAGGACGGGAAGCACGCGCCGCACTTACAGCTCCAGGCCGGGATCGACCACGAACGCCACCTGCACATCGCCTCCCCCGGGGCTGCTGGCAGTGAGCTGGTACAGCCGCACGCCTTCGCCCTCGACCTCGACCAGCGCCGGCTCCGTTGGCTCGAGGCTTTCCGCCACGACCGCCGGAGAGGTGGCGCCTCCGTGCAGGCGCAGGAAAGTGGCCGTGGAGCCCGCAACCGCCACCGCTGCCGCGGCCGCCACGCCGAGCCACCAGCGCCGCCGCCCTCTCGTCTGCCGCTCGAGCCGGCGCTGCCGGATGCCGGAGAGCACCTCGCCGACGAACCGCTCGTCCTCGTCCGGCGGCACCGCGGCGAGCGCCAGGCTCACCGCCAGGGCGGGCTCGGTCGCGACCAGCGCGGCACGGCAGGTCGAGCACGCGGCGAGATGGTCGCGCACCTTGCTTTCAAGGTCCGGCTCGAGTTCGAGCGCCACGAACCGCTCGCCGAGCGCCAGCACCTCGCTGCACGCCTTCATCGCCCGCCTCCCCTCGGCAGGTACTCGGGATACCGCCTTGCCAGCTCCCGCCGCAGCACCGCCCGGGCCTGGAATACGTGGTTGCGCACCGTCGCCTCGCTACAGCCCACTGCTTCGGCGACCTCGGCCGTGGAGAGCCCTTGCACTTCCCGCAGCACGAACGCGGCGCGCTGCGCCGGCGTCAGGCGCTCCGCCAGCTCGGCGAAGATCCGCTGCACCTCCGCCTCGGCGAGGCGCTCCGGGGCGCGCGGCGTCTCCGAGTCCTCGACCAGGCGAAAATGGGTCTGGTGCGTGCGGTCGCGGCTGTCGCGCGAGCGCAGCACGTCGATCGCCAGGTTGGAAGCGATGCGGTAGAGCCAAGTGGAAAACGACCAGGCAGGGTCGTACTTCTCGAGGTTCTCCCAGGCGCGGACGAACGCTGCCTGAGCGACGTCGCGGCCCTCCTCGTCATCGCCCAGGATGCGGGCGGCACAGCGGCGAACCCCCCCCTGGTGCCGCCGGACGAGTTCGGCGAACGCCGCCTCGTCGCCCGCCCGAGCCGCCGCCGCCAGCTCCCGGTCCTCGCGCGGGGGAGCTAGCATCGGCCTCGGCAGCAGTCGCAGCAGTCCCATCCCAACTCCGACCTCCAGTGCGTATACGGCGGCAGCCACGGCGCCGTTGGGGCGCCGATTATAGCCTTCGTGTTTCGCCTGTTGCCTCGTGTCTCCCGGCCGGCCGGGCGGGGGAGGGCTTTCCACCGGACGGCCGGGAGGGCTGCTACACTCCCCGCCATGGCGCGCGCCGCTCTCTGGCTGTATCGAGCTGCAACAGCGGCGTTGCTGCCTCTCGCCGCCCCATGGCTGCTCGCCGCCGACCGCCGGCGCGGCAAGAAGCGGCCTCCGCTCGCCCAGCGTCTCGGGCGCCAGCTCCCCTCGCTGCCCACCGGCGGCGCCTGGGTGCAGGCCGTGTCGGTAGGGGAGGTGGCGGTGGCGCGGCTGCTGCTCGCCGAGCTGCGGCGCCGCCACCCCGAGACTCCGATCATCCTCTCGGCCACCACGGCCACCGGCCTGTCGCTCGCGACCGGCCAGCAGCAAGCCGACGCCGTGGTGCCGTTCCCACTCGACCTCCGCAGCCCGGTCCGGCGCGTCCTGGACGCCGCGCAGCCACGCCTCGTGGTTCTCGTCGAGACCGAGCTCTGGCCGGAGATGCTCGCCGGCTGTGCCGAGCGCGGCATCCCGGTGGCGATCGTCAACGCTCGCGTGTCCGACCGCTCGTTCCGGGGCTACCGGCTCCTGCGCCCGCTCCTGCGCCCGCTGCTCGAGCCCGTGACGCTGGCGCTGGCTCAGGAGCAGCAGGATGCCGACCGCCTGGCGGTGCTCGGGCTGCCGGCCGACCGCATCCAGGTGCTGGGCAACCTCAAGTTCGACGTGGGCGCCCCCAAGACCGCCCCCGGCATCGTGGCCGAAATGCGGCGGGTGGCCGGCACCCGCCGCGTCGTGGTGGCCGGATCCACGATGGAGGGCGAGGAGCTGCCGGTGCTGCGGGCCGTCCGGCGCCTGGCCGGCCGCGAGGGAGTCTTCCTGCTCCTCGCCCCGCGCCATCCCGAGCGGGCCGGAGACGTGCTCGAGACCGCGGCGCGGCTGGGCTTTTCCGCCGAGCGCCGGACGCTGCTGTCGAGCGCGCCCGCCGGCTGCGAGGTCGTGGTGCTCGACACCGTCGGCGAGCTGGCCGCTCTCTACGAGCTGGCCCACGTCGCGTTCGTGGGCGGCTCGCTGGCGGCCACGGGAGGGCACAACCCGATCGAGCCAGCGCGCTTCGCCGTGCCGGTCCTCACCGGCCCTCACGTGAGGAACTTCGCGGCGGTGTTCCGACGCTTCTTCGAGGTCGGCGCGGCGCGCGTCGTGCGCAACGAGAACGAGCTGGCGGCAGCGCTCCAGCAGCTCCTCGACGACCCGGCCGCGGCCCGTCGCGCCGGCGAGGCAGGGCGCGGGCTGCTCGAGGCCAACGCGGGCGCGACGGCCCGCACCGTCACCGCCCTTGAGAGGTTCCTGGCGTGAACCTGGGTCGCCGGCTCGCAGTCGAGGCCAGCGGCGCGCTGGAAGCGATCAACGCCGGCGCCCGGCTGCTGTACCGGTGGGGCGTGCGGCGCGTGCACCGCGCCGAGGTGCCCGTCATCTCGGTCGGCAACATCGCTTGCGGCGGCACCGGCAAGACACCGCTGGTCGCGGCTCTGGCCCGTGTCCTGACGAGCCGCGGCCGGCGCCCCGCGATCCTGACCCGCGGCTACCGACGCGAGAGCAAGGTCCCGCTGCTCATCACTGGGCAGCGCCAGGTCTCGTGGCGGGAGGCCGGCGACGAGCCCGCTCTCCTGGCCAGGGCGCTTCCCGAGGTACCCATCGTCGTCGACCGCGACCGGGTGCGGGGGGCGGCGACGGCCGTCCGGGAGGTCGGCGCCACTCATCTGCTGCTTGACGACGGCTTCCAGCACTGGCGCCTCGGGCGGGAGGCCGACATCGTGGTCGTGGACGCCGCCGACCCGCTGGCCCTCGAGGCGCCGCGCCGCGAGCGCCCCGCCGCCCTGCGGCACGCCACTGGCGTCGTCATCAACCGCGTCGACGACCGCAGCCACGCCGCCGTGGTCATGGCGATGCTGGGGCCGTGGGCGCCGGACGCAGCCATGATCGCCACGCGCGTCGCGGCGTGCGCCGTACACCGGGGCGGCGAGCGGGCACCCGCGGAGGCCTTGCGCGGGCAAAAAGCCGTGCTCATGGCCGGGCTCGGCAACCCCCGGGCGTTCGCCGGCTCGGCGGCCGACCTCGGCGTGGTGATTGCCGACATGGAACTTTTCCCGGACCATCACCGCTACCGCCGCGCCGATGTCGAGAGCATCCTCGCCCGGGCGTACGCCGCCGGAGCGATGGTGCTGACCACCGGCAAGGACTTCGTCAAGCTCCCGCCCGACCTCGCCGCCCAAGTGGCCTGGCTCGAGGTCGAGCTGCAGCCGGTGCTCGGCTCGTTCGCCGACCTCATCCCCCCCGCTATCCTGTAGAATCCATCCGTGCCGAGCCGGGATCGCCTCCACGCCATCGTCGACGGCTTCTCCGGCCGCCGGGTCGTGCTGTACGGCGACCTCGTGCTGGACCGCTTCGTCCTCGGCGCTCCCAAGCGGATCTCGCGCGAGGCACCGGTCATCATCCTGCGCTTCGAAGGCCAGCGGGACATCCCCGGAGGCGGCGCCAACGCCCTCGCAAATATCGCCTCGCTGGGCGGCGTCGCGGTGCCGGTCGGGGTGGTCGGCGACGACGAGGCCGGCCACGCGCTCCTCGCCGCCCTTCGCGGGCGCGGCATCGACGTCGGCTCGATCCTCATCGCGCCGGGGTTCAGGACCGTGACCAAGGTGCGCATCGTGGCCGGCGGCCCCTCGTCGCTCAAGCACCAGGTGGCGCGCTACGACATCGAGGACCGCCTGGCCGGCAACGACCGGCGGCTGCGCCGCGTCATCGCGGCGCTCGCCGAGGCCGGCGGCGGGGCGGCGGCAGCGGCGGTATCGGACTACGGCTACGGCGTCGTCGGCCGGGCCGGCATCGCCGCCCTCCGGGCCGCCATGCCGGCGGGGGCGCCACTCGTCCTCGACTCCCGGTTCGCGCTCGCCAACCTTGTCGGCGTCGACGGCGCCACCCCCAACCTCGAGGAGCTCGCCGCCGCGGCTGGGCGCGAGCTCGTCACCGATCAGGACGTGGTGGCGGCAGCCGAGGCGCTGCGTCGACGCATGGGCTGCCGCTTCCTGGTCGCCACGCGGGGAAGCCAGGGCTCCACCCTCGTCGAGGAGGGCCGGCCCCCCGTCCACTTGCCGGTCTACGGCTCCGACCAAGTCGCCGACGTGACCGGCGCCGGCGACACGGTGCTGGCGACCCTCACCCTGGCGATGGCCGTCGGCGCCTCTCCGCTCGAGGCGGCGACCCTCGCCAACCTGGCCGGCGGCATCGTCGTCACCAAGCTCGGCACCGCCACCGTGAGCGCGGCCGAGCTGCGCCGCGCCATCGACCTGGCACCGATCCTCGATGACTGATCCTGGCAGCAAGCCGATCTCCCGCCAGCACGCCGCCGAACTCAGCGCGCGGGCGCGGGCGGCCGGGCAGGTCGTGGTGCTCGCCAACGGCGCCTTCGACATGCTCCACGTGGGGCACGTGCGCTACCTTGCCGACGCCCGCCGTCTCGGCGACGTGCTCTTCGTGGCCGTCAACAGCGACGCCTCCGTGCGTCTGCTCAAGGGGCCGACCCGCCCGGTCGTCCCGGTCGGCGAGCGGGTGGAGATCCTGGCCCACCTCGCGTGTGTCGACTGGATCGTCGTCTTCGACGAGCCGACTGTGGCCGACGTGCTGCGCGAGCTGCGCCCTCACATCCACGCCAAGGGCACCGACTACACACCTCAGACCGTCCCCGAGCGGGCGGTCGTGAGCGAGTGGAGCGGCCGCACGGTCATCTGCGGGGATCCCAAGGAGCACGCCACGACCGATCTCATCGGCGAGGTGCTGCGGCGCTTCGGCCCCCCGCCCGAGGGCGGAGCCGGGACGGGCGGATGGTAAACCGGCAGCGCGCCGCCTCGCCCCGCTGTCGCCCCGCGGCGGTCCCGGCTACCATACCGGGGTGCGCGTCCTCCTCACCCGCCTCTCGGCCCTCGGCGACATCGTGCACACCTGGCCGCTGGCGGCGGCGCTGCGCGGCGCCCGGCCGGACCTCGAGCTGTACTGGCTCGTGGAGCGCCACTTCGCGCCACTCGTCGAGGCCCACCCGGCCGTCGCGGGGGTGATCCCCGTCGCCACCCGTCGCTGGCGCACGAGATGGTGGTCGGCCGCGACGCGGCGCGAGGTTCGCGACGCCCTCGCACGACTGCGCGAGCTCGACCTCGACGTGGCGCTCGACCCGCAGGGCCTCGTCAAGTCGGCCGCCTGGGCACGCCTGGCGAGAGTTCCCCGGCGCGTGGGGCTGGCAGCGCGCCAGCGCCGCGAGCGAGCCGCCGGCCTGCTCTACACGACAACAGTGACACCCCCGCCAGGGGCGAGCCACGTCGTGGACGTCAACCTCTCGCTCGCTTCCGCGCTCGGCGTCGTACCCGAGCCCGGCGCGGCACCGGACGGCCGGTTCCTGCTCGCCGGCGGTACCGGGCCGCGGCCACCGGCCGGGGCGGTCGTGATCCTGCCCGCCACCGGCGGGCCCGGCAAGGCCTGGCCGCCGTCATGTTGGGCGGTGACGGCGGCCGCGGTGGCTCGCCTCGGGCACCCGGTGTGGGTGGCCTGGGGACCGGGCGAGCGCGCGCTGGCAGAGCAGATCGCCGTCGAGGCCGGGGTCGAGATTGCACCGCCCACCTCCATCGTCGAGCTGGCCCACCTGCTGGCGGGAGCGGCTGTGGTGCTGGGGGCCGATACCGGCACTGTGCACCTCGCCGCGTCAATCGGGGTGCCGACAGTGGCGGTCTTCCTGGCCACCGATCCCGGCCGCAACGGCCCGCGCGGCGCCCGCGTGGCGGTCGTCTCGGCGGCGCGAGGGGGAGCCCGCCGTGGTCGTGCCCGCACCGGCGCCGCGCGCGAGGTCGATCCCGGCGAGGTGCTGGCGGCGCTCCGCGAGCTGGCAGGGTGAGCGACAGGCGGACGCCCCCGCTCGCTCCGACTCGCCGGGAGGCGGCGGCGAAGGTGATACAATCGGCTCGCGGACCGATGCGCAAGGGAAGGGAAGGGTATGGCCCTCAAGCTTGGTGAACTCCTCCTCAAGGCCCAGTTGGTCAACCAGCAGCAGCTGCAGAAGGCGCTGGACGAGCAGAAGAGCACCGGCGGCAAGCTCGGGGAGATCCTGCAGCGCCTCGGGTACGTGACCGAGGACGACATCATCGAGTGCCTGTCCCACCAGTTCGGCGTCCCCTCGATCAACCTGCGTCACTTCGAGATCGACTCCAACGTCGCGCGCCTCATTCCGGTCGACCTGGCCCGCAAGTACAACGTCATCCCGGTCAACAAGACCGGCGCCACCCTCACCCTCGCCATGACGGACCCGACCAACATCTTCGCCATGGACGAGATCACCTTCATGACCGGCTACCGGGTGGAACCGGTGGTCGCCTCCGAGGAGGCGATCCGCGAAACCATCGACCGCCACTTCGGATCGACCCGCGAGGTCGAACTCAAGAAGGTCATGGAGGACCTCACGAGCGTCGACGAGGCGGCGCTCGAGCTCATGGAGGAAGAGGAGGAGATGGACGTGGCCACCCTCGCCGAGGGGGCCGAGGAAGCGCCGGTCGTGCGGCTCGTCAACATCATGCTCACTGACGCCATCAAGCGCGGCGCGTCGGACATCCACGTCGAGCCGTACGAGAGGAACTTCCGCGTGCGCTACCGCATCGACGGGTTGCTGCGCGAGGTCATGACCCCGCCGCTCAAGCTCAAGGACGCCATCACCTCGCGCATCAAGGTGCTCTCGAAGCTCGACATTGCCGAGAAGCGCCTGCCCCAGGACGGCCGCATCCGCCTCAAGGCCAAGGTCGAGGGGCGGACCCGCGAGCTCGACTACCGCGTGTCCGTGATCCCCACCGTGCACGGCGAAAAGGTCGTGATGCGGCTCCTCGACAAGGAGAACCTCCGCCTCGACCTCACCAAGCTCGGGTTCGAGAAGCCTTCTCTCAAGGCGTTCGAGGACGCCGTGCTCAAGCCCTACGGCATGGTGCTGGTCACCGGCCCGACCGGCTCGGGCAAGACCAACACCCTCTACTCCGCCCTGCAGCGCGTCAACACCCCCGACACCAACATCATGACCGCCGAGGACCCGGTCGAGTTCCAGATGCCCGGCGTCAACCAGGTGCAGATGAAGGACTCGATCGGCCTCAACTTCGCGGCCGCCTTGCGCTCCTTCCTGCGGCAGGACCCGAACATCATCCTGGTCGGTGAGATCCGCGACTTCGAAACGGCCGAGATCGCGATCAAGGCGGCGCTCACGGGGCACCTTGTGCTCTCCACCCTCCACACCAACGACGCCCCCTCGACCATTTCCCGCCTCATGAACATGGGCATCGAGCCGTTTCTCGTCGCCACCTCGGTCAACTGCATCGCGGCGCAGCGTCTCGTCCGCCGGGTCTGCACCAACTGCAAGGAGGAGATCGACACGCCGATCCAGGCGCTGCTGGGCGTCGGGTTCTCCGAGGCGGAGGCGCACGACATCAAGCTTTACAAGGGCCGTGGCTGCGACAAGTGCAACAACACAGGGTACAAGGGCCGCACGGCCCTGATCGAGGTCATGACCATGACCGACGACCTCCGCGAGCTGGTGCTCTCGGGGGCAACCGCCATCGAGCTGCGGCGCAAGGCGCGCGAGGAGGGGATGATCACCCTCCGCGAGTCGGGCCTGCACAAGATCCGGGAAGGCCTCACGACCATCGAGGAGGTCGTCCGGGAAACCGTTTTGTAAGGGGGCGCGCATGGCCGTCACGCTGCACGAGCTCCTCAAGACCATGGTGGACTCCGGTGCCACCGACCTTCACGTCACGACGAACTCCCCCCCCATCATCCGGGTGCACGGGCTGCTCGAGCGGCTGCCGGGCCCGCCCCTGACCGCACCCGAGACCAAGCGACTCGTCTACTCGGTGCTCACCGACGCGCAGAAGCACCGGCTGGAGGAGACGCTCGAGCTCGACCTCTCGTTCGGCATCAAGGGGCTGGCTCGCTTCCGCGCCAACATCTTCTTCCAGCGCGGCGCGCTGGCCGGGGCGTTCCGCCGCATCCCGTACGAGATCCTGGGCTTCAAGGAGCTGGGGTTGCCCCAGATCGTGGAGTCGCTGTGCGAGAAGCCGCGGGGGCTCGTGCTCGTCACCGGGCCGACCGGCTCGGGCAAGTCCACCTCGCTCGCCGCCATGATCGACAAGGTCAACCGCGAGAAGCCACTCCACATCATCACGATCGAGGACCCGATCGAGTACCTGCACACGCACCAGAAGGCGATGGTGAACCAGCGCGAGCTGCACTCCGACACGCAGTCCTACGCCAACGCGCTGCGCTCGGTGCTGCGCGAGGACCCCGACGTGGTGCTCATCGGCGAGATGCGCGACCTCGAGACGGTGGAGTCGGCGCTGCGCATCGCCGAGACCGGTCACCTGACGTTCGCGACGCTCCACACCAACTCGGCGCCCCAGACCATCAATCGCATCATCGACGTCTTCCCCGAGCACCAGCAGTCCCAGATCCGCACCCAGCTCTCGTTCGTCCTCGAGGGCATCATCTGCCAGTCGCTGCTGCCCAAGGCGGGGGGCCGGGGGCGGGTGCTCGCCTGCGAGATCTTGATTCCCAACGCCGCGGTGCGTAACCTCATCCGAGAGGACAAGGTTCACCAGATCTACTCGATGATGCAGACGGGCCAGCTCAAGCACGGGATGCAGACCTTTAACCAGTCGCTGGCCACGCTCTATCAGCGCAAGCTGATCACCTTGCAGACCGCCCTGTCCTACAGCTCCAACCAAGAAGAGCTGCAGGACATGATCAACCGGGGCACGGGCGTCGTGCAGCAACCCTTGCCGCCCCGTGTGCCAGGGAGGAGCTAGCGTATGCCCAGCTTTGAATGGAAGGGACGAGATCGCGCCGGTCGGCCGCAGAGCGGCGTGCTGGTGGCTGACACCAAGGATGCCGCCCTGGCCGTCCTGCGGCGCCAGCAGGTGGTGCCGATCACGGTCAAGGAGAAGGGCAAGGAGATCGCCGTCCCCAAGGTGCGCGGCGGCGTGTCCGACAAGGCCCTCGCCGTCTTCACCCGGCAGTTTTCCGTCATGATCGACGCCGGCCTGCCGCTCGTGCAGTGCCTGCAGATCCTCGGCGAGCAGCAGGAAAACAAGGCGTTCCAGCGCATCATCCTGCAGGTCCGGGAAGACGTGGAGACGGGGTCCTCGCTCGCCAACGCCCTCAAGAAGCACCCACAGGCGTTTTCCGACCTCTACGTGAACATGGTGGCGGCCGGCGAGGCGGGCGGTATCCTCGACACCATCCTCCAGCGCCTCGCGACCTACATCGAGAAGGCGGCCCGCCTCAAGGCCCAGGTCAAGGCGGCGATGATTTACCCGGTGACGGTCATCGCGATCGCCATCCTCGTCGTGTACGTGATCCTCTGGAAAGTCATCCCGGTCTTCGCGTCGCTGTTCGAGAGCCTGGGCGCCAGCCTGCCGCTGCCGACCCGCATCGTCGTCGCGCTCTCGAAGTTCGTGGGGCGCTTCTGGTGGCTCATTGCTCTCGTGCTGGTTGCCGGCATCATTGCCGTGCGCCAGTACTACAAGACTCCCCAGGGCAAGTTGGTCATCGACAAGATCTTGCTCAAGACGCCAGTGCTCGGCATGGTGCTGCGCAAGATCGCGGTGGCGCGCTTCTGCCGCACCCTCGGCACTTTGCTGTCGGCGGGCGTGCCGGTGCTCGAGTCCCTCGAGATCACCGCCAGGACCTCCGGCAACGCGGTCATCGAGCGCGCCATCCTGGAGGTCCGCAAGCAGGTCGAGGAAGGCAAGACCCTGGCCGAACCCCTCAAGGCCACGAACCAGTTCCCGCCGATGGTGGTGCAGATGATCAGCGTCGGCGAGGCGACCGGCGCCATGGACACCATGCTCGCGAAGATCGCCGAGTTCTACGAAGAAGAAGTCGACACGGCGGTGGCGGGCATGATGAAGCTCATCGAGCCGGTCATGATCTTCTTCCTCGGCGTGGTGATCGGCGGCATCGTCATCGCGATGTACCTGCCGATGTTCGACCTCATCTCCAAGATCGGATGAGTTCGCCTGCTGGCTTCCGGGCCGATTCGACGGTCGGCCCGGAGCCGCCCGTCCCGGGCCTCGCGCGTGCGGTCAGGTGGTTGATCGGCATGCGCCTGCTTGCCGTTTCCGGGTTGCTCGTGGGCGCCCTCCTCGTGCAGGTCTCGAGCGAGGAGATCCTGCCCATCGGTCCCCTGATCCGGGTGGCGGGGCTCGCCTACCTGCTCTCGCTGGTCTGGATCGTGTTGCTCCTGGTGCGCGTTCCGCCCGGGCTGCACGGGGGGCTCCAGCTCGCCGGGGACCTGGCGGTGGTCACCGCGCTCATCTTCGTGACCGGTGGACCCAGCTCGCCGTTTTCGTTCCTGTTCATGATCCCGGTCGCCCTCGGCGCGCACCTGTTCGGGCTGCGAGGGGCGCTCACCACGGCCGGTGCGGCGTTCGTCTCCTACGCCGGGCTCGTCGAGCTGGTCGCCTTTCGCCTCGTCTCGGTCCCGGCTTACGCCCCGCCGGTGCCGGTGGGAGGCAGCACCGGCCTCGGGCTCCAGCTCGTGGTCACCGGCATCGGCTTCGCGATCGTCGCGATCCTCACCTCGTTTCTCGCCCACTCGGTGCGCCGGGCCGAGCAGCAGCTGCTGGGCGAGCGCACGGCCAGCGCCCGCTTTCTCGCGCTTTCCGACGACGTCTTGCGCTCGGTCGACTCGGGTGTGCTGGCGGTGGACCTCGACGGCCGGGTCGTGCTCGGCAACCCCGCGGCCATGCGCATTCTCGGCCGCGACGAGGCGGTCGAGGGGAAGCTCGTCGACCAGCTTCTCGGACTCGAGAACGTTTCGTGGTCGGAGGTGCTGAAAAAGGTCTCGGCTTCCGGCCCGGTCAAGCTCGAAGGCACGGAAATCGGGCGCCGCGTTCCGGTGGGGTGCACGGTCACGCCCTTGCGCAGCGGCGAGGGCCGCCTCGTGGGGTTCGTGATCCACTTCCGCGACCTCACCGAGGTGAGGGAGACGACGCGCCGCGAGAGCCTCCGCGAGCGCATGGCGGCGGTCGGCCAGATGGCGGCCGGCATCGCGCACGAGATTCGCAACCCCCTCGCCTCGATTTCCGGCTCGGCCCAGGTGCTCGGCAAGGTCCCGGGGCTCGGCGAGAGCGAGCGGCGCCTCTCCCGCATCATCGTCGAGGAGTCGCGCCGCCTGTCCGCGACCATCGAGTCGTTCCTCGCCTACGCCCGCCCGCCGGAGCCGCAGCCCGGCCCGTGCCAAATCGGGTCGATCCTCGCCGACACCCTCACCCTGTTCGCCAACTCCCCGGAGGTGACGCCGGCGCACCGCATCGAACTCGACATCCGGCCGCACCCCGAGCCCGTCCTCGCGGACGAGCGGCAGCTACGGCAAGCGTTCTTCAACCTCGCCCGCAACGCCGTCCAGGCCATGCCGCACGGTGGTACGATGCGCGTCATCGCCGCTCCCGAGAACGGCGAGTATGTGATCCGCTGGAGCGACGAGGGGATAGGCATGACGGCCTCGCAGATCGACGAGATCTTCCAGCCTTTCAAGGCCTTCCGCCAGGGAGGAACGGGGCTCGGACTGGCCGTCGTGTACTCGATCGTCAGCGAGCACCGCGGCGACATCAAGGTCGAGAGCGTCCCCGGCCAGGGCTCGACCTTCACCTTGCGGCTCCCGCTGGGATCGCCATGACGGGCCGGATCCTGGTCGTCGACGACGAGCCCAACCTCCGGGAGGTGCTCCGCATCGTGCTGGAAGGCGAAGGCTACACGGTGCGGGACGCCGCCGACCTGGCGAGCGCCAGCGAGGCCATGGGGCGAGAGCATTTCGACCTCGTCATTTGCGACATCCTGCTGCCAGACGGTTCCGGCCTCGACCTCCTGCGCACCCACGGCGCCACCACCAGCTTCGCCATGATCACGGCCCATACCACTCCGGCCACCTTGCTTTCCGCGGTTCGCCAGGGCGCGGTCGAGTACCTCTCCAAGCCGTTCGACATCGACCAGCTCAAGGCGATCGTCGCGAAGCGGCTGGCGGCCCCCTTGGGGACCGAGGAGGTGCGCTTCGGCGAGGAACTCGTGGGAGTGTCGCCGGCCATGCGCTCGATCAAGGACCGGGTGGCCCAGATCGCGCGCAGCGATGCCACCGTGCTGCTCACCGGCGAATCCGGGACGGGCAAGGAGCTGCTGGCGAGAACGATCCACGCTGCCTCCCCGAGGGCATCGGGGCCGTTCCTCGCCGTGAACTGCGGCGCTCTCCCCGAAGGGCTGCTGGAGAGCGAGCTTTTCGGCCACGTCCGCGGGGCGTTCACCGGCGCGGTCCGCGACAAGCGCGGCCTGTTCGAGGAGGCGCGGGGCGGCACCATCTTCCTCGACGAGATCGGCGAGCTGCCGCTCCCCCTCCAGGTCAAGCTGTTGCGCGCCCTGCAGGACAGGAAGATCCGTCCGGTCGGCGGCACCCGCGAGGCCTCGTGCGACGTGCGCGTCATGGCTGCAACCAACGCCGATCTGCGCGGCCTGATCGAACTCGGGCGGTTCCGCGAAGACCTCTTCTTCCGCATCAACGTCCTTTCCGTCACCCTCCCCCCGCTGCGCGAGCGGCTGGAGGACATCCCTCTGCTCGCCCGCGTCTTCCTCGACCGCGCCACGCGCCGCCTCGGGGTCGAGAAGAAGGAGCTGCACAAGGACGTGCTGCTCGTCCTCCAGGCCCACCCCTGGCCGGGCAACGTGCGCGAGCTCGAGAACGTCATCGAGCAGGCAGCGGCCATGGAGCCGTCTCCCCTCATCACGGTGGGCTCGCTGCCCCCCACCCTGCTCGCCGGGGCGGCCGACCGCGGCACCCGCTCGCTCGGCATGCAGCTCCCGGCCGAGGGTCTCGACCTCGAGGCGCACCTCGACACGATCCGGCGCGAACTCATGCGCCAGGCGCTCGAGCGCTGCGGCGGGGTCCAGAAGGACGCCGCCCGACTGCTGCGGATGACCTATCGCGCCTTCCGCTATCACGCCGAGAAGCTCAACCTTGCAACGGAGGACTGACGCGTGACGACCGCGCTCGTGGCCCTGCTCCTGTGGCTCGCCCCACCCCCGCACCCCGCCTGCGTGCTCCCCGATGGCGCGACGGTCAAGCTCGAGCTTGCCGTCACCGACCAGGACCGCGCCCTCGGGCTCATGTTCCGGGATGTCGTGCCGCCCGACACAGGGATGCTTTTCATCTTTTCGGAAGACGGCATCTGGCCGTTCTGGATGAAGGACACCTTCGTGAGCCTGGACCTCATTTGGCTCGACGCGAGCGGCACGGTCGTGGAGGTCAGGACCGACGTGCCGCCGTGCAGGCTCGACCCCTGTCCCTCGTACGCGCCGGCGGCCCAGAGTCGCGCCGTGCTCGAGATGGTGGCCGGCTCCGCCGTCCGGCACGGTATCAGGCCCGGCACGACGCTGCGCTTTTCGGCGGTGCCGGGCTATCCGCTGCCGCCTCCCACCAGGACGAAGTAGCCCTCGGCCAGTCGCCCGCGAATGACGGATCCAGAGCCCCCAGTGCGGCAAGGGGTGGAGGTGACTGGCCGTTGGCTGCGGGAGGGGAGGTCAGAGGCCTGAATGGCTGGCGACCCGGCGGCCTGTCGGGTCAGGACGACGGCTTCGACGGAGCGGGCGGCGCCGGCTTGCTCTCGGACGCAGGCTTGGCGGGCTCGCCGGGCGCCGTGGAAGGGGCTTCTCTGTCCTTCCTGCCGGCCCGGGCGTAGTCGGTGACGTACCAGCCGCTGCCCTTGAACCGGAGCGCCGGGGCCGAGATCACTTTCAGCATCTGGCCGCCGCAGCGTGCGCACTCGGCGGGGGGGGGGTCCCCGGAACGCTGCAGGACCTCGATCGTTTCACCACAGCTCGAACACCTGTACTCGTACAAAGGCATGAACACCCTCCGTGGAGGCACGCGCGCCCGCTCTCGACCGTGCCGGGGCTAGCCGCCCGACGGCACCTGCACCTTGATGCCGGCCGCGGAGTCCTTTTCCTTGCGGATCAGCCCCAGGCAGTGGAGAGCGTAGATGATGCGGGCGTTGAGGCCGGCGCTCAGAGGCCCGCTCTCGCACAGCTCGAACAGCGTCCGGCGGCCGTCCATGAGGCTGAGCAGCTCCTCCTCGCTCCCCTCGAGCTGGATGCCCTCCAGGTGCTCCGGCACGGGAAGCCTCGAAAAGACCGTGTTCTTGCCGCCGAGCCGGCTGATCAGCCGCTTCGCGTCCGGCACGGTCTTGCAGCCGTGGAGGATGGCGCGCGGCGTCGGGATGCGGAGCTTGTAGACCTCGTCCACGCGATCGGCGCCGAGCGTGAACGTCACCAGCCCCTCGGAGAGCCCGAACAGGCTCCAGACGATGCGCTGAACCTGCTCGAGAACGGCGGTGCGCATCTCGGCCTCGGTGAGCACGCCCATCTGGACCAGGATCTGTCCGTGCCGCTTGTGGGGGTTGTCGAGGAGCATGAGCGCCGACGCCCGGTACTGCTCCATCGTGATCCGCCCCGCCGCCAGGAGCATGTCGCCAAGCGACTCGCCGCGGTTGGTCGACGAGGCGAAGATGATGTCACCGTTGAGGATGAAGACCCGCTTGGTGCAGTCGCCGAGCTGCGCCTCGACGACTCCCGGCACCCGATAGCGGTGGATCGTCGCCAGCATCTCGGGCAGCGGGGTCTCGGCCAGGTCGCCGACGTAGATGTGCCGCGCCTCACCAACCACGAGAAGAATGGTAGCACGGCCTCTCCACTCCCGCTCGCGGATGATAGACTGGAGGCGGAAGCGCCTGGGGCCTGGTGGCTCTCGCGGTCTTCAAAACCGTTGCGCCGTGCGGCTGCCGTACGGTGGGTGGGTTCGATTCCCATGCGCTTCCGCCACTTACAAGCCATCCCCGCCGGCATCCAGAAACACGCGTCTTCCGGTTCCATGCCGGTTCTCTGCTCACTCGCAGTCCTGGCACCTCCCCTGGCTCCCTCGTTTCCTACTGACGCCCACCCGCGCCCAGGGAGCCCGATTCCCCCGGCGCCGGGCCGCGCCGCCAGCCCTTACGTCAAAGGCGGTGTGGCCATCGACACCCTGGTCCTCATGGGGCAGGATCCCGGGTTCCTGCGGGTCTGCCCCTTCGCGGTGCCGCGGGGCTACCAGGACGAGCCGAGCTCGCCGACCTCGGCCTCGACCGCATCGAGCACGTCGCAGCGCTCGACGGCCGCCATCATGGCGTTGTGGTCCGGGAAGAGCGGGCGATCCTCGTCGAGATGCGCCACGACCTTGCGGACCGCGGCCTTGGCGGCGCGCGTCCCAAGGCCAGGTGTGAACTCCCTGAAATCGAGCGCCTGGGCCGCGGCGATCAGCTCGATCCCCAGCACGCCGTAGGCGTTGGCGAGGATCTGCTTGGTCTTCAGCGCGGCGTTCATGCCCATCGACACGAAGTCCTCCTGGTCAGCCGCCGCCGGGATCGACTGGCAGCACGACGGCGTCGAGAGGATGCGCTGCTCGACAATGAGCGTGTCGGCGGTGTACTGCGAGAGCATGAGCCCGGAAAACATGCCGGCGCCCCTGGTGAGGAACTCCGGCAGCCCGACCGAGAGCGCCGGGTTGAGCAGCCGGTTGAGCCGGCGTTCGGAGAGCACCGAGACGGTCGTGAGCCCGGCGCCGATCATGTCGAGCGGGAGCGACACCGGCGTGCCCTGGAAGTTGGCGCCGGTGAGCACGAGGTTGTCCTCGGCCACGAACACCGGGTTGTCGGCCACGGCGTTGAGCTCGATCTCGACCTGGGCGCGGGCGTACGCCATGGCGTCGCGCACGGCGCCGATGACTTGCGGCGTGGAGCGCATCGAGTAGGCGTCCTGCACCTTGGTCTTGAGCTTGCCGGTGACGAGGTCGGAACCGGCGATGACCTTCCGGAGGTTGGCGGCGCAGGTGATGGCGCCCTTGAAGCCGCGCAACACGTGGAGCTTGTCTTGGTACGGCTTCATGTTGGCGAGCAGCGCCTCGAGCGACATGGCGGCGGCGATCTCCGCCTGCTTCAGCCAGCGCTCGGCGTCGTAAAGGATCAGGCAGGCGATGCCCGTGATGAGGTTGGAGCCGTTGATGGCAGCGAGGCCGTCACGCGCCTTCAGCCCCGGCACCGGGATCCCGGCCAGTTCCATCGCTCGCGCCGTCGGCATGCGCTCACCCCGGTAAAACGCCTCGCCTTCGCCCATGAGCGAGAGCGCGAGCTGGCTCATCGGCGAGAGGTCGCCGCAGGCGCCCACCGAGCCCTTCTCGCACACCACGGGAGTCACGCCCTTGTTGAGGAGGTCGACATAGGTGAGGGTGATCTCGGGGCGACACCCGGAGTAGCCGCGGGCATGCACGTTGATGCGGGACAGGATCGCCGCCCGCACATGCTCGATCGGACACGGCTGGCCGATCCCGGCCGCGTGGTTGTAAATCAAATAGCGCTGAAACTGCTTGACTTGCTCGTCAGAGAGCACCACCTCGGAGAACTCGCCGATGCCGGTGTTGACGCCGTACATGATCTCGTGGGCGTCGACCTTGCGCTCGAGCATGGCGCGGCAGGTCTTGATGCGCTCCAGGGCCTCGGGTGCCAGCTCGACCTTCTCGCCGAAGCGGGCGACGCGCACGACATCTTCGATCCGGAGATGGTGTCCATCACAAGTCACGGCCATGGGGGTCTCCTCGGGCGCGGGGCCTTGCTCGGCCCCTGACGCGATGTCCGGGCATCATACCCCGCTCCTGCCGCCGCGGGACACCTACCCGGCGGGCTCGAGGAGACCGAAATCCGACTCGTAGCGTTCCGAGAGCGCGAAGAGACCGCTTCCGGCCCGGGGCAGCACCTCGAAGATCCCCCAGAACCCCGCCTCGCGGGGGTGGTCGAGCGTCACCTCGCGGCCCGTCGGCCCCCCGTCGATCGCGACCTCGACCAGGCGCGGGCGGGAGCGTCGGCGTGGCCTGCGCTTGGGCGCACTGTACCGTTTCTCGCTCGCGTGCCTGCGCCAAGCCGCTCGCCACCTCTCTCTCGCCGGCTCCGGCACCCGGCCGACGCCGTGCTCGACCGGAGCGTCCAACAGGCCGGTCACCTGCCCCGCCCCGATCGCGAATGACGCCGGCACGCCGGCGAAGAACTGCCCCAGCGGGTCGTCCAGATCCCCAGCCTGCGAGTGGATCCGCGATCGCACCGCGACCTTGACGTTCGAGGCCATCCGCAACGCTTCGAAAGTCTGCCGCGCAAGGATGAGCCGAACGGCGTTCTCGTGCCTTTTCGTGTCCCCCGCCGGCACGGTGTCCGTGCAGGTCAGCGGCGCCGGGTTCGCCTGCCGCACCAGCAGGTGAAACGATGCGTTCGCCATCGTTGCATTGGGGTTGTGCACCCGCACGGTGGCGTCCCACACCGCCGGCGCCACCCCACGCTTCGCTCACCGACGGCGAGAACGCATCCGTCCTTGCAGACCCACCCGGCACCGGGATCGTCGCCAGCATCGCGATTCCCATCCCTCGCACCCCGTCGACGATCTGACCGTGCTTCATTCCCGACTCCTTTCGGTGTTTTCGGGAACGGCCTCGCCCTGCCTCACCTGATCTGCATGACCTGGCCGTGACCCCGCGGTGACCCCGTTCGGGGATCCGTCAACGCGCCCCGACGGTCGAACGAAAGTCGTCCTCGACCACGACGACGTCCAAGTTCTTTTGGGTGGTGGGGCGGAGGAGGGTGGGAGGCAGCCATACCACGTGGGGGCGGGAGAGAAGACGCTCGACTGCCAACCGGGAGGGGAACGACGCTCGACTCTCGACCGGCCGGGCGGGGAGCGGTGGTTGACGACCCCGGGGGGTCGCAGCCCACAATGGGGGCGTATGAGTCCCTCGCGTTCCGGCTCCCGGACCTCCCGCGGTTTCATCGTTCCCATCGGCGGCGCCGAGGACAAGCTGGCGGACCGCACGATCCTGCGCCGCTTCGTCGAGCTGGCCGGTGGGCGCGACGCCCGCATCGCCATCGTCCCCACCGCCTCGGAACAACCCGATACCGGTGCCAACTACGAGAGGATCTTCCGCGACCTCGGCACCTGGTCCGCCCGGTCGCTGCCGATCGAGCAGCGCCTCGACTGCAGCCGCCCCTCGGTGCTCGAGGAGCTGGCCAGCGCCACCGGGATCTTCCTCACCGGCGGCAATCAGCTTCGCCTCACGACGACGCTCGGCGGCACCGAGGTCGCGCGACTGATCCGCCGCCGCAACGCCGCCGGGGTGGCGGTGGCCGGCACCTCGGCCGGCGCCTCGTTCATCTCCGAGCACATGATCGCGGGCGGCGACGAGGGAGGCACCCCGCGCGCCGGCATGGTGCGCCTGGCCGCGGGCCTGGGGCTGACCAACAAGGTCATCATCGACCAGCACTTCCGCCAGCGTGACCGGTTCGGGCGCTTGCTCGCGGCGCTCGCTTACAACCCGTTTCCGGTCGGACTCGGCCTCGACGAGGACACAGCCGCGTTCATCGGCCCCGACAACGTGCTCGAGGTCGTGGGGGAGGAGGCGGTGACCGTGGTCGACGCGAGCCGACTCACCTTCAGCGCCATGGGGCGGGTGGCCGATGGTGAGCCGGTCTCGATGCTCAACGTCCGCGTCCACGTCCTGGTCGCGGGCGGTCGTTTCAACCTCGAGACCCGCGAGGCCTTCGCGGAGGACGGGCCGCTGGCGTTCGGAGCCGAGGCGGCCGAGGAGGAACGCTGATGCGCGTGCTCGAACGCCGTGTCTACCGCGGTCCGAACCTGTACGCTCACTTCCCCGTGATCCGGCTCACCGTCGACCTGGGGGTGCTTGAGGACTACCCCTCGAACAAGATCCCGGGGTTTGCCGACAAGCTGCTGAAGCGGCTGCCGCGCCTGGACGAGCACGGCTGCTCGTACGAGGAGGAAGGCGGCTTCGTGCGGCGGCTGCGCGAGGGCACGTGGATCGGCCACGTCTGGGAGCACGTGGCGATCGAGCTGCAGAACATGGCGGGCGCCCACGTGTCGTTCGGCAAGACGCGCTCCACCGGGCGGCCGGGCGAGTACCACATCGTCTACGAGTACGAGGAAGCACACGTCGGCGAGCGCGCCGGCAGGCTGGCGCAGCTCCTCATCGAGAGCCTGCTGCCCAAGAAGCTGCGCGTGCAGGTCCGCCCGCCTCGCGGCGCGGAGCAGGAGGAAGAAGAGGAACTCGACTTCGACACCGAGCTCGAGGATCTGATTCGCTACGCCCAGAGGCGGCAGCTCGGCCCGTCCACGTTCTCGCTCGTGAAGGCGGCCGAGGCCCGCGGCATCCCGTGGTTCCGCCTCAACGACTACTCGCTCGTCCAGCTCGGGCACGGGCGCTACCAGAAGCGCATCCAGGCCACCGTGACGTCGGAGACGCGCCAGATCGCGGTCGAGATCGCCTCGGACAAGTCGCAGACCAACCGCATCCTGGCCGACATCGGCCTGCCGGTGCCGCGGCAGGCGATCGTCTACTCGCTGCGCGAGGCGCTCGAGGCGGCCGAGGACATTGGCTACCCGGTCGTGATCAAGCCACTCGACGGCAACCACGGGCGCGGCGTGGCCGCCAACCTCACCGGCCCGGAGGAGGTCAAGACCGCCTATCCGACGGCGCGCGAGATCTCGCGCATCGTCGTGGTGGAGAAGTTCATCGAGGGGCTCGACCACCGCATGCTGGTGGTGGGCGGCCAGCTCATTGCCGTGGCGCGCCGCGAGCCCGGCAAGGTGGTGGGGGACGGGGTGCACACCGTGGCGCAGCTCGTCGACATCACCAACCAGGACCCTCGGCGCGGGATCGGCCATGAAAAGGTCCTGACGCGGCTGGCGCTCGACGAGCAGGCGCTGCGCATGCTCGCCGGCAAGGGCTACACCCCGGAAACCGTGCCGCCGGCCGGCGAGAGCGTGTACCTCCGCCTCACCGGCAACCTCTCCACCGGCGGCACCGCGACCGACGTAACCGACGTGGTGCACTACGACAACCGCGAGATGGCGATCCGCGCTGCCCAGGCGATCGGTCTCGACGTGGCCGGGATCGACTTCCTCTCCCCCGACATCACGAGGTCGTGGCGGGAGGTGGGCGGCGCGATCTGCGAGGTCAACGCCGCGCCCGGGTTCCGCATGCACGTGGCGCCCACCGAGGGACAGCCGCGCGACCCCGCGGGGCCGGTCATGGACATGCTCTTCCCGCCCGGTTCGCCGGCCGCAGTGCCGATCGCCGCCCTTACCGGCACCAACGGCAAGACCACCACCGCCCGCATGCTCGCTCATATCCACAAAATGGCCGGGCGGGTCGTGGGCCTCGCCACCACCGACGGGGTGTACATCGACGGCCAGCGCTCGGTGGAGGGCGACCTCACCGGCCCGACCGGCACGCAAATGGTGCTGCGCGACCCCACGGTGGACCTGGCGGTGCTCGAGGTGGCGCGCGGCGGGCTGCTGCGCTCGGGGATGGGCACCCGCTACTGCGACGTCGGCGCCGTGCTCAACGTCGCCGCCGACCACCTCGGCCTGGACGGCGTCAATACCGTCGAGGAGCTGGCGCGCGTCAAGCGGCTCGTGGTCGAGGTGGCGCGCGAGTGTGCGGTGCTCAACGCCGACGACCCCCTGGTGCTGGCCATGGCCGACTATACCCAGGCCAGGCAGATCATGTACGTGACCATGAACCCGAGCCACGAGCTGGTGCGCGAGCACATCCGCGCCGGCAAGTCGGCGGTGGTGCTCGAACGCGGCATCGCCGGCGACATGATCACGCTGTACGACAAGGGGCAGCACCTGCCGCTGGTGTGGACGCACCTCATCCCGGCCACGATGGAGGGGCGGGCGCTGTTCAACGTCCAGAACGCCATGTTCGCGGCCGGCATGGCATGGGCAATGGGCGTCAAGATCGAGGGGATCCGGCACGGGCTGCGCACCTTCGACACCACCTTCTTCCAGGCCCCCGGCCGGCTCAACGTGTACGAGGAGCACCCGTTCAAGGTCATCGTCGACTACGGGCACAACCCGCACGCGATCAGGGCGATGTGCGACCTCGTTCAGCGCCTCGAGGTGCCGGGACGGCGCCTCGTCGTGCTCACGATCCCCGGCGACCGCCGCGACGAGGATGCCCTCGAAGTCGCGCGCATCGCCGCGCCGCATTTCGACCACTTCGTCTTGCGGCGCGACGACAACTTGCGGCGGCGGGGTCCCGACGAGATCCCCCTGCTCCTCAAGCGGGGTCTGATCGAGGCCGGCGTGCCCGAGGAGCGGATGAGCGTGGTGCCCGACGAGCAGGAGGCCAACCTGGCGGCGCTGCGCATGGCGCGTCGGGGCGACCTGCTCGTCATCTTCGCCGAGAAGCTGACCCGCACCTGGAAGCAGGTCATCTACTTCCGCCCGGAAGGCGAAGCCGCGGTCAGGCCCGAGGCCGGCCGCGAGGCGCCGACCGCCCCGAGCCCGGTGCCGCCGCCGGGCGTCGTTGCCGAGCCGGTCGTTCCCTCCCTCACCCTGCCGGAGGGCGCCCGCCTCATCCGCGACGAGCGCGGGGTGCGGCTCGCGCGCGAGGACAGCGAGGACTGATGGAACTTCGCCTCTCGCGGCGCCTCACCGGCCCGTCCCTGTGGCTGGACGGGCCGGGCGCCGTCCTCGAGGTGTTCCTGGAGGACGGCGACGCGGACCCCGTGCCGGCGTGGCGCGAGGCGCTCAAGCGCGCCCACGCCACTCTCGGCTGGCCGCGGCGGGCGCACAGTCGTCGCTCCGGCGAGCGCCACCTCGCGCTCGCAATCGAGGCACCGTTCGACTGCTTGCTGTGTGCAACGTACGTGAACGAATGGGCTGCCGCCGGCGGTCCCGAGGACGAGCTGCCCGCCCTCGCGGCCCGTGCCGCCGAGGAGGTGGACCCCGCCGTCCGGGAAGCGGTGGCCGAGGCCGAGCGGCGCGGGGTGCCGTGGTTTCTCGACGCGGAAGGGTTGACGGTCGGGCTGGGCCGCGGCGCGGTCACGGTACCCCGCAGGACCGGAGCAGCCGGGGGAAGCGGCGGCCCGGCCGAAGGGTCCGGGGTGCGGGTCGTCGAACGTCACGACCTCATCCCGTGGGACGAGGTGAGTGCCGTGCCGTTGGTGCTCGTCACCGGCACCAACGGCAAGACCACGACGGTGCGGCTGCTCGCGCGGATGGCGCGCTGCGCTGGCCACACCGTGGGTGCCACCACCTCGGACGGGATCGCCATCGACGGCGCGCTCGTCGAGGCGGGGGACTGGACCGGGCCGGGGGGCGCCCGGCGGGTCCTGCGGGATCCCCGCGTGACATGGGCCGTGCTCGAGACGGCGCGCGGCGGCATGCTGCGGCGCGGGCTCGTGCTGCCGCGTGTCGACGCGGCTGCCGTCACCAACGTTACCGCCGACCATCTCGGCGCCCACGGCATCGACACCCTGGCCCAGCTCGCCGAGGTGAAGCTCATCGTCGGCAAGGCGGCGCGCCACCTCGTGCTCAACGCCGACGACCCGGAGCTGGCCGGACACGAGGCAGGTTCTTGGTTCTCGCTCGAGCACGAGGTCGAGGGCGCCTGGCTGGCCGGCGACGAACTCGTGTGCGGCACGCTGCACGTGCCGGCAGCGGAGGTGCCGGTCACGCTCGGGGGCGCCGCCCGCTACCACGTGGCCAACGCTCTCGCCGCCATGGCGCTCGCGCGGGCCACAGGGCTCCCAGACGAGGCCATCGCCGCCGGGCTCCGCAGCCTCCGACCCACGCCCGAGGACAACCCGGCCCGCGCCAACCTGCTCGACCACCGGGGGGTTTTCATCTTCCTCGACTACGCCCACAACCCCGACGGGTTGCAGCAGACCATGGCGCTGTTGCGCCGCCTCGCCCCGGGACGGATCGTCGTCTCGCTGGGTCTGCCGGGCGACCGCGACGACGAGCAGATCCGCGCCTCGGCGCGAGTCCTGCTCGACGCAGCGCCCGCGCTCGTGATCGCGCGCGAGCTCGGGAGCCGCTATTTGCGCGGCCGCCGCCCCGGCGAGGTGCCCGGGCTCATCCGCCAGGCGCTGCTCGACGCTGGTCTGCCTCCGGAGCGGGTCGCCGAGGCGGCGAGCGAGCCCGAGGCGATGGAGCTGGCGATGCGGCAGGCCGCGCCCGGCGATCTCGTGGCGGTGCTGCCTCACGTCGAGCGGGATGCCGTCCGCGCCTGGCTCGAGGGAGGGACGACCTGATGAACCCCGTTCCCGCGATCGAGTTCGCTCCCGTGCCGGCCCGTAGCGGCTGGACCAGAGTGCTTGGCGGGGCGCTCACGGTCGTGGTGCTGGCGGTGTCCGCCTTCGGCGTCCTCCTCGTCGTCTCGCGCCCTTCGATCGCCTACCGCATCTCGGGCGGCGTACTCGAAATTCAGGGCGGCGAGTCGTTTCTGGCCAGCCGTCGAGCCTATCCGCTCTCGAGCATCACCGGCTGGCGCGAGGTGCGGCTCGGGCGCGGCCGCCGCACCGCCGGGACCGGCATGCCGGGGCTGTGCGCCGGGTACTTCGCCTACGACAACGTGGGCAAGGTCTGGCAGGTCACCAACTGCAGCCGCGACGTGCTGCTGCTCGAGGTGGCCGGCGAGGACCGCCCCGTCCTCCTCACGCCGCCCGACCGCGCCGCCTTCCTCGCCGCGGTGCAGGACCGCCGAGACGGCGATTTCTCGCCGCCGCCCTACCGCCAGCCCGCGTGGTGGGTGCTGCTCAAGGTTTTTCTCGTGGCCGCCACCCTGCCGGTCGCGGTGTACGTGGGGGCGGCGTTCTTCCTGGCCTCGCGGCGGTTGCGCTACCGCGTCGGAGGCGGCGAGCTGGAGGTCGGGCTTTTGCTCCTGAGCAAGCGCTTCCCGCTCGCCGGTGTGCACGCTCGCCGCTATACCCCGAGCCGTGCCCTCAAGTGGGGCGGTACGGCCATGCCCGGCTATTACGCCGGCCGCTTTTCCGTCGACGGTGTGTCGACCCGGGTCTACGCCTCCGCCCTCCGGCAGGAGGGCGTCCTGCTCGAGGGCGAGCCGCGCCTGTTCCTCACCCCCGCCGACATCGACGGCTTTCTCACCGCCCTGCGCGACAACGGCGCCCGCTTCGACTGATCAGTCCAGCAGCTCTTGCACCCGTCGCAGGAGTGCGTGGCGGGAGAAGGGCTTCTGCAGCGCGTTGAATCCGCCGGCCAGCGCGCCGCCATTGTGCAGGACGTCGAAGCTGTAGCCCGTGCAGAACAGCACCTTTGCTCCGGGACGGCGGGCCACGATCGTGTCGTGGACGGCCTTCCCGGAAAGCTTCGGCATGACGGCATCCAGGACGTAAAGATCCACCGCCTCAGCCTCGGCTGCAGCCAGCTCGACGGCCTCCGCCCCGTCGCGGGCCACGATCACCCGGTAGCCCGCCTCCTGCAGCACGCGTGCCGCGAACTCGCGGACCTGTGCATCATCCTCTGCCAGCAGGATCGTCTCACCGCGGCCGAGCGCCATGGGGACGGTCGCGTCCTCGGGCGACGGCGGGGCCACGCCGGGGGCCGCCGCGGGCAGGAAGACCCGGAACACGGTCCCTTTGCCGGGCTCGCTCTGCACCTCCACGAAACCTCCGTGCTGCTTGACGATGCCGTAGACCATCGCCAGCCCGAGCCCGGTGCCCTTGCCCACCTCCTTCGTGGTGAAGAACGGCTCGAAGACCCGGTCGAGGTTTTCCTGGGGAATGCCGCAACCAGTATCGGCAACCGCAAGGACGACGTACGTGCCTGGCCGGGCCCCGGGCACCCGGACAGCGCTCTCGGCGTCGATTTCCACATGCCAGGTCTCGATTCGCAGCACGCCGCCGTCGGGCATGGCGTCTCGGGCGTTGACACACAGGTTCACGAGCACCTGCTCGAGATGCCCGGGGTCGGCGAAGACCATCGGGAGGCGGCCATGGCTCACCGTGTGGAGCTCGATCCTCTCCTCGATGAGGCGCCGGAGCATCTTTGCCAGGCCGGTGATCAGAGCATCCAGGTCGACGGCCTCGCGCTGCATCGTCTGGCGGCGACTGAACGCCAGGAGCCGGCGGACGAGCGTCGCTGCGCGGTCGGTGGCCCGGCCGACCTCCTCCAGTTCGTGAGTCGGGCTCTCCCCGGTCGCGAGCCTGAGCTGGGCCAGCTCCAAATAGCCGGTGATGACCTGGAGCAGGTTGTTGAAATCGTGGGCCACACCACCGGCGAGCGAACCGATCGCTTCCATTTTCTGCGCCTGCCGGTACTGCTCCTCGAGGCGGCGCACCTCGGTGATGTCGGCTGCCACACCCAGGACCCCGAAGACGTCTCCGTCCGGCGCCGTGAGTGGCACCTTGTTGGTGTTGAACCAGGTGACGCGCCCGTCCGTCTGGTGCTGTGTCTCGACGATACCGAGCTTGGGTCTGCCGCTATCCATCACTTCCCTGTCGTCGGCGCGATACTTCTCCGCTTCCGTGCTGGCCCACGGGAGGTCGAAATCGGTCTTGCCGACGATGTCCTCCACGGCCGAAAGCCCGGCGCCGCGCGCGAACGCGAGGTTGCAGCCGAGGTACACCGAGCGCCGGTCCTTCCAGAACACCACGCCAGGAAAGTGATCGAGCACACTCCGCAGCATCTGCCGGCTGGTCTGCAGCTCCTCTTCGGCGCGCTTGCGCTCGGTGATGTCCCGGGCTGCCGCAAAGATGAGCGAGCCGACCGGAGTGGAGCGCCACTCGATGAATCGGTAGCTGCCATCTCGGCAACGGTAGCGGTTGACGAAGTTGAGCACCTGCTGCTGCTCGCGCAAACGGCCCAGAGCCTCGAGCGTCGGTTGCAGGTCATCCGGATGCACGAAGTCGAAAAACCGCCGGCCTTCGAGGTCCTCGATGGGGTACCCGAGCGTGCGCTCCCACTCCCGGTTGAGCCGGTGGAACACACCGTCGGTGTCGGCGATGCAGAGCAAGTCGAGGGCGATCGAGAAGAAGTTGTCGAGCTCCTCGGTCTTGCGCCGCAGCTCCTCCTCGGTCCGCCTCAGCTCGGTGATGTCGACCGAGACCCCGAGCAGACCAGCCGCTCGCTGCGGGCCGAAACGGAAGGGGACCTTGGTCGTCTGCAGCAGGCGAGTCTCGCCGGCCGCGGTCGTGATCCTCTCTTCAGGGATGAGTCTCGGGCGGCCGCTGCGGATCACCTCGAGGTCGTTGGCCGCAAACGCCATCGCCTCGGCTTCGGAGGCCGAGAAGTCGCGGTCGGTCTTGCCGAGGACGTGAATCGGCGTTGAGCCGTAGGCCTCGGCGACCGCGCGGTTGACGAGCAGGAAGCGTCCCTCCTTGTCCTTGGCGAAGACGAAGTGCGGGATGAGGTCGATGACCTGCCGGAGGAAGACCGCCGAGTCTCTCGCCGCGCGCATCGATTCGACCTGTAGCGTCACGTCGTTGACCGTCACCAGGAAAGCACCGCGGGTGCCTTCCGGTGTCCCCAGACGCCGGACGCTGACCTCGACCTCGCGAGTCTCGCCATCGGGTCGGTCGATCCTTCCCTCGAGAACGAAGGGACCGGGCTCGCCCGCACGGATCCGCCTGGCCACCTGGATCGCTCCGGGAAAGGAGTGCTTGGACAAGAGACGCCGCAGGCGCAGCGCTGACACATCCTCTGCCCGCGCCCCGAGGACATCGAGCAGGGCCTGGTTCGCGGCCAGCATTTCGAGGGTGGGTGCGACCAACGCCATGCCCACCGGCGAGATTTCGAAGGCGTCCGCCAGCGCCTCGACAGGCCGGGCAGGCCCCCGAGGAGACCGTGCCGGCGGGGCCGTCTCGGCCATTGGGGGCATGGCCCCCGGCTCATCGGATGCGACCGCACGGCCTCTCTTGTGCAGCGGATCCTCGCTCATCGAGCGCTCCACCTACTCCGGCAGCCTGCCCAATGCGTCGTCAGTCGACTGCTGCTTCCATCCTAGCACTGCTCGATCCGGCTCACCCGGGCTCCGCGCCCCGGACACGCGCCGGGCGGCTGCGGCCAGCGCCGCCGGTCAGCACAGGCGGTCGAGGCTGTGGGCGAGCTGCCGCAGGAGTGCACCTCGCACCTCGTCGGCGAGCGGGCGGGCCCCCACGAAGCCGATGACGAAGCTGCCACCCTCTTCTTTCGCCACCCGCACCGCGAGCAGCCGGCGGGTCGCGAACTGCAGCTCGATGGTCAGCAAGGAGCCGGAGTCCGTGTCGATCCGATCGAGTTGCTCCATGGCATAGGCGATCTCGGCCCCCAGCCCCTCGAACTGGTTGGCCGGCACGTTGCCGCGGGTGGCGACCACGAAGCCCTGGGGGTCCACCACGAACCCCGCCCGAGCCCGGCACAGCTCGAGACTCCAGGCGAGAAACACTTCCCAGCTCTCGAGCTCGAGAGGAGGCGCGTGGAGGTCCACCGGCATCGGCGCCGGCTCCGGCTGCGGCGGCGGAGACGGCGGCATGGCTGGAATCGGCGCCGGCTGCAATGCGGGAACCAGAGCTGGAGCGGGCGCCCACGTCCCCGGGGTCCGCCGCGCCAACGACGCGCTGAGTTCCCGGACCTGCGCGAGATCAGACGAGTTGACGCTGCACCTTCTCATGATCCTCTCCAGCGGCGCCGGTCAGCTCGGCAATCAGGCGCTCGATCTCGTCGGCCAGGATCTCGAACCGCCGCGCCTCCGGTGGTGTGCGCCCGCCCATGAAGCTCACGGGGAGCCCCACCTCGCTGGCGCGCGCGAACGCCTCCCCGCGCGGAATCGCGGTGTCGAGCACCCCCGCGAGTTCAGCCCAGACCGTCCCCATCACGTTGAGCGACGTGTCCTTGCGCAGCTCGACCATGGTGGGCAGGATCCCCAGCAGCTGCAAGGCCGGGTTCTCCTGCTTCCGGACGTGGTCGATGACTCGCAGCACCTGTCCGACGGCGCGCAACGCCAGAGGCTCGGCCTGCAGAGGGACCAGCGCAAAGCCAGAAGCGGCGAGTGCTGCTCTGGTGACCACGCCGAGGCCGGAGGGGCAATCGATGATCACGTACTGGCGGCCGTCCCCGAGCTGCGCGACGAGCTCGGCGACCCGCGCCGGCGAGTTGAGCAGAATCTCGTATTCCCTCACGTCGACCGCGTCCAGGCGGCCGCGCGGCAGGATCGCGAGCGCCGGGATCTTGGTCTGCACGAGCACTTGGTCGAGCGGCAGCCCGGCGAGAAGATGCTCGGCAAGGCCGGACCACTCTCCCTCACCCCTGGCCAGCGAATGGGCGATCGAGCCTTGCGGGTCGAAGTCGACCAGTACCGTGCGGCGGCCCCTTTCAGCCAGCGCAACGGCGAGGTTGAGTGCGGTGGTGGTCTTTCCCGTCCCACCCTTCGAAGAAACAAGCGAGATCACGTGTGCCATGGTCGCTCCCCTGCCCGGCCACTGCCGGGCCAGACCGCGCGGTCGCGGCTGGAACCCTCTTCACTCCTCGATCAGGCATCGCAGCCTTTCCAGAACCTCGGCCGTGCGTTCGCCGAACAGCTGGATGCGAAGCCTCTCGCTCCCCACGATTCCCTGCACCACCCAGTCCGTCGCGTGGTCGACCCGGAAGTAGGGGCGCGGAAAATGCGGAAAATACTGCAGGATACCGGCTTGCCCGAGACGGCGGACGAGCGCCTCGCTCACCGGCTGGTCGAGCGAGACCTCGACCGCTTCCGAGCGGTCGAGACAGCTCTCGAGGTCCCGCAGGTTGGTGATCCGGGCCATTTACCTCGCCTCCAGGCGACCCAGGGCACCGACCAGCGAATCCACGTCGTCCTCGGTCGTGCTCCAGCCGACGCTCGCCCGCACGCACCCTTCCGGGCCGCCTCCCAGCGCCCGGTGCGCGAGCGGGGCGCAGTGCAGGCCGCTGCGTACCTCGATCCCGAACGACTCCCGGAGCACGAAGGCGACGGCATCCGGGCTCCAGCCTCGGAGGGAAAACGAGACAATGCCGATTCGTTCGTCGTCGCCGGCGAGCGGCAGTGCCCGGACAGCGGACAGCGCGGCCAGGCCCTGACGAAGGCGTCGAACCAGAGTCGCACGGTGCGCACCGACGGAATGAACGCCCACCTCCCGGATGAGTCGGACGCCAGCCAGAAGCCCCGCCAGACCAGGGAGGTTCGGCGTGCCTGCCTCGTGGCGCAGCGGTAGCTCGGGGGGGTGGAGCGGGCTCTCGGAGCGCACGCCCGTGCCCCCGACCACCGTCTGGGGGAGTTCGCCGTCGGGCACCACGAGGCCGCCGACCCCAGGCGGACCCCATAGCCCCTTGTGCCCCGAGAACGCGATGAAAACACGGCCCGGCAGGTGCCGGTGGTGGATCTCGACAGCCCCCGCCGCCTGCGACGCATCGAGCAGCAGAGGCACGCCGGCCGCGGCCGCGATCCGAGCGAAGTCCTCGACCGGCTGGATTGCGCCGGAGACGTTCGAGGCCCACGTGAGGGCCACCAGCGCCGTCTCGGGGCGGAGCGAGGCGGCGAGCTCGTCGACTCGAACGATGCCGTCAGGACTCGTCCCGAGGTACGAGACCGCCACGTCCAGGTCGCGCTCGCGGTGCGCGATCGGGCGGAGCACGGAGTTGTGCTCCAGCACCGACGTCACGACGTGCGAGCCGCGGGTCACGAGAGCCCCGATCACCAGGTTGATGGCGTACGTCGAGGAGGGCAGGAGCACCACCCGCACCGGATCCGCCGCACCGAGCAGGAGTGCGAGTTCCCTCCGGCAGGGTTCGATCGGGTCACAGGCGCTGTCGCCGCCGCGTGCCGCGTCGACCGGCGGGCGATCGAACCACGCCGTGACGGCTTCCACGACTTCCCTCGGCTTCGGGAAGGAGGTCGCTGCGTGATTCAGGTAGATCGCCTCCATGGTTCCCCCTCGACACGAACGGCCGGACCGGGGGTCCCCCCCGGCCCGGCCACCCGCCTCACTTCTTCGTCACGACGAACTCGCCGAACTGGTCGCCGGCCTCGATGCCGCGCGTCTGGTCGCACTCGAAAGTGCGCATCCCGTTCGGATAGGGCGCCGCGTAGGCCAGCTCCATGAACGCCTTGGAGACGCCGCGGATCATGAACGCTCGCTTTCCGTCGCCGCCCGACTCGGCCTCGTAGTAGTCCACGGCGCGAATCGTCATCGAATCGCCTTCCTTGATCTGCACGATCCCGGACTTGGCCCAGCCCCAGGCCGTGAACACCGCGAAGGCGCCGCGCAGCACATCCTTGGCACCTTCGGTCACCATCGGCGTCACCACCGACTCGAATTCGGGGCTGGTCACGATTCCGTAGCCCGTATGGTAGCCGCACTCGTACGCGCAGTTGACGAGGGCCGCATCCATCTCCGCCTTGCGCTCCGGCGGGGTGATGGCCATCATCCGCTCGGCCACGGTGTTCCAGAACGTCCATGGAAGCTGATTGACGAGCACGTTGAAGGCGGGGATGAGCCCATTCTCGTTCGGCTTGGCCTCGACCTGCACGAGCTGCTTCACGACCTGGTCACGCATTACCGTCATGGCATGCTCTCCTTCCCTCACACGGCTTTCACGGAGAGCACGCTCTCCGGGGCGCCCGTGACGATGGCGGCGGTCTCGATGACCTCGAAACTGCGCGCCGGCTTGTCGAACGCCACCGCGAACATGGCGGCCACGAAGCCGCGCGTGAAGTGGTTGATGGGTTTGTCGTGCTTACCCCACTTGGCGATCCACCCCTCGTCGACGTGGGAGTGCGCCAGCTTCGCCTCGCCGCCGGCGGGCGTTCCGCTGACGGCCATCTTGCCCATGCCCATGAACGAGTAGTACTCGGCACCCACCTGCAGGCGCTCGGCCGGCGACGTGATCCCCTTCTCCTTGACGTAGCTCTCGAGTACCGGCCGGATCGTGTCCTCGGCCGTCTCGGCCAGCACGCGAACCGCGCCGAGGTCGGCAAAGTCTTCGGCTAGCTTGGTGGTCAGCGACATGTAGTGATGGCAGTGGAGCACGAAACCGTGCCCGTTGATGAAATGCCGGAAGGTGTTTTCGTCGAAAGTGTGCTTGATTTCCAGTGCCATGGCTCATCCCCCTCCCTAGAAGAAGCTGGCCAGCTCGTCGATGAGCGGCTTGGCCTTGTGGCGGATGATGCCGAGCTTGGAGGCATCCGGAGCCGTGATTGCGATGACCGCGTCGCCCACTGGCCGGCACATGATGACGGCACGGCCGTACTCGACGAAGAGATCCTGGAACTTGGCGATCTTCAGCTCCGAACCCATCTCCTCGATGCCGTTGATGGCGTTCGCGAGGGCGGCGCCGAGGTCGTCGAGGGAGATCGCCGTGCTGCCGCCCGACGACTCGATGACGAATCCGTCGCGGCCCACGACCACGGCCGCGGTGACGCCTGGGACCTTGAGCAACTCTTCCAGGACGTCGGTTGAGGTTCTCGGTGTCTGGGGCATGTCTTCGCTCCTTTCGTCGCCGGCCAGGTAACCGGCATGTTGTTTCTTCGCGCGCTCGTCCTGGATCCTCACTGCCTCCAGGAGCGCCTGCTGGGTCGGCATGAGCATGGTGTTCTTGGGCGAGAGCACCGATTCGAAGAAGTGGAACGTCCCGCTGGTCCAACCCATGACCTCGATCAGCGCCTCCATCCCGGCGAGCGCCCCCGACACGACGTGCACGAGATTGCCCTTCACGAGGTAGGCCCTGGCTTCCAGGCCCTTGCCGGACGGCTGCAGGAGCAGCTCGCCGGTCTTGGTACTGGCGTTGAGGAACTGCAGGAGGTCGACGATGTTGGTGGTGGCGAGGCTGCCCTGGAGCCCTTCCACCTGTTCGGGGGGGATCACGCTCTTGGGTCGCTGCATGTGGCGATCCTCCAGTCTTGGCCGGCCGGCCCCTCCCCGCCCGGAGCACCCGCCCGGACGTACCCACCGAGCGAGGGTTGCTGGGGCCTGGGGACAGGCGCGGCGGCCAGCGTTGATGTCACGATTGCGAGGACGACGAGTGCCGTGCCTGCTCCGGTCCTCGCCGCCACGATCGGAAAGAGCGTGCGCACGACCGTTCGCAGCAGGGCCTCGAGGTCCAGAGGCTTGTCGAGCACCGCGACCGGGCGGAGTGCGGCGACCTCCTTTTCGATCTGCGGCGAATTGAACGCCGTCATCACGATGACCGGCAGCCTGGGCTGGATCGCCTGCAGCCGCCGCATGAGCTCCAGCCCATCCATGCCGGCCATCTTGAGGTCGGTGATCACGAGGTCCGGCCCCAGGCGCCCCACGAGTTCGAGGGCCTCGACGCCGGAGAGCGCCGTCACCACTCGAAAGAGCGACGCGTGCGGGGCGAGGGCGTCCACGAGACTGAGCAGGAAGGGCTCCTCGTCGTCGACTACCAGCACGGTCTTGCGCGGCCAACTCACCCTTGCCTCCGTCTCCCCGGAGGCAAGCAAGGGCAAGCCGCATGCCAATTGCCTCCCTAAACTGCAAGTGATTGAGGTACAACAGCGTACGTCATTTCCTGCGATGCTGGCGGAAGGGGGCAGCGGTTCATTCCGGGCGGCTCAGGCTGGCCCGGTGGCCGAATCCGCTCTACCTCACATCGAACTCCCGCACCTTGCGCTTGAGCGTCGACAGCGAGATTCCCAGCGCGCGTGCCGTGCGGGTGAGGTTGAAGCCGAGCTGCCGCAGCGTCACCTCGATGTGGCTGCGCTCGACTTCCCGCAGGGTCCGCAGCGGCGCGGCGGGCGCGGAGGCCTCGCCAGGCCCCGGAAGCGCCCCACCGAGGAGCCGCGACGGTGCGAGAGGCCCCGCCGGCTCGAGGATCGCCGTCCTCTCCAGCAAGTTGCGCAGCTCCCGCACGTTGCCGGGCCAGTCGTAGGCGGCCAGGCGCTCCGGCTCGCCGGGCGCCAGGGGTCGTCGGGCGCCCCCGATGGTCTCCAGCAGATAGGCGCACAATTCGGGGATGTCCTCGGGGTGCGCGCGCAGCGGCGGCACGTCGATCCGGATGACGTTGAGCCGGAAATAGAGGTCGTGCCGGAAACGCCCGCCGGTCCGGGCAGCCTCGAGATCCGCGTTGGTCGCCGCCATGACACGGGCCGAAACGACTCGCTCGACCTCGGATCCGACCCGCCGGAACCGGCGATCCTCGAGCACCCCGAGCAGCTTGGCCTGCAGCGCCAGCGGCATCGTCCCGATCTCGTCGAGAAGCACCGTGCCGTCCTCTGCCATCTCGAAGACGCCGCGCCGGGGGCTCGACGCGCCGGTGAACGCGCCTTTCTCGTGCCCGAAAAGCTCCGACTCGGCGCAGTTGAGCGCCACGAAAGGCCGCCCTGCGCCCTGGCCTCGAAAGTGGATGTAACGCGCAATCAGTGTCTTGCCGGTTCCCGTCTCGCCCGCGATCAGCACCGGCGCCTGGCTCGCAGCCGCCCGCTCGCACAGGTGCCGGAGTTCTCGCATCGCGGGCGCTTCCCCGACCAGCCTCGTCTGTGCCTCGTCCTGACACGCTCGGCGCCGGGCCAGCGCCTCCACGCCCTCGAGCGCCCGCAGGCGCAGAGCGTTGCCGACCGTCAACCGGAGCGCCTCCAGCTCGAACGGCTTGGTGAGGTAGTCGAACGCACCGTGGCGGACCGCAGCTACGGCGTTCTCGAAGGAAGGGTAGGCGGTCATGAACACGATCTTGGTGCCCTCGTCCTGGCTCAGGATGGCCGGGCAGGCCGTCGCTCCCTCGCCGTCGGGGAGCTGCTGGTCGAGCAGGACGACATCCACCTGGCGGCGGCGGCACACGGCGAGGCCCTCGCCAAGCGTGCCAGCGGTCAGGATTTCCGTTTCCGGGCCTGTCAGGGCGTCTGCGAGCGACAGGCACAGGCGAGCGTCGTCGTCGATCACCAGGACCGTGCGTTTCACCGCGGGCCTCCGGTGTCGCCGGTACCGGAAGGCGACAGCGCCGCGCTGTCTTCGGGGGCGAGTTGCCGCAGCTTCTCCAGAAGCGGCGCGCACTCTCGCCGCCGGCCCAGGTGCTCGCGCAGCCAGGACTGAGCCTGTTCGAGCGTCGCCAGGTGCAGCGCTCGCTCGGCGTACAGCTCCGCCACCTGGGTCTCTTGCCGGCCGAGCTCGTTCTCGATCCGCTCGTTCTGCGACTTGAGCTGCAGGCGAAGGCGATCCGCGTGCTGGGCCGCTCGCTCCGCGTCGGCGAGCCATCGCTCGATCCTCGCCTCCACCCCGGCAATGGCGTCGGCGATCATCTGCCGGCGCGCCGCCGCCGCACCCGCCTCCCCGAGCAGTCCGGCGAGGTCAGAGCCGGGTGCGGACTTCTCACGCGCACGAATGCTCTCGCGCACCGTGCGGAGATGGCGCGCGGTCTCCCGGCGCTCGCGGAGCAACCGGGCGATTTCGTCGCGCCCGCCTTCGACCCACCGCGTCATCCGCGAGGCGAGTCGCGACAGCTCGGCAATTTGCGCCGCCACCCCGTCCGAGGCCTCGCGAGCCCGCGCCCGCGCGTTGGCCAGAATCGCCTCGGCGACCTCCAGCTCCCCTTCGAGCTGGCAAAGGCGGGAGAGGACGCCCCACATGCCCTCCACACGGCGTCTGGCCTCGCGGGGAGCGCCACCTCCGGGATAGGCGACCGCGGCCATGTAGCCGAGAAGCGCCGTGTTGAGAGCGCAGCGAGCCAGGGTGTGCATCGCCCGGCCTGGCTCGGCCGGGAGGGGCGAGGGGATGAAGGCGTGGGCAGCGTCGAAGGCGGCCGTGCGCTGGCGCGCCAACGCCTGGCATTCCTCGAGAAGGCGGTACGCGTCGCCGTACCGGCGGGCCGGGTCCTTCTCGAGCAGCCTGGCAATCACCGTGCTGACCTCGGCCGGGACGTCGGGAGCGACATCCCTGGCCGTTGGCGCTGACTGCGTGAGGTGGAGCTCGCACAGAGACTCCGGGTCGTCCGCCTGGAACGGCGGGCGCCCGGTGGCCATTTCGAAGAAGACAACGCCGAGCGCGTAGAGGTCGGCGGCGGGACCGGCCGGCTGGCCGGCCAGCACCTCCGGGGCGATGTACCCGGGGGTGCCGAGCAGCGCGCCGGGCACCAGGTCGCGTTCGCGGGCGTGGTGGGCGAATCCGAAATCGATGAGCTTGACGAAGTTCTTTCGCCCGCCGCGCTGGAGCAGGAAGACGTGCTCGGGCTTGAGGTCCCGGTGCACGATGCCGAGGTCGTGAGCGCGCGCGAGCGCCCCGGCGACCTGCTCGACCACGTCGAGCGCCAGCGGCAGCTCGAGCCGGCCCTGCTCGAGCCTGTCGGCCAGCCTCTCGCCTTCGAGTAGCTCCATGACGAGGAACGTCAACCCGTCGGCGCTCTCGCCGAGGTCATAAACCTCGGCGATGTTGGGGTGGTTGACCCAGTTGACGGCGCGCGCTTCACGAAAAAACCAGGCGCGCAGGTGCGGGCGTTCGAGGTGCTCGTGGTGGATGACCTTGAGCGCCGCTCGCCGGCCAATGAGTACGTGGCGAGCTTCGTACACCGAACTCATGGCACCGGTGCCAAGGAGCCGCTCGAGCTGCCAGCGCCCCGCCACGACGCGGCCAACGAGGGTGAGAGGGGCAGGCCCCGTCGTCATCCCGCGGTGTCTCCCACCGTGCCCGCCTCGACTCTCGGGAGGGCGTCACCCGAGCCCGTGAGGACCGGTAGGGCCACCTCGACGCGGGTTCCGGCGCCTGGGGTCGAGTCCAACCGGACGGAGCCGCCCATCTTCGCCACCAGGCGCTGGACGATGGCGAGGCCCATGCCGGATCCTTCAGCTTTGGTGGAGAAGAGCGGCTCGAACACCCGGTCGCGATGCTCCGGCGGGATGCCGATGCCGTTGTCCTCGACTCGGACCGTCACCTCCCGACCGGAGCGGCTGCACCCGATCCTGATGGCAGGCTCTGGGCGTTCGGCGGTCGCCGCCACCGCGTTGTCGACCAGGTTCAGGAGGACTCGCAGCAGCGCATCGGGGTCCGCCAATACCTCGACGCCCGCCTCCGTGTCGAGGCAACAGACAACGCCTCGGCTGCGGGCTGCGGAAAACAGGAAACCTTCCTTCTCGCACAGGAAGCGGCACACCTCGAGGCGCACCGGCTCGACCTGGTCGAAGCGCTGGAACGCCCGCAGCGCATGCAGCATCTGCTCGGCCAGCCGAAAGCTCTCGAAGCAGCGGGCGAAGTACTCTTCGCGCTTGGCGTCGTCGAAGCTCGCGACGTTCTTTCGCAGCACGCTCAGCGTCGTCTTGAGCGTGTTGAGGGCGTTGCCGATCTCGTGCCTGACGGTGCGAAAGATCTGGTCGGCCTGCTCGACGAGCAGCTGCGCCCGCGAGTCCTGGCGGCGGTCCTCGGCCTGCCTGGCCGCGTCGAGCAAGGTGGCCATGCGGAGCGAGTCCTCCACGCGCGCCGCGACGATCTGGCCGATGGCCAGGTCCTGCTCGGAAAACACTCCCTGGCGGCGGTTGTACAGGAAGATCAGCGCCTCGACCTGACCGGAGGCCCCGCGACACGACAGGCCGATGAAGCTTCCGTCGCGATACGACTCCGGCGCCGGTGAACTCGTCCCCCACTCCCTGGTGACATCGGTCACCAGCACGGCCTGTGCATCGGAGAGCATGCGAGCGACCACGGACCCGGAGGTGGGGGGCAAGCCGATCCGCGCCGCAGCGTGAGGCGCCTGGTGAGCGGCAACCAGCTCCAGGTGGCCTTCGCGTCGCAGGTAGAAGCTGCCCCCGTCGGCCAGCGTGGACCTGGCGAGGGTCGCGAGGATCTCGGGTGCTGCGCCGGGGAGCTGGCAGGACGCACCCAGCGTTCGCGCCCGGTCGGCGAGGTGATGTAGGCGCCGGTTCCAGCTCGAGAGCCGATCGTTGCGCTCGGACACCATTCTCTCGAGTTCGTGCCTGTAGCGCCGGGCCTCGTCCTCGAGCGCCTTGACGTTGGCGGCAGCCTCCACGGAGCGGAGGAGCGTCGCCCTGCTCACCGGCTTGGTGAGGTACTCGAACGCTCCTTGCCGGACCGCCTCGGCCGCCGACTCATAGGAGGGCAGACCCGTGAAGAGAATGACCTTGACCTCGGGCGCCAGCTCCCGGACGACCCCGACGAGCTCGAGGCCATCCCGTCCCGGCATGACGATGTCCGAGACGACGACGTCGACCTCCTCGTGCGAAACGACGGCAAGGGCCTCGTCCAGGCTCGCCGCCGCCCACACCTCGTGTCCGCCGGCCGACAGGAACCCGCGAAGGACCTCGCGGATCCCCGCCTCGTCGTCGACCACGAGCACACGCGCCATCTCGCCTCCGCGTCCAGGAGCTTGCGGCCCACCTCGCAAGCCGAGCGGGCCGCTCGCCGCCCCTCAACCTCCCGACGCCCTCCACACCCGCAGCTTTCTGTTCCCACTCCCGGCTTGCCGCGCCAACCGGGCCTCTGGCCCCCGAGGATTCTACCAGTACCTGAACGCAATTGCCTGACATGACTCAATGTACAAAGACATAACAGTCGTTCTCCTGCAACCCGTCACAAGACCGTGCCAGCACCGTACACCACTCCTCGCCGGCGCCGCGAGACTCGCGGTTCGATCGCGGGCGCGAAGTGGACGGCGTGCCGCCGGGGCGACCCGGCGGCACGCTCGGACTACATCCGAAGACGTTCTAGAACGAGTACTTGAGACCCACCGACGCGAGACCGAGGGTCCCCGTGAGGTCCTCGAGGTGGGGGCTGGCGTCGTGGAACTCCAGGAACGAGTACGAGGCCACGCCCGCAAGCTTCGAGGTGATCCTGGCTTCGCCGCGCAGGGAAACGTCCCATTGGCGGTTGGCGAGGTCCGAGTAGGTGTGGAGCAACTCGAGGTCGTACGAGCTGAACTTGAGCCTGGCCAGCACGTCGGCCGGCACCGCGAGCCTGATCTGGCGCATGCCCTCGTCGGTGACGATGCAGCTGGCGTCGAGACCGACCTTGACCCGCTCGCCGAAACGCAGGTTGGCACCGAGGGTGTAGGTGGTGAAGGTGGCGGTGCTGGTGACTGAGTCGCTGCTCGAGCCGAACTGGCCGAGTGTCGCCCCGCCCGCTCAACCGTCCATCAGGGGGATGCACATGTGCGTTTCGATCCTTCGCCTGGCGTACGTGATCCCGCCCCAGATGTCCACTCCTGCTGTCGGCACGACGGTGAGCATCGCCGTGACGGCGTCGAGGTCGCGCCGCCAGTCGGTGAGGTCCTGGGTGTCGTTCTTGCCCCTCCACCAGCGGTAGGTCAGCGAGGCGAGCGTCGCGGGGGTGAGGTTGTACGTGCCGGCGAGCCGCACTTCGGCCCACCGCGACGGCGCCGCCCCGAGGTCCGCGACCCGACCGTCATGGATCTGGTAGTACTGGGTCGAACCCGGCAGCAGCGGCGATCCCACGGGCGTGGTCTGCATCGCGGTCGGGTTGCACGCCGCGTCGAGGATCATGAACGGGTTGTCGATGTCGGCGTACGTCGCCTGTGCCCGCAAGGTGAGGCCCTTGCGCGGCCGCAGCGCGTAGGCGAGCTTGAGCTTCTGTTCGAGGGTACGCGTCTCGCCGACAGCCACCACGTAGTGTTCGCGGTCGAGCGAGCGGAGGTCGTACGTTGCCGTGAACGAGCTGCCGGCGCGGAGGCGGTAGGCGAACCGCACCTGCCCCTCGACGACATCGCGGTCGATCGCCGACTGGCGAAGGAAGTCGGGGTCGAAGCCATACCTTTCGCGGTACGTCTTGCCGGCGTAAGGGCCCGCCACCGCCCGCGGTTCGGCCGTATCGACGAAATAGCTGGTGCTGTCGATCGAGTAGGTGCGGGCCCGCAGCGCCAGGTTTCCGTTCCGCCCCACTTTGCGAGCCAGGTTGAGTCCCACCCCTCTGTAGTCCACCTCGTTGCCGGTGTGGGTGTTCTCGAGGTTGGAGCTGACCCCTGACAGAGATAGCGCGAAGCCACCCAGCTCGCCGTTCGCGACCTGCACCCTCGCGAGGGTCTTCTCCGTGGTGGGAACGCGATCGTACTGGAGCACCCCGTCGGCCAGGCCGAACTGCATGCGGTCGGTGAACAGCGGGGTGCGGAGCGCCGGCTGCTCGACCTTCTCGTACAGCCGCACGGGGGTGGCGCCGCGCTCGCGGAAGTCGCGGGTGCCGACGCTGCCGACCACGCTCCAGCCCCCGAACGTGGCGCGGGCGGACATCCCCGCCTGCCGCACGTGCTCATCCACCTGCCGTCCCTGCGACTGCACGTGGCAGCTGGAGCAATGCGACATCGCGAGCGACTGCCGGTGACCCTTCCGCCACTGCTCGCGCAGCTCGGCCGAGACGACGAGCCAGCCGGCACCCGGGAGCTGCAGGTCGGTACGGCTTTCGAGAACGTTCCAGTCGATGCCGTACCGACGTCCCGGCTCGAGGTCGGTGGACCAGGTGGCCACCACGTCCTTGACCGTGCCCCGCAAGTTGGCGAGGGGGTCGTGCTCGAGCCGGTGGACACCTTTGGTGAACGTGGTGTGGGAGCGCACCAGGCGATGGAGATCGAAGCGCAGGCGGTGGACCTGGTCGTTGCCCTCGCGCGCGTCGGACAAGAGCTCCAGGTACAGCTTCTCGAGCGGTGCGGTGAGCGACACGCGCAGCTCGGGTCCTGAGGTGCTGGTGCGGTACTCGGCCACGCGGGCGGGGTTGCCGTCGTTGCTGGCGCCGCGTCCGGCAATCTCGAGTTCTCCGCTCACCGTCTGCCCGGCAGCCGGCACGATCACGAGAAGGAGGGGCAGCAACAACACAGAGAGCTTTTCCTTCATGCCGTCCTCCTAGCGCACCAGGCCGTTGCCGCGGCCGGTGACGGTCTGGCTCGGGAGATCCGAGCCGTGGATTGCAACGTGGCACTGCGTGCAACGGGTGCCGAACGCCCTCTGGTTGCCGTCGGCGCCCATGACGTTGGGGTAGGCCCGGCCCCCGATCACCCGGGTCGTGCCCTCCTCGGCGCGGAAGCCGGTGTGGAAGTGCAGCTCGTGGCACTGCAGGCACAGAAACGGCTCGTTGGCGGCCAGGAGGTGGTTCGCGGTGGAGCCGTGCGGCTGGTGGCAGGTCAGGCAGTCCTCCGCCACCGGCGCGTGTTCGAAGATAAACGGGCCTTCCTGGGCGGGGTGGCACGAGGTGCACAGCTCGTTGGTGCGCTCCGTGGTCTTCAGCGCGCCCGGGTTGGCGGCGTGCACGTCGTGGCATGACGCGCAGCTCATCTTGCCTTCCGGCACGGGGTGGTGAGAGGGCGCTCGCATGAGCGCCTGCACGTCGGAATGGCAGGTGGCGCACGTCGAGCCGGGCGCGCGGCGCGCGTGCACGCTGTGGCAGGAGCTGCACCCCAGCTCGGCGGCGTGTGCGGAAGCACCCCACTCGCCGGCACCGCGGGTGGCGTGGCAGGTCAGGCAGGCGGCGGTGTCGGCTTCGGGATCCCTCCCGAACAGCCGCAGCCCGGTGGTTTCACCGCTCTCGAGGTGGACGGTGGCGTCGCCGTGGCACGTCGCACAGCCGGTGGAACCGTCCCGCGTTTCGTAGGCGCGAATCCGGCCGTGCACGTTGTGGATGAACGAGGCGCCCACCTCTTCGTGGCAGGGAGTACAGCTGGCCCAGCTGGCGCGGCCGCCGGGCACCAGCGCCGGGCTTGCGGCGGCGGCGGCGGTCAGAGCCAGCGCAGCAATGGTCAGAGTCATGGAACCTCCCTTTCTCGATGGCTCGAAAACTGTTTCTGCGGCCCGGCGTCACGGTTGGAAGGGAGGCCCGCGGTGAAGGACGGCGTGGTGCGGGTGAGTGTGTCCCCGGCATCGGCTCGGCTGCACCGCCGCCCCGCCGGGGCGACGCGCAGGGGCTCAGAGCAAGCGAGGCACCATGCTCAAACGATTGTATGAGTTATTCCGGATATGTCAAGATGCCCAAAGAGCGCTTGTGGGCATCGACTGCCGCCACGCCCGGACGCCAGACAGTACGCGCCCCACTCCTCCCTGCAGGCGGAGTGGGGCGCGGAGTTGACCGGTGGCCGGCCGACTCAGACCTTGCGGAGCCAGCCGAGCGTGTCGGGGGCCCGCCCGAACTGGATGTCGGTGAGCGCCTCGCGCAGGCGCTTCGCCACCGGCCCTTCGTTGCCGTCGCCGACCTTGTAGACGGTGTCCCCGTCCTGCAGTTCGCCGATGGCCGACACCACGGCTGCCGTGCCGGTAGTGAACATCTCCGTGCAATCGCCGCTTTGCAACGTCTGGAAAACCTCCTCGATGTGAATGTGCCGCTGCACGAACGGCAACCCGAGCTGCTTGCACAGGATCCCGACCGACTCGCGCGTGATCCCCTCGAGGATCGTGCCGGACGCTGGCGGGGTTGTGACGACGCCGTCCATCACGAACATCACGTTGGCGGCACCCACCTCCTCGACGTGCCGGCGCTCGACGGCGTCCAGCCACAGCACCTGGTCGCACTCCTTGCCGCGCGCGACGACGCCGGCCAGGATCGAGCCGGCGTAGTTGCCGCCGGTCTTGGCGGTGCCGGTGCCGCCGGGGGCGGCGCGCACCCAGTCGCGCGCCACCATGATGCGCAAGGTGCGCCCGCCGGTGCGGAAGTACGGCCCGGTCGGCCCGGTGATGATGAAGTACATGTACTTCTTGGAGGCGTGGACGCCGAGCCCTTCCTCCGACGCGATCATGGTGGGCCGGACGTACAGCGAGCCCGGCGCGGGGGGCACCCAGTCGCGGTCGCGTGCGACCAGCATCTGCATGGCCTCGAGCTGGAGATCGATCCCGACCTCCGGCATCGACATCCGGCGCGCCGAGCGGTTCATGCGCGCCGCGTTGCGGTCCGGACGAAACAGGTGCACCGAGCCGTCCGGGTGGCGGAACGCCTTGAGCCCCTCGAAGATCTCCTGGCCGTAGTGGAACACCATGGCGGCCGGGGCGAGCGAGATCGGCCCGTACGGGACGATGCGGGGATCGTACCAGCCGCGACCTTCCTCCCAGTCCATGATGAACATGTTGGGGGAGAAGGTGCGTCCGAATGGCAGGTTGTCGGGATCGAGGGGACCCTGGGGGGGCCGGATGACGGCGTTGTCGCGAATCTCCATCGCTGGTCCTTTCTCCGGCTGGCGCCGGCACAGACGATTCGCCCGCAGCGCATGGGCGCACATAGAGTAACGCAACTCTCGCGCCGGCGGTGCTACGCTTTCCGCCATGACAGGAACTGACCTCGCCGCACCGCGCGGCCGCACCGCTCTCGTCGTACTCCTCGCCGGGTCGCTCTTTCTCGTCTTCCGCATCCTGAGGCCGTACCTCGACCCGATCGTGCTGGCCGGGATCACCGCCGTCCTCGTCCACCCACTCTTTCGTTGGCTGCGCGCGAAGCTCGGCGGACGGGCTTCGCTGGCCTCGCTCCTGACCTTGCTTGTGGTGCTGCTGGCCGTCGTGGGCCCGCTCACGCTCATGGCGATTTCCCTCGTCAACGAGGGACTGCACTCGGCCGAGGCCATCCAGGCCTGGGTACAGGCCGGCAACCTCGACCGACTCCTGCACGAGCCCTGGGCCGAGCGGGTCGCGGCACTGACGAACCGCTACTTTCCGCTCATCGACCCGCAGCGCGTCGATCTCCGGGCGCTGCTACTCGGGCTGAGCCAGAAGCTGGGCGCCGTGCTGCTCGCCAAGGGCGGGGCGATTCTCACTTCCACAGGCGCCCTGCTCGGGCAGTTCCTGCTCTACCTGTTCGTGCTGTTTTACGCCCTCCGCGACGGCGAGGAGATCCTCGCGCAGTTGCGCAGCCTCTCGCCGCTGCGGGCCAGCCAGGAAGACAGGCTCCTCGAACGTGTGCGCGGCGTGGCGCGCTCGGCGCTCCTCGGCGCCTTCGGCACCGCTGCAGCCCAGGGGATCACCGGCGGCGTGGGCCTGGCCATTGCCGGCTTCCCAGCCTTCTTCTGGGGCACCGTCATGGCGTTCGGGAGTCTCGTTCCGGTGGTCGGAACGGCCATCGTCTGGATCCCGGCGTGCGGCTACCTCGCGGTCACCGGGCGTCCCGGGATGGCTGTGTTCCTGGCGATCTGGTGCGGCATCGGCGTCGGCAGCATCGACAACTTCCTCCGCCCCTTGCTGATGAAGGGCGCGGCGCAGATGAGCACGCTGTGGGTCTTCTTCGCGATCCTCGGCGGCATGCAGCTCTTCGGCCTGCCGGGGCTGGTCTACGGCCCGCTGGTGTTCGGCCTGTGCGCGGTGCTGCTATATCTCTATCAGATGGAGTTCCAGGAGTTCCTGGCCAGGCAGAAGGAAAGCTGATCGTCTCCGGGCGGACGCCGGGTCTCGTCGCCTCGCGCCAGTCGCCCAGCTGTCAGCAGAGCGCAGGCAGCGACGGCCGCCACCAGAAGCCAGTGGTCAGACGGGGTTGGGCACGTCGAAGAACTGCACCTCGAGACCGTGCCGCCTGGCGAGCAGCTCGCCGAGCGAGACGACGCCGAAGCGCTCGGTGGCGTGGTGACCAGCGGCGATGAAGTGCACGCCGTCCTCGGCCGCCCGGTGGTAGACCCACTCCCTCGCCTCCCCGGTGAGATAGGCGTCGAGCCCGTTCGCCACCGCCTCGTCGAACCCCGAGGGCGCCCCTCCCGTCACGATTCCCACCGACGCCACGCGCTCCGGCCCGCCGGCGAAAGCGAGCGGTTCCTGCCCGCACGCTCGCCCCACCCGCTCGACCAGTTCCTCGATCGACACCGGCTCCGGAAAGACGCCCGCGAACCCCAGCGCGACACCCGAAAACACGCCGAACCGCTCGAGGCGGTCAAGCCCAAGCGCCCGCGCCAGGACTGCCGCGTTGCCGTGCCCGGGGTGGCGGTCCAGCGGCAGGTGGTAGGCGATGAGGTTGAGGTCGTTTTCGAGCAGCAACCGCACCCGCTCGCGGAACGAGCCGACGAGGCGGGGCGGCTCGTCCCCCCGCCACAGCAGCCCGTGATGCACGAGCACGGCGTCGGCGCCCCACGCCGCGGATTGCACGAAAAGCTCGGCCGAGGCCGAGACGGCCGTGGCCACTCGCCGCACCTCGCGCCGCCCCGCCACCTGCAGGCCGTTGATCGCCACGTCGGAAACCTCGTCCACGTCGAGGAGATCGTCGAGGTACGCCACGAGCTGATCGCGATCCATGCCCCATTCTAGTGGCAGTGGCTGGTGGCTGGCGAGAGTCGGAACGAAACGGCGTATCGCGTCAATCCACACGTTCCCGGTGGCCTTCTGCGCGGCGAGACCCCGTGGCGGCGCGAGGTCGGGTGGTAGGATTCGGGCGTGATGCGCACGGCGGCGTTCATCGCGGTGGGGTCGGAGTTGTTGCGGGCCGAGCGGCCGGAAACGAACTCGTGGACGGCTGCGCGCGTGCTGCGCAGCGCTGGCTTCCTGCTGGCGGAAAAGCGGGTCGTCGAGGACACCGTCGCGGGTGTGGCGACGGCGGTTCGCGAGCTGGTGCCGCGGTGCGAGTTCGTGGTCGTCAGCGGAGGTCTCGGGCCGACGGCGGACGACGTGACGCGCGAGGGCGTGGCGGCCGCGCTCGGCCGGGCGCTGTGGCGCCACGAGGCGAGCAGCGAGGCCATCGCCGCTCGCTACGCCGCCCGCGGCCGCCCGATGCCCGAGTTCGCCTGGCGGATGGCCGACCTCGTCGAGGGCGCCGAGCTGCTCCCCAACCCGGTGGGGACCGCGCCAGGACAGTGGATCGAGCTGCCCGGATGCACACTCGTGCTGTTGCCCGGCGTGCCCTCGGAACTCGAGGCCATGCTCACCGGGCTCGTGCTCCCCCGCCTCGGCCCCGCCTCGGGAATCCTCACTCGCACGCTGCGGCTGGCCGGCGTGTACGAGTCGCTCGTCGAGCAGCGGGTCAGGCACCTGTACGAGCGGTTCGGGCGCGAAAACGTGACGATTCTCGCCGCCCGCGGCCAGGTCTCGCTGCTGCTCCTCGCCGCGGGCCCCGACGCGGCGACTCAACTCGAGGAGATGGACCGCGAGTTCGCGACGCTGGCCGGGCCGGACCTGTTCGGGCGCGACGACGACACGCTCGCCTCGGCCGTCCTCGCGGCGCTGCGCCGCCGCGGCTGGACGCTGGCCGTGGGCGAGTCGTGCACGGGCGGCCTCGTGGCCAGCCAGCTCGTCGCCGTGGCGGGGGCGAGCGACGTGTTCGTCGGCGGCGCGGTGGCGTACGCCGACGCGCTGAAGCGAGGTCTCCTGGGTGTCCGGGACGAGGTGCTTTCGGCGCAAGGCGCGGTGAGCCGCGAGGTCGCGGAGGCGATGGCTGACGGCGCGCGGGCTCTCGGCGCCTCGTGTGGCCTCGGCATCACCGGCATTGCGGGTCCGACCGGCGGGACCCCCGACAAGCCGGTCGGCACCGTGCACATGACGGCGGTCACACCGGAAGGTCGGCGGCACCAGCTCCACCGCTTCCCGGGCGACCGTCAGACAGTCCGCGAGCTGACGGCCGTGTTCGCTCTCGACCTGCTGCGCCGGCTCGTCGCCTTTCCGGACGGCAACGGCGGGAGTCCGGCATGAGCGGCGCGGCCGGATCGGGCGGGGGGGGCGCTTCGACCTTCGACCTTCGACAGTCGACGTTCGACAGGGCGGGCAGGAGGGACCCAGCCGTGAGGCTGTTTTGCGCCGTCGACCTGCCGGAGGCCGTACGCCAGCGGCTGGAGCGAGGAATCGGCGAGTTGCGGAGGAGGCTCCCGCCGGCGCGCTGGGTCCGGGCCGAAGGGGTCCACGTCACGCTCAAGTTTCTCGGCGAGCATCCCGTCTCGCTCGTGGAGGCGCTGGACCCTGCGGCCCGGTCCGCGCTCGCGGAGTGTGGGCCGGTCGAGGTCAGGCTCGGTGGCGGCGGGTTTTTCCCCGGGGCTCGTCGCGCCCGTGTCGCGTGGGTGGGTGGGCAGGCGGTCGGTCTCGAGAGATGGGCGGCAGCGCTCGAGGATGCGGCGGCCACATGCGGTGTGGCGCGGGAGGCCCGCCCGTTTTCGCTCCACCTGACTCTCGCGCGGCTCGATCGGCCGTGGCCGGAGCCCGAGGCGGAGCGCTTTCTCGCCGCCGTCGGCGGCTGGAGCTTCGAGCCGTTCGTGGCGCAGGAGGTGGTGTTGTTCGAGAGCCATCTCGGCGCCGGGGGATCCCGGTACACCGCGCTCCGGCGCTGGCCGGTGGGAGGCACGCATGTGGCATGAGGTCTCGATGGTCGTGGTGGCGTACCTGCTGGGTTCGATCCCGTCCGCCCTCATCTTCGTACGGATGGCCGGCAAGGGCGACGTGCGCACGATCGGCTCCGGGAACGTCGGTGCCACCAACGCCCTGCGCGCCGCCGGGTGGAAGGTGGCGCTGCCGGTGATGGCAGTCGACATCGGCAAAGGGGTGGCCGCCGTGCTGCTCATGCGCTGGTTGACGCCCGCCCCCGAGTGGCACGCTGCAGCCGGTCTGGCGGCGATCCTCGGCCACTGCTTCCCGGTCTGGCTCGGCTTTTCCGGCGGCAAGGGCATGGCCACGGCTGGCGGGATCTTCCTCGTCCTCGCCTGGCTGCCCGCGCTCGCGGCGGCGGCGCTCTGGATCGTGCTGCTCGTGCTTGGCCGGCGGGTCTCACTGGCCTCGGTGTTGGCCACGGCCGCCTTCCCGCCGTTGCTGCTGCTGATCAGCCACCCTCCTCGGCCGGTGATCGTGTGTGCCGTCGCCGCGGCGGCCGTGATCGTCTTCCGCCACCGCTCGAACCTCGTGCGCCTCGTCAAGGGCACTGAGCCACGCATCGGCGAGAAGCACGCAGCTTGAGCTAGTCGAGCTCGGGTGCCTGCAGGCCCAGCGTGTGCGCCATGGCAGTCATGTCCGGCGGCACCGGCGAGCACAGCTCGATGACCCGGGCACTGGTCGGATGGGGCAGCGCCAGCCGCCAGGCGTGCAGGAACGGCCGGGGCACGGTGTCGCTGCCGCCGTACAGCGTGTCGCCAGCCACCGGCGAGCCAAGGTGGGCGAGGTGCACCCGCACCTGGTGCGTGCGACCGGTCAGCGGGCGGACCTCGACCAGGCTGTACGCTCCGGTGGTGGCGAGGCGGCGCACCCGGCTGCGGGCGGGCTTGCCGCGCCCGGTGACCCTGTACTTGCCGGGCACCAGCAGGTCCCGCCCGACCGGGCCCTCGACCAGCCGCTCGCCGTCTCCCGGGTCGCCGTCCACCAGCGCCAGGTAACGCTTGCGGGCCTGGCCGGCCTCCCACGCCGCCGCCAGCGAGCGCGCCGCGTCGTGGTTCCGGGCCAGCACCAGCACTCCTGTGGTGAGGCGGTCCAGCCGGTGGAACAGCAGCAGCTCCGGGCGGCGTCCATCCCGCAGCGCGACGAGGATCAGCGCCCGCTCGTGCACCGTCAGCTCCCCCGGCTGGCGGCGAGCCGGTGGCTGGGTGGCCAGGCCGTACGGCTTGTCGAGAGCGAGCAGCCAGGGATCCTCGTACAGGAAGGTGAGCGCGTCCGGCGGGGGTGGGCCGGGGCGGAGCGTCTCCTCGCCCGGCAGCACGTCGATCACGTCGCCGACCTCGAGAGCTCGCGACAGCACGCGGTGGGGCCCCTGGTTCACCCACACCCGCCCCTCCCCGACGATGACCCTCACCCGCCGGCGGGAAAGCCCCGAGAGGGCGGCCAGCCCCTGGTCGAGCCGGCGCCCGGCCAACCCCGGCGTCACGACGTAACGGACGACTCCCGGCTCCACCTCAGCCAGCTCGGACCTCCCGGGGCAGCCGCAGGCACGCCGTGGTGCCGCCGGGGCCGGTCTCGAGCGTGAGGCCCCCCCCGTGTGCCTCGGCCATCTTGCGGGCGATCGACAGCCCCAGTCCCGCCCCGCCTGGCCGCCGCACACCCATCGGCACGAACAGACGGGCCAGCACGTCGGGCGGGATCCCCTCCCCCTCGTCGATCACCGAGACGTCGATGCGCTCCGGGCCGCACGCGACCCGCACCGTGACCGGGGCCTTGCCGGTTCGCGCCGCGTTGTCGAGCAGGGCGGTGATGGCGGCGGAAATCGCTCGCCCGTCCCAGTACACCGTGCCGGGCTCGCCGCTGGCCTCGACGCTCACCGCCACCGGATCGGCGGCGGCATCCCAGCCGAACTGGAAACGCTGCACCTGCTCGCGCACGAACGCCACCGGGTCGACGCCGAGCGGCGCCAGCGTCACCGGGCGCCCGTACAGCAGCAGCTTGTCGAGGTACGCCTTGAGCGCCTCGATCTGGCGCAGCACGGCCTCGAGGTGGTTGCAGAGATCGGGGCTCTGCGTGGCCCGCCGCAGGCCCATCTCGACCTGCAGGCCGATGGTGAACGCGTGGTTTCGCACGTCGTGCGCGATCTGGTTGACGAGGTTCTCGAGCTGCACGGCGAGGGTGTTCTCGCCGTCCTCCCGCGGTTCGACCACGGCCAACGCTTCCAGCCCCTGCACCGGGACGACCCACACGGCCACGCGCTCACCGGTGGCGAGTGTGGCGGTTGCCGCCACGCCCTGGCCCGCGGACCCCGCGAGCGCTCGCAGCTCGTCGAGCCCGGGGCTGAGCTCGCACGGTTGTCCCTCACCTCCGGGCTCGCCCAGCACGAGTCGTCCTCCGACCAGGCGGAGCACCCTCAGGCTCTCGTCGGGGAGCGAGGAAAAGCTCATTGCTGCGATGGTAACACCCTGCCCGGCCGCGCCGCGGGGCGCGCGCCGCCGTCGAAACTTCCGCCCGCCAGCCGCACGAGCTCGCCGACCGTCACCGGCCGCAGGCCCCGCCGGTCGGTCTCGTCGAGGACGATCGGGACCACCTCGAGCAACGGCGGGTCGGGTCGGGTGCTGCCCAGGTGCATGAGGATGATCGACCCAGCCAGCGGCACCCCGTGCTTCGCCTCGAACCCCAGGATGCGGCGTGCCATCGCCTCGACGCCGAGGTAGTTGCGCCGTCTCGGGTCGTCCACCCAGTCGAGCGAGTCGAGCCCGTCGCCGGGAGCCCGCGTCCAGTCCACCTGCACGAGGCCGAGCTCTTCCGCCCAGCCGCGGATGGTGGCGTTGTGCTCGCCGTACGGCGCCCGCCAGAAGCGCGACGGCGGCCTCCCGGTCGCCGCCTCGATCGCCTCGGCGGTGCGGCGCAGCTCGCCGTGCAGGAACGCACGGCTGACGCCGGGGCGCAGGCGGTTGCTGCGGTCTTTTGCCCACGTCGTGAGGTGCGGGTGCGTGAACGTGTGGTTGCCGATCTCGTGCCCGTCGGCGGCCGCCAGGCGGAGGATGTCCGGGTAGTCGGTGGCGAAACGGCCGGTGACGAAAATCGTGACGCGCACGCCCCGCTCGCGCAGGATCGCCAGCAGCTCACGGGCGCCGTGCTCGGCGCTGTGGGCGTCGAAGGTGAGGGCGAAGTGGGGACCGGCCTCCGGCAGAGCCGTGAGGTTGAGGACGCCGGGCCCGGCCAGCGCCACCATCGCGAGCAGGGTCGCGGTCGGCACCGTGCTATTGTGCCAGAGCTGCGGCCGCGGGCGGGCTGGGTTACAATCCGCGCGGGCCGCGACACGGTCATGTGGAACCTTCCGAACTCGCTGACGCTGCTGCGCATCATGCTCGTACCGCTGCTCGTGGTGGTGCTGCTGACGCGCTTCCACGGCAGCAACTTCTGGGGGCTCGGGATCTTCCTCCTGGCGGCGCTGACCGACCTGTTCGACGGACTCATCGCCCGCCGGACCGGCCGCATCACGGTGGCCGGCACCTTGCTCGACCCGATCGCCGACAAGATTCTCGTCTCGGCCGCCTTCATCTCCCTCGTCGAGATGGGGCTGGCACCCGCCTGGATGGTCGCCATCATCGTCGGGCGCGAGTTCGCGGTCACCGGGCTGCGCCAGATCGCCCAGGACCGGGGCATCATCATCTCCGCCTCGTGGTGGGGCAAGCTCAAGACGACGAGCCAGATCGTCGCCATCAGCTTTCTCATCGTCAGCGAACAGCTCGGCAAGTGGTCGCTGCTCGGCAAGGCCTTGCTGTGGGTGGCGCTGGCCTTGACTCTGTGCTCGCTGTTCACCTACTTCGCGGCGTTCTGGCGCCGCGTGATCGCGGAGCCGACGTGAGCACACCGGCAGCCCGGGCGCGCGCGTCCCGGGCCGCCGAGCGCACGGGCAGCGGTGGGACGGGCGGCTTGGGGAGCCAGCGCCGGTGAGGCTTCGTCCCACCCCCGTCCAGGCGCTCGTCGCCTCGTTCGTCCTCGTCATCGCGCTGGGCTCGTGGTGCCTGCACCAGCCGTGGGCGGCGCGACCCGGCCGGCAGCTCGGGTGGATCGAGGCGGTGTTCACCGCCACCTCCGCCACGTGCGTCACCGGCCTGACCGTTCGCACCCCCGACGACCACACCCTCGCCGGGCAGGTCGTCATCCTCGCGCTGGTCCAGGCCGGCGGCCTTGGCATCATGACGTTCGGGCTGTTCTTCCTGCTCCTGGCCGGGCAGCGCCTCTCCCTCTTCGGGCGCGAACTCATCCTCTCCTCGCTCGCCGGCCGGCCGTGGGAAGACTTCTGGCCGCTGCTGCGGACCGTGATCGGGGCGACGTTCGCCATCGAGGCAGGCGGCACGGCGGCAATGGCGGTGGGGTGGTGGGGCGAGAAGGGGTGGCTCGCCATCCCGTGGGGCGCGTTCCACGCCGTCTCGGCGTTCTGCAACGCCGGGTTCGGGCTGCACCCGGACAGCCTGGCGCCGTGGCGCGGCAACCTCCTCGTCACCGCCTCCTGCGGGCTCCTCATCGTGTGCGGAGGTCTGGGCTTCTACCCCATTGCCGAGTTGTGGGAGCGGTGGCGCTCGCGCGGCCGCACTCCCCTTTCGCTGCACACCCGCACCGTCCTGCTCGTCACGGCGTGGCTCCTCGTGGCGGGCTGGGCCGGCTTCGCCGTGCTCGAGTGGGGAACCACGCTCCGCGGCCTGCCATGGCACGAGAAGGCGCTCGGGGTCTGGCTGCAGGGGCTCACGCCGCGCACCGCCGGGTTCGCGACCCTCGACTACGGCGCCATGAACCCGGCCACGCTCGTCTTCACGATGGGACTGATGTTCATCGGCGCCTCCCCGGGCTCCACCGGCGGCGGCGTCAAGACCACGACCGTCGGCGTGCTGGTGGCCGTCATCATCGCGCGCATCCGCTCTCGCCGACAGGTGCAGAGCTTGCGGCGTGGAATCTCGGCCGTGTCGGTCGGCGACGCCCTCGTCGTGATGCTGCTGGCCTCGTGCGCGGTCCTCGGCGGCATGCTGCTCGTCCCGCTCATCGAGCACGGCTTCGCCGGTGGGCCGGCGGCGCGCTCGCGCTTCCTTGCCGAGGCGTTCGAGGTCGTGTCGGCGTTCGGCACGGTCGGACTGTCGACCGGGATCACGCCGGCACTGTCGCCGTTGTCGTGGGTCGTGCTGAGCGCCCTCATGTTCGTGGGCCGGGTCGGGCCGCTCACCCTCGGCCTTGCTCTCGCGGGCCGCCGTCCTCGCCCGGAGCCCGCCTTCGCTGAGGAAGCTCTCATGGTAGGCTGAGCCGCCTGGGAGGTTGTCATGGTGCAGGAGCTTGCGCCCTCTCAACTGCGCTGGGTCTGCCCTCCGGAGTGGATCCCCGCCGACTCCACCGCCAGGATCGAGCCGTCCGAGGGCATCATCGGCCAGGCACGGGCCGTGAAGGCGCTCGAGCTCGGGCTGGCCATCGATTCCCTGGGCTTCAACGTCTTCGTCACGGGGCTCGTGGGCACGGGTCGCATGACCGCCATCGAGTTGCATCTGCGACCGCTCGCCGACCGCGGCCCCGAGCCCGACGACCTCCTGTACGTCTTCAACTTCGCGTCCCCCGAGCAGCCGAGGCTGCTGCGCCTCGGGGCAGGACGGGGCACGGCGCTGCGCGACGTCATGGGGCGGCTGCTGAGGGAGCTCTCGCAGACCCTGCCAGGGCTGTTTTCGAGCGAGGACTTCCAGAAGCACCTCGAGATCGCCATCGGCGACCTCAAGGCCAGCCAGCAGGCGCTCATCAAGGGGTTCGAGGAAAAGGTGCGGGCCGCCGGCTTCACGCTTGTGCAGGTGCAGGTCGGCACGGTGACCCGGCCCGAGATCCTCCCTGTGCTGGACGACCGCCCTGTCACGATGGACAAGCTCGGGCTGCTGGCCGAGGAGGGGAAGATCGACAAGGCCCGCTTTGCCGAGATCGAGGCCGCGCACGCCCGGCTGTCCGAGGAGCTGGGCCGGGTGTTCCACGAGGTCATGGCCAGGCGCGACGAGATGATGTCTCGCGCCGAGGCGCTGCGCCGGGCCACGCTCGAGCCCATCCTCAAGGCCGCCTTCTCCGACATGGCCAGGGCCGTGGGCGACCCCCGCGTCGAGCCTTACCTGGCCGACGTGCAGCGCGACCTCATGGAGCACCTCGACGCCCTCTCGCAGCCCGACGGCGGGGAGGAAGGTCCCGGCCCGCTCATGCGGTACCAGGTCAACGTCATCGTCGACAACGGCCCGACCCGGGGACGCCCGGTGGTCATCGAGACCGAGCCGACGTTCGCCAACCTCTTCGGCACCGTGGAGGCGCGGGTCGGGCGCGACCTCCAGTCTTCGACCTCCGATCACACCCGCATCCGTGCCGGCTCGCTACTGCGCGCCAACGGCGGCTTCTTGGTCCTCAACGCCTTCGACGCCATCTCCGAACCGGGGGTGTGGCCGGCCCTCAAGCGCGCTCTCCGCTATCGCCGCGCCGTCATCCGCCCCCGCGACGTGCTGTTCGCCATCACCGGGCAGGCGCTGCAACCCGAGCCGGTGGACCTCGACGTCAAGGTCGTGATGGTCGGCGACCGAACCCTCTTCGACCTGTTGCACGAGCTCGACGAGGACTTCCGCAAGATCTTCAAGGTGCTGGCCGATTTCGACAGCGAGATGCCGCGTGGCCAGGCGCAGGTGTCGGAGTTCCTCTCGCTCATGGCCAAGATCGTGCGCGACGAGAAGCTGCCGCACCTCAACCGCGAGGGGATGGCGGCGCTCGTCGAGGAGAGCGTGCGGCTGGCTCGCAACCGCGGACGACTGTCGGCGCGCTTTTCCGACGTCGCCGACATCCTGCGCGAGGCGGCGTACCTCTGCCGCAGCCAGAGGCGGCGCTACGTCGGCCGTACCCAGGTGCGGGCCGCCGTCGAGGCCCGGCGCGAGCGCTTCAGCTTACCCGAGGAAAAGCTCACCGAGCTCATGCTCGAGGGGGTGCTGCACGTGCGCACCGAGGGCCGCGCGGTCGGCCAGGCCAACGGCCTGGCGGTGTACGACCTCGGCTACCATGCGTTCGGGCTGCCTGGCCGCGTCACGGCGCGCGTCGCTCTCGGCAAGGAAGGCGTGGTGAACATCGAGCGCGAGGCGCGGCTGTCGGGCCCGACCCACGACAAGGGCGTGCTCATCCTCGCGGGGTTTCTGGGCGGGCTCTTCGCGACCGAAAAACCGCTGTCGATGAACGCCACCATCGCCTTCGAGCAGTCGTACGGGGGCGTCGACGGCGACAGCGCCTCGTCGACCGAAGTCTACGCCATCCTCTCGGCGCTGTCCGAGCTGCCGCTGCGACAAGACCTCGCCGTCACCGGCGCGGTGGACCAGGGAGGCCGGATCCAGGCCATCGGCGGCGTCAACGAGAAGATCGAGGGATTCTTCGAGCTGTGCGCGCGGCGCGGGCTATCGGGCACCCAGGGCGTGCTGATCCCGGTGGACAACGTGGCCGACCTCCAGCTCGAGCCCCGGGTCATCGAGGCCGTGGCCGCCGGGACGTTCCACATCTATCCGGTGGCGACCATTGAGGAGGGGATCGAGCTGCTCACCGGCGTGCCGGCGGGCGAGCGCGATCGCTCCGGCCGCTACCCTCGCGAGAGCGTGTTCGGCCGCTGCGCCCAGCGCCTTGACGACATGGCCGAGCAGCTCAGGCGGTTTTCGCGGACCTGACAGGGCCGGGAGCGGCACCGCAGATGTCGTGTGATGGGATGGCAGCTTCTACTCGGGGTCCGCCCCCGGTTTCCTGGGCTCGAGATTGTACCTGACGACGCCCACCGGTCAGGGGGGTGTCGACGCCAACGTTCATGCGGCTTCCTGGAAGCACTCCCGCCGCATCTGGGCAGGGCTTCTGACGCCGAGCTTCTCGACGCGCCAGTGCTCGTTGTGGACCTCGACGACGGCGCGCACGGCCTGTCGCACCTCCTTGATGTTGTTGAAGACCTGGCCATGGATGGCCTGGTCCTTGAGCGTGCGGTTGCAGCGTTCCGCGACACCGTTGGTCTGGGGTTCCTCGATGAAGGCGAGGGACGGGGCGAGGCCCCAGAAGCGGATCTGGTTTCGGGAAGTGGTCGGACAGGTACTGGGTGCCGTGATCCATGCGCAGCGCGACCCTGCGCGCGATGTCCCGGCACACGGTCCCGAAGACCTTCTGGATAGCCATACCGAGCGGCTGGAGTGCCTGGTAGCGGTCGCCGACCGTGCAGACGTGGAAGCCCAGGCACTCGGCGTTCCAGGGCTCGACCACCGCGAAGGCCCAGACCCACCCGTCGTTGACCGTGAAGACCTTCGTGCCGTCCGTGCCCCACATCACGTTCGGGGCGTCCGTCATGATCGGCCCGTCGTGCTCTTTCGGCGGGGCCTTCGGCACGCGATACGGCGAGAGCAGCTGGTTCTCGCGTATGACGCGCAGGACCCGCTTGCGCGAGACGCGCACTCCACGCACGACTCGAAAGGCGCGCCCAGACCTTGCGATGGCCCTCGCCCTTGAACGGCGACGTCGCCAGGTCGTCCCGGATGTGGACCAGAAGCTCCTCGTCGGTCAGCTTCGGCTTCGGACCACGCTTCGCCACGGGCAGGGCTTCCATTCGACTGCGCGCGCTTGAGCTGCAACTCCAGCGGGTCGCCGCCGTTGCGTTCCCGCAACGCCGCCTCCACGCCCGCCATCGCCCGCTCGTGCCAGTCCTGGATCCGGTAGCTCTCCAAGCCGAACTCTCGCGACAGGGCCTCCACGGACTCCCCACGCATCACGCGAAGGACCACCTCCCGCTTGCGCGTGACCGTCCATCGCTGACCCGGCTCCAGCGACCCGGCCGCATCATCCGCGACCGCACCGCCGGGGGCAACTCCCGTCGGGCTACGCCCTCCGTTGCCCCCGGCCCCACCTCCACCGCCTTGCCGCGCTCGTGCCTCTCTTGCTGTCCCATCTCCTTGGACCTCCTTCATGCGGTGCTCTACCCCAGTGCCGTGTCCAAGGAAATCGGGTGCAGGTCACGCGCTACTGCGCCGCTACGCAGAGCTGCTACGCGTGCAACAACGGCTACGCGTGGAACGGCACCGAGTGCTGCCCCGACGCGAACAGCGACGGGAGCTGTGAGGCGAGCCGCACGCCCACAGCGGCAAGTACTTCTGCGTGGCCCCGCGGGTCCGATCGCACGGTGCCCGAGACCCCCCCACCTCCTCCTCACGCCGGTTGAAGCCCGGGAAGGCGCACCGAGGACAACCGCCCGCCCTCGCCGCGCCCCGGCGCCTTCCGGGGAGCCTGCTCCTCCTTGGCCCCCCACCCTGCTGGCTCGTCCCCAGCGCCTCTCCCGCCCCCGTCA